>NZ_JAVHXC010000006.1:0-254800 GCF_032248695.1 Dietzia sp. CH92 | reverse complement strand
GCAACACCTGCACGGCGCCGAGGCCGCAGCATGACCCCGCGAGTCGGAGGGTCGGCTCCGCCTGCGCCGCCTTGTCCGGCTTTGCGGCCCGGGGGCCGAGGAACCGGGTCAGCGCCGGACGATCACCATCCGAGACCCCACCTCGCGGACGTCGAACAGCGCGGGATCGTCGAACTGGCGAGGAACGAACACGATTTCCTCCCGCACATTGTTCTGGCTTTGCGGCATCACGTTGACCATGGCCGGGAAGATCCACCGCCGGGAGCCCTCCCGGTCAAGCACCAGCACGTCAGGTCCGCGGAACGAGCTCGAGTCGATCGCCGCGGTCAGCTCGCCCGGCGAGTCGGTGTCGGACCAGCGGCGGATCTCGTCGAGCCGCGCTTCGTACCGGCCCGCCGGGGTCGCATACGCCTGGGCCGGGGCCTGGAACGTGTGGAAGGGCCGGTACGCGTAGAGCGACGGGTCCGCGGTCAACACCACCAGGTCGGACGGCGTGCGATCGTCGGTCATCTCATCGATCGCCCCCAGGATGTCGTGCGGCACCCCGGGGTTCTCCCGCGCCACCGCGGCGAAGTGCGCGTCCTCGTCGGAGACGTGCTGCACCAGCTGAACGGCGGCGAGCCCGGCCACCACCACCGCGGCCGCGGTCACCCGCCCGCGGGACGGCCCGGGGGAGGTGCGGATCGCCCACCGAGCCAGGGTGAGCGCGCCGACGATCCCCGCCAGCGCGAGCGCCAGGGTCACGACGGGGATCATGCGGAACGGCAGCAGCGTGCTCCCGGTGACCGCGCGCAGGCCGGACAGGACGTACCAGCCGAGGGCGGCGACCACGGTCAGTGCGAGCGCCCGCGCCAGCACGAGCCGGCGCCCGGAGGAGGGGAGCGGTCCGGTGTCACGGAGCGCGGTGTCGGCGTCGACGTCGTGGCCGGCCGCGGTGTCGGCGCCGAGTCGCGCCCGCATCGACTCCGCCGCACGCGCGGTCGCCGCGCCGGCGCCACCGGGCCACACGGTGACGACCAGCCACACCGCCCCGACGAGACACAACAACCCGGCCGCGGACGGCTCGAACATCGGCAGCGGCCACCGCGAGGCCACCTCGGGCGCGAAATCGTTGGCCACCGACGGTTCGGTCTCCGCCCCGCCGAGCACGGCGAGCAGGTAGCGGTGCCAGAACACCAACGCGATCGCCGCGGAGATCGCCGCCATCGCCGCGAGTCGGCCGAGCAGTGCCCCGACCACGGCGCGGTCGGCGCGGTGGTACCAGGCGTGGAGGACGACGACGAGGCCCACCATCAGCGCGGCGAAACCCGCGATGAGCGTGTACCCGAGGGCGGCCCAGCCGAGGTAGACCCCGATGGTCATGACCAGCGGCCACGTGGGCCGGCGGTCTACCGAGGTCTCCGCCCGGGCCGCGGCGGCGCGCGCGCAGAGCAGGAACGTCGCCACCACGACCTGCGGGAGCAGGCAGATGAGGATCCACGAGTACGGCTCGTAGGCGTTGGTGTGACCACCGATCACGGAGGTGGTGAGGCCGAACAGGACGGCCAGCCGGGCGGGGACGAGCCAGCGCCAGGCCACGAACGCGATCGCGCCGGCGATGGCCATGGTGAGGATCGCGTACGGCTTGTAGAAGGCCCACCCCTCGACTCCGGCCATGTCCGCGAGGCGCCCGCCCACCCAGAACCACTGCGGCGGATAGAACGGCGCGGCGTCGGCGTAGAAGGGGTCGGCGATTGCGGGGGAGTCGGCGAAGCGGGTGACGTAGGCGACGCGGTTGAGCTGATCGCCACCCAGGCCGAAGAGGTAGTGGGGGGTGCCGTTCAGGAGGAGGCTCAGGTGGGAGGACGCGAGGAACGCGGGGCCGACCGTGCCCAGTGCCCACAGGGTCCGGGGGCCGGTCGAGCGGCGGAGCAGCAGCCATCCGGCGGCGATGACGACCAGCGCGGCGAGCGTTCCGCCGAACGTCTCGGGCAGCCAACTGGGCTCGGCGAACGGCAGGGAGTCGATGGCGAGGTAGGTCGCGGCCCCGACGAGCCCGGCCACCAGGAGCGCGGCGAGAAGCTCGGAGCCGCGGCGGACCAGGGGACGCAGCTCGGTCATGCGGCCGCTCCGTGTCGCCGCGCCGCCACGATCAGGCCCACCACGTGGAGGGCGACCCCGATGCCGGGCCCGGCGAGCAACGCGACTGCCGCGCGCACGTCGAGCGGGCCGGGGACGGCCACCAGCAGCGCCGCCGCCGCGATCACCGCGACCCACCAGCCGGCGTTGTAGAGCAGATGGCGGTCAAAGGCGAGGGCGGCATTCCCGGTGACCATGAGTGCGGCCGTACCGACGGAGGCGGCGGTGAGGGCGGCGAGGACGGCGCCGGGCAGCTCGAAATCGCCGCCGAACAACACACGGATCAGCCACGGGCCGATGAGCCACGCGGCGCCCGCGCCGACGACGCCGACCGCGGTGACCAGGCCCAGCGGCGCGGTCAGCGACCGCGGTCCCCGGGCGCGGCGCTCGACGAAGAAGACGATGATCGCGCTCTGGAAGCTGGTCAGCGGCACGAGCAGCGGGGCGCGGGTGAGGGTGATGGCCAGGATGACGGCACCGACGAGCGGGGCGGGATCGGAGTCGCGGACGGTCGCGGTGACGAACAGCGGGAAGCCGGTGACCAGGACGGAGGTGCCCGCGGAGGCGAGCATCGCGGTGGCGGTGTTGCGCCAGAAGCGTCGGCGTCCGGCGTCGACGGCGGAGCGCAGCGCGGTACGGGTGCCCGGGGAGACGGCGATGAGCACGGCCCAGGTCACGGCGCCGGCGACGGTGGCCACCGCGAACCCGAGCCCGGCGTCGCCGAGCCACCATGCGATGCCGGCGGCGGCCAACCGCAGTGCGGCGTCGACCGTGAGCAGGACCGCGTACAGCCCCCACCGCTCGGTGCCGGAGAGGGCGCCGGCGGTGGCGGCCTGGAGCGTGAAGCCGAGGATGCCGAACGCCATGATCGCCACCCCCGCGCCGGAGAAGGTGGGCAGGCCCAGCGATGGCCACAGGGGTGCGCTCACCGCGACCGCGGCGGCGAGGATCAGGCCGAGGGCGAGGCCGGCGGGCAGCAGCCGCACGGCGCCCCGCGGCGGGGTCGCCACCGCGGCCCCTCCACCGGTGACCGCGGCTCCGCCGCTGGTCTCGCGGTCGGCTCCCTCCCGCGCCGACCGGACGGCCCGCGTGGCCTCCTGCATGAGCCCGTTCGCCACGCCGCCGAGGGCGAAGAACGCGCCCCAGTAGGTCGCGAAGAGCGGGTAGTCGGCGGGCCCGAGCGCTCGGCCGGCGATGAGCATGACCAGGTACCCCGAGGCCGCGGCGAACACGGTCGCCAGGGTCAGGGCCCGCATCCCGCCCGCGCCGGCCCCGGGGGCCACGCCGGCCTGGGCCTCAGCCGCGGCCGGCGTGGTCATCGGGCATGCCGAGGGTCGGCGGCAGGGGCTCGGAGAACAACCAGGCGTCCCACAACGGCCGCAGGTCGACGGGGGAGTGCGCGGCGGCCATCGCGAGGAAGTCGTCCGTGGTGACGGTCACGCCCGAGTGCGTGGCCACCCACGCGCGCAGGAGCTCGAAGAACGCCGCGTCGCCGATGGCCTGGCGCACCGAGTGCAGGGTGAGGGCGCCGCGCTTGTAGATGCGGTCGTCGAACATGTCCTCCGGCCCGGGGTCGGCCAGCAGGATGTCCTGGGGCGAGTTCTGCAGCTTGGAGTAGTAGTGCAGGGCGTGGCTGGCCGCGTCGGCGCCGCCGGAGAACTCGGTCCACAGCCATTCGGCGTAGCAGGCGAACCCCTCGTGCAGCCAGATGTGCTTCCACTGCGCGGCGGTGACGGCGTTGCCGAACCACTGGTGGGCGAGCTCGTGGGCGATGAGCCGCTCGTCGCGGTCGCCGGATTCGGCGGTGCCGCGCCCGAACGTCGACATGCCCATCGCCTCGAGGGGGATCTCCAGCTCGTCGTCGGTGATCACGACCGTGTAGTCCTCGAACGGGTAGGGGCCGAACAGCCGGCTGAACACGTCGATCATCTCGGTCTGCCGGGCGAACGCCCGCCGGAAGTCGCGCTTGAGGTCGGCGGGCAGGAACGCGTGGACCGGGACCGCGCCGCCGCTGAGCTCGAGGTGCTCGTAGCGGCCGAGGTTGACGGTGACCAGGTAGGGCGAGGTGGGGTGCGGGAGGTCGACGTCCCAGGTGGTCAGGCTGCCGCTGCGCTTGGTGCCGCGGAGGGTTCCGGTGATCACGGCGCGGTAGGGCGAGTCGGTGGTCAGGCGGATGCTGTACGGGGCCTTGGCGGCCGGGTGGTCATCGCAGGGGAACCAGCTGGGTGCGCCGTTGGGCTGGCCCGCGACGAGGACACCGTCGGTGAGTTCCTCCCAGCCGACCTCGCCCCACGTGCCGCGCACGGGCCGCGGGTTGCCGGCGTAACGGATGGTCAGGGTGAACTCCGTGTCCGCGTCGAGGGGCTCGGCGAGCGTGACGGCGAGCTTCCCGCGGGGTCGGGTGAAGCGGGTGACGCGCCCCCGGTCGATCGACACCTTGGACGCGGTCAGGTGCGGCGACAGGTCGAGCCGGATGGAATCGAGCGGCTCGGTGGTGGTCGCGGTGATCACGGCGGTGCCGCGCAGGTTGTTGGAGCTCATCCGGTAGGTGAGGTCCAGGTCGTAGCGGGTGACGCGGTAGCCGTGGTTGCCGGCGCCGGGCAGGTAGGGGTCGCCGGGATCGCCGCCGGAGGTGGCGTGGTCGCCCGCGATCCTGGCGGCGAGGGCCTTGCTGGCTGCCTTCAATTCCATGACCTGCGCGAGTCTAGAGGACCCCTCGTGGGGCCCGCCCTGTCCGCTGTCGCCGACCCGACCCCGGGGCGATCCCGGAAAAGTACTTGCCAAACGAGAAAGTAGTTGCCTAGAGTCGAGTCATCGCCTCGGGGGAAACACCGTCGGGGTCCCGACGGGAAAGGTGTCGCCATGACCACGGAGAACCCCACGACCGACCCGGTCGACCGCGCCGAGGCCGCCCGCCTGCTCGCCGAGGCGGAGGGCCGACCCCCGGTGAGCACCGCCCAGGACGTCCGCGTCTTCGCCGGCTTCGCCGCGGCGATCGCGGTCCTCATGGGCGTCGGCACCATCGCGATCATGTTCACCAACTGGGCGCTCATCCCGTACGTGGCGCTGCTCTTCGTGGCGATCTACTGGCAGCGGCGCGCCATCAGTGCGAGCCCCCGCGGCTCGGGCCGGACGTATACGTGGGGCATGGCGGGATCGGGCGTGATGATCCTCGTCGTCGTCACCGCCCTCAACGTCATCCGCACGACGATCGGCCTCACCGCCTGGTGGTACGCGCTCGGCGTGGTCCTGGTCGCGCTGCCCGCCCTGGTGGCCGCCGGGGTCATCGTCCGGCGGGGTGCGGCGCGATGAGCGAGGAGAAGGGGACGACGACGAGGGCGGCCGCCGCATCGGGGGGCTCCGCCCCGGGCACGGGCACTCCCGGGGACGGGCGCGACCGCTCCGGGGGACACGCCCGCCATCGACTCGACGAGGTCATCCACGCCCCGGTGCGGTTCTCGATCGTCGCGGCGCTGGCCGGGGTCGACGACGCGGAGTTCGCCACGATCCGCGACGCGGTCGAGGTGTCCGACTCGACGCTGTCCAAGCAGGTCTCGGTGCTGGAGAGGGCCGGGTACGTCACGGTCCGCAAGGGCCACGTGGGCAAGCGGCCCCGCACGTGGCTCTCGCTCAACCGCACCGGCCGGAAGGCGTACGAGTCGCACCTCGCCGCCCTGCGCGCCATCGCCGGCGGCTGACCCGGCCCGCGGGCACCCGCGAGCCGCGCGGCCTATCCCCGCCAGGGTGAGATGGGGTTGCCCTGCCACCGGGTGCCGGCGGGGATGCGGTCCCCGCGCATGACGAGCGAGGCCGGGCCGACGGTGGAGCCGGCGCCGATCGCCGACGCCGGCAGCGCGACGCAGTGGGCGCCCAGCGTGGCGCCGTCGGCGAGGTCGACGCGGTCGATCTGCATGATGCGGTCGTGGAACAGGTGCGTCTGGACCACGCAGCCGCGGTTGACGGTGGCGCCCCGGCCGAGAGCGATGAGGTCGGCCTCGGGCAGCCAGTACGACTCGCACCACACGCCGCGGCCGACGCGTGACCCGAGCAGGCGCAGCATGAGGTTCATGACCGGGGTGCCCGCGGCGGGCCTGGCCATCCACGGGGCGGCGATCAGTTCGACGAACATGTCCGCCACCTCGTTGCGCCACACGAACGAGGACCACAGCGGCTGCTCTCCCACCCGGATCCGGCCCACCAGGATCCACTTGGCGAGCACGGTCACCACCAGAGCCACCAGCCCCGCGTAGGCGAGGACGAATCCGGAGGCCAGGGCGGCCACCCCGAAGCCCCACTCGCGGTGCACGGCCTGCAGCAGCACGAGCACGCTCGCCAGCAGGAGGAACGACAGCCACACCGGGACCAGCCGCAGGGTCTCCCAGGCGCCGCGGGCGACCTTGAGCCGGCGTGGCGGCTGGTAGGTGCGCCCGTCGTCGTCGGCGTCGGCGATCGCGCGCGGCAGTTTCTGCGGCGGGGAACCGAGCCACGAGGTGCCCTTCTTGGCCTTCTCGGGGGCGGAGGACAGGACCGCGACCAGGCCGCGCGCGGGCACCTTGCGGCCGGCGGAGGCGATGCCGGAGTTGCCGAGGAACGCCCGCTTGCCGATCTGGGCGTGTTCGAGCCGCATCCACCCGGAGCCGAGCTCGTAGGGCGCCACCATCGTGTCGTCGGCGAGGAACGCCCCGTCGCGGACGGTGGTGAGGGAGGGGATGAGCAGCACGGTCGAGGCCTCGACGTCGCGGCCGATCCGCGCGCCCAGCAGCCGGAGCCACACCGGGGTCAGCATCGAGGCGTACAGCGGGTAGAGCCAGGTGCGGGCGGCGTCCATGATCCGCTCGCTGCACCAGGCCTGCCAGGCCACGCGCGAGTGCACGGGGTGGAAGCCGGGGGTCAGGCGGATCGACAGGAGCCGGATCGACACGAGCGTGAACGCACCGAACAGTGCGAACGCGAGCAGGGCGCCGGGGATCGACCAGAGGGCTGTCCGCGCGGCCAGCTCCGCGAGGCCGGAACCACTCGTCCCGGCGTCGCCGCTCACGGCGCCGCCGACCCCCCACGCCACGACCGCCAGTCCGGCGGCCAGCGCCAGAAGCGGCGTCGCTCCCAGCACCAGCGCCGACACCTGGTACATCACGCTCCACCCGCGGCTGTGGGGCGCGGGCTCGGAGGGCCAGCTCGACCCGCGCTTGCCGCGCTTGAGCGCCGGCGATCCCGCGTAGCGTTTGCCGGCCTTGACCGGGCCCACGACGGCCGAGCCGATCTCCACGTGCGCGCCGCGGCCGATCACCGCGCCCGGCAGCAGCATGGATCGCGCGCCGACCACGGCCTGCTCGCCGATCTCGATGGCGCCGACGTGCACCACGTCGCCGTCCACCCAGTGCCCCGCCAGGTCGACCTCGGGTTCGATCGAGGCGCCGTCGCCCACCGTGAGCAGGCCGGTCACGGGCGGCAGGGTGTGCATGTCGACGTCGCGGCCGATCCGCGCCCCGAGGAGCCGGGCGAAGGTGGTGAGCCACCCGGCCCCGGTGAGGGAGACGGCGCCGGAGGACGCGACGAGTCGTTCCGCGGCCCACAGGCGCAGGTGCACCGACCCGGCGCGCGGGTAGGTCCCCGGGCCGATTCCGGCGGTGAGCAGTCTGCACAGGCCCGCGGTGACGGCCATCCGGCCCGCCGGCAGCAGGAGCAGCACCGCGAGGACGCCCAGTACCCACCACGACACGGGCCGCGCCCACGCCACCCCGAGCCCGGCGGCGACGTTGTTGGCCAGGCCCAGCCATGTCAGCCACCGCAGGCCGGTCACGGTGAGCAGCGGGATCGTCGAGAGGACCTGAACCGTCTGAGCGACGGGCCCGACGGGCCGGACGTGGCGCGGCGCGACCTCGGCCTCCGGCTCGAGCTCGTCGAGGAAGGCGGCGAAGTCGCCCAGGCGGGAGCGGTCGTAGATGTCGCCCACCGTCACGGCGGGGAAGCGCTCGCGGACGCGGGCCACGACGTGCGCGGCGGCCAGCGATCCGCCACCGAGTGCGAAGAAGTCCTCGTCGACGCCGGAGACGTCGGCGCCGAGCGCGGCGGACCACAGCTCGGCGACCCACGCCTCGGTGCCGTCGAGGTCGGATTCGGCGGCGGAGGTCTGGGCCAGCGGCCAGGGCAGGGCGGCGCGGTCCACCTTCCCGGAGGTGCGGGTGGGCAGCTCGTCGACCAGCGCCAACCGGGGCACCACCCCGGCCGGCAGATGCTCGCGCAGCCGGCCGGCCGCCTCGGCGGGGTCGAAGCCGTCCGGGTCGTCGGCCACCAGGTACGCCACCAGGACGGGCTGGCCGGCCTCGGTCCTCTGCACGGCGGCGGCGCCCGCGGTGACGCCGGGGAGCGCGGAGACGGCGGTGTCGACCTCGCCCAGCTCGAGGCGGCGTCCGCCGATCTTGACCTGGTCGTCGACGCGGCCGTGGAAGTACAGGCCGTCGGCCTCGAGTCGGACCATGTCGCCGGAGCGGTACGCCCGGTCCCAGCCGAGGGTCTCCATGGGGGCGTACTTCTCGAGGTCTTTCGCGGGGTCGAGGTAGCGGGCGAGTCCCACCCCGCCGATCACGAGTTCGCCGGACTCGCCGTAGCCCACCGGGTGGCCGGCGGCGTCGACCACCGCGAGGTCCCAGCCGTCGAGCGGCAGTCCGATCGACACCTCGCCGTCCCCGGTGAGCGGCGCGGCGCACGCCACGACGGTCGCCTCGGTGGGGCCGTAGGTGTTCCACACCTCGCGGCCGTCCGCGGCCAGTCGCGCGGCGAGCTCGGGCGGGCACGCCTCGCCGCCGAGGATGACCAGGCGGACGTCGGCGAGCATGGAGTCCGGCCACATCGAGGCCAGTGTCGGCACGGTGGAGATCACGGTGATCCGTCTCTCGCGCAGCCACGGTCCCAGGTCGAGGCCGGATTTCACGATCGAGCGGGGCGCGGGCACGAGGCACGCCCCGTGGGCCCAGGCCAGCCACATCTCCTCGCAGGAGGCGTCAAAGGCGACGGACAGTCCGGCCAGCACCCGGTCCCCGGGGCCGAGCGGCGCGTCCCGCAGGAAGATGCGGGATTCGGCGTCGACGAACGCGGCGGCGCTGCGGTGCGTGACCGCCACGCCCTTGGGCAGGCCGGTGGTGCCGGAGGTGAAGATGATCCAGCAGTCGTCGTCGACGGTGGGGCGCCGGTGCCGGGCGGGGTCCTCGGGCCGGTCGGGGTCGGTGACACGCATGCCGTGGGCGGTGTAGACGGCGGCGACGCGCGCCTGGCCGAACACCAGCTTCGCGCGTTCGTCCGGATCGTCCACGTCGACGGGCACGTAGGCGGCGCCCGCGGCGAGAGTGGTGAGGATCGCCAGGTACAGCTCGGCGGAGCCGGAGGGCATGTGGATGCCGACGCGGTCCCCGGCGCCCACGCCCTGGTCCTGCATCCACGCGGCGGAGACGTGGATCTGCCGCCACACCTCGGCGTAACTGAGGACGCGGGTGCCGTCGTCGAGGCACGGCGCGTCGGGGTGGCGCTCGACCGCCGAGCCCAGCACGTCGAGGAGCGTCCGGGGTGCCGCAGCGTGTGAGCTGCGCAGATACTGCTCTCCGATGGTGGCCACCAGCGGATGGTATCGCTCGCAGGTGAACACCAGCCGCGCTCACCGCCGGGCTGGTTAAGTGAGGCGCATGACTTCAGGGAGCCTTCGGGGCAGGACCATCGTGATCGTGGGCGCGGGCCCCGGATTCGGCCACACGCTGGCCCGGCGGGCCGCCGCGCAGGGAGCGACGGTGGTGGTCGCCGCGCGCACGGTGTCGCGGGTGGAGGAGATGGCGGAGGCGGTGCGCGCCGACGACGAGGTGCGCCGCGCGGGCGGTACGGCGATCGCCGCGCCCGTGGACGCGACCGATCCCGACTCGGTCCGGGTGCTGCGCGAGACCGTCGAGGGGCACACCGACGCGGTCCACGGGCTCGTGTACAGCGCGTTCGCGGTGCCGAGCATGAAGCCGTTGGCGCGGACCGACCACGACCAGATCTCGGCGGGGATCGACCTGTCGGTGCTGGGGGCCCTGCGGACGACTCAGGAGTTCACGGCGCTGCTCGAGGCCGGCGCAGCGGGCCCCGCCACCGACGCGGCCGACGCCGCCACCAGCTCCGTCGTCATGATGGCCTCGGCAGTCATCCACCACTCCCGCGAGCGCTACGCGGGCTACAAGATCGCCAAGACCGCCCTGGTCGCGCTCGGCCACTCGCTGGCCACCGAGCTCGGCCCGCGCGGCATCCGGGTCAACACGGTCGCGCCGGGCTACATCTACGGCGACACGCTCAAGGCGTACTTCGAGAGCCTGGCCGGCAAGTACGGCGGCACGCTCGAGGACGTCTACGCCCACACCGCGGAGCGGATGGACCTCAGGCGGCTGCCCAGCGAGCGCGAGATCGTCGACCCGGTGCTGTTCCTGCTCTCCGACGCCGCCTCGGCCGTCACGGGCCAGACCCTCACGGTGGACTGCGGCGAGTTCCACACCTGACCCGCCGCGCGCCGCGCCACCCCGAGGCGCGATCAGGGTGGGAATCCGGGTCGTTCCCCGATGTGGCGCCCGGCGCCGGGGTGGAGAGTGGAGGTCACCGGGGAACACGTCCCCGATCGTCCGGTGTGACGACGACGAGGAGATCACCATGACCTACCCACCCGCCTCCCAGCCCAAGCGCCTGACCCGGTCCGAGGACCGCTGGATCGGCGGCGTGGCCGGTGGCCTGGCCGACTACTTCGGGCTGGATCCGGCGCTGGTCCGCGTCCTGTTCGTGGCCTCGATGCTGCTCCCGGGCCCGCAGCTGCTCATCTACGTCATCCTGTGGTTCGTCATGCCCGACTCCCGCGCGTGATCGCACGGGGGCTCCCCGCCGCCGCGGCGGCTCTGGCAGGCTGAGCGCATGAGCACCCCAGACACCTCCGCCGCCTCCTCCACCGCCGGTGAGTACGCGTCCCTGCGCGTCGAGAAGGGGGTCCGTCACCCGCACGTCGCGCAGGTCACGCTGATCGGCCCGGGCCGCAACAACGCGATGGGTCCGGACTTCTGGGCCGAGATGCCGCGGGTGATGGCCGAGCTCGACGCGGACCCGGACGTGCGCGCCGCCGTGATCGCCGCGGAGGGGCGCAACTTCACCTACGGCCTGGACCTGATGGCGATGATGCCGCAGTTCATGGAGTTCCTGCCCGCGGACACGACCCCCGACGCCTCCCGCAACGAGCGGATCCTCGACTTCGTGGAGGACATGCGCAGGGCGGTCGACTCCGTCGCCTCGGCCAGGACGCCCACCGTGGCGGCGGTGCAGGGCCGCTGCATCGGCGGCGGCATCGACCTCATCTCGGCCTGCGACGTCCGGCACGGCTCGGCGGACTCGACGTACTCGGTGCGCGAGGTCAAGGTCGGCATCGTCGCCGACATGGGCTCGCTCGCCCGGCTGCCCTACATCATCGGCTCGGGTCTGACCCGCGAGCTCGCGCTGACCGGCCGCGACATCGACGCCGACACCGCGCTGCGGTACGGCCTGGTCACCCACGTCGCGAACGACGCCGCCGGGGTGCTGGAGTCGGCGCACGCGACGGCCGCCGAGATCGCGGACAACCCGCCGCTGGTCGTCCGCGGCACGCGTGAGGTGCTCAACCGCGCGATCGAGGGACCGATCTACGAGTCCAACCGCTACGTCGCCACGTGGAACGCGGGCTTCCTGGCCTCGGCGGACATGATGGAGGCGATCGCCGCGACGATGGAGAAGCGCGAGGCGAGGTACACCGGCCGCTGACCGCCGCTCCGCGAGGCGCCGCGGCGTAGCCCGCCGCGGCGCCGCTCGAGGTCAGCCGCGGAAGGGCTCGGCCTTCTCCTCGGGGTGCTTGGTGAAGTTCTCCAGGCCCTCGGCGACGAGCTTCTCGCCGTGCGCCTTGTCCCGCCACTCGCCCGGGGTGACGTGCTTGCCGGGCTCGAGGTCCTTGTAGTGCAGGAAGAAGTGCTCGATCGCCTTGAGCTCGAAGTCCGGGACGTCGTCGATGTCCTGGATGTGCTCCCAGCGCGGGTCGAGCGCGGGCACGCACAGCAGCTTGTCGTCGCCACCGGCCTCATCGGACATCGTGTAGACGCCCACCACGCGGGAGTTGACGATCACGCCGGGGAAGACCGACTCGTCGAGCAGGACCAGCGCGTCGCACGGGTCGCCGTCGTCGGCCAGGGTCTGGTCGATGTAGCCGTAGTCGGCCGGGTAGCCCATCGAGGTGAAGAGGAAACGGTCGAGGTAGATCTTGCCGGTCTCGTGGTGGATCTCGTACTTGTTCCGCGAACCCTTGGGGATCTCGATGGTCACTTCGACGGACACGGGCTACCTCACAAATCGTCATGTTGCGGGACCCGAGACGGCTCTCCCGGGCAATTCGGGGTGATTCTAGTAGGCGGCACCGGCGTCGGGGGTGGGCGCCGTCACGCGGGCCGCTAGCGTGGTGGCCGGCAGACGGCGGAGTCGGGTGCGGGGGACGCGGGAGCGTCCGGGAAGTGGGCGTGGGTGACCGAGCGGGGAGTGTGGCGCGGGCGGGGACGCGTGTGGCGGGCGGGGGTCGTGCTCGTCGTCGTCGCCGTCCTCGTGGTCGGGCTCGTCGCGGCCGCGCTGGTCACCGACGTCGACCCGCGCGGCGGGGCGGCCGCGGGGGACGCCGAGGTCTCCGCGGAGGTCAACCCCGGCCTGCTCGCGGTCGACGGGTCGGCGCCGATGCCCGACCCGGCCGCCCTCGAGCGGATCCTCGGCCCCCTCGCGTCGTCCCCGGCGGTCGGCGACCTCACCGCCAGCGTCGTCGACGACGTGACCGGCGAGGTCCTGTGGGAGCGCCGCCCGCGCGACGCGAAGGTCCCCGCCTCCACCACCAAACTCCTCACCGCGGTCGCCGCTCTGAGTCAGCTGCCCGGTGACGCCCGCGTCGACACGGTCCTCGCCCGCGGCACCGACCCCGGCACCCTCGTCGTGGTCCCCGGCGGCGACCCCACCATGTCGCGCGGCGACGAGCCGGGCCCGCTGTTCCCCGACGCCGCCACCCTCGCCGAGGCCGCAGACATCGTCCGCGCCTCCGACCTCGCGCCCACGCGCATCGTCGTGGACCCGGGCCCGTACACCGGACCGGACCTGGGCCCCGGCTGGTCGCCCGCGGAGATCCCCGCCGGCAACATCGCGCCGATCGAGGCGTGGATGCTCGACGCCGGCCGCCTCGACCCCGCGGACGAGTACTCGCCCCGCTCCACCGACCCCGCGCTCGCCGCCGGCCGCGCACTCGCCCGCGAGCTCGACGTGGACCCCGAGCGCGTGACGGTCGCCACCGAACGCGTCGAGACCACCGACGAGCTCGGGCGCGTCTCCTCGGCCGAACTGACCGAACGGGTGCGCTCGATGCTGGTGTACTCCGACAACGTGCTGGCCGAGACGATCTGCCGCGAGGTCGCCCTGGACCGCGACCCCGACAGCCCCGCCGACTTCGCCGCCGGTACCGCCGCGGTCGTGGACACCCTGGCCGAGCGCGGCCTCGACATGTCCGGCGTCCGCCTCGACGACTGCTCGGGGATGAGCTCGGGCAACCGGCTCTCCGCGGAGGTCCTCACCGACGTCCTGCGCACCGCCGCCGCCCCCGACGCGACCCGCGAGATGCGCGACCTGCTCGACACCCTGCCCGTCGCCGCCGGCTCCGGCACCCTGCTCGACCGGTTCTCCGGCCCGTCCGCCCCGGGCGCCGGCTGGGTGCGCGCCAAGACCGGCACGCTGGCCGGCACCAGCGCGCTCGCCGGGACCGTCACGAGCGTCGACGGGCGGTCGATGAGTTTCGCCCTGTTGTCCTCGGGCACCGAGCCCGCCGGCGCCCGCCCGGCCCTCGACCGGATCGCCGCGGCGCTGCGCGAGTGCGGGTGCAGGTAGCGCCCGTGACCGCCGCTGACGGCCCTGCCCCGGCCCCCACCGGTGGGGGCTCGACCGGCCCGGCGCCCACCGGCGACTGGACCGGCGCGGCGTGGACCGTCCGCTCGGCCGTGCGCGCCTTCCGCCGCGCGCACCCCGGGGTCGGCGACGCCGTGTGCGTGGGCCTGTCCGGGGGAGCCGACTCGCTGGCCCTGGTCGCCGCCGCCACGGCCGAGTTCGCCGACGTGACCGCCCTCGTGGTGGACCACGGCCTGCAGCCCGGGTCCGACGAGGTGGCCCGGGACGCGGCCGCCGCGGCCCGCGGGCTCGGGGCGGCCGCGGAGGTCCTCGCCGTCGTCGTCGCCCCCGACGGTTCCGGCCCCGAGGCCGCCGCCCGCACCGCGCGGTACACCGCCCTCGACGCCGCCCGAGCCGGCCGCCCCGTGCTGCTCGCCCACACCCTCGACGACCAGGCCGAGACCGTCCTGCTCGGCCTGGCGCGCGGTTCCGGCGCGCGGTCCCTGCGCGGGATGGCCGCCTGGGACGCGCCGTGGGGGCGCCCCCTGCTCGGCGTGCGCGCCGCGGACACCCGCGCCGCGTGCCGCGACCTCGGCCTGACCTGGTGGGACGACCCGCACAACACCGACCCCGCCTACACGCGCGTGCGGGTGCGCCACGAGGTGCTGCCGCTGCTCGAGGACGTCCTGGGCGGCGGGGTCGCCGAGGGGCTGGCGCGCACCGCGGAACTGGCGAGGGTCGACGACGACGAGCTCGACCGCCTCGCCGCGGCCGTGCCCGTCGGCGGGGACGGCGCGCTGGAGGTGAGCCGACTGGAGCCCCTGCCGCCCGCCGTGCTGACCCGGGTCCTGCGCCGCTGGCTCCTCGCGCACGGGGTCACCTCCCCGACGTACGCACACCTGACGGCCCTGGCCGCGCTCGTCACCGACTGGCGGGGCCAGGGCGGCGTCGCGGTCGGCGGCACCGGACCCGCGGGCGGCCGCGGGGCGGGTCCGACGGCCAGGTTGGTCGCCCGGCGTCGACATGGAAAGGTGGTGCTGGAGAACGACCGGCCGAGCGGAGCGGGGATCTAGATGAGCGCGGACAAGTATGCGGACGAGATCGAATCCGTCCTCCTCGACGAGGACACGATCCGGGAGCGGATCGCCGAGATCGCCGCGCGCGTCGGTGAGCGTTACGCGGACGTCGAGAAGGAGGTCGTGCTGGTCGCCGTCCTCAAGGGCGCCGCGATCTTCGTCTCCGACTTCGCCCGCGCGCTGCCCATCCCGTCCGAGATGGAGTTCATGGCCGTGAGCTCCTACGGCTCCTCCACCAGCTCCTCGGGCGTCGTGCGGATCCTCAAGGACCTGGACCGCGACATCGCGGACCGTGACGTGATCATCGTCGAGGACATCATCGACTCGGGCCTGACCCTGTCGTGGCTCATGCGCAACCTCAAGACGCGCAACCCGCGCTCGCTGGAGATCGTCACCCTGCTGCGTAAGCCCGACGCCGTCAAGGCGGACCTGGACATCCTCGAGATCGGGTTCGACATCCCCAACGAGTTCGTCGTGGGCTACGGCCTGGACTTCGCCGAGCGGTACCGCGACCTGCCGTACATCGGCAAGCTGCACCCGCGCATGTACTCCTGACCTGCGGCGGAGCCGGTCCGGCCGAGCCGTTCCGGAGTTCAGTCTGGATTTCGTGACGCAGGTCACACGGCGGGGTTAGGCTCTGGACATGTATCCAGGTTCCTTCGCCGCCACCACCCCGGACAAGCCCGCCGCCATCAGACCCGCCACCGGCGAGCAGATCACCTACGCCGAGCTGGAGGCCCGCTCGGCCCAGCTCGCGCACCTGCTCGTGGACGACTGGGGCCTGCGGCCCGGCGAGACGATCGCCGTGGTCTCGGACAACACGCTCGAGATGCTCGAGATCTACTGGGCCGCCCTGCGCACCGGGCTGTACATCGCCGCGATCAACCACCACCTGACCCCGGACGAGTCGTCCTACATCATCGGTGACTGCGGCGCGCGCGCCCTGTTCGTCTCCGCCCCGGTGGCCGACCACGTGGACCTCACCCCGGACGCCCACCCGGGCGTCGAGCACCGGGTGGTGTTCGGCGGCGCGCTCGAGGGGTTCGACGACTACCGCGCCGTCCTCGAGGACAAGTCGACCGAAGCGCCGGAGGACCAGCCGCGGGGCCACGACTTCCTCTACTCGTCGGGCACCACCGGCCGGCCCAAGGGCGTCCGCGTGGACCCGCCGGAGGGGCAGATCGACGAGGTGCCCGACCACTACACGCCGGTGTTCAGCTTCCTCTACGGGTTCGACGCCGACAGTGTCTACCTGTGCCCCGCGCCGCTGTACCACGCCGCCCCGCTACGGTTCTGCGGCGTGGTCAACTCCGTCGGCGGCACCGTGGTGCTCATGGACCGCTTCGACGCGGAGGAGGCGCTGCGGCTCATCGAGGCCTACCAGGTGACGCACTCGCAGTGGGTGCCGACGATGTTCGTGCGGATGCTCAAGCTGCCCGAGGAGACACGCGCGAAGTACGACCTGTCGAGCCTGACCCACGCCATCCACGCGGCGGCGCCGTGCCCGCCCGAGGTCAAGCGCCGCATGATCGAGTGGTGGGGCCCGGTGATCCACGAGTACTACTCGGCCACCGAGGGTATGGGCATCACGTTCATCAACTCCCAGGAGGCGCTCGAACGGCCCGGGTCGGTGGGCCGCGACGGTCTCAAGGGCATCGCGCACATCTGCGACGACGAGGGCAACGAGCTCCCGACCGGGGAGATCGGCACGATCTACTGGCAGAACGACGAGGGCACCTTCTCCTACCACGGTGACCCGGAGAAGACGGCGTCCGTCCGACACCCCGAACACGCCAACTGGGCGACCTTCGGCGACGTCGGCTACCTGGACGAGGACCGCTTCCTCTACCTCACCGACCGTAAGGCGTTCACCATCATCTCCGGCGGGGTGAACATCTACCCGCAGGAGATCGAGAACGCCCTCGTCCTGCACCCGGCCGTCGAGGACGTCGCCGTGATCGGGTTGCCGGACGAGGAGATGGGGGAGCGGGTCCACGCCGTGGTGGTGCCCGCTGCGGACCGCGCCGGCGATCCGGGCCTGGCGCAGGAGATCCTCGATTCGCTGCGGGGGAAGATCTCCGACTTCAAGATCCCGCGCGGTCTCGACCTGGTCGACGAGCTGCCCCGCACGCCCACCGGCAAGCTGGTCAAGCGACGGATCGTCCAGCAGTACGTGTGACGTCCGGCCGGCGGCCCCGCGACGGGGCCGCCGGTGACGAATTTCCGGATCGGCCGGGACCCGCGGGGCCGGCGGGTCACAATTCCCTGCATGGACCGGACCGAGCAGTTCGAACGCGAACGACCCCGTCTCGTCCGCATGGCCGCCCGCCTCCTCCGCGACCCCGCGGAGGCGGAGGACATCGTGCAGCAGGCGTGGCTGCGCCTGGCCCGTGCGGACGATCGGCCCATCGACTCGTTGCCCGCCTGGCTCACCACCGTCGTCACCCGGCTGTGCCTCGACCGACTCAAGGCGGCGGTGCCGCCACCGCTCGAGCCCGTCGACCGCCCCTCCACCGACCCGGATCCCTCCGAGGAGGCGGCGCTCGCGGACTCGATGGGCGCGGCGCTGCACGTGGTCCTCGATCGCCTCGCCCCCTCGGAGCGGGTGGCGTTCGTCCTCCACGACATGTTCTCGGTCGAGTTCGCCACGATCGCCGCCGTCCTCGACTGCACCCCCGCCACGGCGCGCAAGCTCGCGTCGAGGGCCCGCGCGAAGACCGGGCCGGCGGGCCCCACCGACACGCGGGCGGACTGGCTCGTCGTCGACGCCTTCCTCACCGCCGCCCGGCGCGGCGAGTTCACCCGGCTCCTCGAGCTCCTCGCCCCGGACGTCGTCGTCACCGGCGACCCGGTGGCCGTCCGGGTGGGGACGCCCGGGCGCATCGACGGTCGCGACGCCGTGGCCGAGTTCTTCAACGGGGCGGCCGCGTCGGCGCTGCCCGTCTTCGTGCACGACAGGCCGGGCGCGGCGTGGTTCGACCGCGGCGAGGCCCGGGTCGCCTTCGACTTCCGGGTCGCCGACGGGCTGGTCCACCGGATCGACTTCCGCGCGGACCCCGACGTCCTGGCGGCGCTGCGCAGGCGCCGGGGGGCGGAACCGCGATGATGACGGGAGGCCCCCGGTCACATCCGCGGTCCGCCACTCGTCAGAGAGGGTGAGGCGGTGCCATCCGGCGGCGCCACGTCAGGAGAGGACGGGAACTCGATGAAGACCATGACCTGTAAGGACCTGGGCGGCCCCTGCGATCTGGCGCACCGCGGTGAGACGGCGGACGACGTGATCAACGCCCAGGACGCCCACCTCAAGGAACGCGTCCGCGCCGGCGACGAGGCGCACGTGCCGGCACGGGAGGACATGAAGGGGCGGTGGCGTCGGCCCCGGCAGTCGCTGGGCTGGTACCGCGACGTCAAGAAGCGCTTCGCCGACCTGCCGGAGGACTGAGGGGCGTCGGCCCCGCCCGTCACGGGGAGGTCAGGAGGCGCTGCCCAGGAACAGCTCGCCCGACCGGGCGAAGAAGCCGACGAGCATCTCGACGGTGGCGCCGAGGAAGTCGGTCGTCATGTCGCCGAGGGCGGAGCCGAGGGCGCTGGAGGCATCGAACATCAGGTGTCCTTCCACAGGGGAGTGCGGGCCGACGGCGGCCGGGCCCGGGGTCGTGGGTGATGACCCGGGATGGTTGTATCCCCACCCGCCCCGGGGTGCAACACGTTCCTTTTCTCCGGGCGGTGTGCGATCGGCCCCGCAGGACCCTCGGGCTCCTCGGACCCCTCCGGCCACTCAGGCCGAGTCCGGGCCGCCGTTCGACCGCTCGAGCGCGGCCGCCAGCGCGAGCAGCGTCGCCTCGGACCCGGGGCGGCCGACGAGCTGGACGGACGTGGGCAGGGGCCGCCCGGAGGGCGTGGTGGTGCTCCCGTACGGCACGGACATCGCGGGCCACCCCAGCACGTTCGCCAGCGGCGTGAACGGCGAGAACCGCATCGACGCCCACAGGGAGCGGCCCCACGAGCGGCGGTGCCAGTCGGTCGCCTCGGGCGGCACGTCGGCCAGCGCGGGGGTGAGCCACACGTCGACCCCGGCGGTGTCCATGGCGCGCTCGACATCGGCGCGCAGGGCCGCGGCTCCGCGGTTCCACCGGGTGTCGCCGTCGCCCGCGCCCCCGCGCCGGAAGACGGTCCGCCCGAGCAGCGCGTGGTGACGGGTGCGCCGTTCCATCGCGGACAGCGGCAGGTTCTCGTCCTCGGCGGCGCGGGCCACGCCGGAGGTCCATCGCGCCAGGTAGAGGACCGGGTCGCGGGGGGAGGGCAACGGGGTGTCGACGACGACGAGGTCGACCGCGCGCAGGGCCCGGGCGGCCTCCCGGGCCGCGCGGACCCAGGGGCCCTGGATGCGTACGAGGTCGCGACCCAGCCGGATCGGACTGGTCACGGACAGGCCGATCCGGGTCCCGCCGGGGACGGGACCGGGGCGGGCGAGGTCCTCGCGGCCCGCCATCACCGACAGGGCGAGGGCCACGTCCCCCACCGTCCGGGCCAACGGGCCGGATTCGGCCAGGCCGCCCCAGTTGTCCCCGGACAGGCGCGTGGGGACGACCCCGGTCCCGGGTTTGATGGTGACGATCCCGCACGCGGCGGCGGGGATCCGCAGCGAGCCCATGCCGTCGTCGCCCACGGCGAGCGGAACCATGCCGGAGGCCACCGCCGCCGCCGAACCCCCGGAGGAACCGCCGGGCGAGAGTCCCGGGTCCCGCGGGTTCCGGGTGATGCCGTGCGCGTCGGAGTCCGTCATCCCCCAGGCGCACAGCTGCGGGGCGGTGGTCACGCCCACCGGGAGGGCACCCGCCGCGAGCAACGGCGCCACCGCCGGGTTGTCGAGGGTGACGGTGCTCTTGATCGCCAGCGGGACCCCGGCCAGCGGCAGGCGCGCGCGTCGCGCGGGGGGCGTGGCGTCGAGGGCGTCGGCTGCCGCGCGGCCGTCCGTCTGCAGGAGGGCGGCGAAGGCCCGCACCGTGGGGTCCAGTCCGGCCACCCGGTCGAACGCCGCGTCGAGGGTCTCCCGGGCGCCGAGGGCCCCGGTGCGCACGGCCTCCGCGATCGCGGTCGCGGACGAGGGTTCGGTGGTCACGGCCACGATCGTACGGCGGTGGGATGTGCGCCCGTGGCGATCATCGGGGTGGGCTGTCGGCGGTGGCGGGTAGCCTGGGGCGATACCGACGACGTCGGTCGCACGACCGGGCCCTCCGACCGGCTGGGCCGTCCTTCCACACGAGGACCGAATGGAACGCAAGAGCAACACCGTCTTCCGCAACGTCGCGATCGCGGGCGTGATCATCCTGGCGATCGTCGGGTTCTCGTTCTTCGCGAACGACGACCGCGGGTACGCCGAGGTCGACACCTCGGTGGCGTTGGCGCAGGTCGACGCGGGCAACGTCAGGGAAGCGCTCATCGAGGACCGGGAGCAGCAGCTGCGGCTCACGCTCGAGAACCCGATCACCCCCGAGGAGGGCGCGGAGGAGACCGATCAGCTCCTCGCCAAGTACCCGGAGCGGGCCGCGGACCAGATCTTCGACCGGGTCGCCGCCGCGGAGCCGGAGAAGTACGACACCTCGGTCACGCAGCAGGGCTTCCTGTCGCAGATGCTGTCGTTCCTGCTGCCCATGCTCATCCTGTTCGGTCTGTTGTTCTTCTTCATGTCCCGGATGCAGGGCGGCAAGGGCGGGCTGTTCGGGGTCGGCAAGTCGCGCGCCGTCGAGTTCACCAAGGACATGCCCCAGACCACGTTCGCGGACGTCGCGGGTGAGGACGAGGCGGTCGAGGAGCTCAACGAGATCAAGGACTTCCTGCAGAACCCGGCGCGGTACGAGCGTCTCGGCGCCAAGATCCCCCGCGGTGTCCTGCTCTACGGCCCGCCCGGTACCGGCAAGACCCTGCTCGCCCGCGCGGTGGCAGGCGAGGCCGGGGTGCCGTTCTACTCCATCTCCGGCTCGGACTTCGTCGAGATGTTCGTGGGCGTCGGCGCCTCGCGGGTGCGCGACCTGTTCGAGAAGGCCAAGCAGAACGCGCCCTGCATCGTGTTCGTCGACGAGATCGACGCCGTGGGCCGGCACCGCGGGTCGGGCACCGGCGGCGGCCACGACGAGCGGGAGCAGACCCTCAACCAGCTCCTGGTGGAGATGGACGGGTTCGACGACCGCTCGACCGTCATCCTCATCGCCGCCACCAACCGTCCCGACGTCCTCGACCCGGCGCTGCTGCGCCCCGGGCGGTTCGACCGTCAGGTCCCGGTGACCAACCCGGACCTCAAGGGCCGCGAGGCGATCCTGGCCGTCCACTCGGTCGGCAAGCCGCTGGCGGCGGACGTCGACATGACCTCGCTCGCCCGGCGCACGATCGGCATGTCGGGCGCGGACCTGGCCAACGTGCTCAACGAGGGCGCGTTGCTCGCCGCCCGACTGGGCCGGGACGAGATCGACATCGAGATCCTCGAGGAGGCCACCGACCGCGTGGTGGGCGGCCCGCGTCGCAAGCACCGCGTGATCAGTGAGCACGAGAAGAAGGTCACCGCCTACCACGAGTCCGGGCACGCGCTGGCCGCGTGGGCGATGGAGGACCTCGAGCCCGTCCACAAGGTCACGATCCTCGCCCGCGGCCGCACCGGCGGTCACGCGCTCGTCGTGCCCGAGGACGACAAGTCGTTGATGACCCGCGCGGACATGATCGCCCGGATCGTCATGGCGATGGGCGGTCGCGCGGCCGAGGAGTACGTATTCGGCGAGCCGACCTCGGGCGCGAGCTCGGACATCGAGCAGGCCACCCGCATCGCCCGCACGATGGTCGCCGAGTACGGGATGAGTGCCAAGCTCGGCGCGGTGAAGTACGGCGGCGAGGGCGGGGATCCGTTCCTCGGGCGTGGCGGTTCCGCGGCGGGGGACTACTCGCCGGAGGTCGCCAAGATCATCGACGACGAGGTGCGCCGGATCATCGACGCCGCGCACACCGAGGCGTGGCAGGTCCTCGAGACCAACCGCGACATCCTCGACGCGGTCGCCGCGGAGCTGCTGGAGAAGGAGACGCTCCGCCAGGACGACCTCGAGCGGCTCTTCGCCGACGTGGTCAAGCGTCCGCGGATCACCGAGTTCGACGACTTCGGTGGTCGGATCCCCTCGACCCGGCCGCCCATCAAGACCCCCGGCGAACTGGCCAAGGAGCGGGGCGAGCCCTGGCCGCCCCCGGTGACCGACCCGTTCGCGATGCCGGTCCTGCCCACCGGCCGCGGGGCCGGGGAGGGAGCGCCCGGCGACGACGACCGTGCCCGCGAGGGGCACGGGGACGCGCGCAACGGCTCGGGCCCGGCCGGCGAGGCGTCCGCGGTGCCCGGCAGCGGGCCCGGGACAGCCGCGGTCCCGGGCGACCGCGGTGCGGGATCGCCGGGTATCCCGGCCTACGGGACGCCGCCGCCCCCGGGTTGGTCGGCACCCGGCTGGCCACCGCGCCGGTCGGCCCACCACGGTGAGGCCGGTTATCCGGTGCCCAGCGGGGCCGAGACGACGCGGTTGCCGGCCGCTCCCGTGAACGGCCGGCCCGCGGAGGGCTGGGGCGCCCCGGAGGGTGGGGAGCGACGAGAGCAGGCCGACGAGCCGTCGAACCGGGCCTGGTCCAGGGTCGAGGAGGGCGGCGCGACCGACACCCCCGACGCCGCGCGCTCCGACGCCCCGGGCGGCGGTTCACACCGCCGCGAGGACAAGGACCCCGACTGGCAACCGCCGTGGGAACGTGAGGACTGACCGCCGCGGCCGCTTCGTGCGAGAAGAGGATTGATGACGACCCCTGACCACATACCCCCCGCAGAGGCGCGCTCGGTGTCCTCGGGGGCGGTCTTCGACGCCGCGCGCGCGGAGGCCGCAGTCCGTGACCTGCTCATCGCCGTCGGCGAGGACCCGGACCGCGAGGGCCTGCAGGACACTCCCGCCCGGGTGGCGCGGGCCTACCGCGAGGTGTTCGCCGGCCTGTACACCGACCCCGCCGAGGTGCTGTCACGGACCTTCGACGAGGACCACCGCGAACTCGTCCTCGTCCGCGACATCCCGATCTACTCGACGTGCGAGCACCACCTCGTGCCGTTCCACGGGGTCGCGCACATCGGGTACATCCCCGGGCAGTCCGGCGCGGTCACGGGCCTGAGCAAGCTCGCCCGGCTCGTGGATCTCTACGCCAAGCGCCCGCAGGTGCAGGAGCGGCTCACCAGCCAGGTCGCCGACGCGTTGGTCGACAAGCTGGACCCCTCCGGCGTGCTCGTGGTCATCGAGTGCGAGCACCTGTGCATGTCCATGCGCGGGATCCGCAAGGCGGGCTCCATCACCACCACGTCGGCCGTCCGCGGCATCATGCGGTCCAACGCCTCCACCAGGGCGGAGGCCCTCGGCCTCCTGCGCGGAACGTGAGCGCGCCCGCCCGACTGCCCCACCCGGACCACTGTGCGGTAATGGGCGTTCTCAACATCACGGCGGATTCGTTCTCCGACGGCGGGCGACACCTCGCGTTCGACGACGCGGTCGCGCACGCGCGTCGGATGGTCTCGGAGGGTGCGGACCTCATCGACGTCGGCGGCGAGTCCACCCGCCCCGGCGCCCTGCGGGTCGAGGAGTCCGACGAGGAGCAGCGCGTCGTCCCCGTCGTGCGCGAGGTGTCCGGGTTCGCACCGGTGTCGGTGGACACCATGCGGTCCCGCGTCGCGGCCCGGGCGCTCGAGGAGGGCGCGGCGGTCATCAACGACGTGTCCGGCGGTCTGGCCGACCCCGACATGCTGCGGGTCGTGGCGGAGCACCGCGGGTCGGTGATCCTCATGCACTGGGTGTCCCCGGACGAGTACCGTGCCGGCGCCGGTGGTCGCGCCGACTACGGCGGCGACGTGGTGGGCGCCGTGCGCGATCACCTGGCCCGTCGGGCCGACGCCGCGCTCGCGGCGGGGATCGACGCCGCCGACATCGTCCTGGACCCGGGTCTGGGCTTCGCCAAGAACGGGGACGACAACTGGGCCCTGCTCAAGGGACTGGACACACTGCTCGACCTCGGCTTCCCCGTCCTGGTCGCGGCGTCGCGCAAGCGGTTCCTCGGCTCCCTGCTGCCGGAGGCGGACGGGTCCCCGCGCCCGGTCCCGGGGCGCGACCCCGCGACGGCGGCCATCACGTCGCTCTCGGCCGCCGCCGGTGCGTGGGCCGTGCGGGTCCACGACGTCGCCCCCAGCGCGGACGCGGTGCGGGTCGCCGCGGCGTGGGCGGCGGGACGAGCGGGAGCGAACTGATGGCCGACCGCATCGAGCTCCGCGGCCTGCGGGTGCGCGGCAACCACGGGGTCTTCGAGCACGAGAAGCGGGACGGGCAGGACTTCCTGGTGGACCTGGTCCTGTGGACCGACTTCACCACCGCGGCCGCCTCCGACGACCTCGCCGACACCGTCGACTACGGGGCGCTCGCGCTGTTCGCGCGCGACGTCGTGGCCGGGCCGCCGTTCGACCTCATCGAGACGGTCGCCTCGCGGATCGCCGACGGGGTCATGGAGATGGCCCCCGACGCCCACGCGGTGGAGGTCACGCTGCACAAGCCGCAGGCCCCCATCCCCGCCGAGTTCGCCGACGTCGCCGTCGTGGCCCGGCGTTCGCGGAGCGGGACCCGCCGCGAGCGGGGCGAGCGGTGAGCTGCCGGGCGGTGCTGTCGATCGGCGGCAACCAGGGCGACGCGCTCGCATTGCTGCGCGGGGTCGCCGAGGCGGCGGCCTCCGACGGGATCCTCCGGGCGGTGTCCTCGGTCTACGCCACCCCGCCGTGGGGCGGGGTGGAGCAGGACGACTTCCTGAACGCCGCGCTCCTCGTGGACCACCCCGGCACCCCGGCCGACGTCCTCGAGTGGGGCTTCGCCCGGGAACGCGAGGCCGGTCGCACCCGGGAGGTGCGCTGGGGGCCGAGGACCCTGGACGTGGATGTGGTGACCGCCGACGAGGACGGTCGGACGGTGACGTCCGACGACCCGGCTCTCACCCTGCCGCACCCGCGCGCGGCCGAGCGCGCGTTCGTGCTGGTGCCGTGGCTGGAGGTCGAGCCGGAGGCCCGCCTGGCCGGGGTCGCCGTCGCCGACCATCTCGCCGCGCTCGACCCGGCAGAGGTCTCCGCGGTTCGCCGCCTGGACGCGTCTCTGGCGCCCCGGGGCCGGGGGAGTCGCGGATGACTCGCGTGGCGAGGTCCACCCTGGCACTGGTTGCGCTCGTCGCCGCCGTGGCCGCGTACGCGCTCGTCGAGGCGTTCCTCGGGTCCCTGCCTCCGATCGGGTTCGGTTGGGTGACCCTGCTCGTGGTCGCGGCGGTCGACGTCCTGCTGGCGATCCGGATCCGGGGGGCGATCTCCGACGGCGGGGTCGGGCAGGACCGCAGCCAGATGCACCCGCTCACCATCGCGCGGTGTGCGGCGCTCGGGCAGGCGTCGGCGGTGCTCGGGGCGGTGGCGGGTGGCGTCGGTGCCGGGCTCACCCTGTTCTTCGGCCCTCGCCTGGGGGAGCTGGCCGCCGCGGCAGCCGAGCTCCCCGCGAGCATCGCGGTCCTGGTGGCGGGGGCGGTCCTGGTGGGCGCGGGCCTGTTCCTGGAGTGGGCGTGTGAGACCCCGCCCGACGACGAGGAGAACGGCGGCCTGGCCGACCCCGCCTGAGCCGACCGGACGGAACCGGCCGGTGAGATCCCGCCTGGCGGCCCGGGTCTCGTCATCGCCGTTCGCGAGGACACGCGCCGGTTACCTGTGTGACCGGTGATTCTCTGAGTATCATGCGGGGCATGAGTTCCGACGGCGCGATGGACAAGCCCCGGTCAGCCCGCCCCGCGCGTGGCGACGACCGCGGACTGGCGAGCATCGCCCTGGTGGTGCTGCTGGTGCTGGCCCTCATCGCGACCATCGTGATGATCTTCTCCGACAATCCCGTCTGGATGCGGATCGGCACGCTGTCCGCCCTGTGGGCCGCGTTCATCGGCGCGTTCCTCGTGGCCCGGTACCGCAGGCAGGCCGCGGCCGAGGCGGCGCGTGTCAGGGACCTCCACACGGTCTACGAGCTGCAGCTCGAGCGGGAGATCTCAGCCCGCCGGGAGCACGAGCTGGTGGTGGAGAAGGAACTGCGCGCCAGCGTCCGCGCAGAGACCGAGGACTCGGTCCTCGCCCTGCGGCAGGAGATCGCCGCCCTGCGGGAGCAGCTGTCCGCGCTCGGTGTCAGCCTCCCCGAGGACCGCTTCGCCGTCGGCGGCCCCGGCCCGGCCGGACAGCTCGGCGCGGGTCCGTCGCTGCCGTCGGTCCCGTCCGAGCGGGTGGCGCCGCGTCGTCGTACTCCGGGGATGACGCCCCCGCGCGTCAGCGGCCGGGCGACCACCGACGCCGGTGCGGCGGGGGAGAAGTCCGCACCCGGCCGGTCCACCCCGTCCGGCCCGTCCACCCGTCCGGGTCAGCCGGAGCGGCCCGCACAGTCCGGGCGGCCGTCGGCGCCGACCGACCCGGCCGTCGCCGGCGTCGGGCCGGACGCCACCCCGAGCACCGAGCGCACCGAGAGACTCTCTCCCGTCTCCGGTCGGACGACCCCCACGCAGACGCCGGCCGGTGAGCCGCGCCGCCCCGCCGTGCGCCCCGTCCAGGGATCGCAGGAACCGCGTCGTGCACCGGGCGCCGGCTCCGGCGACGCGTCCGGCGCCACCGCGGCGCCGTCGTCGGCGACGTCGCCCCGGCCCTCGCGCTCCGGTTCGTCCGCGGCGGCCGGATCGACGCCCACGACCGGCACGCCCCGCCCGTCGACCCCCGGGGCCCCCTCGGCCACCGGCACCAGCTCCGCCCCGTCCGCCGGTGCCGGCTCCGCCCCGTCCTCTGATCGGGCCGCGGCGCCGAAGGCCGGTTCCACGACCGGCTCGTCGACTGGTTCGGCGGCCGGCTCGACGCCCGCGGGGCCGGCGGCGAAGTCCGACCCCGCCGCGCCGTCGCCCGCCCAGGAGACCGGGTCCGAGTCGACCCCGACCAGCCGCCACGGCGAGGGCCGGGGGCTGTCGGTGGCCGAGCTCATGGCCCGACTCGGTGAGGGCGACGCGCCCAAGCCGAGCCGCCGCCGGCGTCGCGCGGAGGACTGACGCCCGACCGGTCGATCCGGTTCTGTGAGGTGTGCCACTCCATGCTGTGTCCGCCGGTCGACAGGACTACTCTCGCCTGCGAGATGTCCGGGACCCGCCATCAGTGAGCGGGCCTGGAACGGATCGAGCACTGGAGCCCCTCTGAGATGTCCGACCACGGCGTCACCGGAACACCCCCTGCCCGCCTGTCCATCGGCCTCGTGTCCGCCGGCCGCGTGGGCACCGCCGTGGGCGCCGCCCTCGAGCGGCGAGGCCATGTCGTCTCCGCGCTCGTCGCGCGCTCCGAGCGGTCCCGCGACCTCGCCGCGCGCCGACTCCCGGAAGCCCGGATCGCGGATCCCGCCACTGTCGCCGCCGCCGGGGAACTCCTCATCCTCGCGGTGCCCGACTCCGCGCTGCCGGGCGTCGTGGCCGAGCTCGCCGAGGCGGACGCCTTCCGTCCGGGGCACATCGTCGTCCACGTGGCCGGCGCGGTCGGCGCGGAGGTGCTGCGCCCGGCCGCCGACGCCGGGGCCGTGGTCGTGGCGGCCCACCCCGCCATGACGTTCACCGGCGGATCCGCCGACGTCGACCGGATGGAGGGCTGTTCCTGGGCCCTGACGGCGCCGGACGAGGTCGGCCTCGTGGTGGGCCAGATGCTCGTGATGGAGACCGGGGGTCTGCCCGTCACCGTCGCCGAATCCCACCGCGCCCTCTACCACGCCGCCCTCGCGCACGGCGCGAACCACCTGGTCACGCTCGTCAACGATGCCGCCGAGGCGCTCGCCGCCTCGTTCTCCGTCCTGCCCGGGGGCGGGGTCGAGGGCGATCCCGACGGCATGCTCGGACCGGACGCGGAAGCCCTCGCCCGGCGGACGCTCGAGCCGCTGCTGCGGGCGGCCCTCGACAACGTCCTGGCCTCCGGCGACTCCGCGTTGACCGGTCCCGTGATGCGCGGGGACGCCGTCACCGTCTCCCGCCACCTCGACGCCCTCGAGGACGTCGACGGCGGCATCGCGGGCGGGTACCGGGCGCTCGCGCTGCGCACCGCCGACCGCGTGGGCGCCGGCCCCGACGTGACCGACCTGTTGGCCCCCGACCTCACGGAGCAACTTCGATGACCTCCACGACCCACCCGGTGCGCACGGCGGTACCGGGACGCCCCGCCACCGGGTACAACCGCGGCGAGCTGACCGTCCACCACGATCCGGCCTCGCTGAGCGCGGTCACCGAGTCCCTGCGCAAGGTCGGTAAGCAGATCACGTTCGTGCCCACCATGGGTGCGCTCCACGAGGGCCACCTCGCGCTCGTCGAGGCCGCACGCCGCACGCCGGGGTCGGTCGTGGTCGTGTCGATCTTCGTCAACCCGCTGCAGTTCGGGCCCGGCGAGGACCTCGACGCGTACCCGCGGACCCTGGACGAGGACGTCGCCCGCCTCGCCGACGCCGGCGTGGAACTCGTCCTGGCCCCCAGCGCCGCCGCCATGTACCCCGACGGCCCGCGCACCACCCTGCAGCCGGGGCCGACGGGGGAGATCCTCGACGGTGCCGCCCGCCCCGGGCACTTCGCCGGCATGCTCACGGTGGTCAACAAGCTCTTCAACATCGTCCGTCCCCACCAGGCCTTCTTCGGTGAGAAGGACTACCAGCAGCTGGTGCTCATCCGTCAGATGGTCGCGGACCTCGACATGGACGTCCGCATCGTCGGCGTGCCCACCGTCCGCGAGTCCGACGGCCTGGCCATGAGCTCCCGTAACCGCTACCTCTCCGCCGACGAGCGCGAGCTGGCGACCGTCCTCAACGCCGCCCTCGTCGCCGGGACGTTCGCGGCGAAGGGCGGGCGGCAGGCCGTCGTCGACGCCGCCCGCGCCGTGCTGGCCGAGCGCCCGCAGATCTCCGTGGACTACCTCGAACTGCGGGCCGCCGACCTCGGCGAGCCGCCGGAGGAGGGCCCCGGCCGGCTCCTCGTCGCGGCCCGCGTCGGGACCACCAGACTCATCGACAACGTCGGGGTGGCCATCGGTACCGGCTTCCTCGCCGCCGCCGAGGCCACCGTCGCCGCCCAGCAGGCCGAGATGGCCGAAGACCTGAAGGAAGGCCTGTAGATGCAGCGCACCATGCTCCACTCCAAGATCCACCGCGCCACCGTGACCCAGGCGGACCTGCACTATGTCGGCTCCTGCACGATCGACGCCGACCTCATGGACGCCGCGGATCTGCTCGAGGGGCAGCAGATCGACATCGTCGACATCGACAACGGCGCGCGCCTGACCACCTACGCCATCACGGGTGAGCGCGGCTCGGGCGTCATCAGCATCAACGGGGCCGCCGCCCACCTGGTGCACCCCGGTGACCTGGTGATCATCATCGCCTACGCCCAGATGGACGACGCCGAGGCCCGCGCGTACAAGCCGCGGGTGGTGTTCGTCGACGGCGAGAACCGCATGCTGACCGAGGGGACGGACCCCGCGGACGTCCCGGAGGGTTCGGGCCTTAAGAACCCGCGCGTCCCCGAGCCGGCCACCGTCTAGACCGGCGCGGACCCGACATGCTTCTCACCGTCGACGTCGGTAACACCCACATCCGACTCGGCGTCTTCCACCCCGGCGGCGGCCCGCTGGAGCGCACCTGGAGCATGCGTACCTCGCCCGCGGTGACGTCCGACGAGCTCGCCCTGACGATCCGGGGTCTGCTGGGCGACTGTGCGCAGCAGCTCACCGGGATCTCCGCGATGTCCGTCGTCCCGTCGGTCACCGGTGAACTCCGACGGATGGCCGCCGACTACTGGCCGCAGCTGCCGGCCGTCGTCGTCGCGCCCGGGGTGAAGACCGGGGTGCCGCTCAAGGTCGACAACCCGCGGGAGGTGGGCTCGGACCGGGTGGTCAACGCGCTGGCCGCCCACCACCTGTTCGACGGACCCGTCGTCGTCGTCGACGTCGACACCGCGACCACCGTCGACGCGGTCTCCGCGCGCGGCGAGCTGCTCGGCGGGGCGATCGCGCCCGGCATCGACATCTCCGTGGACGCCCTCGCCGACCGCACGGCGCTCCTCCGCAAGATCGAGGTCGTGCGGCCCCGCGGCGCCCTGGGCAAGAACACCGTCGCCGCGCTGCAGGCGGGCATCGTGATCGGGTTCGCCGGCCAGATCGACGCCCTCGTCGACCGGATGCGCACCGACGTCGACGAGCTCGCCGACGCCTCGGTCGTACTCACCGGGCTGCGCGCGGACGTCGTCGCGGACGAGTCCCGCACCATCACCGACGTCGAGCCCGAGCTCGCGCTCGAGGGCCTGCGGCTGGTGTTCGACCGCAACTGCTGACCGCCCGGTCCCGCGACCCCGCGCGGACCGGCAGGGTCAGGCCGCGGAACGGTAGCTGGTCATGGACACCGAGCCCCACGCGTAACCCTTGCTGAACGCCTCGAGCCGCTCGCCGGACGCGGCCGCCATCCCGGCGGTGTAGAGCAGCGGCAGGAAGTGGTCGGCGGTGGGCACGGACGCGCGCGCGTCGGGGTGCTCGAGCAGCGCGAGGGCGTCCTCGGGCCGGGAGGTGAGCAGGTCCTCGGCGTGATCGTCGAACCGGTGGGCCCAGTCGGCGCCGGTGTTGCCGCGGGACGGGTCCACCGCGCCGAGGTTGTGGACGACGTTGCCACTGGACAGGACCAGCACGCCGGACTCGCGGAGCGCGGCCAGCTTGGTGCCCAGCTCGAAGTGGTAGCTCGCGGGCTTGGTGGCGTCGACCGACAACTGCGCGACGGGCACGTCCGCGTGGGGGAACACGTGCGCGAGCACGGACCACGTGCCGTGGTCGAGGCCCCACGAGTCATGGTCGGCGCCCACCCAGGTCGGTTTGACGACCTCGGCCACCTCGGCGGCGAGCTCGGGCGCGCCGGCGGCGGGGTACTCGAACTCGTTGAGCTCGCGCGGGAAGCCGAAGAAGTCGTGGATGGTGCGCGGCGAGCGCATCGCGGTGACGGCCGTGGCGTTGATGTACCAGTGCGCCGAGACCGCCAGGACCGCCCGCGGACGTTCGGGCAGCGAGTCGCCGAACGCGGCCCAGTGGCGGGTCCACTCGTTGACCTCGAGGGCGTTGAGGGGGACGCCGTGGCCGATGAAGGCGGCGGGCTGGCGGGCGGGTGAGGGGGTCATCGTCTCTCCTTCGATCTCTCTACATGATGCATCAACTATCCGGCCGGCGCCAGTCCTCCGCGCCGCCCCCTTGCGGTAGATAGACCGGTCTGTCTATTATTGCCGCCATGACCTCGCGACGAATGCCCCCGGCCGGCCCGGCGACATCCGCGCGAGTGCAGCACCGGTGTCCCGGCTCGGCAGCCCCTCGGCCCGTCCCACACCGATACCCCTCCCGGGAGCACACCATGACCTCCAGCATCCGCACCGCACTCCACACCACCGACCGCGCCGCCGCGGGCGTCGACACCGTCCTGTCCGCGGCCGACTATCCCGCAGCCGTGCGCGCGGGCGCCCTCGTCGTGGACATCCGCTCGCGCGCGCAGCGCGAGCGCCAGGGCGTCCTCGCCGGCGCGATCGCCGTCGAGGCACGGCCCGTGGTGGACCTGCTCGACCCCCGCTCGGACGCGCCCCTCGCCGCGGTGCGCGAGCGGCGCCCGGTGGTCCTGGTCAGCGACGACGGCCTGGACGCCGAACTGTTCGCCCTCGAGCTCCACTCGCGCGGGGTGCGCGGGGTCCGCGCGGTGGACGGTGGCCACGAGGCGCTCCGCGCGGCCCGGGCCCTCGCCCTGCTCTCCGAGGCCGAGCACCTCCTGCGCGAGCGCTCCGCCATCTCCGCCCACTGACTCCTCGCGCCGACCCCGACGCGCCGCGCGCCGTCGCGTCGCCCACCGGGCGCCGGTCACACCGGGAGCGCGGCGGGGCGGGCGCCGGTACGGTCGCACCATGACGGACATCTCCGCCGACCTGCTCGCCGAGATCCTGGACGAGGTCCGCGAGGACACCTCCGGTGACCTGGTGCCCCACCTGGGCGACTACGACCACCCCGATCCCGACGCCCTCGCGCTGGCGGTCTGCGACATGGACGGTCAGGTCGTCTCCGCCGGGGACGCCGACGTGCTCTTCGACCTGCAGTCCGCCTCCAAGCCGTTCGTCTACGCGCTCGCGTTGGACCAGAAGGGCGTGGACGAGGTCGCCGCCCGCATCGGTGTGGAACCGTCGGGCGAGGCGTTCAACGAGATCTCCCTCGAAGCCGGCACGGGCCGCGCGCCCAACGCCCTCGTCAACGCCGGTGCGCTGGCCGCGCACGCGCTGGTCGGTGACGACGATGACGACGAGGACTCCCGGTTCGAACAGATCCGGGCACTGTTCTCGCGGCTGGTGGGCCGGGACGTCGACGTGGACGAGGAGATCATCGAGATCGAGTCCCGCCGCCAGAACCGCAACCAGGCCCTGGCCCATCTGCTCGCCGAGGAGGGCAGCCTGGCGCGCGACCCGCACGAGGTCGTGGCCGGGTACGGCCGCCAGTGCGGCATCCGCGTGGACACGCGCGAGCTGGCCCGGATGGCCGCGGTGCTCGCGAACCGGGGGCGGGAACCAGGCGGCGACGACCAGATCCTGGGCCACCGGGCGGTGCGCTACGCCAACAGCGTGATGTTCACGTGCGGCATGTACGACGCCGCCGGGGACTGGGTCTACCAGGTGGGCCTGCCCGCCAAGAGCGGGGTGTCGGGCTGCCTGTTCGCCGTGGTCCCCGGGCGGCTCGGCGTGGCGGCGTACTCGCCCCGGCTGGACGAGCACGGCAACAGCGTGCGGGCGGCCGCCGCGATCGAGGCGCTGTCGGACCGACTCCACCTCCACGTACTGGACGAGGTGGGTGGCTACGGGTTCGATCCCGCCGCCTAGGGACGACTATCCTCGACAGTCGTGACCGACTCGACTCCCGCCGCGCCCGGGGCCGCCACCGGCGAGCCCTCCGACGACACCCCCGAGCAGCTGCGTATCCGCCGCGACAAGCGGCAGCGCCTCCTCGACGCCGGGGAGCAGGCGTACCCCGTCGAGGTCCCCCGCACCCACGGGCTCGCGGAGATCACCTCGGACCCGCGATTCGCCGCGTTGGAGCCGGGGGAGGAGACCGACGTCGTGGTGTCGGTGGCCGGCAGGGTGCTGTTCGTCCGCAACACCGGCAAGCTGTGCTTCGTCCGCCTCCAGGACGGGATCGACCCGTCGACGGACCTGTCGGTCCCGGTGCCGGAGGGGGAGCCGGGGCCGCTGAACCCGCAGCTGCAGGTCATGTTGTCGCTGGCCAACGTGGGCCAGGAGCGGCTCGACGCGTGGAAGCAGGACGTCGACCTCGGCGACCACGTCTCGGTGACGGGCCGCGTGGTGCGCTCCAAGCGCGGCGAGCTGTCGGTGATGGCCGACGAGTGGGTGCTGGCGTCCAAGGCGCTGCGCCCGCTGCCGGTGGCGCACAAGGAGCTCAGCGAGGACACGCGGGTCCGCCAGCGGTACACCGACCTCATCATGCGGGACACCGCCCGCCGCAACGCGCTGACCCGCATCAAGGTGGTGCGGGCGCTGCGTGACGCGCTGGAGCGGCGCGGCTTCCTCGAGGTGGAGACGCCGATGCTGCAGACGCTGCACGGCGGCGCGGCGGCCCGGCCGTTCATCACGCACTCCAACGCGTTGGACCTGGACCTGTACCTGCGCATCGCGCCGGAGCTGTACCTCAAGCGGTGCGTGGTGGGTGGCATCGAGCGGGTCTTCGAGATCAACCGCAACTTCCGCAACGAGGGCGTGGACTCCTCGCACAGCCCGGAGTTCGCGATGCTCGAGACCTACCAGGCGTACGGCGACTACGACACGTCCGCCACGATGATCCGCGAGGTCATCCAGGAGGTCGCCACCGCCGTGTTCGGCTCGACCACGGTGACGCTCGCCGACGGTACGGAGTACGAGCTCGGCGGAACGTGGCGCGAGATGCGGATGTACCCCTCGCTGAACGAGGCGCTGCGGGCGACGCATCCGGAGCTGGTGGGTGACGACGACGAGGACCTCGTCACCGTCGACTCGACCGTGGACGAGCTCACCGAACTGGCGGGCAGGGTCGGGCTGGAGGTCCCCGGTGGCAAGGGGTGGCTGCACGGCAAGCTCGTCGAGGAACTGTGGGAGCACCTGTGCGCCGACCAGCTCGACGGGCCCGTGTTCGTCCGTGACTTCCCCGTGGAGACCTCCCCGCTGACCCGCGATCACCGGACCGAGCGCGGGGTCACGGAGAAGTGGGACCTGTACGTGCGCGGGTTCGAGCTGGCCACGGGCTACTCGGAGCTGGTGGACCCGGTCGTCCAGCGTCAGCGGTTCGAGGACCAGGCGCGCCTGGCTGCGGCCGGTGACGACGAGGCGATGGTCCTGGACGAGGACTTCCTCGCCGCGATGGAGCAGGGCATGCCCCCGACCACGGGCCTGGGCATGGGGATCGACCGTCTGCTCATGGCGCTGACCGGGCTCGGGATCCGCGAGACGATCCTGTTCCCGATGGTCAAGCCGCTCCCGCGTGACTAGGAGGTGACGGGCCCGTCGCGGTGGCGGGCCCAGGCGGCCCCGATCATCTCGCGCAGGACTCGGTCGTCGACGCGGTCCACTCTCGTGATGTAGAGGCACCCCTTGCCCGTCTTGTGTGGACCGAGGCGGGCGAGGAGGTCGTCCTCGCCGGATGGCCCGAGGAGTCCGTACAGCGACACGCTCGAGGCGCGGGGACTGAAGCCCACCACGAACGTGTCGCCCTCGCGACCGCTGGCGTAGACGTAGTGGTGGTGGCCGTAGCCGACGATCGACCCGGCCCACATCACGGCCTGCGCGCCGGTGACCTCGTCGAACATCTCCAGTAGTCGCAGGCCGTCCTCGGTGCGGCGCGCGGTGGGGAGCCCCGTGAGCCACTCGCGGGGGGAGGCGTCGCCGGGGCGGAGCGCCGTGTTGTCGTTGCGGCCGGTGGCCGCCGGGCCGGTCATGTCCACGACGCTAGACCGGCCGGGCCGCCGGGACCAGACACGGGTTCGTCACGCCCGCCGGGCCGGCCGGCGCCGGGGTCAGAACGCGACGATCTCGTCGCCCACCTCGAGGTGTGCGAAGAAGTGCGCGGCCGCCTCACGGCCGAGGTGGACGCAGCCGTGCGAGGGTTCGTCGAGGCGGCCCTGGTGGAAGGCCATGCCCCCGACGGTGAAGTACGTCGAATACGGCATGGGGGAGTCGAAGAGGCGGCTGTGGTCGTGCCGGACGTGCCGCAGGATGCGGTGCGCGCCACGGGTGGTCTCGTACCCGGGCTTGCCTGTGGTGACGGGGACGGGCCCGTAGGTGACGCGGCCGCCGTCGAGCATCCAGGCGCGCTTGCCGTCCACGTCGACGCACGCCCGCGCTGTGGGCGGGCACTGCGGCGGCGCGGGGGTGTCGGGCGCCGCCGGGGGTCCGGGGCCGACGCCCAGGAGGCTCTGTCGCGTGAGGAGGTCCGCCGCGGCGGGATCGGGGGGCGCGGCCGCGAGGACGTCGCGGGCGATGAGGTCGACGTCGGTCAGGGCGGGGTCCCGGTCCTGTTCCAGCAGGACCTGCCGGGCCACGGAGCGCACCAGTTGCTCGTCGACCGTCACGGGTCGGGGCGGGGCCTCCGACACGGTGACGCCGGCCGGGCGGACCCCGGCCGACGGTGCCGGGTCGGACGTCGCACCGGTGACGACCCCCGCCGCCCCCGCGCCGAGGAGGCCCGCGGCGGCGAGAACCGCCAGCGGTGCCCGGCCGGGGCGGCGGTGGCTCATCCGTCCCCGTGGGCGAGCGGGGAGTGGACGTCGGGGAAGACGTAGTCCGCCGCCCGCGCGGCCCAGGCCGATCCGGCCGTGACGAGGATGAACCCGAGCGCCGCGACCCACGGGCCGAACGTCACGGACGCGCCGGTGGGCAGGCCGGACAGGGTCGGTTCGTCGCTACCGGTGGAGGACAGGAGCGTCCACACGAAGGCGAGGTGGCCGGCCAGCACGACCAGCGCGACGATGGCGCCCGCGGCGGCGAACGCGCCGAGGCGGGTCACGGCCGAGACCCCCACGAGGAACAGCAGGACGACCAGGCCCAGGAAGAGCACGGGGGCGACGCTGCGCACGTCGATGATCTCCGTGATGCCCAGCGCCGTGATCTGGTCACCGCCGGCCGTGCTCAACCAGGGCAGATAGAGGCTGATCAGGGCGAGGCCGAGACCGGCGACGGCGATGAGGGCCCCGATCCGGTTCCGGACGTGCGGGATGACCTTCGTCCGCGACGGGGTCCGGGTCGGCAGGGGGGAGCGGTGCGGGGAGGGGGGCGTGTACGCGGTCACTGGGATCACCCTTTCGGCGAGGAACGCGCATGTGATGCCCATCACAGCGTAGGCGAGAAGCCGCAGTATGGCCACCGTCGCGCCGCGGCGTCCCCGGTCCGGGGGCCGCGGCCCGGGTCAGCGGCGCCGGTTGGTGCGCCGGGTCGGCTCGGCCGTCATGGGGTCCTCGGGCCACGGGTGCCGGGGATAGCGGCCACGCATCTCGGCCCGCACGCCGGGATAGGCCTCGCGCCAGAAGAACCCGAGGTCCCGCGTCACCGCGAGCGGCCGCCCGGCGGGGGAGAGCAGGTGCACCGTCACGGGCACGCGACCGTCGCAGATCCGGGGCGAGGTGGTCCAGCCGAAGCACTCCTGCAGCTTGACCGCCAGCACCGGCGGGTCGTCGGACCCCACCGCGGGGTAGTCGACGCGGTACGACGACGACGAGGGCACCTCCAGGCGGTCGGGCGCGAGCTCGTCGAACCGACCGGCCTCGGGCCACGGGAGCAGACGCCGTAGGGCCGGGCCGAGGTCCCGTCCCGCCAGGCGGGAGCCGTGGGCGAGGGCGTCGATCTCGGGGGCGAGCCAGTCGTCCAGCCGCGCGACGAGCCCGTCGGCGGTCACCTCCGGCCACGGCTCACCGAGTTCCCGGTGGACCAGGCCGAGGCGGCACCACAGGCGGACGGCGTCGTCACCGGGGCCCAGCGCGGCGAACCCGCCGGCCCGGAGCGCGGCCGCCACCGCCTCCCGGGCGGCCGCGGGGGAGGGGCGCACCGCCGTCGAGGACAGCGGGATCGCCCCGAGCCGTCGGACGCGCCGCCCGCTCACCGCACCCCCGTCGAAGACGGCGGTCTCGTCGTCGTCGACCAGGTGGGACGCCGCCCGTTCCGCGCCCGGTCGGTCCAGCGCGGCGGCGGCGCGGATGACCGCGCCGGCCTGCCCGGCCGCCCGCCCGGACACGCGCCCGACCTCCGCCACCGCGAGCCACTCGTGCCCGGCGAGCGCGGAGCCGGGCGGGAGCACCGCGCCCGTGCCGGAGGCCAACGTGTACTGCTCGCCGCGGCGGCGTGCGACGCGATCCGGGTGCGCGAGGGCGACGATCATCCCCACCGCCTCGTCCCACGGCACCCCGGCCGACCCCGCCACCCGGCGGCCGGGAGCCCCGTCACCGGGACCACCCGAGCCGGGGCCCTGGCGCCGGGACCCGCCCCGGGCGAGCCGCTCCAGGCGCGCCGCCTCCCGCGCCCACGCCGCGGCCTCCGGCGCCCGGCCCGCCCGCAGCGCACGCAGGTCCGCCACCAGATCGCCGCCGGGGGAGCGCCGGCCCGACGCGAGCAGCGCGACCACCTCGGCCGCCACCCGCGCCCCGGTGGCGCCCGGCGCGCCGGCCTCGCCCGGCGGGCCGGCGTCTCTCAGCAGGTCGGCGCCGTCGAGCAACGCCCGCGCGTGCCGCGGGTCGGCGGGCACGCGCGCGAGGTCGCGCCCCCGCCGCGTGGCGCGACCGTCGGCGTCGAGCGCCCCGAGTCCGCGCAACGCCGCCTCCGCGCGGGCGAGCTCCCCGGCCGGCGGCGGGTCCGGCAGTGCCAGGCCCTCACCGCGCGGCGCGCCCCAACACGCCACGTCGAGGGTGAACGTCGTCAGGTCCGACGTCGCGATCGCGGCCGTGCGGTGCGCGGGCAGATCGGCGTACTCCTGCTCGGTCAGGCAGCGCACCGCGCGCCCCGGCCCCAGGCGGGCGGCGCGGCCCGCGCGCTGGACGCACGAGTCCCGCGACGCCGACACCGTCACCAGGCCCGTCATGTCCCGCGCGGTGTCCCGCCGGGGCTCCCTGCTCAGGCACGCGTCCACGACCAGCCGGACCCCCGGCACGGTGAGCGAGGACTCCGCCAGGTCCGTCGACACGACGATCCTCGGCCGCGTCCCGCCGCCCGATCCCGGCGCCCCGCCCGAGCCGCCCGCACGGCCCGAGACCGCGCGGTCCTGAGCGGCCGGCTCCAGGCCGCCGTGCAGCGGCAGCACCTCGGCGGCCCCGCCGAGTCGGGCGGACAGCGCGCGCACGACCTTCTCGATCTCGCGCACGCCCGGCAGGAACACCAGCGCGTCGACCCCCGAGGCCCGCACCTCCTCCGCCGTCACGTCGGCCACGTGCTCGAGGAGGCCGTCGGTGACCCCCCGTGCGTCCAGGCGGGCCACGGGCGGCGGCGCGTACCGGATCTCCAGAGGATGCAGCACCGCCGGGACGTCGACGACCGGGGCGGCCGGGTCGCCGCCCGTGCCCGCGCCCGCTCCGGCCCCGCCCAGCAGCCGCGCGAACCGCCCGGCCTCGACGGTCGCCGACATCGCCACCACCGGAAGGTCGTCGCGCAGCTCGCGGAGCTCGCACAGCAGCGCGAACGCCAGATCGGACTCCACGTCACGTTCGTGGACCTCGTCGAGCACCACCGCCCCGACCCCCGGCAGGTCCGGGTCGGCGATCAGCCGCCGCACGAGCACACCCGGCGTCACGAACTCGACGCGTGTGTCCCGACCGACCCGGGAATCGCCCCGCACCGAGTATCCGACCACCTCCCCGACGGGCGTGCCCGTCAGGGTGGCCAGTCGCCGCGCGGCGGAGCGGGCGGCGACGCGACGCGGCTGGGTGACGACCACGCGTCCCGACACGCCGTCGGCCACGGCGACGGCGGGCGGCACCAGCGTCGTCTTGCCGGTGCCGGGCGGGGCCTGCACCACCGCGGCCCCGGCCGCGGCGAGGGCCTCGCGCAGCGCGGGCAGGGCCTGCGCGAACGGCAGTCCGCGGCCGATCCGGGCGAGGTCGAAGGCGGCCGCCGCGCCCCCGTCGCCGCTCGTGTGCACCATGGCGACGACCCTAGATGCCCGTGGAACCGGCCTCCGCGGGGGCGTTCGCTGACGGCGTACACGGATCGGCAATGATTCCCCGACCTGCCGCGTTGCACAGTCATGACGGGCCGACTGCCACTCCTGTGGCTCCGGTCGTCAGACCGGGCCACTACAGTGGTGAAAACCCGAGGAATGTGAGGTAGCACGATGTTCGAACGGTTTACCGACCGCGCGCGTCGCGTCGTCGTCCTGGCCCAGGAAGAGGCCAGGATGCTCAACCACAATTACATCGGCACCGAGCACATCCTGCTCGGCCTCATCCACGAGGGTGAGGGAGTAGCAGCAAAGGCCCTCGAGTCCCTCGGGATCTCGCTCGAGGCGGTGCGGAGCCAGGTCGAGGAGATCATCGGCCAGGGCCAGCAGGCGCCCAGCGGGCACATCCCGTTCACGCCGCGTGCGAAGAAGGTGCTCGAACTCAGCCTCCGCGAGGCGCTGCAGCTCGGCCACAACTACATCGGGACCGAGCACATCCTGCTCGGCCTCATCCGTGAGGGCGAGGGCGTCGCGGCCCAGGTGCTGGTCAAGCTCGGCGCCGACCTGACGCGCGTCCGCCAGCAGGTCATCCAGCTGCTCTCCGGCTACCAGGGCAAGGAGGCCGAGGCCTCGGGCACGCCCGCGGGCACCGGTGGACGCGAGGCCGGCACGCCGTCGTCGTCGACGGTCCTGGACCAGTTCGGCCGCAACCTCACCCAGGCCGCCATGGAGGGCAAGCTCGACCCGGTCGTCGGTCGCGCCAAGGAGGTGGAGCGCATCATGCAGGTGCTCTCCCGGCGCACCAAGAACAACCCGGTCCTCATCGGTGAGCCCGGCGTGGGCAAGACCGCGGTCGTCGAGGGTCTCGCCCAGGCCATCGTCAACAACGAGGTCCCCGAGACGCTCAAGGACAAGCAGCTCTACTCGCTGGACCTGGGTTCGCTCGTGGCCGGCTCCCGCTACCGCGGTGACTTCGAGGAGCGCCTGAAGAAGGTGCTCAAGGAGATCAACCAGCGCGGCGACATCATCCTGTTCATCGACGAGATCCACACTCTCGTCGGCGCGGGTGCCGCCGAGGGCGCGATCGACGCCGCGTCGATCCTCAAGCCCAAGCTGGCCCGCGGCGAGCTGCAGACCATCGGCGCCACCACGCTGGAGGAGTACCGCAAGCACATCGAGAAGGACGCCGCCCTCGAGCGTCGTTTCCAGCCCGTGCAGGTGCCCGAGCCGGGCGTCGAGCTGTCCATCGAGATCCTCAAGGGTCTGCGCGACCGCTACGAGGCCCACCACCGCGTCACGATCACCGACGCGGCCCTGGCCGCCGCCGCCCAGCTCGCGGACCGGTACATCAACGACCGGTTCCTGCCGGACAAGGCGATCGACCTCATCGACGAGGCGGGCGCCCGCATGCGCATCAAGCGGATGACCGCTCCGCCGGACCTGCGCGAGTTCGACGAGAAGATCGCGGAGACCCGCCGCGAGAAGGAGTCCGCGATCGACGCGCAGGACTTCGAGAAGGCCGCCGGCCTGCGGGACACGGAGAAGAAGCTCATCGCCGAGCGCGCGGAGCGCGAGAAGCAGTGGCGTGCGGGCGACATGGACGTCGCCGCCGTGGTCGACGAGGAGCAGATCGCCGAGGTCCTGGGCAACTGGACCGGCATCCCCGTCTTCAAGCTCACCGAGGAGGAGACCACCCGTCTGCTCCGCATGGAGGACGAGCTGCACAAGCGGATCATCGGCCAGGAGGACGCCATCAAGGCGGTCTCGCGGGCCATCCGCCGGACGCGCGCGGGCCTCAAGGACCCCAAGCGTCCCTCGGGCTCGTTCATCTTCGCCGGCCCCTCGGGTGTCGGTAAGACGGAGCTGTCCAAGGCGCTCGCGAACTTCCTCTTCGGCGAGGACGACGCGCTCATCCAGATCGACATGGGCGAGTTCCACGACCGCTTCACCGCCTCGCGGCTCTTCGGCGCGCCCCCCGGGTACGTCGGCTACGAGGAGGGTGGCCAGCTCACGGAGAAGGTGCGGCGTAAGCCGTTCTCGGTGGTCCTGTTCGACGAGATCGAGAAGGCCCACTCCGAGATCTACAACACCCTGCTCCAGGTGCTCGAGGACGGCCGTCTCACCGACGGTCAGGGCCGCATGGTGGACTTCAAGAACACCGTGCTGATCTTCACCTCGAACCTCGGGACCAGGGACATCTCCAAGGCCGTGGGTATGGGCTTCCAGTCCTCCGACAACACCGAGGACGCCTACGAGCGGATGAAGCAGAAGGTCAACGACGAGCTGAAGAAGCACTTCCGCCCGGAGTTCCTCAACCGCATCGACGAGATCGTGGTGTTCCACCAGCTCACCAAGGAGCAGATCGTCCAGATGGTCGACCTCATGGTGGGTCGCGTCCGCTCCGCCCTCAAGGCCAAGGACATGGACATCGAGGTCACGGAACGTGCCAAGGAGCTCCTGGCCAAGCGTGGCTTCGACCCGGTCCTGGGTGCGCGGCCGCTGCGTCGCACGATCCAGCGCGAGATCGAGGACACGCTGTCGGAGAAGATCCTCTTCGGCGAGGTCGCGGCCGGCGAGCTGGTGACGGTCGACGTCGAGGGCTGGGACGGCGAGTCCGAGCGCACCGAGGACGCCAAGTTCACCTTCTCCGGTGCGCCGCGCCCGGACGCCCCGCAGGACCGCGAGGGCGAGGAGATCACCGCGAGCGTCGCGCCCACCGGTGAGGCCGGTCCGGGCGACTCGCTCCCGCCCGCGACGGGCGGCTTCGGCGGCGGGTCCACCGGCGGCCCCGCCGGCAGCGGCGGCGGCGCCGCTCCGGCCACCTCCTGAGCCGACCCCCGCGGCTGACCGACGAGAGGGCCCCCGCCACACGGCGGGGGCCCTCTCGTCGTTCCGGTGTGCGGGGTGGGAACCGGTCCCCGCGAGCCGCGGGTCAGTCGTCGTGCCCGGGGATCGGTCGCAGGGCTCCGTCGACGATGACGAGCGGGTCCGAGGGGGCGTCGTCGAACCAGGCGTCGAGCAGCCGGGCGATCACGAGGACGTGGTCCCCGGCCGGGATGAGGCGGTCCAGCGCCACGCGCAGTCGCGCCCGACCACCGTGGAGAAGCGGCTCGCCCGTCTCCGCGCGGGTCCACAGGGCCGAGTCGGCGAAGCGCCGGTGCGACGGGCCCGCGAACCTCAGCGCGAGCGGCTGGTCGTCCTCGCCGAGGAGGTGGATGACGGCGGTCCGGGCCTCGAGCACGGCGCCCAGGCTCGACGAGGAGATCCCCACGTTGAAGCTCAGCAGCGCCGGCTCGGCCGACAGGCTCGACGGCGAGGACGCGGTGAAGCCGACCGGGCCCTCCGGACCGTCGAGGGTGATGACGGTGACGCCGGCGGGATGCATCCGCATCGCACGGCGGTGGACCTCCCTGGAGGCGGAGGCCTGGGACACGGACAGCGAGTGGTGTTCTGACATGCGAGCAGTCTGCTTTCGGGTGGTCCGGGTGTCGACTGTTCCGCTCGTGGTGAGGGGAATGCCGTACGCGGCGGCGGCGCGTCGACGGGTGGGGCCGGTCAGGAGGCCGTGCAGAGGCGCTCCGTCAACAAGGAGGTCGGGTCCGCGCAGATGGCGTCCAGGGCCACGGCCATCGCGGCGAACTGCTGGATGCGGTTGCCGGCGGTCGACACCCGCAGATCCGGCAGTCCGCCGGAGAGCCGCGTCTCGCGGGTCGCCCTCATGAGAGGGGCCAGGTACCTCGGGTGATCGGTGAACGCCTGGCCGCACAGGACGACCGAGTCGGGGCGGGTGATCGCCGAGACGATGCCGACGAGCCCGCCGAGGACGGTGGCGCGTTCGACCAGGATGGCCTCCGCCGCGGCGTCGTGTCGTGCCCTCGCGGCGAGCTCCGCGACGGTCGACACGGAGATCCCGTGGAGCGCGGCCGCCCGCACCAGGGCGGAGTCGCTCACCACGTCGAGCAGGCCGGCACCCCGGTCGTCGAGGTACGTGGTGGGGCCGACGGGCAGGTGTGCGAGATCCGGCGAGCCCGCGCGGGGCTGGTGGACGGCCCCGTCGATCACCAGCGCGGACCCCAGGTGCTCACGGCCGTAGACGACGAGCGTCGTGCCGCGGTGGGTCTCGTGGCCGACGAGCAGCTCGGCGGCCGCCATGGCCTCGACGTGCGGCGCCACCGAGAACGGCACGCCCAGGCGGTCGGCGAACAGGTCCGTGACGGGCACGTCCGTCCAGCCCAGCAGATCGTGGTCGATGCGGCCGGGGCCGGTGAGCCGGGCCGCGGTGGCCACCCCGCCCCACACCAGCGTGCGGTCGCGATGGCCGTCCAGGAGGCGGAAGGCGGCGGCCGTGAGGACGTCGACGATCTCCTCGGGGTCCCGGCCGGGGGTGGGGACGGAGTGCTCGGACAGGATCCGGCACCCGAGGTCGCAGACGGCGACGACGCTGCGGAGCAGGCCGATGTGGACGGCCACGGTCACCGGCCCGGACGGATCGATCTCGAGGGGGACGCTGGGGCGTCCCACCGAGCCGTCGTGCATCAGTTCGGGACGCTCGCGGATGACCCCCGCGGAGAGCAGGGCCGAGGTCGCCCGCCCGACGGTGGCGACCGACAGGCCTGTCGTGGATGCGATCTCGGGCCTCGACACGGGCCCGCGGAACCGGATCGCACGCATGACCCGGGCGGAGCTCACGTCGGAGATGCGCAGGTCAGGTGCAGTTGCCTCGGGTCTCATGCGCACACGGTAGCACAAACCATAGACCGATCTGTCTACTTGGTTTATGGGTTTCGATCACGGTGGACGGAATTCTGGCGAGCCGGCGATCCGCGCCCTGAGGATGGGCCGGTCCGACCCACCCGATGCCGAGGAGTCACCCGTGACCACCCAGCAGTCCCAGCCGACCACCGCGAGCGGGGATCTCCACTTCCACTGGTTCCTTCCCACCTACGGGGACTCGCGCAACCTCGTCGCGGGCGGCCACGGCACGTTCATGTCGGGGGACCGCCCGGCGACGCTGCCGTACCTGCGGCAGATCGTCGCGGCCGCGGAGCACAACGGCTTCGAGTCGCTGCTCACCCCGACCGGCGCCTGGTGCGAGGACGCCCTGTTGACCTCCGCCCTGTTGGCGGAGTCGAGTGAGCGCATCAAGTTCCTCGTGGCCCTGCGGCCGGGGCTGATGAGCCCGACCCTCGCCGCGCAGATGGCGACGACCTTCCAGTGGCAGACCCACGGTCGCCTGCTTCTCAACGTGGTCACGGGTGGCGAGTCCGCCGAACAGCGCGCCTACGGGGACTTCCTCGACAAGGAGGCCCGCTACGCCCGGGCCGACGAGTTCCTCGAGGTGACCCGCCGGCTCTGGGGGTCACCGGACCCGGTCACGTTCTCGGGCGAGCATCTCGCCGTGGAGAACGCCGTGCTCGGACGCCGCCCCGAGGTGTCCCCGCCCATCTTCTTCGGCGGCTCCTCCGCGGCGGGGATCCGTGTCGCCGCCCGCCACGCCGACACCTACCTGACGTGGGGGGAGCCCCCTGCGGCGGTGGCGGAGAAGCTCGACCGCGTGCGAGCGGCCGCGGCCGGGCAGGGGCGGGAGCTCGACTACGGCATCCGGCTGCACGTCATCTCGCGCGACACCTCCGAGCAGGCCTGGGCGGAGGCCGAGCGCCTGCTCGCGGGGATCGATCCCGCCGACGTCGCCCGGGTCCAGGCCTCGCTTGCCTCGTCCGAGTCCGAGGGGCAGCGGCGCATGCTCGACCTCCACGGCGGCCGGACGGATTCGCTGGAGATCTACCCCAACCTCTGGGCCGGGGTCGGGCTGGTACGAGGCGGCGCCGGTACGGCGCTCGTCGGCTCCCACGAGGAGGTGGCCGACCGGATCGCCGAGTACGCGCAGCTGGGGCTGAGCCACTTCGTCCTGTCCGGGTACCCGCACCTCGAGGAGACGTACTCGTTCGGCGAGGGGGTCCTGCCCGAGCTCGCCCGACGTGGCCTGTGGACGCCTGATACGCCCACTGAGTCCACGGCCTCCGTGCCGTTCGCGGGCCCCACCTCGTCGTCGTCACCGTCCACCACCCCGACCCGGGTACCCGCCTCCATCGGCGGGTGACCCACACCAGGAGAACAGCGCGATGAGCACGATCGTGACCCCACCCACCCCGACCGCGGGGGCGCCGACCCGCCATGACCCCGGCGCGCCGGGCGTCCCGGCAGCTGTCGCCGACGCGCCTGCGGCGCCGGGGAGGGGAAGGGGACGGCGACGACGAGCCCGGGGCGGGCTCTGGTGGCTGCGGTGGCTGAGCCCGATCCTGCTGATCGTGGTCTGGCAGATCGCCGGCGCCACCGGGATCCTGCCCGAGCGGATCCTGCCGGCGCCGCAGCTCATCGCGGAATCGGCGATCGAACTCCTGCGGTCGGGCGAGCTGGTGGACGCGCTGGCGGTCTCGAGCGTCCGGGTCGCGCAGGGGCTCGCCCTGGGTGCGGTCGCGGGCCTCGTCCTGGGCGTGATCGTGGGGACGTCCCGCTACGCGGACGCGATCCTCGACCCGCCGCTGCAGATGCTGCGCGCCCTGCCCCACCTCGGGCTGATCCCGCTGTTCATCCTCTGGTTCGGCATCGGGGAGGCGCCCAAGGTCCTGCTCATCGCCCTCGGCGTGGTCTTCCCGATCTACCTCAACACCGCCTCGGGCCTGCGTCAGATCGACCCGAAGCTGCGGGACATGGCCACGGTGTTCGGGTTCTCGCGGCGGCAGCGGCTCACCGAGGTGATCCTGCCGTCGATCGCCCCGCAGGTCCTGGTGGGGGTCCGGCAGTCGCTGGCCATCGCCTGGCTCACCCTCATCGTGGCCGAGCAGCTCAACGCCACCACGGGCCTGGGCTACCTCATCATGAACGCCCGCGACTACTTCCGGATCGACGTGATCATCGTCGGCCTCGTCGTCTACGCACTGCTCGGGATCCTCACGGACGCACTCGTCCGCGTGGCCGAGGCCCGCGCGCTGCGCCACTACCGCTGACCCGCCAGTCCCAGGAGCACGAACATGACCACGACACTCGCGCCCGCGGGGGCCCTGCGGGGCCTCACCAAGAGCTTCGGGGACACCACCGTCCTCGACGGGCTTGACCTGGAGATCCCCCGCGGGGACATCGTCGCCCTGCTCGGGCGCAGCGGGAGCGGCAAGTCCACCGCGCTGCGCATCCTCGCCGGCCTGGACCGCGACTACGACGGGCAGGTGCTCATCGACGGCGCCCCGTCGGTGGTCTTCCAGGACGCACGGCTGCTGCCCTGGCGGACCGTCGCGGCGAACGTCCTGCACGGACTCAACCGCGTGACGGTGGACCGGGGCGAGAAGGCCTCCAGGGTGTCGCGCATCCTCGACGAGGTCGGGCTCGGCGGCCGCGGGGACGCCTACCCCGGGCAGCTGTCCGGCGGGCAGGCGCAGCGGACGTCGCTGGCCCGCGCCCTCGTCGCCGAACCGGAACTCCTGCTCCTCGACGAGCCCTTCGGCGCGCTCGACGCGTTGACCCGCCGCACCATGCACACGTTGTTGCTGCGGCTGTGGGAGCACCACGGGTTCGGCGTGCTGCTGGTGACGCACGACGTCGACGAGGCCGTCGCCCTGGCCGACAGGGTCCACGTCCTGGACGGCGGGTCGGTCGCGCACACCGAGACGATCGACGACCCGCGCGGACGGGGAGCCACTGCTCACCACCGCCGTTCACTCCTCGACGCACTGGGCGTCGAGCACACAGAAGAGGACTACTCGATATGACCGTCATCTCCGGGACCCGGGGCCGTTCCGGCCTCCTCGTCGGGGTGTTCGCCCTGATCATGGCCGCCCTGCTGCTGGTGTCGGGGTGCGCGACCCGGGACTCCGAGGCCGCGGCGCCCGAGCCGGAGCGCGTGGACCTCGCCGGCCTGTCGGACCTCGTGCTCAAGGTGGGGGACCAGAAGGGCGGCACCGAGGCGATCCTCACCGCCGCCGGGCAGCTCGAGGACCTGCCGTACGAGATCGAGTTCTCCACGTTCACCTCGGGGCCGCCGCAGGTCGAGGCCCTCAACGCGGGCCAGATCGACCTGGCGGTGACCGGTAACACCCCGCCGGTGTTCGGGGCGGCCGCCGGTGCCCGGGTGTCGATCGTCTCCGCGTACGCCAACGGCGGGGAGGGGGACCAGATTTTGGTCCGCCCGGACTCCGACGTCGGGTCGGTCGCCGATCTCGCGGGCCGCAAGGTGCTGGTCGCCAAGGGCACCTCCGCCCACGGTCACCTGCTGCTGCAGCTGCGGAAGGCGGGGGTGGACCCGGAGTCGGTGGAGCTGGTCTTCCTCCAGCCCGCCGAGGCGGGGTCGGCCTTCGCGCGCGGCGACGCCGACGCGTGGGCGATCTGGGACCCGTACACGGCGATCGCGCAGACGACCTCCGAGACGCGGACCCTCACCACCGCGGCCGAGGCCTCGAACGGGTTCTGGTTCGGCCTCGCCTCGCATGACGCGCTCGCCGATCCGCGTCGGCAGACGGCGATCGCGGACTTCCTCGTGCGCCTCGCGGAGGCGGGGACGTGGACCGCGGAGAACCCGGAGGAGTGGGCGCGGTTCTACGGCGAGGCCGTGGATCTGACGCCGGAGGCGGCGCAGCTGTCGCAGAGCCGCAGCACCCGCCAGCCGGTGGCGCTGGCCGACACGATCGCGCGGGAGCAGGAACTCGCCGACGTGTTCACCGAGGACGGTCAGATCGAGTCGGTCGATGTCGCGGAGCTCGCCGACGACCGGTTCGCGGAGGACCTGGCGCCGGTGGTCGGGCCGCTGCCCTGACCCGCGGGCGGCGCCGGTCTCACCCGCTACCGGCGCCGGTCTCACCCGGTGACGCGGTCCCACAGGGCGGCGATCGCCGCCCACCCGACCATGCCGACGGTGGAGTACAACAGGGCCCAGAGCACGCACCCCACGGTGACGGCGGGCAGGTACCGGCGCAGCGGCATCGTCGTGAACCCGGCGCTGAAGTTGATGGCGGTCTGGACGCCGACCGTGAGGAAGGACAGCGGCACCGCGACGACCCCGTAGCGGGCGGACAGGCGCTGGGCGCGCTGCATGGTCGGGCCCTCGAGCCGGTGCGCGAAGCGTTCGCTGAGCCGCCCGCCGCGGAGCGCGCCCCGGCCGAGCCAGTAGGTGGCGTTGGCCCGGAGCATGACGATCACGAACAGGGTGCTGAACGCGATGGCGAACGGTTGCTCGGCGATCCGGTCCATTCGCGGGGCTGCGCGGCGGGGTCGGGTCGGCTCAGGAGGCGGGCTTGACGTCCATGACGACGTCGAACTCCAGCAGGTCGGCGCCCGCGGCGACGGGCTTGCCGTGCTGGCCGGCGTGGGCGGCCCGGGCGTCACCGTCGCGCCAGGCGGCGAACGACTCCTCGTCCTCCCAGGTGGTCACCACGAAGTAGCGGGTCTCCCCGCCGGTGGGGCGCAGCAGCTGGAAGCCGAGGAAACCGGGGGAGTTCTCCACGGTGTGCGCGCGCTCGGAGAAGCGGCGCTCGAGCTCGGCGCCGGCCTGCGGCGGGACGTTGAGGGCGTTGATCTTCACGACTGCCATGCAGGTGAGCCTACCCTCACCCGGGCGTCAGGGGAGGGAGTAGTGCCCGCCGGCGCGGACGACCAACCCGTCGATGAGCAGGGAGTCCAGTGCGCGGTCGCGTTGGACGGGGTCGGGCCAGACGGCGTCCAGGGCCGCGCGGGGTGCGGTGCCGTCGCCGTCGCGCAGGACGTCGAGGAGGAGACCGCGCACCTGCCGGTCGGTGCCGGCGAAGGTCTGAACCCTGCGGCGGGGTCCGTCCCACTCGGGCCGGCCGGCGGCGAGCCAGGCGCAGGACGTGGCCAGCGGGCAGTCGTCGCAGCGCGGCGAGCGGGCGGTGCAGACGAGCGCGCCGAGCTCCATGACCGCGATGGAGAACGCCACCGCCTGCTCGCGGTCGGCGGGCAGGAGGGCCTCCACGGCGGCGAGGTCGCGTCGGGTGGACGGGGGGCCGGCCTCGGCGTCGCCGCGCACGGCCCGGGCGACGACGCGTCGCACGTTGGTGTCGACGACGGGCACGCGCTGTCCGTGGGCGAAGCAGGCGACGGCGCGCGCGGTGTAGTCACCGACGCCGGGCAGGGCGAGGAGCTCGTCGACGTCGTGGGGTACCCGGCCGCCATGGGTGTCGACGACGACGAGTGCGCATTCCCGGAGCCGGAGCGCGCGGCGGGGATAGCCGAGCTTGCCCCACATGCGGATGACGTCGGCGGGGGCCGCGGCGGCGAGTTCCGCGGGGCCGGGCCAGCGGTCGAGCCAGGCGCGCCACACGGGTTCGACCCGGGCGACGGGGGTCTGCTGGCTCATGACCTCGCACAGCAGGATCTCCCACGCGCCGGTGTCGGGGGAGCGCCAGGGCAGGGGGCGGCCGGCGCGTGCGAACCAGGCGAGCAGGGACGGGGTGTCGACGGAGGTCAACGTCCGGCCCCCGCGGGTCGCGGTGCACAATATGAGCCATGCCTCATACCAACCCGATCAGTGCCTGGGCCTCGCTGCGCGACGGCAACCACCGGTTCGTCGAGGGCCAGATGCGTCATCCGAGCCAGAATACCGAGCGGCGGGAGAAGCTCGTCGCCGCGCAGCATCCCAAGGCGGTGCTGTTCGGGTGTTCCGATTCGCGGGTGGCGGCCGAGATCATCTTCGACCAGGGCCTGGGCGACCTGTTCGTCATCCGCACCGCGGGTCACATCATCGACACCGCGGTCCTGGGCTCGATCGAGTACGCGGTGCACGTGCTCGACACGCCGCTGATCGTCGTCCTGGGCCACGACAGCTGCGGTGCGGTCAAGGCCACCACCGATGCGCTGGAGACAGGGGAGATCCCGCCCGGCTTCCTGCGTGACGTGGTCGAGAAGGTCTCGCCGTCCATCCTCAACGGCCGTCGCGAGGGTCTGAGCACGACCGACGACTTCGAGGCGCGCCACGTGCTGGAGACGGGTGAACTGCTCAAGCAGCGGTCGAAGATCATCAGCGACAGGGTCGACGAGGGCCGGCTGGCGATCGTGGGGGTCACCTACAAGCTCTCCGACGGTCACGCGTACCTCCGCAGCGCCATCGGGGACGTCCAGGACACCCCGCACGGCCCGGGCGAGGAGATGGTCGCGGTCTAGCGTCTCGCGCACCCGCGGCGCGGTCTGGGGGACACGCCGCGCCGCAGGTCCGGCGGGCGCGGGCTCGGCTCTAGAGTTGGGCCCGTGCACGAACCCCAGGGCCCCCTTCCGCGTGAAGTCTATGTGCGTCGCCGCGTCGCCGCGGTGGTCGTCGCGGTCGTCGCCGCCCTCGTCGTGGTGCTGGCGCTCGTCCTGGCGTCGAGGGACTCGGGGACGGACACCCAGGAGACCGCCGACGGTGGCGATGCGGGCTCGACGGCGGCGCTGACCACCTCGGAGACCTCGTCCACCGAGACGTCCTCGCGTGAGGACGACGGCGGCGCCTCGCGGGGCCGGTGTGCGGACGAGGACCTGCGGCTGGACGTGTGGCCCGCGGAGCCGAACGTGCCGGTGGGGGAGGACGTCCGCTTCTTCGTCAACATCGTCAACGTCTCGGACACCACGTGTGACCGGGACCTGTCGGAGGCGCCGCTGTCGTTCGAGGTGTACCGCCTGGACGACAACTCCAAGGTGTGGTCCAGCATCGACTGCACGACCCCGCGGGACGAGGACGAGGTCGAGCTGCGCCCCGACGAGCCGGAGCCGCGCCAGATCGACTGGACCGGTCGCCGCTCGGCGGAGGGCGCCTGCTCCGAGGCGGACCGCACGCCGGTCGAGGTGGGTGCGTACCAGGTGTACGCGCTGGTCGGGAACGTCTTCAGCCCGGCCTCCACGTTCAACGTGGTCGAGGCGCCCGAGTCCTGATCCCCGAGCGACCGGCGCAAGTAGCGCGATCAGCGCGTGGGCCGGGGCTCCCGCCGGGCCGGGTCGGCCGACGCCCCCGGGTCAGATGATGTCGAGGCCGGTGAGGCGCTGGCGGACGTGCCGCGCCCACAGTGCGCCCACGCCCTCGACGTCCGCGAAGTCCGACTGCTCGGCCGCGAGCAGCGCCGGGACCGAACCGAACCGCTCCACCAGCGCCGTGATCTGCACCGGCCGCAGCCGCGGGATATGCGTGAGCATGCGGTACCCGCGCGCCGTGACGTGTTCGTCGAGGTCCTCGGGCTCGGCCGGCAGCCCCAGACATCGGGCCACGGGCGCCGGCAGCAGCAGATCGGCGTCGGACAGCGCGGCGAGGCGCTCCAGCCCGGCGTCGATCTGTTCAGGCGTGGGGGCCGTGCGGGGGTCCCCGTCGACGGTCTCCACCCGCAGGTGGTCCGCGACCAGGCCCCGGAGCTCGTCCGGGGTGTCGGACAGCAGCTCCTCCAGCTGGAGGGCGGTCTGTCGCCCGTACTCGCCCATCTCCACGGTGAGTTCGGCGAGCTCGGCGCCCAGCCGCTCGAGGCGCAGGAGCCGCTGGGCCATGGTCACCACGTCACGGACCGACGCGTAGTCGCCCAGTTCGGCCCGGTCGAGCCGGGTGCGGGCACGGGCGGCGCGGGCGCCGTGGCGCTCCATGGTCGCGACGGTCTGGTCGGCGCGTGCGAGCAGGACCACCGGGTCGGCGAGCACGCGGGCCAGGCCGCCGGCGTAGACGGTGACGGTGGTCATGGACGCGGAGACGGCCACGGTGGGCACGCCGGTGTGCGCGGCGGTGCGTTCGGCCGCGCGGTGACGGGTGCCGGTCTCGACGGCGGGCAGGGAGGGGTCCGGGACGAGGTGGACGTTGGCGCGGGTGATCCGCGACCCGTCGGTCGACAGCACCACCGCGCCGTCCATCTTGCTCAGTTCCCGCAGGCGGGCGGGGGTGAACTCCACGTCGAGGTCCACGCCGCCGTCGCAGACGGCCTGGACGCCGGGATCGTCGCCCAGCACGACGAGGCCACCGGTCCCGCTACGGCGGATCCGGTCCAGTGCGTCACGGAGCTCGGTGCCCGGGGCGAGACGGCGCAGGACGGCGCGCATCTCGGGGTCCAGCGGCGACCCGTCGGCCGAGCGGGCGGAGAGGGCGGACGTGTCAGTGCCCCTCGGACTCGCCGACGAACTCCGTCGGGCGGACGTACTCGCCGGCCTCGACGAGCTCGCCGACGACGGCGGCCTGGGTCTCGATCCGGTCGCCCGTGGAGAACGTCACGGTGGCGGGCACGGAGGTGCCGAGGTCGAGGTTGTCCGAGGAGGGCAGGGTGGCGGTGGTCTGCTCGACGCACACGCCCTCGACCGGCGCCGGCTCCGCGTTCTCCCGCGCGTCGACGACGATCGAGCAGCCACGCTCCAGCGGCTGCGTCTGGCCGAGCTGGACGGGCGTGCCGTCGATCTCGACCGAGTCGAGGGAGACGGGCTCCCCGAGGCCGTACCCGCTGAACGAGGCGACGAACCCAACGCGGGCCTGGCCGCCGTTCTCGGGGACGACCACCTGCAGGTCGTTGACCGCGAGATCGCCGACGGCACCGCGTCCACCGTCGACCGCGGCGACCTGGTTCGCGGTCTGGGAGACCTGACCGGCGCTGCAGGCCGACGCCCCGAGGGCGGCGCCCACGGCCAGGACTACGAGCGCGGTGCGGCGCAGGCCGGTGTTCGGTGAAGTCACGTCAGGCTCCTCGGGGATGGTCGTCTCTCAGGCCGGTCTCATCGTAGTCCACGGCCGCTCCGGACCTGCGCCAGAGTGGCCGCGCCACACCCCTGGGATCGCCCCGAAAGCCCGCTTAGGTTGCTGACCTGCGCAAACGGAAAACGCCTGCACTGAGGGCGTGCTAAGATAGGTCAGTCGAAAGGGGAAAGCCACTCATGGAGTTCAAGGTCGGCGACACCGTCGTCTACCCGCATCACGGCGCCGCCACCATCCAGGCGATCGAGATGCGGACGGTCAAGGGCACCGAGAAGGAATACCTCGTCCTCAAGGTCTCACAGGGCGACCTCACGGTGAAGGTACCGGCCGAGAACGCCGAGTACGTGGGAGTGCGCGACGTCGTGGACCAGGAGGGTCTCGACAAGGTCTTCGAGGTCCTGCGCACGGAGCACGCGGAGGAGCCCACCAACTGGTCCCGCCGCTACAAGGCCAACGCCGAGAAGCTCGCCTCCGGCGACGTCAACAAGGTGGCCGAGGTCGTCCGCGACCTCTGGCGCCGCGACCTCGACCGCGGCCTGTCCGCCGGCGAGAAGCGGATGCTCGCCAAGGCCCGTCAGGTGCTCGTCGGTGAGCTCGCGCTCGCCGAGCGTGCCGACGAGGACCGCGCGGGCGCCCTCCTCGACGAGGTGCTGGGCTCCGCCGCCCCGGCGTGACGTCCGGCATCGGACTGTCGACCACGCGACGGTATGGCGCCGCATGACGCCCCCGGGGCCGTGACCGGCTCCGGCATCGACGGCCACCCCGCCCACACGGGCAGGGTGGCCGCCGTCGTCCCCGCGGCCGGATCCGGCGTCCGGCTCGGCGCGGGCCTGCCGAAGGCGTTCGTCGACCTCCACGGCCGCACCATGCTCGAGCGGGCCGTCGCCGGCCTGCTGGCCTCGGGTGTCGTCGACGACGTCGTGGTGGTGGTGCCCGCCGACCGCGTCGGTCCGGCCGAGTCCGAGCTCGCCCACCTGCGGGACGACGACCACCTCGTCGTCGTCGCCACCGGGGGCGCGGAGCGCACCGACTCGGTGCGCAACGGACTCGCGGCGCTCACCGCCGCCCACCCGGTCGCCTACGACGTCCTCCTGGTCCACGACGCCGCCCGGTGCCTCACCCCCGCCGCGCCCGTCCGGCGCGTCGTCGAGGCCGTCCGCGGCGGCGAGGTCGCCGTGGTGCCCGTCCTCCCGGTCGTCGACACCGTCAAACAGGTCGACGCCGCCGGCTACGTCGTGGGCACCCCCGACCGCGCGACCCTCCGGGCCGTCCAGACCCCGCAGGGCTTCGCGCCCGACGTCCTGCTCGCGGCCTACGACGCCGCCGGGGACGTCGCCACCGACGACGCCGGCCTCGTCGAACGCGTCGGCGGGCGCGTCGCCACCGTCGCCGGAGACCCGCTCGCGTTCAAGATCACCACCCCCGACGACCACGCCCGCGCGCTGGCCGAACTCGACCCCGCCGCCGCCGGCCGCCCCCAGGAGACCCAGTGACCGCAGCAGACGCCCCCGGACCCGTCATCCCCCGGGTCGGGATCGGCACCGACGCCCACCGTGTCGAACCCGGCAAGCCGTGCATGATGGCCTGCCTGCACTTCCCCGACGACCACGGCTGCGAGGGCCACTCCGACGGTGACGTCGTGGCGCACTCCCTCGTCGACGCCCTGTTGTCCGCCGCCGGGCTGGGCGACCTGGGCGGCCTCGTCGGCACCGGCCGGCCCGAGTACGACGACGTCTCCGGCGAGCGGCTGCTGCGCGAGGCGTGCGACGAACTGGCCCGCCACGGCTGGAGTATCGGCAACGCCGCCGTCCAGATGGTCGGAAACCGCCCCAAGATGGGCCCCCGACGCGCCGAGGCCGAACAGCGGCTAGGCGAGATCATCGGCGCGCCCGTCTCCGTCTCCGCCACCACCACCGACGGGATGGGCTTCACCGGACGCGGCGAGGGGGTCTCCGCCGTCGCCACGGCGCTGGTCTACCGGGCCTGACGCGGGCGCACCGGTAGACTCGGCGCCCGTGACGCTCCATCTGTACGACACCGCCACCCGCTCCCTCCGGGAGTTCACCCCCGTCCGGGAAGGGCACGCGTCGGTCTACCTCTGTGGAGCCACCCCCCAGGCCGTCCCGCACATCGGGCACGTCCGCTCCGGCGTCGCGTTCGACATCCTCCGCCGCTGGCTCCTGGCGACCGGCTACGACGTCGCGTTCGTCCGCAACGTCACCGACATCGACGACAAGATCCTCACCAAGGCCGCCGAGAACGACCGCCCCTGGTGGGAATGGGCCGCCACCCACGAGCGCGAGTTCACCCGCGCCTACGATGCGCTCGGCGTGCTGCCGCCGTCCACCGAACCCCGCGCCACCGGGCACATCACCCAGATGATCGAGTACATGGAGCGGCTCATCGAGCGCGGCTACGCGTACCCGGCCGAGGGCAGCGTCTACTTCGACGTCGCCGCCTGGTCCGCCGCCCCCGAGGGCGACTACGGCCACCTGTCCGGTCACCGCCTCGACGAGGTCGACCAGGGCGAGGGCGCCGACCTGCGCGGCAAGCGCGACCCCCGCGACTTCGCGCTGTGGAAGGCCGCCAAGCCCGTCGAACCCAGCTGGCCCACCCCCTGGGGCGACGGCCGACCCGGCTGGCACCTCGAGTGCTCGGCCATGGCCACCTGGTACCTGGGCCCCACCTTCGACATCCACGGCGGCGGGCTCGACCTGCAGTTCCCGCACCACGAGAACGAGGCCGCCCAGTCCCACGCCGCCGGCGACGGGTTCGCCCGCTACTGGCTGCACAACGGCTGGGTGACCATGGCCGGCGAGAAGATGAGCAAGTCCCTCGGCAACGTCCTGAGCGTGCCCAACATCCTCACCGCCGTGCGGCCCGTCGAACTGCGCTACTACCTCGGAAGTGCGCATTACCGGTCGATGCTGGAATACTCTCCCGAAGCACTGCAGGAGGCCGCCGCCGCGTACCGGCGGATCGAGGCGTTCGTGCAGCGGGTGGAGGAGGCCGCGCGGGCGGATGCGGCGTCCGAGGCCGAGGTCCCGGTCGGCGACTGGACCGAGGCGTTCGCCGCCGCCATGGACGACGACCTGGGGGTGCCCGCCGCACTGGCGGAGATCCACGGACGGGTCCGGGCCGGCAACACCGCGCTGTCGGAGGGGAACCTCGAGGCGGCGCTCACCGCGGCCTCGTCCGTCCGGGCGATGACCGCGGTCCTGGGGGTCGATCCGCTCGACCCGCAGTGGACCTCCGCCGCGGGTGGTGACGACGCCGCCCTCACCGCGCTCGACCTCCTCGTCCGCGCGGAGCTCGAGGCCCGTGCCCAGGCGCGGGCGGACAAGGATTTCGCCACCGCCGACGCCATCCGTGACCGCCTGGTCGCGGCCGGCATCGAGGTGGCCGACACCGCGGACGGCCAGAAGTGGTCGCTCGCCCACCGGAAGGACTGACATGGCAGGTAACTCGAGTCGGCGCGGAGCCATCCGCAAGTCCGGCACCAAGAAGGGCCAGGTCGTCGGGTCGGGCGGCCAGCGACGGCGGGGGCTCGAGGCCCGCGGCGCCACCCCCAAGGCCGAGGACCGGACCTACCACCCGGCACACCGCCGGGCCAAGGCCGCCAGCCGCAAGGCCGAGGGCGCGCAGCAGCGCCGCCGGCAGGCGCAGAAGCAGGCCGACGGACCCGAGTACGTGGTGGGCCGCAACCCCGTGGTGGAATGCCTCCGCGCGGGCGTCCCCGCCACGGCCCTGTACGTCGCGATCGGTTCGGACGCCGACGAGCGGCTGACCGAGGCCGTGCACCTCGCCGCCGCCAAGGGCATCTCCATCCTCGAGGTGCCCCGCACCGACCTCGACCGCATGGTCTCCAACGGCATGCACCAGGGCGTCGGCCTCCAGGTCCCGCCGTACCAGTACGCCGACCCCGACGACCTGCTCGCCATGGCGATGGGGTCCTCCGAGCCCGCGCTGCTGGTGGCTCTCGACAACATCACCGACACCCGCAACCTCGGCGCCGTCATCCGGTCGGTCGCCGCGTTCGGCGGTCACGGTGTCCTCATCCCCGAGCGACGCAGTGCGTCCATCACGGCCGTCGCGTGGCGGGCCTCCGCCGGCGCGGCCGCCCGGCTCCCCGTGGCCAAGGCGACCAACCTCAACCGCACCCTTCTGGACTGGGCCAAGGCCGGAGTGCAGCTCGTCGGCCTCGACGCCGGGGGCGACGTCTCTCTCGACGACTACGACGGCACCGGTCCCACCGTGATCGTCGTGGGCTCCGAGGGCAAGGGCCTGTCCCGCCTGGTCCGCGAGAACTGCGACTCGATCCTGTCGATCCCCATCGCCTCGGAGGTCGAGAGCCTCAACGCCTCCGTCGCCGCGGGCGTGGTGCTGTCGGAGTTCGCGCGGCAGCGTCGCGTCAAGGGCTGAGCTGGTGAGCGGGCCCGCGGCGAGCGGGTCCCGATCCCGGGCCCGGTCCCAGTCCCGCGGCCGCACTGCCATCACCGCGCTGGTCCTGCCGCGCCCGTTCATGTCACGCCGCCCGTCGGCATGGCGTCTCGCGTTTGCAGATGTCACCCGGCCAGCGGGCATGGCGTCTCGCGCGCGCAGGGGGACCGGCGGGACGCCATGTTGGCGCGCGGCTGTGTTCAGGCCGGGCAACTTCGGGAGCGAGACGCCATCCCGGGGAGCGGCTGCCGATGAGGCTGGGCAGGAGCAAGAGCGAGACGCCATGCCGGGGAGCGGCTGTCGGCAGGGCTGGGCAGGGGCGAGAGCGAGACGCCATGCCGGGGAGCGGCTGCCGGCAGGGCTGGGCAGGAGCGCGAGCGAGACGCCATCCCGGGGAGCGGCTGCCGATGAGGCGGGGCAGGAGCACGCGCGAGACGCCATGCCGGGGAGCGGCTGTCGGCAGGGCTGGGCAGGGGCGAGAGCGAGACGCCATGCCGGGGAGCGGCTGTCGGCAGGGCTGGGCAGGAGCGAGAGCGAGACGCCATCCCGGGGCGCGGCTGCCGATGCGGCTGGGCAGGAGCAAGCGCGAGACGCCATGCCGGGGAGCGGCTGTCGGCAGGGCTGGGCAGGAGCAAGAGCGAGACGCCATCCCGGGGAGCGGCTGCCGGCAGGGCTGGGCAGGAGCGAGAGCGAGACGCCATGTCGGGGAGCGGCTGCTGCGCGGCTGCTGTGCGTGCGGCCGCGGGTGACAGCGGCCCCGCTCTGCGCTCAGGCCCGCGGACGATGCGGGGACCGGCAGCGGTCGAACGCCGCCCGCGCGTGCTCCCAGGTCTCCACCCCGTAGTAGAGGTGGCCGGCGATCATGTAGAGCGCCGCGAGCCGCTGGTACGTCCACGCCCGGTCGAGGAACGCGTCGTCGACCGGGCCCACGTAGCGGGCGAGGACGTCCTCGACGAAGCGCGGCCCGTATTCATAGAGCTCGGCGAAGTCGACGGCCGGGTCGCCCAGGCACATGTCGGTGAAGTCGATCAGGCCCAGCCGACCGGGGGTGGCGTCGCGGTCCCAGTACAGGTGCCGTGAGTAGACGTCGTTGTGCAGGAGCACGCGCGGCAGCAGCGTCGACTGCAGGACGCCGACCTCGTCGCAGATCTCGTGTGCCGTGCGCAGTTCGTCGTCGGTGAGCACCGCGGGCATGTCGTGGGCGAGGATCCCGCGGACGAAGTCCAGGTTCTCCGGCTGATACGAGTGGGGGACCCGGTCGAGCGGCGGGGCCGACACGTCCTGCACGTGGAGCGCCGCCAACAGGGCGCCCAGCTGTCCCGCGATGAGTGTCCGCTCGCGGTAGGGCAGGGAGTCGAGGAGTTCCGGGGTGAGGCGTTGCCCGCGGACGAGGGGGTAGCCGGCGAAGCCCCCGTGCGGCGGGACGTGGGAGTAGTGGGGCAGCGCCGCCTCGACGTGCCCGGCCAGGTGCTCGAGCACCGCGATCTCGGTCGGCAGCTGCGCGTGCGCCTGCTCGTCGGAGGGGAACCGGAAGACCAGGTCGCGGTGGCCGAGGGCGTCGTCGCCGCTGCAGCCCCGACAGATGACCACCGTGTGGTCCCAGCCCTCGACGATCCGCTCGGCGCTGTCCCAGCCCAGCGTGGGGTAGGCGGCCCGGATCGCCGCGAGCTCGTCGGTGTCCGGTTGTGCGCCCGGCCCGGGACCCGCCGCGGGGGCGCTGGGATCGCTGTTCACGTCCGTGACGCTAGTCCCCGCGCGGTCATCGCCGCACGGCCGCCACGGCGCGGCAGGCGAGGTAGATGACGAACGAGATGGTGGTGACGAACACCGAGACGGGCACGCCGGGGGCCAGCGAGAGCAGCATCCCGCCCACGGCGGCGATCTCGGCGAACAGGATCGTCAGGCCGATCGCGCGCCCCGGGCTGGACGTGACGGCCGCGGCCGCGGCGGCGGGCGTGATGAGCAGCGAGAGCACGAGCAGCGCGCCGACGACCTGGACGGCCTGCGCGGCGGCCAGCCCCACGAGGACGGCGAAGATCATGTTGATCGCGCGGACGGGCACGCCCCGCGCGGCGGCGACCTCGGGGTCGGCGGAGGAGAACACGAGCGGCCGGTACAGCAGGACCAGGGCGCCGCAGATGATCGCCGCGACCACCGCCATCTGCACGAGCCCGTGTTCGGAGACGCCGACGATCTGCCCGGTGAGCAGGGAGAAGCTGGTTCCGGAGCGGCCGGGGTAGAGGTGGATGAACAGCACGGCCAGCCCGAGGCCGAAGGCCAGCACGACGCCGATCGAGGAGTCGCGTTGGGAGGCCCGGGACCCCATGATCCCGAACATCAGCGCGGCGATCACCGACCCCACGATCGCGCCGAACCCCAGGTTGAGTCCGAACAGCAGCGCGGCGGCGGCGCCGGTGAGGGCCAGTTCGCTGGCGCCGTGCACGGAGAACGACATCTGCCGCATGACGATGAACGGTCCGATGGCGCCGGAGAGCAGGCCGAGCAGGGCGATCGCTGCGAGGCCGAGCACCACGAAGTCCTGTCGGAGCAGGTAGGCGGTGGTCTCGGTGTCGGCGAGGGACCCGGCGATCTCGAGCAGACGGTCCATCAGTGCGCTCCGTGGTCGTCGTCGTGATGGTGGTGCCCGGTGCTCCAGGGTTCGGTGCACAGGTGCTGGGTGTCGCCCACCACGATGATCTGGCCGCGAACGCGCAGGACCTCGACGGGGGAGGAGTACAACTCGGACATGACCTCGCTGGTGAAGACCTCGTCGGGGGTGCCGATGCGGTGGCGCCCGTCGACGAGGTAGACGATCCGGTCGACCATCGGCAGGACGGGGTTGATCTCGTGGGTGACGAACACGACGGCGGTGTCGTGCTCGCGGCGTCGGTGGTCCAGCACGGAGGCGACGGTGCGTTGGCCGGTGAGGTCGAGGCTGAGCAGCGGCTCGTCGCAGAGCATGACGCACGGGTCGCAGGCGATGGCCTGGGCGACGCGGACGCGTTGTTGTTCGCCGCCGGACATCCGGCCGAGCGGCGTGTTCGCGAGGGACCCGGCCCGGAGTCGGGCGAGGGAGTCGGCGACGATGCGGCGTTTACCGGCGCGGCGCGAGGGCCATCCGGGACCCCAGCGGGTGCCGTCGATCCCGAGGGCGACGAGGTCGCGACCGCGCAGGGTGATGCCGGGGTCGAACGCGCGCTGCTGGGGGACGTAGCCGAGATGGGTGGCCCGGTCGCCGGGCGGGCGGCCGTCGACGAGGACCGTGCCGGAGTCGGGCCGGTGTTCGCCGAGCAGGACCTTGAGCAGGGTGGTCTTGCCGGCGCCGTTGGGGCCGAGGACGGCGACGAACTCGCCGGGCTGCACCTCGAGGTCGAGGTCGCGGATGAGGGTGCGGCCGCCGCGGGAGACGGTCACGTTGCGCAGCGAGACGACGGGCCCGGGTCCGGGGGTGCCGCGTTCGTGGGCGTCGGCGGGGTCGGTCCCGGCCCGGTCGGCGCCCATCCGATCAGTGCCCACCGTCGTCGGCGGGCGTGGCGTCGGCCAGTGCGCCGGACAGCTGCTCGACGATGCCGGTCATCCATCCCAGGTAGTCGGCGCCCTCGGGGAGGGTCTCGGTGAGGTCGACGACGACGACGTCCGCCTCCTCGGCCGCGTCGCGGACGCGGGCGGTGACGGAGGTCTCGGTCTGGGAGTTGAAGGCGAGGAAGGCGACCCGTCGCTCGGCGAGCAGGTCCAGCAGTGCGGCGAGGTCGGCGGCGGACGGGTCGGTGTCGTCCTCGACGGAGGAGAGGAATCCGCGCGGCGTCAGGTCGGTCAGGTGCGCGGCCTCGAACAGGTGGGCGCCGACCTGCTCGGTCTGGGCGTAGGGGAAGTGGCCGCGGTCGTGGATGGCGTCGAGCTCGTCGTCGAGCGGGGCGAGGGCGTCGGCGAACTCGCGGGCGTTGGCGCGGTACTCGTCGGCGTTGTCGGCGTCGAGGGCGGCCAGTTCCTCGGCGACGCGCTCGGCGACCGCGGCGACGGTGGGAAAGCTGAACCAGACGTGCTCGTTCTCGCCGGCACCGTGGTCGTGCCCGTCGTGCCCGTCGGGCCCGTCGACGGCACCGTGGTCGTGCCCGTCGTGCGCAGCGTGATCGCCGTCCTCGCCGTCCTCGCCGTGCTCGTGTGCCCCGACGGCGCCGCCGGTGACCCGTGAGTACTCGTCGACGGCCCGCACGACCGGGACGTCGCCCGCGTTCCCGAGGGCCTGGTCCACGAAGCCGTCGTAACCGGCGCCGTTGTAGACCACCAGGTCGGCGGCGGCGACGGCGGCGGCGTCCGCCGGGCTGGCCTCGAAGGAGTGCGGGTCGGCGGTGGGGTCGGAGATGACGGACTCGACCGTCGCGTTGTCGCCGGCCACCTGTCGGGCGATGTCGGCGTAGACGGTTGTCGAGGCGACCACCTCCGGGCCGTCGCCGTCACCGGTGGCGGCCTGCCCGTCGGCGCCGCAGGCGGCGAGCGTGCTCGCGCCGAGGAGGGTCACCGCGAGCGCGGCCAGCGCTCGGTTCGGACGGGTGCGCTTCTGGCGGGAGGTCGACGACACGAGCACCACTCTCGTAGTAATGGGAACCGTTGTCGTTAAGTGTAGAACGGTGGGCGCCCCGGCGTGTGGAACCGGGGGGTCCGCGACGCCGTGGCCGCGGATCAGCCGCGCAGGTCGGCGAGCGTGCCGAGCAGGCCCACGACCGCGGTGATGTCGTCCACCCGGTGGGTGGCGGCGGTCTCGCCGCTGCCGACCTTCACGCCGATGTCCTGCGGGCGCAACCGGGCGAAGCCGCGTTCGTCGGTGACGTCGTCGCCGATGAACAGTGCGACCTCCGCGCCGGTCTGCTCGACCATCTTCTCGATGGCGGCACCCTTGCTCGCCTCGCGCACCGCGATCTCCACGACGTTCTTGCCCTCGGTGACGAACACCCCGTCGAGCGCCGCGGGACCGGCCATCGCCTCGGACTGCGCGCGTTCCCGGGCCGCGGCGTCCGCCACCGGCCGGACGTGCAGCACCGCGGCGGTGGGCTTGGTCTCGACGTGCGCGCCGGGGGTGCGGGAGACGATCTCCTCGAGATCGGACCGGACCCGCTCGAGCAGCGCCACCTCGTCGTCGTCGAGGGGGGAGTCGAACCCACCCTCCCACTCGGACCCGTGGCTGCCCACCAGCACCACCGGGGCGCCCGCCCCGCTCACCTCGGACAGCGCGGCCCGGTTGCGTCCCGACAGCAGCGCGACGGTCGTGCGCGGCAGTCCCGCCAGCCGCGCGAGGGCCTCGGCGGCGCCGGGGGCGGGCACGGCCTGCGTGGGGTCGTCGACGAACGGGGCCAGCGTGCCGTCGTAGTCGCACGCGACCACCAGCGTGGGGGCCGCGGCGGCGCGGCGCAGTGCCTCGGCGAGCGTCTCGGATGCCGTCATGACGCTCAGGATAGGCCCGGCAGATAAATGAATGCCGCTCACACTGGATGTGACGCGTGCTACTTTCGGTGAAACCCAAATGTCGGATGAGTCGGGCGTGGCGACACAGACCGGAGAACGCGAGGGGAATCGGGAACGCAGCACCGCGCCCGGCACCCGACCGCGACCGGAAGGTTGAAGACCATGGCACCAGCAGGGCCGAGGACATCCGTACGCCGTCGTACCAGGACCGTGATCGCCGCCGCCCTGGCGGTCGGGTTGGGGCTGACGGGCTGCACGTCGACGAACACCGATGACGAGTCGAGCCTCTTGGAGACGCTGCAGGAGCGGGGCAGCGTGACGGTCGGGTTCGCGGGCGAGGCCCCGTACTCCTTCATGGAGAACGGGGAGCTCACCGGCGCCACCGTGGCACTGCACCGCGAGATCTTCGGCAACCTCGGTATCGAGACGGTCGAGGGGGTCAACGCCGACTTCGGCGCGCTCATCCCCGGACTGCAGGCCAACCGGTTCGACGTCGTCAGCGCCGGCATGTCGATCCTGCCCGAGCGCTGCGAACAGGCCGCGTTCAGCGAGCCGGAGTTCAACTACACCACGGCCCTGATGGTGGCGGAGGGCAACCCGCTGAACCTGACCGACATGCAGTCGGTGGCCGACAGCGGGGCGCGGCTCGCCACCATGACCGGCGCCATCGAGACCGACTACGCGGCCCAGCTCGGGATCGACTCCACCCAGGTGGCCACCCCGCAGGACGGGATGGACGCCGTGACCTCCGGCCGCGCCGACGTGTTCGCGCTGACCGGGATCTCGCTCAACTGGATGAAGAACAACAACCCCGACGCCCCGGTCGAGGTCACCCAGTCCTTCGTCGCCGAGATCAACGGCGTACCGCAGGTCGGCGCCGGCGGCACCGTGTTCCGCACCGACGACCGGGAGCTGCTGGAGGCCTACAACGAGGAGCTGGCCAAGATCACCTCTGATCCCGAGAAGTACCTGTCGATCGTGGGCGAGTTCGGGTTCACCGAGGAGGAGCTGCCCGACCCCGACCTCACGACCGCCGACCTGTGCGCCGGGGTCGAGTAGCAGGCGGTGGGCGGCAACATCGATGCCTTCCTGGAGGCGTGGCCGCGCTTCCAGGAGGGCATCCTCACCACCATCTACCTCACCCTCGGCGGGGCGGCTCTGGCGTTCATCCTCGCCCTGGTGCTGGGTGTCGCCGCCGGGTCCCGTCACCTGCTGATCCGCGGGGTGTCGAGGACGATCGTCGAGTTCTTCCGCGGGACGTCCCTGCTGGTGCAGTTGTTCTGGCTGTTCTTCGTGCTGCCCCTGCTCGGGTACGAACTCGATCCCATGTTCTGCGGGATCCTCGCGCTGGGGCTCAACTACGGGGCGTACGCGGCCGAGGTGGTCCGCGGCTCGCTCGCCGCAGTCCCGGACCCGCAGTGGGAGGCGGCGCTCGCGCTGAACTTCACGCCCTGGCAGCGGCTGTACCGGATCGTGTTCCCGCAGGCCTGGGTGCAGATGATCCCGCCGCTGAACAACCTGCTCATCCAGTTGCTCAAGGGCAGCGCGTTGGCGAGCTTCATCCTGCTCCAGGACCTGACCTATCACATCGGAGAGCTGCGCCGGGTCACCGGCGACACCGTCTTCGCGTTCGGCGTCGGCCTGGTCCTGTACTTCCTCATCGCCTACGCCCTCACCCTGTTCATGAATCTGCTCGAGGTCGGCGCGAAGGCCCGGCTCGGGGCGGGGCCGTCGATGCGTGAGGTCCTGAGTCTTCGCCCCGAACGGGTCGACGAGGCAGTGGGGGTGGGTCGATGAGAGTGGACTGGAGCTGGGAACGCGCCGCCGAGGCCGTCCCCGTCCTGCTCGAGGGGTTCCGCATCACCCTGCTGGCTACGGTGGTCGGGTTCCTCATCGCCGCCGCCCTGGGGTTGGTGGTGGCCATCCTGCGGCGGGCGGCCCCGGCCGTGATCACGGTGCCCCTGCGCATGGTGAGCGAGTTCATCCGCCTCACCCCGCTCGTGGTGCAGCTGCTGTTCGCCTACTTCCTGTTGCCGCAGTTCACCGCGCTGCAGATCGGTATCGCGGTGATCGGCATCCACTACGCGACCTACATGGCGGAGGTGTACCGGGCGGGGATCGAGGCGGTGCCGAGGGGTCAGTGGGAGGCGGCCCGGGCCCTGTCCCTGCCCGCGGGGCGGACCTGGCGCGCGGTCGTGCTCCCGCAGGCGATCCGCAACACCGTCCCCGCCCTGGGGAACTACGCGATCTCGCTGTTCAAGGACACGCCGTTCCTGTTCGCCATCACCGTCGTGGAGATGGTGACGGCGGCGCAGCAGTACGGGGCCCGCAACTTCCAGTACCTCGAGCCCATCACGCTGGCCGGCGTGATCTTCCTCCTCGCGAGCTATCCGACCTCGATCCTCATCCGGAGACTGGAGAAGTCCCTTGCCTACTGACGCCACCGCCCCGGCCCGGCCGGGGACGCCGGGACCCGACGACACGCCGATGGTGTGCTTCGACGGGGTGGTCAAGAAGTTCGGCGACCACACCGTCCTGGACAGCCTGGACTTCACCGTCCGGCGTGGCGAGCGGGTCGCGCTCATCGGCCCGAGCGGTTCGGGCAAGACGACGATCCTGCGGTTGCTCATGACGATCGAGTCGGTGGACGACGGCGTGATCTGGGTGGACGGCGAGCCGCTGACCCACCAGCGCAAGGGCGACAAGCTGGTCAAGCCCTCGCAGAAGCACCTGCGCGCCGTCCGGTCGAAGATCGGCATGGTGTTCCAGCAGTTCAACCTGTTCCCCAACATGACGGTGCTGAGGAACATCACCGAGGCGCAGATCCACGTCCTGGGCCGGTCCAGGGAGGAGGCGGAGGCGCGGGCACGCGAGCTCCTGACGACCGTGGGGCTCGCCGACAAGGAGCGCGCGCACCCCACGACCCTCTCGGGCGGGCAGCAGCAGCGCGTCGCGATCGCCCGCGCGCTGGCCATGGACCCGGACATCCTGCTGCTCGACGAGGTCACGTCGGCGCTCGATCCGGAGCTGGTCGCGGACGTGCTCGGGGTGTTGCGGATGATCGCCGAGTCCACCGACATCACCATGCTCATCGTCACCCACGAGATGGGCTTCGCCCGCGACGTCGCCGACCGGGTGCTGGTGTTCGACAAGGGCAAGATCGTCGAGGAGGGGACGCCCGAGGACATCTTCACCAAGCCCCGACAGGAGCGGACCCGCACCTTCCTCAAGGCCGTCCTCGACCGCTGAGCCGGCGCGCGCGGGGGCCTTGACCGGGCGCGGCCGCGCTGTACGATTGTCGACAATCAGACGGTTCGGCGGAAGGTGCCCGGATGACATTCTCTTTGACGGCGTTGGAGCTGGCCGAGTGCTTCCGGGACGGTGCCTACTCGCCGGTGGACGCGGCGACGGAGGCGCTCGACGCGATCGAGCGGGTCGACGGCGCGATCAACGCCTTCTGCCACGTCGACCGCGAGGCGACCCTCGCCGCCGCCCGGCGCTCGGAGGAGCGGTACCGCCGCGGTGAGCCGCTGAGCCCGCTGGACGGGGTGCCCACGTCGATCAAGGACATCTTCTACACCCGTGGCGTCCCGACCCTACGGGGTTCGCGGATCCTCGTCGACAAGCCGGGGGCCGACGCCCCCGCGTCCTGGCCCGACGACGCCCCGGTCACCTCCGCCGCGCACGAGGCCGGCTGCGTGGTGATCGGCAAGACCACCACGCCGGAGTTCGCGTGGAAGGGCGTCACCGACAACACCCTGACGGGGATCACCCGCAACCCGCACGATCCCGCCCTCACCCCGGGCGGGTCGAGCGGCGGGGCGTCGGCCGCGGTCGCCGCGGGCCTCGGTCAGCTCGCCCTCGGGACCGACGGCGGCGGCTCGGTCAGGATCCCCGCCGCGTTCTGCGGCATCGTGGCGCTCAAGCCCACCTACGGTGTCATCCCCATGTTCCCCTCGAGCCCGTTCGGCACCCTCGCCCACGCGGGCCCCATGACCCGGACCGTGGCCGACACCGCCGCGTTCATGGACGCCCTGCTGCGCCCCGACCCGCGCGACTGGTCGGCCGTTCCCGCCCGCGCCACGACACCCGGGCCCGGCGGCTACCTCGCGTCCGCGACCGAGGGGGCGCGGGGCGACCGCCCGCTCGACGGACTGCGGGTCGCCTACAGTCCCACGCTGGGGTTCGGTCGCAACGACGCCGAGGTCGAGCGTGAGGTCACCCGCGCGGTCGGGGTCCTCGAGTCACTGGGCGCGCACGTCGACACCGTCGACCCCGAGGTGACCGATCCCGTGGACGCGTTCCACGTGCTGTGGTTCTCCGGGCTCGCGGCGGTCCTCGCGCCCCACGGGCCCGACGCGATCGAGCGCGTGGACCCGTCGATGCGGGAGGCGTTGGGACGCTACCGCGACTTCTCCGCGGCCGACTACCTCGACGCGGTGGCGGTCCGCATGGCGCTGGGCGCGCGGATGGCCGACTTCCACCAGAGCTACGACATCCTCGTCACGCCCACCACGCCGATCCCGGCGTTCCCCGTCGGGTCGGACGTGCCGCCGGGATGGCACAGCCCCGACTGGACGTCGTGGACGCCGTACACCTACCCGTTCAACATGACCCAGCAGCCCGCGCTGAGCCTGCCGTGCGGCACGACCGACGCCGGCCTGCCGGTGGGGCTGCAGGTCGTGGGGGCCCGGTTCGAGGACCGCCTCGTCGTGCGGGTCGGCGCCGCGCTGGAGGCCGCGCTCGGCAGGGTGGTGCCGACGCCGCGGGTCCACGCCGGCGAGGCGGGGGGCGACGACCGATGACGCTCCCGGTTGCCGATGCCGGCGGTGATCCCGGTGCGTCGACCGGGCTCGAACCGGTGGTGCGGGAGTCGACGCCCTCGCTCATCGCGCGCACCCTGCGCCGGGCCATCTCCGACGGCACGTTCCCACCGGGCACACAGCTCGGCGAGGCCGGGCTCGCGCGGTCCCTGGGCGTGAGCCGCGGCCCGCTGCGCGAGGCTATGCAGCGACTGACGCAGGAGGGTCTGCTCGTGTCGCACCGCAACCGCGGGCTGTTCGTCGCCGACCTGAGCCCGGAGGCGGTGCAGGACATGTACCTGCTGCGCACGACGGTGGAGACCGCCGCGCTCGACCGGGTCCTCGATCTGGGGTTGGGTGCGCAGACCGCGGACGCCCTCGACGCCGCGGTGGACGTCATGGCCGGCCTCGCCGACGAGCCGCGCTCCGCGGCCATGGTCGCCGCCGACCTGGACTTCCACCACGCGCTGGTCGAGGCGGCCCGGAGCCCGCGGTTGTCGCGGGTGCACGAGACGGTGCTGGTCGAGACGAGCATGTGCCTGCACGCCATGCGCAGCACCTACACGGACGCGCAGGCGCGTCTCACCGAGCACCGCGCGATCGCCGACGCCGTGCGCGCGGCGGACCCGGCGCCCGCCCGCACGCTGCTGGTCGAACACATGAGGGACGGGCTGGCCCGGGTGCTGGGGTCGGGCGCGGCGACCTGACCCCGCCGCAGGGCCGCAGGGCCGCGGCGGCCGCGGGGCCCGGGCCCGCCGGGCCGCGGCGCCCCCGTCCCTCAGTGGGTCGGCTCGAGCCCGTTGCGCATCGTCCAGGCCACGGCCTGCGGGCGGGTCGTCACGCCGATCTTGCGGTAGGCGTCCCGGATGTAGGACTTGACGGTGTTGATGGACAGGTAGCAGGCGGCGGCGATGTCCTCGTTGGACAGGCCCCGTGCGATGAGGGCGAGCATCTCCGCCTCCCGCGGTGAGAGCCCGGCGTCCCCGGTCGGCCACACCGAGGACGGGCCGGAGTCGCCGTCGGGGGCCAGGGCGGTCAGCTGCTCCCCGGCCGCGATCCGCTCTATCCCGGCGACCAGGTCGGCGCCGACGAGGGACTTGGCGAGGAACCCGCGCGCGCCGGCGGCGAGGGCCTCCTCCACCGCCCGCGGGTCGGTGATGAACGAGTAGATGGCCACCGCGCCGACCGACGGGTCCCGCGAGAGGTCCCGGCACTGGTCCCGCCAGGTGGGGCCGGAGGCGAACGTGTCGAACAGCACCACGTCGACGGGGTCGCCGGGGGAGGTCCCGTCGCGGGAGGGCAGGAGGGACACCCGGTCGGCGTAGGGCCCCAACAGAGCCTCGACGCCCGCGATGACCAGCGGGAAGTCGTTCACCACCGCCACGGACACGGACATGAGGGAAATTTAGCACCACCCACCCATCCCACCCCTCAGGGTGTGCCGAATCACCCCTGATCCGACGGAAGCTGGAACGGACGGTGGGAGGCACGATGCAGCACAGCGTATTGACCGAGGCCGAACAGCACTGGGCGTGGGCCGATCTCGGCAGGTGCCGAGATATCCCGGACCTGTTCTACAACGGGGAGGACGAGGCCAAGGCGACCCGGCGTCGCAAGGAGGCCGCCGCCAAGAAGCTCTGCGGCAGGTGCCCGGTCATCGACGAGTGCCTGCGCCACGCGACGGTCAACCGTGAGCTGTACGGGGTGTGGGGTGGGATGACCGAGGCGGAGCGTCACCGCCAGGCCGGGCGCCTGCGCACGGGTTAGCGGACCGGGATCGCGACGAGCTTGGTCTCCAGGAACTCGTCGATCCCGCTGAGCCCGCCCTCGCGACCGAGGCCGGACTGCTTGATACCGCCGAACGGGGCGGCCGGGTTGGAGACCACGCCCACGTTGATGCCGACCATGCCGGCCTCGAGCCGCTCGGACATGGTCAGCGCGCGGTCGAGGTTCTCGGTCATGACGAACGAGACCAGGCCGTACTCGGTGTCGTTGGCCATGCGGATCGCCTCGTCGTCGGTGTCGAACGGCACGAGGGCGGCGACGGGGCCGAAGATCTCGGTGGACATGAGCTCCGCGTCGGGGGTGACGCCGGTGAGGACGGTGGGCGGGTAGAAGTAACCGGGCCCGTCGGGGCGCGCGCCGCCCGTGAGGACCTCGGCGCCGCGGGAGACGGCGTCGTCGACCAGGTCGACGACCTTGGCCACCGCCTTCTCCTCGACGAGCGGCCCGACGTCGGTGCCGTCGGCGGTGCCGTCGCCCACGGTGAGCGCGGCCATCTTCTCGGTGAGCCGTCGGCCGAACTCGCCGATGACCGAGCGGTGGACGAGGATCCGGTTGGCCGAGGTGCACGCCTCGCCCATGTTGCGCATCTTGGCGGCCATGGCGGCGGAGACGGCGGTGTCCAGGTCCGCGTCGGAGCAGACGACGAACGGGGCGTTGCCACCGAGCTCCATGGACGTGCGCAGCACCCCGCGCGAGCACTGCTCGAGCAGCTTCCGGCCGACGGGCGTGGAGCCGGTGAAGGAGAGCTTGCGGGCGATCCCGGAGTCGATCCACGGCTCCACCACGCCGCCGGCGTCGGTCGTGCACACCACGTTGAGCACGCCGTCGGGCAGGCCGGCCTCACGCAGGACGTCCACCACGTAGAGCGAGGTCAGCGGGGTGAGGTTGGCGGGCTTGAACACCATGGTGCAGCCGGCGGCCACGGCGGGGCCGATCTTGCGGGTGGCCATGGCCAGGGGGAAGTTCCACGGGGTGATGAGGATGCACGGCCCGACGGGTTCCTGCGTCACCATGAGCCGGGTCCTGCCGTCGGGTGAGCGGCGGGCGTCGCCGCGGATCCGGCAGGCCTCCTCGGAGAACCAGCGGAAGAACTCCGCCCCGTAGGCGACCTCGCCGCGAGCCTCGGCCAGCGGCTTGCCCATCTCGGTGGTCATGAGCAGGGCGAGCTCGTCGGCGCGCTCGAGGAGCAGGTCGTGGGCACGGCGCAGGATCTCGGCGCGGTCGCGGGCGGGGACGGCGGCCCAGTCGGCCTGGGTGCGCCCGGCGGCGGCGATCGCAGCGGCGGCGTCGTCGGCGCCGCCGTCGGCGACGGTCGCGATGGTCTCGCCGGTGGCGGGGTTGACCACGTCGAACGTGGCCCCGGAGGCGGCGTCGCGCCACCGGCCGTCCACGTGCACGCCGGTGCCGAGCCCGGCGATGATGTCGGTGACGGAGCGGGTCATGTGGGCCTCCTGGTGGGTGGGACGGGGTCGGGGTCGAGCAGTTCGAACAGGTGGTGGCCGGCGCGGCCGAGGTGGTCGGTCTGGGTGGCGCAGGAGAACCCGTCGGTGAGGACGGGTGCGTCGGGGTCGGCGCGCAGGGCGGGGGCGAGGGCCTGTTCGGCGACGGCGGCGGTGACCGCCTCGTGGCCGGCGGTGAACCCGAAGTCGCCGGCCACGCCGCAGCAGCCGGTGGCCTCCCGCACCGAGCCCACGCCCAGGGCGGTGAGCGTCGCCCTCTGCACGCGGTTGCCGAACGTCGCGTACTCGTGGCAGTGGGTCTGCACGGTGACGCGGTCGGGGGCGGTGCCGCCGGGCCAGGCGGGGGCGCGACCCTCGGCGGCGAGGCGGCCGAGGTGGTCGGCGGCCGAGCGGATCCGCGCCGCGACGCGTCGCGCGAGGTCGGCGTCGGGGGTGTCGGCGAGGAGGTGGGGGAGGTCGCCGCGCAGGGTGGCGGCGCAGGAGGGTTCGACGACGACGACGGGGACCTCCGCCCCGTCCGGACCGCGGATCCCGTCGAGGTGCCGCGCGGTCCGGGCCATCACGGTCCGGGCGGCGTCCAGTCGGCCGGTGGTGACGTACGTCAGTCCACAGCAGTGACCGGCGGAGCAGGCGACGGAGGTGTGCGAGCCGCCCAGGACGCGGGCGGCCGCGCCGGCGACGCGGGGACGCAGTCCCCGGGTGAACGAGTCGAGGAACAGCACGATCTCGGCGGAGGTGCGCGGCGCGTCGGTCGGCCCGGGCCCGGCGCCGGTGCGCGGCCCGGGGCGGCGGTCGCGGACGTGCCACACGCTGTCCGGGACGTGGGCCAGTTCCTCGCGCAGTCGGCGGGCCGAGGCGAACCGCGGCAACGCGCGCTCGCCGGTGATCCCGCCCAGTCGGGCGGCGGCCCGGCCGGCCGGGGTGGCGAGCACGGCGTTGAGCGGCCCCGCGACGTGCACGGTCGCGCGCAGCCACAGCGGCAGCAGCCCCAGCGAGTAGTGGGCCCGCGGCCGCACGCGGCGCCGGTAGCGGCGGTGCAGCGCCTCGGCCTTGAAGGTGGCCATGTCCACCCCGGTGGGGCAGTCCGAGGAGCACGCCTTGCAGGCCAGGCACAGTTCGAGCGACTCCTCGACGGCCGGGTCGTCCACGGCGATCGTGCCGCGCACGACCTCCTGCAGGACCCGGGCCCGCCCGCGGGTGGAGTCCTTCTCGTCGCCGGTCGCGCGGAACGACGGGCACATCACGCCGCCGGTGGAGGTGCGGCACCGGCCCACACCGATGCACGCCTGCACGGGGTGGGCGCCGTTGGAGGAGGTGAGCAGTCCCAGGTCGCGCGCGCCCACACCGGGGCCGACACCGGCCAGGGCGAGGTCGGCGTCGAGCGGTCGGGTGGCGGTGAGCCCGCCGGGGGCGAGCAGCCCCGCGGGGTCCCAGAGGCGCGCGAACCGCTCGAACGCGCCCAGCATCTCCGGCGAGTACATCAGCGGCAGCAGTTCCGAGCGGGCGCGGCCGTCCCCGTGCTCGCCGGACAGGGACCCGCCGTGACGCACGGCCAGGCGGGCGGCGTCGGTGCAGAACGCGCGGAACACCGCCCGGCCGGCGTCGGAGCGCAGGTCGAAGGTGATCCGGATGTGCATGCAGCCGGCGCCGAAGTGGCCGTACATCACGCCGGTGAGCCCGTGCCGGGTGAGCAGGTCGCGGAACTCGGCGAGGTAGTCGGCCAGGCGCTCGGGCGGCACCGCGGAGTCCTCCCACCCGGGCCACGACTCGACGGTCACGCCGGTGGCGGGGTCGGTGAGCCGGGAGCTCAGCCCGGCGCCGTCCTCGCGCACGCGCCACAGGTCGGCGCGGGCCACCGGGTCCGTCACGACGATCGCGTCGAGGGCGTGGCCGTCCCGGGTCAGCTCGTCGGCCAGTTCCGCCATCCGGGTGGCGAGCCCGTCCCGCGCGCCGCCGACCTCGTCGTCGTCGTCGCCGTCGCCGTCGTCGTCGAGCTCCACGAACAGCCACGCGCGCCCGGTGGGCAGGTCGGCCACGGCGTCGGCGCCGCGGCGCTCGCGCATGGTCTCCACGATCACCTCGTCGATCCCCTCGACGGCCGTGGGGCGGTGACGCAGCAGCGCCGGGACGTCCCGCGCGGCGTCGACGACGTCGGCGTACCCCACTACCAGCAGGCCGGTGCGCGCGGCGCGGGGGACGACGCGCATGGTCGCGGCGGTGACGATCGCGCACGTGCCCTCCGAGCCGACCAGTGCGCGCGCCACGTCGAAGCCCTCCTCGGGCAGCAGGTGCCGCAGGTGGTAGCCGGAGACCTGGCGCGGGAGGCGGCCGAGCTCGGTACGGATCGCGGCGAGGTGCCCGGCGGCGAGGTCGCGCAGCTCGGCGGTGAGGTGCTCGGCGCGCGCGGTGGCGGCCGCGTCCCCGGGGTCGGTGGCCTCGACGCCGTGCCGGGTGGCGGTGAGTCGAAGGCCGTCGGCGGTGACCAGGCGCAGCGCTTGGACGTGGTCGGCGGTCCGGCCGTGGCGCACGGAGTGGTTCCCGCACGCGTCGTTGCCGATCGCCCCGCCCAGGCACGCCCGCGACTGGCTCGACGGGTCGGGCGCGAAGGTCAGGCGCTCGCCGGTGGCCGCGTGGACGGCCGCGCGCAGGTCGGTGAGCACGGTGCCGGCCTCGGCGGTGACGGTCCGCGCGTCCTCGTCGACGCCCAGCACGCGGTGCATGTGACGCGACAGGTCCAGCACCAGCCCGGTGCCGACGGAGTTGCCGGCCATCGAGGTGCCGCCGCCGCGGGCCGTCGCGGGCACGCCCAGTCGGTGGCACACGGCGAGCGCGGCGGCGACCTCGGCCTCCGAGCGGGGGAAGAGCACCGCGGCCGGGGTGACCCGGTAGTTGGAGGCGTCGTAGGAGTACTCGGCGATCCGGCGGCGATCCGCCTCGGGCGCCAGTCCCGCCGCGCGGAGCGCGTCGACCAGCGACTCGGCCGACCCGTCGGTGCCCTGGGCCCGGCCGGGCGCGGCCGCGTCGACGCGCGCGGTCACGCCGCCCCGTCGCACACCCGGTGCACGGCGCGGGTGAAGCGCTCGACGCCGGCGTCGACCTCCTCGGCCGTCACCACCAGCGCCGGGATGAGGCGCACCACGGACCCGGTGGGCCCGCAGGTCAGGGTGAGCAGGTCCTCGTCCACGCACGCCTGCTGCACGGCGGCGGCCAGGCGCGCCGCCTCGGCGGCCCCGGCGCTGCCGGCGGGCGCGGTCGGATCGCCGAACTCCACGCCCAGCATGAGTCCGGTCCCGCGGATGTCGCAGATCTCGCCCACGTCCGCCAGGCTACGCCGCAGACCCTCGAGCAGCTGGGCGCCGCGCTCGGCCGCGCACTGCACGAGGTTCTCGCGCTCGACCACCCCGAGGGTGGCGACCCCGGCGGCCGCCGCGACCGCGTTGCCGCCGTACGTCCCGCCCTGCGACCCGGGCCAGGCCCTGGCCATGAGCTCGGTGGGTGCCGCGATGGCGGAGATGGGGAAGCCCGAAGCGATGCCCTTGGCGGTGATGATGACGTCCGGGACCAGACCGTCGGTGTGCTGGTGTCCCCAGAACCGGCCCGTGCGCCCGATGCCGGCCTGGACCTCGTCGAGCACCAGCAGGGCCCCGATCCGATCGGCGCGTTCGCGCAGTCCCTGCAGGTAGCGCGGGGGAGTGGCCAGGTACCCGCCGTCGCCCAGGACGGGCTCGATGAGGAAGGCCGCGATCTCGCGGGCGTCGACGCGGGTGGCCATGAGGTAGTCGAGCTCGGCCAGCGCGAAGTCCACCGCGTCGTCGGTGGTCCAGCCGTGGCGCAGGGCGTGGGGGAACGGGGTCATCACCACACCGCCCATGAGCGGGGAGAACCCGGCGGAGAAGCGGGTGCCGGCGGTGGTGAGGCTGGCCGCGGCGACGGTGCGGCCGTGGAAGCCGCCCTGGACGGTGACGATGTTCGGCCGGCCGGTGGCCATGCGCGCCAGGCGCACGGCGGCCTCGACCGCCTCGGAGCCGGAGTTGGCGTAGAAGACCGAGTCGATCCCGTCCGGCAGGTGCGCGCCGAGCGCGGTGGTGAGCTCGAGCAGCGGCTGGTGCATGACGGTCGTGTACTGCGCGTGGATGATCTTCCCGCACTGTTCGCGGGCGGCCGCCACGACGTCGGGGTGGCAGTGGCCGGTGCTGGTCACGCCGATGCCGGTGGTGAAGTCCAGGTAGTCGCGGCCGTCGGTGCCGTGGATCCAGGAACCGAGGGCGTGGTCCACGACGACGGGCGTGGCCTGCTTGAGAAGGGGCGACAGGTGCGCGGTCATGCGGCCAGTGTGTGGCCGGCTCGGTAGATTGTCAACAATCAGACGATCATTCGTCCGGGCGGCCCACCCATCCGCGCTACCGTGGCCGCATGGACCGCCGCACCGACCCGCGCCCCGACGCCACCACCCGGCCGACCGTCGTCGTCCTCACCGCCGACGGCCTCGCCCCGCCCACCACGCTCGACGAGCTCCACGCCCTCGCCGACGTGCGGCAGTGCACGGCCGACACCCTCGCCGACGCGCTGCCCGGGGCCGAGATCCTGCTGGTGTGGGACATCTTCTCCGCCGCCCTCGCCTCGGCCTGGCACGCCGCGGACGCGCTGCGCTGGGTCCACGTGGCCGCCGCCGGCGTCGACACGCTCCTCTTCGACGAACTGCGCGACTCCGACGTCCTGGTCACCAACGCGCGCGGCGTCTTCGACGGACCCATCGCCGAGTACGTGCTGGCGTGCGTGATGGCCCACGACAAGCGCCTCCACGAGACCGAGGCCCTGCAGCGCGCGGGGGTGTGGCGTCACCGCGAGACCACCCGGGTGGCCGGCCGGCGCGCCCTGGTCGTGGGCACCGGCGGGATCGGGCGGGCCACCGCGCGGCTCCTGCGGGCGGTCGGGCTCGACGTCGCCGGGGCGGGACGACGCCCGGCCGACGACGACGAGGACTTCGGCCGCGTCCTGGACTCCGCCCGCCTGGCCGAGCATCTCGGCGAGGTGGACCACCTCGTCATGGTGGCGCCGCTGACGGAGGCGACCCGGGGGATGCTCGGGCGGGCCGAGCTGGCGGCCCTTCCCGACGGCGCCCACGTGGTGAACGTGGGCCGCGGTGAGCTCGTCGATCAGGACGCCCTCACGCAGGAGATCGCGGCGGGCAGGCTCTCGGCGCACCTGGACGTCCTCGTCGTCGAACCCCTACCGCAGGGCGACCCGCTCTGGACGCTGGAGGGCGCGCACCTCAGTCCCCACATGTCCGGCGACGTCGTGGGCTGGCGCGACACGCTCTCGCTACAGTTCCGCGACCACGTGCGGACCTGGCTCGCCGGCGGCGAGCCCGGGCCCGCCGTGGACAAGAGTCGAGGATACGTCAGCAGCTGAGAGTTGTCCGAGGTCGTCGGCGCGGATACGGTCGGCCCACGAGGGCGGCACCCTCGATTTCCCGAGTCAGCCGGGGTTTTTCAGGCTGAGGAGAGAAAGGAGTCGCACGTGACAGTTGCCGTTGATGACTACAGGACCCGGGTGACCGGACGGCCCGAGATCGTCGAACGCCCGGACCCCGTCGTGTGGGGGCGTAGCCAGGACCCCGAGGTGCTCCAGTTCGCCGAGCGCGGGTACATCCAGCGGGAGGGCGCCCTGGACCAGGGCCGGATCGACGCCTGCTGGGAGGAGCTCCGACGGTTCGGGGACGACCCCGCGATGGAGGACGACCCCCGCATCATCCGCGAGGAGGGCAGCCGGGCCGTCCGCTCCATCTTCGACGTCCACGCCCTCAGCGAGGTCGTGTGGGAGGCCGTCGAGCAGTCCGGCGCGATCGACCTGGCGCGCCAGATCCTCGGGTCGGACGTCTACGTCCACCAGAGCCGGCTCAACTACAAGCCCGGCTTCGCCGGCGGCGCGTTCTACTGGCACTCGGACTTCGAGACGTGGCACGCCGAGGACGGGATGCCCAAGCCGCGCGCGTGCAGCGCCTCGATCGCACTCACGCCCAACGAGACCTACAACGGTCCTCTGATGATCATGCCGGGCACGCACAAGTACTACGTCCAGTGCGCCGGTGAGACCCCCGAGGACTACTACAAGGAGTCGCTCGTCACGACCGCGCCGAAGGTCGGCGTGCCGTCCGAGGAGCACATCACCGAGATGTACCGCAGGCACGGACTCGACGTCCTCACCGGCGGCGCGGGCTCCATGACGATGTTCGACTGCAACGCCCTGCACGCCTCGGGCGGCAACATCACCCCGCTGCCGCGGGCCAACGTGTTCATCGTGTTCAACAGTGTCGAGAACGAGTTGACCGAGCCGTTCGCGGGCACCCCGCCGCGGCCGGATTTCCTCGCGCGGCGGCCCTGAGCCCGCTCACGCGCTGACGTCGGGCAGGCCCGCGTCATCCCGGGCGTCCCGCCCGTCCGCACCGCCGCCCGGGGGGTCGAGTCCGACCTCCCGGGCGGCGGCCGTGAAGGACCGGAGGAACGCCCGCAGCGGGCGCCGGCGGGCATCGCGACGGCGATGGGTCAGCGACACCGTCCTGGTCAGGCCGTCGGTCAGCGGCAACACGTCGACGTCGGCCGGGTACGTGCTCAGGCCGAGGTCCGACGCGAGGGTCACGCCCAGCCCGGCCGCCACCAGCGCCAGCGCGGTGGACTGCTCACCGGCCTCGTGCCGCACGTCCGGCTCGAACCCCGCCTCCCGGCAGGCGATGCGCACCGCCCGCCCGAAATGCGACCGCGGGTGCGCGATCACCCACGGCGCCCCCGCCAGGTCGGACAGCGACACCCGGTCGGTCGCCACGGTCCCGCGCGGCACCACCGCGTGCAGCGTCTCCCGCGCGAGGGGCACGCGCACCAGATCCGGCACGTCCGCCATCGCGTAGCTCGAGTAGTCCAGCACGAACGACAGGTCCAGCGAGCCGTCGCGGACCGCGCCCGTCGTGTCCTCCGGAGCCAGCTCGCGACTGCGCACCACGATCCCCGGGTGCTCGCGGCCCAGGATCGCGATGCCCGCCGGCAGCAGCGTCGAGGCCACCGACGCCCACACCCCCACGGTGAGGGTCGTCCCGACCCCAGCCCGCGCGGACTCCATCGCGTGGCCGGCGTCCTCCACCGCGGCCAGGATCGTCCGCGCGTGCTCCGCCAGCACCAGCCCCGCCTCCGTCAGCGCCAGCCCGCGCCCCCGCCGCTCGAACAGCGGCGTCCCCGCCTCCCGCTCGAGCAGCGAGAGCTGCTGCGACACGGCCGAGACGGTGTACCCCAGGGCGCCCGCGACCGCGGTGACGGTGCCCCGGCGCTCCAGCTCGTGGAGCAACCGCAGGCGGTGCAGGGACGGCTCCATGCCCCGAGCGTAGGAGCCCCCGGGTCCACCGTGCAGGAAAAGTGAACGGTCCGCTCCACGAAGTCTCGCTGGACCCCCCGGGGTGCGCGATCCCATGCTGGGGACACGCCACCGGACCCGCCGGTGGACGAGGTCGCCGAGGAGGCGAGCACCATGACATCCATCGAGATCCCGGGCACGACCGGCCACGCCGGAGTCGACCCCCGCGCCGTGCCCGCCGCACGGACCGTCCCCGCTCCCGCGGCGCCCGCCCCCGCGGCGACCGGCGCCGCCGCGCCCGGCACCGCCGGGGGCGCCCGTCGCGAGCCCTACCTCCGCCTGCACTGGGAGGATGACCAGACCGGCGCGCGCGGTTACCTCGTGGTGGACACCCTCGTCGGCGGCCTGGCGACCGGCGGCACCCGCATGCGCGCCGGCTGCACCCTGCGCGAGGTCGAGGACCTCGCCCGCGGCATGACCCGCAAGACCGCGGCGTTCGACCTGCCCGTGGGCGGGGCCAAGGGCGGTATCGACTTCGACCCCAAGGACCCGCGCGCCGTCGACGTGCTCGCCCGGTTCTGCGAGGCCATGCGCCCGTTCCTCGACCGGCACTGGGTGACCGCCGAGGACCTGGGCGTGCCCCAGCACCTCATCGACGAGGTCTTCGACCGCCTCGGGATGCGGCAGTCCTACCACGCGGCGATCGAGCGCTCGGCCGACCCCGCCGCCACCGCGGACCGGATCTTCCGTGGCCTGACCGCGGCCGTGCCCGGCGGACTGCTCGGCGACGTCATCGGCGGTTACGGCGTCGCCCAGGCGTGCCTCGCCGCCGCATACGTGCGAGGTCGGGACATCGAACGCACGTCGGTCGCCGTCCAGGGCGTCGGCACGATGGGCGGCGGCGCCGCGTGGTACCTGCACGAGGCCGGGATGCGGGTGGTCGCGCTCGCCGACGCCGCCGGCACCCTCTACGACCCCGCCGGTCTCGACGTCCCCGCGCTGCTGGCGACCCGCGACCGGTTCGGCGAGATCGACCGCGCGGCGGTACCCGCCCGAGTGCAGCGGCTGGACCGCGACAGCATCCTCGGGATGGACGTCGACGTGCTGGTGCCCGCGGCCGTGTCGTACGCGATCACCGCCGAGAACTGCGCGCAGGTCACCGCCCCGATCGTCGTGGAGGCCGCGAACGCCGCGACGACCGCTGACGCCGAACTCGATCTCACGGCCCGCGGCATCGCCGTGCTGCCGGACTTCGTCGCCAACGCCGGCGCCGTCGCGTGGGCGTGGTGGCTGATCCTGGGCGAGGTCGACGAGCGGGCCGAGACGTCGTTCCTGCGGCTCGGACGCGAGATGACGACCAAGGTCGCGGACCTGCTCACCGACTGGGACCCGTCCGACGGGCCGCTGCGGTGGGCGGCCGACGTCTCGGGGACCATCCGGACGGCGCCGCCGGTGGTCGTGCCCTGACCCCGCCGCGGCCGGCTGCGGCCCGCCGCTCACGCAGCCGGCGAGCTCGCCGCCGCCCGCCGCGGCCCGGCAGCTCGCCGCAGGCCAGCCAGCCGCGGCCCGGCCCGGCCCGCAACCCGCCGCGGCCCCGGCCCGCCAGCCCGGTCTGCCGTCCGACGCCCACACAGCCGCCCCTCGGCATGGCGTCCCGCCCGCCCCGAAGTGCGCGCGAGACGCCATCGCCAGGGGCGGCTGCGTTGTGTGCGGGCATCAGCGGGGGCGAGGCGCCATCGCGGGGAGCGGCTGCGGCGGGGGGGCGGGGAGCGGGGCGCCAGGAGCGGGGGCGAGGCGCCAACGCGGGGAGCGGCTGCGGCGCGTGCGCGGGGACCGGGGCGCCATGAGCGGGGCGAGGCGCCATCGCGGGGAGCGGCTGCGGCGGGTGCGCAGGGGCGGGACGCCATGTGCGGGGGCGAGGCGCCATCGTGGGGAGCGGCTGCGGCGGGTGCGCGGGGAGCGGGGCGCCATGAGCGGGGGCGAGGCGCCATCGCGGGGAGCGGCTGTGGCGGGAGCGCGGGGGCGGGGCGCCAGGGGCGGGGCGAGACGCCAACGCCGGGAGCGGCTGTGGCGGGTGCGCGTGGTCGGGGCGCCTTGTGGGGGGCGAGCCGCCATCGGGGGGAGCGGCTGCGGCGGGGGCGCGGGGAGCGGGGCGCCATGCGCGGGGGCGAGGCGCCATCGCGGGGAGCGGCTGTGGCGGGTGCGCGGGGGCGGGGCGCCATGTGCGGGGCGAGACGCCATCGCCGGGAGCGGCTGTGGCGGGTGCGCAGGGGCGGGGCGCCATGAGCGGGGGCGAGGCGCCATCGCGGGGGNGGCGCCATGTGCGGGGCGAGACGCCATCGCCGGGAGCGGCTGTGGCGGGTGCGCAGGGGCGGGGCGCCATGAGCGGGGGCGAGGCGCCATCGCGGGGGGCGGCTGTGGCGGGTGCGCGGGCGCGGGGCGTCAGGCGTCGGCGGTCCGATCGGCCGCGGCAGCGTCGGCGCCCCCGTCGGCCTCGTCCTCGCCGGTGCCGTTCCCGTTGCCGATCGCCGTGTGCAGACGCATCCGCCGAGGGGAGTCGTCGGTGCCCAGGAGCAGGTCGATCGTCAGCGCGAGCCGGGTGGCCACGTCCGCCGCGGAGGACCGCCGGGTGAGCCACGAGACCAGGTTCGACATCCACACGTCCGAGATCACCCGCGCGATGGACAGCTGGACCTCGTCCGGTTCGCCCTGCGCCAGGGCCCGGGCGATGATGCGGTCCATGAGGAAGCCGACTTCCTCGACCTCGTTCGCCACGGAGGCGTCGGCGAACATGAACGCCCGCGTCATGGCCTCGGTGAGGTTGGGGTCGCGCTGCATGGCCCGCGTGATCATGTCCACCACGACCATCATTCGCTCCTGCGCGCTGTCGCCGGGCGGGGCCGAGCGCTCGGTGCGCTGGTCGATCCGCCGGAACTCGCGGGCGAGCGCCGAGACGAGCAGGTGCACCTTGGACGGGAAGTAGCGGTACAGGGTGCCCACCGCGACCTCGGCCTTCTCGGCCACGGCCCGCATCTGCACGGCCTCGTACCCGCCCTTCGCGGCCAGGGCGAGGGTGGCGTCGAGGATGCGGCGACGGCGTTCGCGCTGTGACGACGTGCTGGGCTCGTCAGTCTTCGCGGCGGCGTCGGACGCGGCGGCGGAGCCGGTCTCTGTCGAGCTCTTGGTCATGGCAACGAACCTTCTGCGCTGGTCGGATCGGGACTGCTGATCGGGCTGGCGGTCTCGGGCTGGTGTACCGGGCGGGGACCCGGGTGTACCGATCGGACCCTACTGGTGCATTCTAGAACACGTTACCTAGAACACGTTCTATTATGGCGTGAAGTGCGCGGGTCCCGGAGCCCCGCGCGGGGTACGCACCGCCCGCCCGAGTCGAGGAGCCCTGCAGTGAGCATCGCCACCACACCGGACCAGACCGAGATCCAGAGCTCGATCAAGGCCTGGGCGAAGTCCGCCGATCCCGTGGCCACGGTACGCGTCCAGGAGGAGGATCCGGAAGCCTGGAAGACGGTGTGGCCGCAGCTCGCCGAGCTCGGACTGTTCGGCGTGGCCGTCGCCGAGGAGCACGGGGGCGCCGGCGCCGAGATCGTCGACCTGGCGTGCATGCTCGAGACCGCCGCGGCTCACATGGCCCCCGGGCCGGTACTCTCCACCGCTCTGGCCGGGGTGTTGGTCTCCCGCGCGGGCGGGGCTGTCGCCGAGGCGCTGGGGGAGACCCTCGCCGAGGGTGGGCTGCCGGTGGGCGTCTGCCTGGGCATCGGCACCGCGGCCCTGGACGGGTCCGGCGCGGTCACCGGCGATCCCGGGATCGCCTACGGCGGCACCCCCGACGGAGGGCTCCTGCTGCCCGTCGAGGTCGACGGCACCACCCGGTGGGCCCTGCTCGAGGCCGGCACGGCGGGCGTCACGGTCACCCCGTCGACGCCGTACGACATCTCGGCGTCGATCGGTCGCGTCCGCCTCGAGGGCGTGACGATCCCCGCCGACCGGATCCTCGAGGGCATCACCACCGAGCACGTCCACCAGCTGTTCGTGGCGCTGGCCGCCGCCGAGGCCGCGGGTGTCGCGGACTACACGCTCGCCACGGCCGTCGACTACGCCAAGATCCGCGAGCAGTTCGGCCGCACCATCGGCTCGTTCCAGTCCATCAAGCACCTGGCGGCGGACATGCTCTGCCGCACCGAGCAGGTCCGCGCGCTCGCGTGGGACGCCGCCGTGGCGGCGGAGGACCTCGGCGCACCGGACTCCGAGCTGGCCGTCGCCGCCGCGGTCGCGGGCGCGCTGGCCTTCGACAACGCCGTGCGCAACTCCCAGGACTGCATCCAGATCCTCGGCGGCATCGGCTTCACCTTCGAGCACGACGCGCACTTCTACATGCGCCGCGCGAGCGCCCTGCGTCAGATCATCGGCGGCTCCGCCCGCTGGCGCCGCAGCCTGGCCGAGCTCACCCTCGCCGGGAAGCGCCGCCACCTGGACATCGACCTGTCCGAGATCGACGGCCTGGACGCCCGCCGCGAGGAGATCCGCGCGCTGGTCGCGAAGGTCGCCGCGGCCGAGGGCGACGAGCGCAAGCGTGCCCTCGCCGACACCGGACTCTTCATGCCGCACCTGCCCGAGCCGTGGGGCCTGGGCGCGGGCCCGGCCGAACAGCTGCTCATCGACGAGGAGCTCGAGGCCGCCGGCGTCACCCGCCACGACATCACCATCGGCGGCTGGGCGGTGCCGACCATCCTCCAGGCCGCGCCCGAGCACGCCGAGAAGCTGGTGCGGGACACCATGGCCGGGGCGATCAAGTGGTGCCAGCTGTTCTCCGAGCCCGGTGCCGGCTCCGACCTCGCGGCCCTGCGCACGACCGCCGAGAAGGTCGAGGGCGGCTGGAAGCTCAACGGCCAGAAGGTGTGGACCTCCCTCGCGGTCGAGGCGGACTGGGCGATGTGCCTGGCGCGCACCGACAAGGATGCCCCCAAGCACAAGGGCATCACCTACTTCCTCGTGGACATGCGCTCGGAGGGCATCCGCACCCGTCCGCTGCGCGAGATCACCGGCGAGGCGCTGTTCAACGAGGTCTACCTCGAGGACCTGTTCGTCCCGGACGAGTTCCAGATCGGCACGGTGAACGACGGCTGGAAGATCGCGCGCACCACGCTGGCCAACGAGCGCGTGGCGATGGGCGGCGGCTCCTCGCTCGGTGACGCGGCCGAGGAGATCATCGGCCTCATCAACGACGCCGGGGTGGCCGACGACGCGCTGGTGCTCGACGAGTTCGGCAAGCACGTCGCCGACGGCGTCGTGGGCAACCTGCTGGACCTGCGCACCGCGCTGCGCAGCCTCGCCGGCTCCGGCCCGGGCGCCGAGTCGAGCGTCCGCAAGATCGTCGGCGTGCGCCACCGGCAGGACATCGCCGAGTTCGGGCTCACCCTCACCGGCACCGGCGGCGTCGAGTTCACCGAGCAGGGCCGCAAGTTCCTCATGGTCCGCTGCCTGTCGATCGCCGGCGGCACCGAGCAGGTGCTGCTCAACGTGGTCGGCGAGCGCATCCTCGGACTGCCCAGAGACTGACACCCGGGCCGGCCCGCCCCACGAGGGCGGGCCGGCCAGCACCCCCCCACCCCTTTCCCGCCCCGTTACCCGAACAGGACTGATCGTGGACTTCACGCGTACCGAGACCCAGGCCGCCGTCGCCGAGGCGGTGGCCGGCGCGCTGTCGACGGCCGCCCCGGCCGAGGAACTGCTCACCGCGCTGCCGAGCCGCAGTGTCGACGACGCCGGCTACGACGAGCGCCTCTGGTCGGCGTTCGCCTCCTCCGGACTGCTCTCCCTGGGCCTGCCCGCCGAGCTCGGCGGCGACGACCTCACGCCCGCCGACATCGCCGTGGTGCTCGAGGAGGTCGGCCGCGCCGGCGTCGTGATCCCCGCCCTGGAGACGCTCGGCTTCGGCGTGCTGCCGATCGTCACCCTCGGCACCCCCGCCCAGCAGAAGCGCCTGCTGGAGGGCATCGAGGACGGCCGTATCCTCACCGCCGCCGTCGGCGAGCCCGGTAACCCGCTCCCGCTCGAGCCCACCGTGCGCCTGGAGGGCGGGAAGCTCTCGGGGACCGCCACCTCCGTGCGGTTCGCGGCCCAGGCCGGCTCCGTGCTCGTGCCGGCGGCCACGCCCGAGGGTGCGGCCCTCGTCGTCGTCGCCCCCGACGCCCCCGGCGTCACCCTGACCCCCACCCTCGGCTCCCTGGGGGTGCCGGAGTACGCGATGCGGTTGGACGGCGTGGAGGTGGACGACGACGACGTGCTCCGCGGCTCGGGACCGGAGCCCGTCCTCGAGGTGTTCCGACGCCTCGTCCTGGCCGCCTGTATCGCCCACGGGGACGGTCTCGTGGCCGGCGCGCTGGACATGACGGCCGGCTACCTCAAGGAGCGGGTCCAGTTCGGCAAGCCGCTCGGCTCGTTCCAGGCGGTCCAGCAGGAGTTGGCGGACGTGTACATCGTCTCCCAGACCCTGCACGTGATCGCGCAGTCGGTGGCGTGGCGCATCGCCGAGGGGCTGACCGGCCCCGGCGACCGTTACGAGACCGACCCGGTGATCGGTGCCTACTGGCTGGCCACCGAGGGCCCGCGCGCCGTGCAGCTCATGCACCACCTCCACGGGGGCGTGGGCGTGGACGTGACGTACCCGATGTTCAAGTACTCCTCCGCGGTCAAGGACCTCGCCCGCTTCGTCGGCGGTGCCCAGCTGCACCTCGACGCGCTGGGCGCGGCGATCGCCGCCGACCCGGTGGAGCACGTGGCCCCCGCCTCCGGTGACGCCGACGCCGCCGGCACCGACGACGACGCCGCGTTCATCGACCTCACGCCCTCCCAGCGCGCCCTGCAGGCCGAGCTGCGCGAGTACTTCTCCACCCTCATCTCGCCGGAGGAGGCCGCCGACATCGCGACCACGCGCCACGGTGACACGTACGCGGAGATCATCAAGCGGATGGGCCGCGACGGCTGGCTGGGAGTGGGCTGGCCCACCGAGTACGGCGGCAAGGGCTTCGGCCACATCGAGCAGCAGATCTTCACGAACGAGGCCACCCGCGCGGACGTGCCGCTGCCCTCGGTGACCCTGCAGACGGTCGGGCCGACCCTGCAGAAGTACGGCACCGAGAAGCAGAAGGAGAAGTTCCTCCCCGGGATCCTCGACGGGACGATCCACTTCGCGATCGGCTACTCCGAGCCCGACGCCGGCACCGACCTCGCCGCCCTGCGCACCACGGCGCGCAGGGACGAGGCGACCGGTGACTGGATCATCAACGGCCAGAAGATGTGGACCACCGGCGGGCACCACGCCGACTACATCTGGCTCGCCGCCCGCACCGGCACCCCGGACTCGCGGCACCGCGGGCTGACGATCTTCATCGTCGACACCACCGACCCCGGCTTCTCCTACACGCCGATCATCACCTGCGACGGCGCCCATCACGTCAACGCCACCTACTACTCCGACGTGCGGGTGCCGGCGGACATGGTCGTGGGTGAGGTCGACGGGGGCTGGAAGATGCTCACCACCCAGCTCAACCACGAGCGCGTCATGCTCGCCCCGTCCGGGCGGCCCGGCGGCTACTACGACGAGCTCGCCCGGTGGGCCCGCGGCACCGGCGCCGACGGCGTGCGGCACCTGGACCGCCCCGAGGTGCGTCGCGGCCTGGCCGAGATCTTCGCGATCGTCCGGCTCAACGAGCTGCTCAACTGGCAGGTCTCCTCGACCGGTGACAACCCGTCGATGGGTGACTCCGCCGCGTCCAAGGTGTTCTCCACGGAGAAGATCCAGCACGTCGGCCGGATCGTCGAGGAACTGCTCGGCCGCTTCGGCGATCCCACCGATCCCGACACGGCGGCGCTGCAGCGCTGGTTCGACATGATGAACAAGCGCAACGTCGTGATCACCTTCGGCGGCGGCGTCAACGAGGTCATGCGCGAGCTGGTCTGCATGGGCGGCCTCGGCATGCCCCGCACGGCCCGCTGACCCCGCCCGCCGCACCCTCTTTCCCGGAACGAGAAGGCAACCATGAGTGACGACACCGTGACCGACGAGCGGGCCGCCCGCATCCTCGCGGCGGCCGAGGAGGTCAAGGCCTCCGGCGGCAGCGCCCGCCGGGCGGGCCGCGACCCCATCAACCTGCCGATGATCCGCAACTGGACCGAGGCCATCGGGGACACCAACCCGATCTACGAGTCCGACGAGGCGGCGCGCGAGGCCGGCCACGACGGGCTGGTGGCCCCGCCGGCGATGGCGCAGGTGTGGACCATGCGCGGGCTCGGCAAGACCCGCGAGGCCGACGACCCGCTGGGCCGCATGACCGACATCCTCGACGCCGAGGGCTTCACCTCCGTCGTGGCGACCAACTGCGACTCGACGTACCACCGCTACACCCGCCCGGGCGAGGAGGTGACCATCCAGTCGGTCCTGGTCGACGTGGTGGGCCCCAAGGTCACGGGCCTGGGCGAGGGCTGGTTCTTCACCACCCGCAACTACTGGCGCGTCGGCGACGAGGTCGTGGCGGAGATGGACTTCCGCATCCTCAAGTTCCGCCCGCCGGCCACGGCGGCGGCCCCGGCCGCGACCGAGGAGAAGATCGTCGCCAGCTCCGGCTCGGCCACCGACGACCTGGTGGTGGGCAAGGTCCTGCGCCCCTCGGTCTCGCACGACACGCAGTTCTTCTGGGACGGCGTGCGCGCGCACGAGCTGCGCATCCAGCAGCGCGAGGACGGCTCGCTGCAGCACCCGCCGGTGCCGGCGCTGTGGAAGGACAAGTCCGAGCAGACCGACTACGTCGTGTCCTCCGGTCGCGGCACCGTGTTCAGCTTCGTGGTCCACCACGCCCCGCGCGTGCCGGGCCGGACCAGGTTCCCGTTCGTGATCGCGCTGGTGGAGCTGGAGGAGGGCGTGCGCATGCTCGGTGAGCTGCGCGACGTCGACCCGGCCGAGGTGAAGATCGGCATGGAGGTCGAGGTGGAGTTCCTCGACATGCCGGGCGACGAGTCCGAGGACGCGGCCTTCGGCACCGATCCGTGGACGCTGTACGCCTGGCGACCGGCCGGCGCACCCACGGTGGATCGTCAGATGCCCGAGGTCCGGGAAGGGGCCGTCAAGTGAGCGAGAACAGTGCAGTGACCGACGTGATCTGCCCCGCCGAGCCGCCCGCCGCGCGGGTGGGGGACCGGCTGCCCGAGCTGACCATCGAGGGGACGCCGACGTTCATCGTGGCCTCCGCCCTGGCGACCCGGGACTTCCAGGACGTCCACCACGACCGCGACCTGGCCCACGCCAAGGGGTCCAAGGACATCTTCGTCAACATCCTCACCGACACCGGTCTGGTGCAGCGCTTCGTCACCGACTGGGCTGGCCAGCGCGCGCGCATCACCTCCATCAAGCTGCGCCTGGGCGTGCCCTGGTACGCCTACGACACGCTGACCCTCACCGGCGAGGTCACGGACGTCGCCGACGACGGGCTGGTCACGGTGAAGATCGTCGGCACCGACTCGCTGGGCGCGCACGTCACCTCGACGGCGACCCTCTACATGAACGGAGACCCGCAGTGAGCTCCCTCGCGGACAAGGCGTCGATCGTCGGGATCGGTGCCACCGACTTCTCCAAGGACTCCGGACGCTCCGAGCTGCGGCTCGCCGCCGAGGCCGTGCAGGCCGCCGTGGCGGACGCCGGGCTCGAGCCCTCGGACGTGGACGGCCTGGTGTCGTTCACCATGGACACCAACACCGAGATCGCCGTGGCCCGCGCCGCCGGGATCGGGCACCTGAACTTCTTCTCCCGCATCCACTACGGCGGCGGCGCCGCGTGCGCGACCGTGCAGCAGGCGGCGATGGCCGTCGCGACGGGTGTCGCGGAGGTCGTGGTCTGCTACCGAGCGTTCAACGAGCGCTCCGGGATGCGGTTCGGCCAGGTCAACTCGGCGCTGGTGCACCAGGTCAACTCCTCGGGCACGGACAACGCGTTCTCCTACCCGCACGGCCTGTCCACCCCGGCCGGCTTCGTGGCGATGGTCGCGCAGCGGTACATGCACGAGTACGGCGCCACGAGCGAGGACTTCGGTCGCGTCGCGGTGGTGGACCGCAAGCACGCCGCGGTCAACCCGGCGGCGTTCTTCCACGGCAAGCCCATCACGCTGGAGGAGCACCAGGCCTCGCGCTACATCGCCGAGCCGCTGCACCTGCTGGACTGCTGCCAGGAGTCGGACGGCGGCCAGGCGATCGTCGTGACCACGCCCGAGCGGGCCCGCGACCTGCCGCACACGCCGGTCTCGATCGCTGCGGCGGCGTCGGGTTCCGGGCCGGATCAGTACATCATGACCTCGTACTACCGCCCCGAGCTCGCGGGACTGCCGGAGATGGGGATCGTGGGCGACCAGCTGTGGAACCAGTCCGGCCTGCGGCCCGAGGACATGGACATGGCGGTGCTGTACGACCACTTCACCCCGTACGTCCTCATGCAGCTCGAGGAGCTGGGCTTCTGCGGGCGTGGCGAGGCCAAGGACTTCGTCCGCGAGCCCGGCGCACTCGAGGTGGGCGGCCGGCTGCCGCTGAACACCCACGGCGGCCAGCTGGGCGAGGCGTACATCCACGGGATGAACGGCATCGCCGAGGGCGTGCGCCAGCTGCGCGGCGACTCGGTCAACCAGGTGCCGGGCGCGGAGAAGCTGCTCGTCACCGCCGGCACCGGCGTGCCCACCTCCGGGCTCGTCCTCACCGTCTGAGCGACTCCGCGGGAACGCACATCACATATATGTGATCGGGCTATGGTGGTCCCATGACCACCCTCAGCCCGGCCTCCGCCCCCGCCCCCGGGGAGGTCCGCGGCCCCACCCTCCACGACGTCGTGGGGGACGCCGCGTTCCTCGTCGGGGCGCCCCGGCGCTTCCTCATGGAGATCGCCCTGCGGCCGGTCGGGCACGGGGTGGCCGACCACAGCAGGGCGCTCCGCGACCCGGTCGGCCGGTTCCGCAACACCACCGCCTACATCTACCTCGTGGCGTTCGGCACCCCGGCCGAGCGGGAGGCCGTCATCCGCATGGTCAACCGCGCCCACCGGCCCGTCCGGTCGTCGCCCGGGGCCGAGGTCGGGTACTCGGCCTTCGACCCCGAGCTGCAGCTCTGGGTGGCCGGGTGCATGTACTACGGCGGCCGGGACATGTGGCAGCGCATGTTCGGACCGTTGGACGACGCGGCGGCGGAGCGTCTGTACCGCGAGTTCCAGACCTACGGCACCTCGCTACAGGTGCCGCCGGAGGCGTGGCCGGCCGACCGCGCCGCCTATGACGCCTATGTCGCCCGGACCCTGGACGGGATCCGGATCGACGAGCGGGTCCGCGACTACGGCGCCCGGCTGCTGGACCCCTCGGGGCATCCGCTGCCCGTCCGGCCGGTGTTCCGTCTCCTGCGCTTCGTCACCATCGGGTTGCTCCCGGCGCAGTTGCGTGACGCGTACGGCTTCGCGTGGAGCCCGGCTGACGAGCGCCGGTTCGCCAGGCTCATGGCGGTCGGCGCGCGGCTGCACCGCCGGACGCCGCGGAGGATCCGCGAACTGCCCAAGGACCTGCTGCTGCGGGCGTCGCGGAAATCCGTGGCCGCGCACGCCTGACCCGGGCCGGGCGCCCGCTCAGCCGCGGAGGCAGCCCCGCACGAACGAGCCGATGTCACGCACCGCCACGCGCGCCTCGGGCACCAGCGGGTGGAACACCTGGAACACGTGGAACTGGTCGGGCCACAGCTGGAACTCGTGCCGGACGCCGTGCTCGGCGAAGTTCTCCGCCATTTGTTCGATCCCGCCGCGGAAGATCTCCTGGCCCCCGCACTGGATGAGGAACGGCGGCCAGGCCGGCGACGGCTCGTAGTTGATCGGGGAGATCGCCGGGTCCGAGGGGTCCACGCCGGGCGCGTACTGCCGCCGGCACAGCTCCGCCAGCCCCAGCGCGAGGAACGGGTCCTTGCGCTCCCGGTCCCGCGCGGACATGTCCGTGAAGTCCAGGTCGATCCACGGCGAGAGCAGGACGACGCCCGCCGGCATCGGGGCCCCCGTCCGTTCGAGGTGGGCCACGAGCTGCATCGCCAGGTTGCCCCCGGCCGAGTCCCCCGCCACCACGATGTTCTCCGGCGGGAAGCCCATCTCGGTCAACCAGTCCCACCCGGCGATGGTGTCCTCGGTCGCCGCGGGGTGCGGGTGCTCGGGGGCGAGACGGTAGTCGGGCAGGAACACCGGGACGCCGGTCTCGCTCGCGATCCGCGAGGCCAGCGCCTTGTGTGACCAGGGCGATCCGAACGTGAAGCCGCCGCCGTGGATGTGGTAGATCACGGTGTCGGAGTCGAAGAACCGCTTCCGTCCGACCCACAGTCCGGGCACCGGCCCGTCGGACGACCAGTCGTTCGTGCTCTCCAGGGCGGCCGCGCGCCCGGCGCCCGAGGTGAGGGTGCGGAGCCTGCCGAGCGAGGCGTCGGTCGCGGGCATCCGGTCCAGTGCCGGCCGCACGAACACGCGCAACGCCTCGGCGAGCCCGCGGGAGCGCAGGGTGCCCTGCCGGGCCGGGCCCTGGAGGACGGGGCCCCGCCGGGACGGGCGGTCGGCCTCCGGCTCGGACGACCGGCGGCCGTCGCGGGGGACGTCGCCGGACCCGGTCGAGCGAGGCAGTCTCAGGCCGCCGTCGTACGGCGGGCCGGGGTGACGGGGCCGTGTTCCGCTCATGTGCGCAATGTAGACGCTTGACCGACGTGGGTCACCCCTCACCGTGCCCGAGGGTATGTCTGATCCTGGAACTTGTTACAGTTATCCGCGATTAGCGCTGCTCAGCCGCTGGTCTGGACATGAGAACAAGTTCAGGCCACAATGTGAGAGCAGACACACACCCCCGCCCTTTAAGGACCAGCCCCGATGACCGACGCCGTTGCCGCTCAGTCCACCGACCCCCTCGCCGGAACCAATCCGGACATGAACGAGGCCGCCGTGTTCGAGGCCGTGGTCGACAAGATCCCGGACAACCTCCTGCTCACCATGGACGGCGTCGATCACACGTACCGGCAGATCGACGATCTCGCCAACCGGCTGGGTCACCTGCTCAAGGCCCACGGCGCGGAGCCGCGCAGCCACGTGGCGCTGTACATGAAGAACAGCGCGGAGCACCTCGCCGCCATCGTCGCCTCCAAGAAGATCCGCGTGGCCGGGATCAACGTCAACTACCGCTACACCCCGGCGGAGCTCGTCTACCTGTTCAACGACTCGCAGTCGGTCGCCGTGCTGGTGGACGCCGAGTTCGCCGAGACGATGGCCGCGGCCGTGCCCCAGCTGACCGCGACCAGGACCGTGCTCGCCGTGGGCGGCGTCCAGCAGGTCCTCGCCGACGCGTGTGAGGCCGCCGGGCTCACCCTGGTGGACGTCGACGCCGAGCTGCCGGCGCAGTCGGCGGAGCGCGACTTCGAGCCCGCCCGCGGTGACGACCACTGGATCGTCTACACCGGCGGCACCACCGGGTTCCCCAAGGGCGTCCAGTGGAAGATGTCGGACTACTACTACGCGTGCCTGTCGGGCGGTAACCCCTACGGCGACAAGCGGCACAGCCCGCAGGAGGTCGCGGACAACGTCTCGCCCGAGGGCGGGTTCCGCATCGTCATCTCCGCCCCGCTCATGCACGGCGCGGGCCTGTTCACTCTGCTGACCTTCGTCAACCTGGGTGGCCACCTCATCATGTTCCGGGACTTCAACCCGGAGGCGATCGTCGACGCGCTCGCCGAGTACAAGGCGCAGATGCTCGTGTTCGTGGGCGACGGCATGGGCGTGCCCATCACCGACGCGCTGCTCGAGGCCAACAAGACCAAGGACTTCAGCGCGCTGTTCATGGTCGCCTCCGGCGGCGGCATCTGGTCCAAGCCCTCGCGCGACCGCCTGCACGAGGCGTTCCCCAACATCATCATCCGCGACAACTTCGGCGCCTCCGAGACGGGCAACGACGGCGAGATGAACCTCAACGAGGACGGCGAGATGCTGCTGGCGCCCTCCCCGCGCCTCGGCCTCATCGACGAGTCCAACCAGCCGGTCGAGCCGGGCTCCGACGTGATCGGGTACATCGTCCGCCGCGGCCACGTTCCGCTCGGCTACTGGAACGACCCTGAGAAGACCGCCAAGACCTTCCCCGAGGTCGACGGTCAGCGGGTCGCGGTGCTCGGTGACATGGGCCAGCTCCGCGAGGACGGCACCATCGTGTTCCTCGGCCGCGGCTCCGGCTGCATCAACACCGGCGGCGAGAAGGTGTTCCCGGAGGAGGTCGAGCAGGCGCTCAAGGCGCACCCGGCCGTCCACGACGCGCTGGTCGCCGGCGCCCCCGACCCGCGGTTCGGCCAGAAGGTCGCCGCCGTCGTGTCCTTCCGCGAGGGCCAGCACGCCGAGTACGAGGAGCTCGCCGCGTTCCTGCGCGAGTCCCTGGCCAACTACAAGGTCCCCAAGGTGATCGTGGACGTCCCCGAGATCCGCCGTTCGCCCGCGGGCAAGGCCGACTACAAGTGGGCCAAGGAGACGATCTCGACCGACTGACGTCGCACCGCGACGCCTCACCCGGCCGGGTCCGCAGCAGCGGGCCCGGCCGCGGTCATCGTTCGGCGAGGATGCGCTCCACCGCGCCCATCGGCACCGGCACCCACCCGGGGCGGTTGCGCGACTCGTAGACCACCTCGTACAGGGCCTTGTCCAGCGTGTACGCCCGCAGCAGGGCGCCGGTGTCCCGGGGGTCGGAGTCGCTGACCTCGGCGTACCCCGAGCAGAAGGCGTCCACGTTGCGGTCCCGCCACTCGCGGGCCCGGAAGCGCAACTGGCGGTCCTCCACGCCGACGAGCGTGTGCTGGGCCGCGTAGTCGAGACTGCGCAGGATGCCCGCCACGTCGCGGGCCGGCGAGTCCGGCACCCGCCGCTCGGCCAGCGGCGCGGCGGGCTCGCCCTCGAAGTCGATCACGATCCAGCGATCCGGCGCCCGCAGGGTCTGCCCGAGGTGCAGGTCCCCGTGGATGCGGTGGACCCGCACGGGCCCGGAACCGGCGACCTCGTCGAACACCGCACGGGCCGCGTCGGCGAACGGCGCCAGGTCCGGCACCTCGGAGATCGCCGCGTCCAGCCGCGCCCGCATCGAGGCCACGAGGTCGGTGCCGTCCCGGGCCGTCACGCCCGTCGCGGCCGCGAGGTCCTCGTGCACCTGCGCCACCGCCGCGCCGAGCCGACGGGCCTCGTCGGCGAAGTCGGTGCCCACCTCCTCGGCCAGGAGGTCGGCCTCGGCGAACAGGTCCCGCACGCTCGCCGTGGCCATGGCCCACCCGTCGGCCGCGCCCGCCATGAACTCCTGGGCCATGGCCAGCGTGGTGGGCCCGGCCCCGGCCTCGCCCACCCCGTCGTCGTCGCCGTCCTCGCGCAGTTCCACCCAGCCCCGCAGCGGCGCCACGGCCGGGCAGTCCCGGTCGGCCAGCGCGGCGTGGAGCTCCACGTCGGGGTTGACCCCCGGCTGGACCAGACGGAACAGCTTGACCATGAGGTCGTCGCCGAACACGAGCGAGGAGTTGGACTGCTCGCCCTCGAGCAGCCGCCCCCACGTGGGTTCGGGCACGCCCGCGTCGCCGGCGAGACGGAAACGCAGACCCCCGACCTCGGCCTGCTCGCCGAGGTGGCGCAGCAGCGACGCGGTGCCGCGGGGGTCACGCAGCCCGTCGTAGACCACCGGGGTGGCGCCCTCGGGGGTCAGCGGGAACGCGCGGCGGTCACCGGGGAGTTCGTGGGCGGTGGCGATGGGCACCTGGTAGCGCTGGGGGCGGCCGTCCACCTCGAGGTCCACGAGCAGGTGCTCCACGAGGACCTCGGGATCGTCGAGCATGACGGCCCGCCGGGTGACCCGCACGCCGGTCAGCTCGAGCCCCTTGCCGGCGAACCAGCGCTGTTCGGGCAGCCAGTCGGTGAGGAGCCGGGCCAGGGTGGTGTCGTCGACCGGGGTGATGCTCATGACGGTCCCTCCTCCGGGCTGCGCAGCTCGAGCCAGTAGAAGCCGTACCCGGGCAGCGTGAGCTGGTAGGGGTCGGCGTCGATCTCGGGGAACGGCACCCCGCCGGTGAGCTCGACGGGCTGGCGGCCCGCGAACTCGGTGAGATCCAGGCGGACGGCCTGGGGGAAGCGGGACAGGTTGTTGACGCACAGGATCACGTCGGGCCCGTCGCCGGCGGCGTCGAGCGTGCGCAGGTAGGACAGGATCGAGGGGTTGGATCCGCCGAGGTCGGTGAACTCGCCGAGGCCGAACGCGCGGTGGCTCTTGCGGACGTGGATCATCCGCCGGGTCCAGTGCAGCAGGCTCGCGGTGGAGTTCATCTGCGCCTCGACGTTGACGCCCTGGTAGCCGTACTGCGGGTCCATGATCACCGGCAGGTAGAGGCGGCCCGGGTCGCAGCGGGAGAATCCGGCGTTGCGGTCGGGGCTCCACTGCATGGGCGTGCGGACGGCGTCGCGGTCGCCGAGCCAGATGTTGTCGCCCATGCCGATCTCGTCGCCGTAGTAGAGCATCGGCGAGCCGGGCAGGCTGAGCAGCAGGGCGGTGAACAGCTCGAGCTGGTTGGTGTCGCCGTCGAGCAGCGGGGCCAGGCGGCGGCGGATGCCGATGTTGGCCTTCATCCGCGGGTCCTTGGCGTACTCGGCGTACATGTAGTCGCGTTCCTCGTCGGTGACCATCTCGAGGGTGAGCTCGTCGTGGTTGCGCAGGAAGATCGCCCACTGCGCCGAGGAGGGGATGTCGGGGGTCTGGGCGAGGATCTCGGTGACGGGGAAGCGGGACTGGCGGCGCACGGCCATGAAGATCCGCGGCATGAGCGGGAAGTGGAACGCCATGTGGCACTCGTCGCCCACCTCGGGCTCGCCGTAGTAGTCCACCACGTCGTCGGGCCACTGGTTGGCCTCGGCGAGCAGCACGCGTCCCGGGTACTCCTCCTCGACCACGGCGCGGCACTTGCGCAGGAACTCGTGGGTCTCGGGCAGGTTCTCGCAGTTCGTGCCGTCGCGTTCGAAGAGGTACGGCACGGCGTCCAGGCGGAACCCGTCGATGCCCAGGTCCAGCCAGAACCGCAGGACGTCGATCATCGCCTCCTGGACCTCGGGGTTGTCGTAGTTGAGGTCGGGCTGGTGGGAGAAGAAGCGGTGCCAGTAGAACTGCCCGCGCACGGGGTCGTAGGTCCAGTTGGAGGACTCGGTGTCGACGAAGATGATGCGGGCCTCGGGGTACCGCGTGTCGTCGTCGGACCACACGTAGTAGTCGCCGTAGGGGCCCTCCGGGTCGGCGCGGGACTCCTGGAACCAGGCGTGGGTGTCGGAGGTGTGGTTCATGACGAGGTCGGTGATGACCCGGATGCCGCGGCTGTGGGCCTGGTCGAGGAACTCGACGAAGTCCTCGACGGTCCCGAACTCGGGCAGCACGGTGCGGAAGTCGCGGATGTCGTAGCCGCCGTCGCGCAGGGGGGAGTCGTAGAACGGCGGCAGCCACAGGCAGTCGACGCCGAGCCACTGCAGGTAGTCGAGCTTCTCGGTGAGTCCGCGCAGGTCGCCGGTCCCGTTGCCGTCTGAGTCGTAGAAGGCCCGCACGAGGACCTCGTAGAACACCGCGGTCTTGTACCAGTCGCGGTCGATCTCCAGCTCGGCGGCGTGGCGGTAGTCGTCGGCACTGGGCTCGACCACGTGGCCGTCGTCGGTGAGCTCGGGATCGGCGGGCCGGTGGTCGGCGGCGCGCGGGTCGGCGGGGTGGGACTCGGACGGTAGGCGCGGAGTCGGTGCCATGTGGGCGAGCCTACGGCCCCGTACGATCCGGTGCATGCGGAAAATCGACCCCGGCGAGCGGGTCCGCGGCGTGGTGCGGGCGTACCGGGACCGGCACGCCCGGCGCGCCCGTGTGCTCGCGTCGAGGCTCGAGGGCGACGACGACGAGGTGGTCCTCCGCCCGTGGGAGCTGCGGTTGCCGAGGTCGGTCGTCTACGCGGCGGCCCGGAGCAGGGGGTGGGAACCGGTCGGGGGCCCGCGGGCTCTGGTGCAGCGTGGCCCGTGGCTCGAGCCGATGCACTTCGTCCGCGGCCGGGGCGCGCACCCGGCGGGGGACGGGCGGTGAGCCCCGGCTGGGCGCTCACGCTGACGGCGCTGCTCCCGCTGCTCGCGTGGGGGATCGCCGCCGCGGTGGTGGCCGTGCGCCGGTGGTGGCGGCGCCGGGGGGACGAGCGCACGCGCGCCCTGCGGCTGGCCCGGATGCTCGGTGGTGCGGACCTCGTCGTCGTCCCCACCTCGGACGTCGACCTGTCCGAGCCCACGGTCCTGGCCGTCGCCGCCGACGCCGGGTACCGGCTCGTCGGGTACGAACGCGCGGACACCCCGCTGCGGCGGCGGGTCGGGGTGTTCGTGCGCATCGGCGGTGAGGTCGACGTGGTGGTCAGAGGTGTGCCCACATCCCGGTAGCGTGACCCGCATGCGCATCGGGATGGCTCTGAACTACAGCGGCGGGTTCGCCGAGACGGCCGCGGAGGCCGCCGACCTGGAGAGGGCGGGGCTGGACATCGCGTTCGTCCCGGAGGCGTACTCGTTCGACGCGGTGAGCCAGCTCGGTTACCTCGCCGCCAAGACCTCCACGATGGAGCTCGCGTCGGGGATCCTGCAGATCTACACGCGCACGCCCACCCTCACCGCGATGACCGCCGCCGGGCTGGACTTCGTCTCCGACGGCCGCTTCACCCTGGGCCTGGGCGCCTCCGGGCCGCAGGTCGTGGAGGGGTTCCACGGGGTGAAGTACGACGCGCCGCTGGCCCGCACGCGCGAGATCATCGAGATCTGCCGCACGGTGTGGCGCCGCGAGAAGGTCGTCCACGACGGGAAGAAGTACCAGATCCCGCTGCCCGCCGACCAGGGGACCGGGTTGGGCAAGCCCCTCAAGCTCATCAACCACCCGGTGCGGGAGGACATCCCGATCGTCCTGGCCGCCCTGGGGCCGAAGAACGTCGAGCTGGCCGCCGAGGTCGCGAACGGCTGGCAGCCGCTGTTCTTCCACCCGGAGAAGGCGCACGTCGCGTGGGGCGACGCGCTGGCCGCGGGGAGGGCGAAGCGCGATCCGTCGCTCGGCGAGCTCGACGTGTACGCCGGCCCCGCCCTGGCGATCTGCGAGGAGTCCGAGGTCCCCTTCTACCTGGACCTCGTCCGGCCGCACCTGGCCCTCTACATCGGTGGCATGGGCGCGCGCGGCAAGAACTTCTACAACGAGCTGGCCCGCCGGTACGGCTACGAGGCCGAGGCGGAGCTCATCCAGGACCTGTACCTGGACGGCAAGAAGGCCGAGGCCGCCGCGGCCGTGCCCGACGAGCTGGTCCGCTCGGTCTCGCTCATCGGCCCGGCCGGGTACGTCGCCGAGCGTGTCGAGGCGTTCCGCGCCGCCGGTGCCACCACCCTCACGGTGGTCCCCATGGCCCTGGACGCCCCGGGGCGCCTGCAGTTGGTCGAGAGGTTCCGCGCCCTCTGCTGACGCCGCGCGCCCCGGCCGCGGGCGGAGATGGTCGACTTCGGCGGCACCCGCAGCGCCGCCGCCTCCGCCACCCTGGTCAGGTCGACGCGGGCTCAGGCCGCCCGCTCGCCGGCCCGCCGGGACACGGCGGCGCCGAGCAGCAGCATGCGCATCGTCCGCTCGGTGGCCTCCACCAGCAGCTGGCGCCCCTGGGCCACGGCGTCGGCGAGCGGCATGGGCACGGCCATGATGGAGGTGACCGCACCGATCCCGATGTCGTGGACGTCCGGGGCGCCCCGCCCGAGCGACCCCGCGATCGCCAGGACGGGCACCCCGGCCAGGCCGGCGCGGCGGGCCACCTCGGCGGGCACCTTCCCCCGCGGGGTCTGGAAGTCGATCGCCCCCTCGGCGGTGATGACCAGGTCGGCGGCGGCGATCTCCGCGTCCAGGTCCGAGCCGAGCATGCCGGGCGTGAGCAGCACGTCGAAGCGCGACCGCGGGGTCGCCCCGAGCCCACCGGCCAGCCCCGCGCCGAGACCGCCCGAGGCCCCGGTGCCCGGCCCGCCGCGCAGGTCCGGGCCACCGGGCGCCCCGATCCCGTCCCGGGACAGCACCCCGGCCCAGCGCTCCAGCCCGGCCTCCAGGGCCGCGACCTGCTCCGGGGTGGCCCCCTTCTGCGGGCCGAACACGCGGGCCACCCCGCGGTCACCACACAGGACGTTGGTCGGATTGCAGGCCAGCTCGACGGGCACGCGCGCCAGCCGCGGATCCAGCCCGGACAGGTCCACGCGCGCCACCCGGTGGAGGTGACGTCCGCCGTCGGGGAGCACCTCGTCGTCGTCACCCAGGATCCTCGCCCCGAGCGCGGCGAGGGCGCCCGCGCCGCCGTCGCACGTGCCGGAGTCCCCGCAGCCCACCACGACCCGCTCGGCGCCGGCGTCGAGCGCGGCGGCGATGAGCTCACCCACGCCCCGGGTCGTGGTCGCGCCCGGGTCGCGCAGGTCGTGCGGCACCAACGACAGTCCCGCGGCGGCGGCCATCTCCACCACGGCGGTGCGGGGCCCCGACCCGCCCAGCATCGCCCACGACGCGGTGACCGGTCGCCCCACCGGGCCCGTCACCACGGTCTCGTGCACGGTGCCGCCGGTGGTCGCCGCGAGGATGGACACCGTCCCCTCGCCGCCGTCGGGCACGGGCAGCGCGGTCACCCGCACGCCCGGTAGCGCCCGGCGCACGCCCGCCGCGATGGCGTCGGCGACCTCCACGGCGTCGAGGGACTCCTTGAAGCCGGACGGGGCGACGAGAATGCGATCGGGCAGGTACACGGTGATTCCTCCGGGTGAAGGGGACAAGGGCAAGGGGGGACAGGGTGGGAGCGGGGGCGCCCGGGCGCGCTCAGGGCAGGAACAGGGGCAGGCCCAGGACGGGCCACACCCACCACGCGAACGCCAGGAAGACCAGGCACATCAGCGGCGTCAGCCACGCCGACAGGCGCACCAGGTCGCCGCGCCCGAACGTGGGCGCGTCCGTCACGCCGGCGAAGATCGTCACCGGCTTGGCCGAGGACGGCAGGGTGTGACACAGGCCCGCGGCGGCGGTCGACAGCAACGCCGCCGCGACCGGGGACACCCCGACCGACGGGGCCAGGGAGATGACGATCGGCACCAGCACGGCCGAGCGCGCCGACCGGGACTGGACCACCAGGTGCGACAAGGCCGACACCACGACGACCGCCACCACGAACACCGGCCCGGCCGCCGCGCCCGAATCGGGCACGGGCGCCAGCGCCACACGCGCGAGCAGATCCGCCGCGCCCGACGTGGCCAGCGCGTGGCCGAGCGTGACGGTGGCCGCCATGAACAGCAGCAGCGACCACGGGATCTTCTTCACCGCGTCGCCCAGGGCGACCCCGCCGTACCGCGGCGACGTCACCACCAGCGCGCCGATCAGCGCGACCAGCGCCGGCGGCGCACCGTGGAGGGCCTCGGTGGACCACAGGCCGATCATCGCGGCCAGCAGCAGCGCGGTGCGCGACTGGTGCACGGTGAGCGGGCCGGTCACCCGGCCGACCCCCGCGGCCTCGAACTCCGCGGCGCCGATCCGCAGGCCCCGCCGGCGCTCGGCGGACGAGGTGAACAGCATCAGCACGAGCTCGGCCGCCAGGTGGGACGAGACCAGGGCGAGCGGCAGGCCGACGATCAGCCAGCCGGCGAAGTCGAGCTCGCCGTGCCCCGCGGCGGCGAGCAGCTGCACGGTGATGAGATGCGCGCCGGCCCCGATGAGGGACGCGACCGCGGACAGCAGGACCACCGTCGGGAAGAGCAGGGCGAGCATCCGCACCAGCGCCGGGCGGTCGGCCAGGACCCGGGCCAACGCCAGGAAGACCGGCAGGGCCAGCGCCGCCCGGCCCGAGGTGGCCGGCACCGCGAAGGCTGTCGCGACGAGTGCGGCGGTGAGCAGGTGCACCAGGCTGCGCGGCCCCCGGGCGCCGGTGACGACGAACGCCGCCGCCCGCGTGGCCAGGCCCGAGGCCGAGACCGCGAACGCGATGATGAACGCCGCGATGAGCAGCCACATCGTGTCGTCCCCGAGCGAGCCGAACAGGGCGTCGGGATCGGAGACGCCCAGCACCGTGAGGACCACCGCCGCACCGAGCGCGACGAAGGTGTCGTCGACGTCGGTGAAGACCCAGAACCACACCGCCGCCGCGAACACCGTGAGGGTGGGGACCGCGGCCGCCCCGGCGTCGGGGCCGGCCACGGCCAGGGCGGTGACGCCCGCGCCGAGGGCGACAGCCGCCGCGACCGCCCGGACGACGCGGCCGGTGGGGCGCGGCAGCGGGCGCCGGCGCCCCGGCGGGGTGCTGCGGGCATGCGGGGGCGGGCCACCGGGCCACGGGGTCCGGTGGTGAACGGTGACGGTCATGAGAGCTTGTACCCCGCCCCACGCACCGTGACGAGGCGCTGCGCACCGATCTTGCGGCGCAGCGTGCGCACGTACACGTCCACGACGTTGGAGGCCGGGTCGAAGTCGTAACCCCACGCGTGGGCGAGGATCTGCTCCCGCGACAGCACCTGGCCGGGGTGCTTGAGGAACACCTTGAGCATCGCGAACTCGCGGCTCGTCAGCTCCACCTGCCGGTCGCCGACCGTCGCGACCCGGGTGAGCAGGTCGAGGGACAGGTCCCCGTGGTGCAGCACGGGCGTCGCCTCCGCGGCCTCGCCGCCCTCGCCCAGCCGGATACGCACCCGGGCGAGGAGTTCGGCGAAGTGGAACGGTTTGGCCAGGTAGTCGTTGGCCCCCGATTCGAGCCCCAGCACCGTGTCGTCCACGGAGTCGCGGGCGGTCAGGACGACGACCGGCGTGGTGATGCCCGACCCGCGGGCGGTGGTGAGGACCTCGAACCCGTCTATGAGCGGCAGCCCGATGTCGAGGACCACCAGGTCGTGGTCGCCCGCACGCATGGCCTCGAGCGCGGAACGCCCGTCGGCGACGTGGGAGGTGACGAAGCCCGCGGCGTGCAGGCCCTTGCGCAGGAACGACACGATTCGGGCGTCGTCCTCGGCGATGAGGATGCGGTTCACGGCGTGGCCTCCTGTGGGCGGTCCGAAGCGGGGATGTCGACGGCGAACGTGGCGCCGTGACCGGGCGTGGAGTCGAGGGTGACGGTGCCGCCGTGGGCGGCCGCGATGGCGGAGACGATGGCCAGTCCGAGGCCCGCGCCGCCGGAACCGGAGGTGCCGGCCGCGCCCCGGTCGAAGCGCCGGAAGATCCGCTCGGCGTCCTCGGGGGCGACGCCGGGGCCCTCGTCCGCGACCGAGATGACCAGGCGGTACCCGGTGCCGGGCCCCTCGCCGGGCTCGTCGGCGGGACCGCCGTCCGGTCCGCCGCCCGTGACCCACCGCGAGCCGAGCCGGATCCGGTCACCGTCCGCGGTGTGGGTGACCGCGTTGGACGCCAGCTGGAGCACGGCCTGCGTGATCCGCTGCGGATCCACCACCGCCTCGCCCTCGGCGATCTCGACGAGCTCCCACCGGCGGTCGCCGAGCTGCTGGGCCTGGGACTCGATGTCGAGGAGCAACTCGGCGGCGTCGACGGGGCGGGGCCGTACGAAGTCGGGCCGTTCGGCCTTGGCCATGGTGAGCAGGTCGGAGACGATGCGCGACATCCGGTCCAGTTCGGAGTCCACCAGGCGCAGCGTCTCGGCGCGGACGGCCGGCGGGTCGTCGGGGGTCATGGTCTCCAGGTGCCCGCGGATCACCGTGATGGGCGTGCGCAGTTCGTGCCCGGCGTCGTCGACGAAGCGGCGTTGGGTGTCGTAGGCTCCCTCGATCCGGTCGAGCATCGCGTTGAACGTCTCGGCGAGCTGGGAAATGTCGTCCCGGCCCCGGACCGGCACGCGCCGGTCGAGGTCGCTCTCCTGGATCCGCTCGGCCACGCGCCTCACCTCCCGCACGGGCGCGAGGATCTGCCCGGCGACGAGGTACCCGAACAGGGCCGTCAGCGCGAGCCCGCCGAGCGAGCCCCACGCGTAGACGCGCATGGTGGCGTCCACCTCGGCGCGCTCCGGCCCGGTGAACACGGCTATCACGAACGTCGAGTCCGCGCCGGCCGCGGGGTCGGAGCCGGGCTCGCCGCCGGTGATCGTGACCTTGCCCCACCGGACCGGGCCGGCGGGGCTGTCGGTGACCCCCGACGGTTCCGCCGACGAGCGGATGACGTCGAGCAGCTCCGGGTCGGCGGCGAGGTCGTAGGGGGTGGGGTCCCCGGCCGAGCGGTCCACGGCGAACACCCGCGCCTCGTCCATGCCCAGGTGGACCTCGTTGGCGGCGGGGATCTGGCGGCTCAGGTAGAGCCGCAGGAGCCGCTCGGGGTCGTCGAACGGCCGCGCGGTCGTGGGGTCGACGCCCTCCCGGACGAACGCGCGGAACTCGTCGAGCTCCTGCACGACGTCCGCGTTGGCCGTCCGGTCGACGTCGGACATGAACAGGGCCCGCAGGGTGAGCCCCAGCGCGAGCAGCACGAGGGCGGTGGTGAGGACGATCCACCCGACGATCCGCCAGCGTGCCGGTATCGCCGTGGCATCCGCCCGTCCGGCCGCTCCCGCCTCAGTCGTCCCAGTCGTCATCGCCGTCCCCGTCGTCGTCCCACTCATCGTCCCAGTCGTCGTCGCCGTCCCGGTCGCCGCCGTAGTACGGCACCACCGGCTGGACCGGCTGGACCGGGACGGGTTGCGCGGGGCGGGCCGGGGCCGCCGGGGCGGCAGGGGCGGCAGGGGGAGCCGCCGGTCGGTCCGGGACAGCCGAGGCGGGGGGCTCGGTGCTGTCGGAGGGCTCGGTGTCGTCGGGGGTCGCGTCGCCGTCGGCCGCGGGGTCACCCGGGGTCGGGGACGACGACGAGGAGCGCCCCTGCCGGTCGGTCGGCGACTGCAGGTCGATCGAGGCGTCCTCCACCCGGACCGGCGGGGCCCCGGTGTCGGAGCTGATGGCCACGGCGCCGAGCGCGAGGCCGGCGGGGACGAGCACCACCGCCGCGATCAGTGCGAGCTTGCGTGTGAACTCAGACATGGCGGGCCCGGTCAGTCGTCGAGATCGTCGTGGTCGTCGTCGTCGTCGCGGTCGTCGTCGCGGTCGTCATCATCACGATCATCGTCGTCCCGGTCGTCCCGGTCGTCTCTGTCGTCGTCGTGGTCGTCGCTGTCCACGGCGGCCCCGCCCGCGACGCGCTCGTCCGCCTGGGCCGGCGCGGTCACGGTCACGGTGGCGGTTCCGGCGGCGGGGCTCTCGGCCGCGGGGGACCGGCCCGCGCCGCCGGCAGCACATCCCGACAGCAGGAGGACGGCGGAGGCGGACAGGGCCAGCAGGACGGCGCGGGGGCTGGTGTTCTCGGTCATGACTGCAATCCTGTGGGCCCGGCATGACGGGCTCATGAAAGCCTCATGACGGAGTCTTCATGTGCGCCCGGGAGCGTCACGGGTGACCGGTCCCGGGAACGACGACACCCCGCGGTGATCGACCGCGGGGTGTACGTCAGGGTGGCGGCGCCGGTCAGGCGAGCTCGACCACCACGTTCTTGAGCACCGGGGCGTCGTCGCGCTCCGCGACGGTGGCCGCCACGAGCAGGCGCGAGCCCTCCTCCCACACGCGGATGCGCATGGTCTCACCGGGGAAGAAGATCCCGCCGAAGGTGACGCCGTAGCCGCCGACGCGCGAGACGTCGCCGCCCAGCACCTCGTCGACGACCGCGCGCAGGACCAGGCCGTAGGAGCACAGGCCGTGCAGGATCGGGCGCGGGAACCCGGCCGCCTCGGCGAAGGCGGGGTCGGAGTGCAGCGGGTTGCGGTCGCCGCAGAGGCGGTAGAACAGCGCCTGCTGGGGCAGCGTGGCCACCTCGATGGTGTGGTCGGCCCCTCGCTCGGGGTACTCGACCTTCTCGGAGGTGCCGCGCTCGCCACCGAATCCGCCCTCGCCCTTGGCGAAGATGCCCGAGCGCGAGGTCCACAACTTCTCGCCGTCGGCGGAGACCGTCTCGGACTCCTGGATGATCACCGCGGCCGACCCTTTGTCCTGGATCTCGGCGATCCTGGTCGTCGTGGTGGCCGTCCCGGCCGCCGGGATGGGCCGGTGCAGCGTGACGGACTGGCTGCCGTGGACGACCTTCGCCAGGTCGATCTCCACGCCGGGGAACGAGACCTTCGGCGCCTCGGTGACGTTCATCGTCGCCGCGACGGTGGCGAACGACGGCAGCACCTTCGGCGCGGAGTCGTGGATGTACTCCAGCCCCGTGGTGTCCATGGGGTCGGCGGCGGCACCGACGGACAGGGCGTAGAGCGCCACGTCGGAGGCGGTCCAGGAGAACTCCTGCGAGGGCAGCTGCGCCCCGAGGGCGGTGTCGAGGTCGATCGGCACGTCAGACTCCCGTCTTCTGGGTGGTGGGGGCGGAGGCGAGCATGTGCTCGACGGCGAGGTAACCGAACACCATGGCGGGTCCGATGGTGGCGCCCGGGCCGGCGTAGGTGTGGCCCATGACGGGCGAGGACGCGTTGCCGGCGGCGTAGAGACCCTCGATCACGGAGCCGTCCTCACGCAGCACCCGGCCGTGGACGTCCGTGTTGGCGCCGCCCTTGGTGCCGAGGTCGCCGGGCACCATCTTGGCCGCGTAGAACGGGGCCTTGCGGACGGGGCCGAGGCTCGGGTTGGGCTTGTTAGTCGGGTCGCCGTAGTAGTGGTCGTAACCCGACTCGCCGCGCTGGAAGTCCTCGTCGCGGCCCTTCTCGGCGAAGCCGTTGAACCGCTCCGCGGTGCGCTCGAGGGCGTCGGCGGGCACGCCGATGAGCTCGGCGAGCTCCGCGAGGGTGTCGGCCTTGTGGAAGTTCTCCGACGCGAGCCACTTCTTGGGCAGCGGCTGCTTGGCCTGCAGGCCGGCGAAGAGGTACCGGTTCTTGTACTCCTGGTCGAAGATGATCCAGGCGGGGAGGTTCTCGGCCGGGCCCTCACCCTGGCCGTACTCGCCGCCGTACATCTTGTGGCCGGCCTCGACGTAGGGCAGCGACTCGTTCATGAAGCGCTCGCCGCGCGGGTTGACCATGAACGAGCAGGGCAGGGACCGCTCGGCCAGTGCGAACCACGGCCCGCGCGGCAGCATGATGGTGGGGCCCCACCAGGCGTCCTCCATGAACGCGAGCTCGGCGCCGACCTTCTCCATGGCCTCGATGCCCTCGCCGGTGTTGGCGGCGGCGCCCACGGTCCAGTCGGTGGGGATGGGCTGACGCTGGTACTTGTCGCGCATCTCCTGGTTGTGCTCGAACCCGCCGGAGCCCATCACCACGCCGAGGCGCGCACGCAGCGTCATCTCCTCGCCGTTGCGGGTGACGGTGATGCCCACGACGCGCTCCTCGTTCCCGGAGCCCTCGGTGACCAGGCCGGTCATGGGGGTCTCGAGCCACACGGGCACGCCCGCGTCGAGCAGGCCCTTGCGCAGGGCGGCGATGAGCGCGCGACCCATGCCGACGATGTTCTTCCCGCGGGCCTTGGCCGCGAACATGCGCGCCGAGACCTTGATCGAGCGGCGGATGCCCTTGGTGGTGGGCCGCTGCAGCAGGTTGAGCCAGCGGTAGTCCGACTGCATGACGACCATGTTCGCCGGGGCCTTGGCGTACCCGGGCTCGAGCTTCTCGGCCTCGGAGCCGAGCTGGCGCAGGTCGAACGGCTTGGGCTCGACGGACCGGCCGCCGAGACGACCGCCGGGGGCCTCGGGGTAGTAGTCGGCGTAGTCCTTGACCCACTCGAGCTGCAGCGGGGAGTTGGCGAGCACGAAGTCCAGGACCTCGGGGCCACGGTCGACGTAGGTGTCGATCCGCTCGGCCGGCACGACGTCACCGACGATGGACTTCAGGTACGTGCGCGCGGCCTCGGGGGTGTCGAGGACACCGTCGCGCTGGAGCACCGAGTTGTTGGGGATCCACACGCCACCGCCGGAGCGGGCGGTGGAGCCGCCGTAGTGCGGGGCCTTCTCCACGAGGACCACGCTGAGGCCCTTCTTTGCTGCCGCGAGGGCGGCCGTCATGCCTGCTCCACCGCTGCCGACGACGACGACGTCGAATTCCTGGTCTGCCATGTAGAACACGTTATAGAACTGCGCGCTGTCGCGCCAGACGCCCCAGGTAGCATCCCCGTCATGCTCACTGAGGAGACCCGCGCCACTCTTGCCCAGCGACTCTGGGACGCCGAGACCGATGTCTCGCCGATCACCCCCCTGACCGATGACCATCCTGACATGGACGCGGACGACGCGTTCGAGATCCAGCTCGTCAACATCCGCCGCAAGCTCGACGCCGGCGCCGTGGTCACGGGCCACAAGGTCGGCCTCGCGTCCAAGGCGATGCAGGAGATGATGGGCGTCGACGAGCCCGACTACGGGCATCTGCTCGACACGATGGAGTACCCGGAGGGCACGCCGATCGAGGCGGCGCGCTTCTGTTTCCCGCGCGTGGAGGTGGAGGTCGGCTTCATCCTGGGCGCCGACATCCCGCCGGAGGGGTGCTCGCAGGAGGAGGCCGCCGCGGCGATCGAGTGGGTCGTCCCGTCGATCGAGCTCATCGACTCCCGCATCCGGGACTGGAAGATCAAGCTGCCGGACACGATCGCGGACAACGCGTCCTCGTGCGGGTACGTCATCGGGCAGCAGCGCGTGCGCCTGGCCGACATCGACGTGGCCGCCATCGACGCGACGCTCTACAAGAACGGGGAGTTCCTCGCCTCGGGTCGCTCGGACGCGGTGCTGGGCAACCCCCTGAACTCGGTGGGGTGGCTGGCCTCGACGGTCGCGAAGTTCGGCGTGCGCCTGCGCAAGGGCGACGTGATCCTGCCGGGCACCGCGATCCGCGCGATGGACGCGACGCCGGGCGACACGTTCCGCGCCGAGTTCGCGGGCCTGGGCGACGTGACGATGGCGTTCCGCTAACGGTCCGACGCCAGCGCGCGGCCGGCCGCCGCGGCGACGCGGGTGACCAGCGGTTCGAGCCGGGCCAGGGCGCTCTCGTCCGCCGCGCTGGCGGACAGGGCCGCGACTGCTCGCAGGCCACCGGCGCCCTCGTCGTCGTCGAACACCGGCGCGGCCACGCAGTACAACCCCGGGGTGAGCTCGGCGTGGTCCACCGCCCGCTTCTTGCGGCGGATCTCGCCGAGCTCCACGGCCAGGGCGTCGGGCGAGGTCAGGGTGGTCTCGGTCCACGCGACCATCGGTCCCTGCGCGACGCGGGCGGCGGCGTTCTCGTCGAACGCCAGCATCGCCTTGCCGACCCCCGTGCAGTACGCGGGCAGCCCGCCCCCGATCCGGGACGGCGACGGGATCGGCCGTGGCCCGTGCAGTTTGTTGAGGTAGACGACCTCGTCGCCGTGGAGCGTGGCCAGGTGGACCGTGGCCCGCGTGGCCTCGAAGAGGTGGGCGAGAAACGGCGTGAGGACCCGCCGGATCCGTTCGTACGCCGGCGAGACCGGGATCGGGTCCAGCTCGTGAACCAGTGGCCCCAGTCTGTAGCGCTGGCCGATCCGCGTCACCGCGTCGTTGCGCTCGAGCGCGTTCAGCAGACGTAGAGCGGTGGACTTTGCCAGCCCGGTCTCCCGTGCGATCTCGCTCAGCGTCATCCCCGTCCCCGCGGCCGTGACGCGCAGGACCCGGAAGGCGCGGTCGACGGGCGAGACGGGGGGTTCTGTCATGCGCCGAGTCTAGCGTGCCACTCCGACAGCCGGGCCGGCCGTGTTCGAACTCTTGTGCGCCCCGGCGCCCGGGGGTAGTATCGAACTATAGTTCGAGATTGTCCGGTGGGGGCCGGGTGACGGGGGGATTATGACGACGACGACGAGGGGTCCGCTGTCGGCGGTGCCGGATGCGCTGGGCGGGTTGGACAGGGCGGCGGTGAGCGAGGCGGCGCGGTCGGCGACGCTGGCGCAGAACCGGGCGGGGGCGATGCGGCTGGAGGCGGCGTGTGCGCTGGTGGAGCACTTCCGCCGCGATGCCGAGGCCCGGGAGGGCTCTCCGGCCGACTCCGACTCAGGCGCTGGTGCGCGGCGGTCGCGGCGGGGGTACGCGCGGCTGGATCCGCAGGCGCGGGCGCGTGATCATCTGGTGGCGGCGTGTCAGTTGACGTGCTGGCATGCCGCGCGTCTGGTGACCGCGGGGGTGCAGGTGCACACGCGGTTGCCGCGGTTGCGGGCGGTGGTCGGGCGCGGTGAGGTGCCGGAGGCGTTGGCGGTCGATCTGGCGTGCCGGTTGGCCGAGGTGCCCGACGCGATCGTGGGCGATGTCGAGGACGAGGTGACCGCCCGCATCGCCGAGGACCTCTCGGGCGGGGACCGGCCCGGTCGCGGCGCGGTGGAGTCGATGATCGCCGACGCGGTGGCCCGGTGTGACCCGGACGCGGCGCGGGCGGCGACGGAGGCGGCGGTCAGGGCGCGGGCGGTGCGGTTTCGGCGCGCCCGCGCGGGCATGACCACCCTGTGGGCCGTGTTGCCGGCCGAGGACGCGGAACTGCTGCGCCTGCGCATCGAGACCGACGCGGCCACCGCGGCCGCCGACGGGCGCCGGGGCGGCATCGATCAGTTGCGGGCGGACGCCCTGGTCGCCCTGGCCGTCTATGCCGCCACCGGCGCGGGCGCGGGCGCGGGCGCGGGTGGCGGTGGCGAGGTGGTCGAGGGGATCGAGCTCGGGGAGGTGCGCGCGGGGGCGGATCTGCCCCGCCCCGGTCTGGCCAACGCCGCGGCGGCGGGCCAGCCGATCCGCATCTCGGTGATCGCCGCTGCCGCGAAGGGGCTGGCGAACCGGGTGGAGTTCGTGCACGGCACCTACTCCGGTTACGAGTGGTTGTGTCGGGAGTTGCTCGCAGGGGAGCAGGCCCGGGTGCGGTTCGAGGTCCTCGACCCGGCCCCCGGCGCGATGGACGGCCCCGAGCACGCATTGCGGTACGTGATCACCCCGGCGATGGCCGAGCGGATCCGGTTGCGCGACGGAACGTGCCGCCACCCGGGGTGTGCGGTCCGGGCCGAGGACTGCGATATCGATCACGTGATCGCGTTCAACCGGCGGGAGCCGCAGCTGGGTGGTCCGACGATGGAGTGGAACCTGGTGTGTCTGTGCCGCAAGCACCACCGGGAGAAGACGTTCGGTACCAACTTCTACCGCACCGGCCCGCTGGGGGAGCTGATCATCGCCACCGACACCGGACACGAGCACCGAACCCGGCCCACCGGGCCGCTGGCGCGGGCGCGCGATGCGATCCTCGAACGCCACCTCGACGCCTGGGCCGACCGGCTCATCGGCCCCGACGGATACCTGCGCAACCCGCCCGGCGCCGCCCGGGACCACTGGCGCCGCAACCGCCCGGCATGAGTGCGGCAGCCGGTAGCGGATGCGTGCCGTTCAGTGGCACATTCGATTGTGGCGCGTGTGTGGGTCGGGCGAGACTGCTCGTATGACAGAGAAGACCACACTCACCGCCGCGATCGTGGGGTCCGGCAACATCGGCACCGACCTCATGTACAAGCTCGAGCGCAGTGAGTACATCGAGCCCAAGTGGATGATCGGTATCGACGCCGAGTCCGAGGGCATGAAGCGCGCTGCCGAGCACGGCCTCATCTGCATGGCCGGCGGCGCCGACGAGCTGCTCGCCTCCATCGAGGCCGGCGGCGAGAAGCCCGACCTGCTCTTCGAGGCCACGAGCGCGTACGTGCACAAGGAGTACGCGCCCAAGTACGAGGCCGCCGGCATCGTCGCCATCGACCTGACGCCCGCTGCCGTCGGCCCCATGGTGATCCCGCCCGCCAACCTCCGCGAGCACCTCGACGCCCCCAACACCAACATGGTCACCTGCGGCGGCCAGGCCACCATCCCGATGGTCCACGCCGTGTCCTCCGTCGTGCCGGTCGACTACGCCGAGATCGTCGCCTCGGTCTCCAGCGAGTCCGCGGGCCCCGGCACCCGGGCCAACATCGACGAGTTCACGCAGACCACCAAGATGGCCATCGAGAAGGTCGGCGGCGCCAAGCAGGGCAAGGCGATCATCATCCTCAACCCGGCCGAGCCGCCGATGATCATGCGCGACACCATCTTCTGCTCGATCCCCGAGGACGCGGACCACGACCTCATCACCACCGCCATCCGCAAGCGGGAGAAGGAGATCCAGGAGTACGTCCCGGGCTACCGGCTGCTCCAGGAGCCGCAGTTCGACCCGCCCACCGAGATCACCGGCGGCATGGCCCGCGTCGCGATCTTCGCCGAGGTCGAGGGCGCCGGAGACTTCCTGCCGCCGTACGCGGGCAACCTCGACATCATGACCGCCGCCGCCGCGAAGGTGGGCGAAGAGATCGCCAAGAGCAAGCTCGGAGTGTGACAGACATGGACAAGACCAACCCCCTGAACGCTCAGGCCCGCGCCTACAGCGACGAGCTCGACATCCGCATCACCGACTCCTCGCTCCGCGACGGCTCCCACCACAAGCGCCACCAGTTCTCGGTCGAGGACGTCCGCAACGTCGTCGCCGCGCTCGACGGTGCCGGCGTCCCGGTCATCGAGGTCACCCACGGCGACGGGCTCGGTGGCGCGTCGTTCAACTACGGCTTCGCCAAGTCCTACGACCAGGAGCTCATCAAGGCCGCGGCCGAGACGGCGAAGCAGGCTAAGATCGCGTTCCTCACGCTGCCCGGCCTGGGCATCAAGGACGACATCCTCAAGGCGCGCGACAACGGCGGCTCGATCTGCCGCGTCGCCACCCACTGCACCGAGGCGGACGTCTCCATCCAGCACTTCGGCTACGCCCGCGACCTCGGGCTGGAGACCGTCGGCTTCCTCATGATGAGCCACACCCAGCCGCCGGAGGTGCTCGCCAAGCAGGCCCGCATCATGGCCGACGCCGGTTGCCAGTGCGTCTACATCGTCGACTCGGCCGGCGCACTGGTCATGGACCAGGTCTCGGACCGCGTCTCCGCGCTGGTCGCGGAGCTCGGCTCCGACGCGCAGGTCGGTTTCCACGGCCACGAGAACCTCGACATCGGCGTCGGCAACTCGATCATGGCCATCCGCGCGGGTGCCCAGCAGATCGACGGCTCGACCCGACGCTTCGGCGCCGGCGCCGGCAACACGCCCGTCGAGGCGCTGGTCGGCTGCTGCGACAAGCTCGACATCCGCACCGGCATCGACTTCTTCAAGATCGCCGACGCGGCCGAGGACGTCGTCCGCCCGCTCATGCCGAGCGAGTGTGTCGTCGACCGCCAGGCGATGATGCTCGGCTACGCCGGCTGCTACTCGTCCTTCATGAAGCACGCCGAGGGCCACGCCGAGCGCTACGGTGTCCCCGCCTCCGAGATCCTGCTCCGTGCGGGTGAGCGTCGCCTGGTCGGCGGCCAGGAGGACCAGCTCATCGACATCGCGCTGGAGATCCAGAAGGAGCGGGCGAACGCCTGATCCCCACTCCGCCCACCGCAGCCGCGCACCCGTCCCGACAGGTGCGCGGCTGCGGCGGTGTCAGGCCCTCTTCACCACGCTCGACTTGAGGTGCATGGGGCCGAAGCCGTCGATGCGGCAGTCGATGTCGTGATCGCCCGGCCCGTCGACCAGCCGGATGTTGCGGACCTTCGTGCCGACCTTGATCGGCCCCGAGCCGCCCTTGACCTTGAGGTCCTTGACCACCACCACCGTGTCGCCGTCGGTGAGCACGTTACCCACGGCGTCGCGGATCTCGCGTACCGCCGGGTCGGACTCGGCGGAACCGTCGCCGCTCGTGCCGCCGCCGTCCGCGGGCCATTCGTGCGCGCACTCCGGGCAGACCAGGAGCGGCGGTATCTCGTAGGTGTACTCCGAGGCGCACTCGGGGCAGGGCGGGGGCGTCGTGGCTGTCACGGGTCGACCCTAGCCCCGCCGAGTGCCCAGGTCACGACCGGCTCGAGGGTCGCCTCGTCGACCAATCGGAGACGGCGTGAGTGCAGCAGCAGCTGCGCGGCGGGAGCCTCGGGTGTCCTGCGGAGTTCGCGGCGCAGGGCGGCCATGAGGACGCGGTCGGGCCAGGTGAGCCGCGCCGGGTCGAGGTCCCCGCGGAGCTGGAAGGTGGTGACGGCGCGGCGGGTCGAGGCGACGAGCTTGGCGGCCAGGTCTCCGCGCCCGGGGTCGTCGGCGGGGGAGAGTCCGACGACGACGAGGGCCGTGCGTCCGGGAGCGGAGCGCAGCGCCCGGATGATCCGACGCCGCCCGAGGATGCGTGTCGCGTAGAGAGGGGCGAGCACGATCAACGGGTCGGCGTCGTGGGCGGTGGTCAGCGTCGGCAGTTCGACGGCGGGCGTGCTGAGCTGCTCCGCGAGGGCGACGGCGTACCGGCGCGTGGAACCGTACTTCGAGGTGAAGGCGACGACCGGGGAGTTCACGCTCCCCAGTCTGTCACCCGCGCACCATCGGTACGAGACCTCGCCGCGGTCGCCTCACAGGGGGTTGACCGCCACCTTCTCGCCGGAATCCGAGTAGACGTACCACCCTCGTCCCGTCTTGCGGCCGAGGTCGCCCCGGTCCACCAGACGGGTCACCGAGTCCGCGGGCGCGTCCGCGGGATCCCCGGAGTCGGCGAAGCGCTGCTTCTTGACCAGGTACCCGATGTCTATCCCGGTGAGGTCCATCAGCTCGAACGGCCCCATCGGGTAACCGAGGGCGGTCCGGCAGGCGGTGTCGATCGCCTCGACGTCCGCGTACCCGCCCTCGAGCAGGTGGATCGCCTCGTCGCGCACGGCGCCGAGGATGCGGTTGGCGACGAAGCCCGGGATCTCCTTCTCCAGGACCACGGCCGTCTTGCCTATCTCCTCGACGAACGCCGTCGCGGTCGCCATGGTGGCGTCGGAGGTCTGCGGTCCCCGCACCACCTCGACGCAGCGCATGACGAGAGCCGGGTTGAAGAAGTGCAGGTTGCAGAACCGCTCGGGGTGCGACACCGCCGACGCCATGGCGGAGGGGACGAACGAGGACGAGTTGGAGGCCAGGATCGCCGTCGTCGGCGCGATCGCGGACAGTTCGGCGAACAGCGCGCGCTTGACGTCGAGTTTCTCCACCGCGGCCTCGATCACCAGGTCGGCCGTCCGCGCGGCCGTGTCGCGGTCGGTCGACAGGGTGAGGCGGTCGAAGGCGGCGTCCCGCTGCTCGGCGGTGATCCGGCCCTTGGCGACGCTGGAGTCCATCCGTGTCCGGAGCATCTCACCGGCGCGATCGAGGGCGGACCGGTCGAGGTCGGTGCACGTCACGTCGAACCCGGCGTTGGCGCAGACCATCGCGATCTGCGAGCCCATGGCCCCGGCACCCACCACGAGGACGGTACGGACAGGCGACACCCCGCTCACCGCCCCGCGAACTCGGCGGTCCGCTTGCCGAGGAAGGCGGCGGTGCCCTCGGCCTTGTCCTCACTGCCGTAGAGGACGGCCTGCGCCAGGCGCTCGATCACCAGGCCGGTGCGCTGGTCGGCGTCCATCCCGGAGCGGACGACCAACTTGGCCAGACGGACGGCCAGCGGCCCCTTGGCCGCGATCGCCGCCGCGGTCTCGTACGCGGCGGCCATCAGCTCGTCCGGCGCGGTCACCGAGGTCACCAGTCCGATCCCCAACGCCTCCTCCGCGTCGATGAAGCGCCCGGTGAGGATCATCTCGATCGCCCGGCCGGTTCCCACCAACCGGGCCAGTCTCTGGGTCCCGCCCGCACCGGGCAGCACGGCGAGGTTGGCCTCCGGCAGGCCCAGCTTCGCCCGCTCGGAGGCGATGCGGATATCGCACGCCATGGCGAGCTCGCACCCGCCGCCCAACGCGAAACCGTTGATCGCGGCGATGGTCGGCTTGGGGAACGCCTCGATCGCGTCGAAGGCGCGCTGCATCGCGGAGTCCAACGCGGTGGACGGGGTGTAGTGCTGCAGCTGGGTGATGTCGGCACCTGCGATGAACGCCTTGTCGCCGGCGCCGGTGAAGACGAGGACGGAGACCTCGTCGTCGTCGCCCACCCGGTCCAGTACGGCGGTGAGGTCGGCGATGACGTCCGCGGAGAGGGCGTTACGCACCTCAGGGCGGTCGACGGTGACCACGCAGATCCCGTCCGAGATCGCGACGTCGAGGGTGGAGGTCTGGGGCAGGGTGGAGGTCATGTCAGCTCCGGGGTGAAGTAGTGCTGGTAGGGCCCGCGTCCGTCAACGGGGATGAGGGTGTTGAACGCGAACCGCAACTGCTTGTGGATGTAGGTGTCGAGGTCGTAGAGACGACCGAAGTGCCAGTGCTTGAGCGCCCAGGCGTGGGCGAGCATGACGAGGTCGTAGACCATCAGGTCCACGTCGACGGCGGCGAAGACGCCGGCGGCGATGCCGGACTCGACCGCCGCGCGCAACGGCGCGGCCGTGGCCACCTCGAGTTCCATGATCCGTGCCCGGCCCTCGGGGGGCAGGGTCCGGCTCTCCCGGTACGTGAGCGCCACCGCGTGGCGGTTGGCGTCGATGATCCGGACGTACCTGTCGAACCCGGCGGCGATCCGGTCCACGGGGTCCTCGCCGGCGGCCTCCATGGCCGGGGCGAGCTGATCGGAGAACGCCTCGAGGATCCCCACGATGGCGTCGAGAAGGATCTCTTCCTTGCTGTCGAAGTACTTGTAGATCAGGCCCACGCTGACCTGCGCTTCATCGGCGAGTGCCTGCATCGACATCTGGTGGAAGCCGGTGCGCTCCATCACGGCCACGGCGGCGTCGAGCAGCTGCCGGCGGCGGGAGGAGACCCGGGCCCGACGCACCACGGCATCGACTTCGTGGTCCTTGGATGAGGCGGTCATCAGCGGTGTGGTCCTCTCGTCGAGCTCCCCGCCTGATCTGGTGGTGAGGGTCGGTTCATCACCGTAATGCACCACGGTGCGCGTCATCAGAGCTCCAGGTCCTTGGCGATGATCGTCTTCATGATCTCGCTCGTCCCGCCGTAGATGGTCTGGATCCGCGCGTCGACGAAGGCTCTGGAGACCGGGTACTCGCGCATGTACCCGTACCCGCCGTGCAGCTGCAGGCACCTGTCGGCGACGCTGACCTGCAGCTCGGTGGTCCACAGCTTGAGCCTGGCGGCGCGGGCCGGCGAGAGCTGCCCCGAGACGTGCTCGGCGATGCAGTCCTCGAGGTAGGTGCGCGCGAGGTCGAGCTCGGTGGAGATCTGGGCCAGGACGAACCGGGTGTTCTGGAACTCCGAGACGGGCGAACCGAAGGCCTTGCGATCCCGGACGTACTCGATGGTCCTGGCGAAGACCCCCTCGGCCGCGGCGACCGCGCCCACGGACAGGGAGAGGCGCTCCTGGGGCAGATTGTGGACCAGGTGGCCGAAGCCGTCGCCCTCCGAGCCGAGGAGGTTCTCCACCGGCACACGCATGTCGGTGAAGCTCAGCTCCGAGGTGTCCTGCGCGTGCAGCCCGATCTTGTCCAGGTTGCGGCCCCGCTGGAAGCCGGGGGTGTCGGCGTCCACGACGAGCAGGGACAGCCCGCCGTGTCGGTCAGGCGACGTGCGCACCGCCACGACGAACAGGTCGCCGTTCTGGCCGTTCGAGATGAAGGTCTTGGCGCCGTTGACCACGTACGAGTCGCCGTCCCGGACGGCGGACGTCCGGATCCCGGTCAGGTCCGAACCGGTGCCGGGTTCGGTCATCGCGATCCCGAGGATCGTCTCGCCCGACACGACGCCGGGGAGCCAGCGCGCCTTCTGCTCCTGCGTGGTCAGGTCCGTCAGGTACGGCAGGACCACGTCGTTCTGCAGGGAGAAGGCGATCGCCTCGGCTGCCGCGCCGGAGCGTGCGACCTCGTCGATGAGAACGGCGTTGTACCGGTAGTCCTCGACGCCGGGTCCTCCGTGCTCCTCCGGGACGGAGAAGCCCAGCAGTCCCAGCGTGCCGGCCTCGGTGAACAGCGAGCGGTCGATCCCGTGTGCGGCCTCCCATTCCTCGTGCCGGGGCTCGATCACCGAGGTGACGAAGCCCCGGGCGACCTCGCGGACCGCGTGATGTTCGGGCTCATAGCCCGCCCGGGCGCTCATCGGAACGCATTCTGGCCGGTGAAGGCCTGTCCGAGCACCAGCTGGTGCATCTCCGGCGTGCCCTCGTAGGTGAGCACCGACTCGAGGTTCACCATGTGGCGGATCACCGGGTACTCGAGCGAGATGCCGTTGCCCCCGAGGATCGTCCGCGAGGTCCGACAGATCTCGAGGGCCTCTCGGGTGTTGTTGAGCTTGCCGAAGCTCACCTGCTCGGGCCTGAGTCCCGGCCCGTCCTTGAGACGACCGAGGTGCAGCGAGAGCAGCTGACCCTTGTGCAGCTCGACGGCCATGTCGGCGAGCTTGGCCTGGGTGAGCTGGAATCCGGCGATCGGCCTGCCGAACTGCGTGCGCTGGACTGAGTAGTCGCGCGCGGCCTCCCAGGCCGACCGCGCCGCACCCATGGCCCCCCAGATGATCCCGTAGCGGGCCTCGGAGAGGGACGACAGCGGGGCCTTGACGCCGACGACCTCCGGCATGACCGCGTCCGCGGGGAGTCGGACCCCGTCGAGGACCAGTTCGCCGGTGACCGATGCGCGGAGCGAGAGCTTGTGATGGATGGTGTTGCCCTGGAACCCGGGGGTGTCGGTGGGGACGATGAAGCCCCGGATCCCCTCCTCGGTCCGGGCCCAGACCACCGCGACGTCGGCGATCGACCCGTTGGTGATCCACATCTTGCGCCCGTCGAGTATCCAGTCGTCGCCGTCGCGGCGGGCCCGCGTCTTCATCGCGGCGGGGTCGGAACCCACGTCGGGCTCGGTGAGACCGAAGCAGCCGATGATCTCGCCGGCGGCCATCCCGGGCAGCCAACGCTCCTTCTGTTCTTCCGTCCCGCAGTTGTAGATGGAGAACATCGCCAGCGATCCCTGCACGGAGACCAGCGACCGGATACCCGAGTCGGCGGCCTCGAGCTCGAGGCCGGCCCGGCCGTAGTGGACCGCCGAGGCCCCGGGGCAGTCGTAACCGTCCAGGTGCATGCCCAGGACGCCGAGCTCGCCGAAGCCCTTCATGAGCTCCCGGTAGCCGGGGAGGTCCCCGGCCTCGAACCAGTCGGCGACGTAGGGGGTCACGTGCTCCTGGCAGAACCGGCGGACGGTGTCGCGGACGGCGAGTTCGTCGTCGGAGAGCAGCGAGTCCAGGGACAGGGGGTCCACGGGATCGAAGGTGGGGGGTGCGGAGAGAGTGCGCGTCACTGGTCAGCTCCTCGTGGCGGTGTGGGCGGCGGGTGTGTCGGTGAACAGGCCCGCTTCGTAGTCGTGGGCGGCCTGGCGTGAGGCCTTGTAGTGGACCTTCTTGCCCGTCGCGGTGACCGGCAGCGAGTCGGTGAACCGGTAGGCGCGGGGGCGTTTGAAGTCCGAGAGCATGGGGTGGGCACGGCAGTGGGCGTCGAGTTCCTCCGCGGTGAGGTCGGCCCCGGGCGCCGGCACGATGAAGGCGACGACCATCCGGCCCCACTTGGCGTGCGGGACACCCACGACGAGTGAGTCGCTCACCCCGTCGTGGCTGTTGAGCGCTTCCTCGACCTGGACCGGATGGACGTTCTCCCCGCCGGAGACGAACATGTCGTCCTTCCGGCCGACGATCGTGACGAACTCCTCGGCATCCCAGGTGGCGAGGTCGCCGATGTGGAGCCAGCCGTTGTTGAACTTCGCGTTCTCCTTGTCCGAGGCGTTGAAGTAGGTGTTCGCGCACTTGGGGGAGCGGATGATCACCTCGCCCACGTCCTCGCCGTCGCGGTCCACGGTCTCGTGCGGCTCGGCCAGGCGGTCCTCGAACAGGCGGACCACCCGGACGTCGTCGTCGATACAGGCGCTGCCGGCCGTGCCGGCCTTGGCGGCCACGTCGCCGGGCCGCAGGAAGGTGTTCCAGAAACCCTCGGTGGTGCCGTACCCGTTGAAGATCCGGGGGTTCAGCACCTCCTGGTAGCGCAGGGCTGCCTCCCGCTCGAGGGGCGACCCCATGGTGACGATCCCGCGCAGAGAGGACAGGTCGCGAGGTCGCCGCTCCTGTTCGGCGGCGAGCATGGCGAGGTTGGTCGGCGCGCCGATGAGGAACGTGACGCTCTCGCGTTCGACCAGATCCAGAGTGAGTCCGGGTTCGAACGCACGCAGGGGGATCACCCGGCCGCCCACGTAGAAGGTCGGGTTGGGGCCGCCGGAGTAGAGGCCGCCGCGGTGGAACCACGGGGTCATGTTGAGCGTGGTGTCCTCCGGCGAGAGGGGGAAGTGCATGATCACGTCGTGGGCCGAGAAGACCTCGATCATGTTGTTCATCGGCACGGCCTTGGGCATGCCCGTCGTCCCGCTGGTGTAGAGCCGGGTGGTCTCGTCCCACACCGTGACGCCGGTGTCCGGGAGATCGACCTCCTCCGCCGCCAGATCCGACCACGCGATGGTCGTGCTGCCGGCGGCCTCGACGGCGGGGGGGTCGCCCACGCCGACGATGAGCGCGGGCCGGTGGGTGGCGTGGTCGAAGACCTCAGTGACCATCTCGTTCAGCGAGGTGTCGTAGACGAACGCCTTGGGGGCGCTGAGCCCGAGGATGTACGCGGTCTCCCCGGCGGCGAGCCGGAAGTTGACGGGCGAGCCCACCGCGCCGATCGCCTGGGTCGCCAGGTACAGCTCGGCGAACTCGACGCCGTTGAACAGTTGGTACGCGACGACGTCGCCGGGGCCGACGCCGGCCGCCAGCAGTCCCGAGGCGACGCGGCGGACGCGGGTGCCCAGCTCGGCGTAGGTGAGCGTCGCGCCGTCCGGCTCGGTGAGTGCGGGCCGGTGTGCGTACCGGCGCGTGTTGCGCCAGAACGCGTTGATGTAGGTGACGTCCTTCTCGAAGAACCGGCGGTACGGTGCGGGATCGTATTCCATGTCAGCCCGCCATCGTGAGGCCACCGCTGACGCTGATGACCTGGCCGGTGATGAAGGAGGCGTCGTCGGAGGCGAAGAACAGCACGGGCGCTGCGACCTCCTCCGGGGTGGCGAGCCGACGGAGCGGGATGGCCCGGATGAGGGCCTCCTGCAGCTTCTCGTCCTGTGCGCGGAAGAGCGGGGTGTCGGTGGGGCCGGGGCACACGCAGTTGCAGGTGATCCCGTACCGGGCCATCTCGCGGGCCAGGGACTTGGTCAGGGCGATGACGCCGCCCTTCGCCCCGGCGTAGATGGTCTCCCCGGAGCTGCCCACGCGGCCGGCGTCCGAGGCGAGGTAGATCAGCCGCCCCCCGTTGCCGGACTCGGTCATCGCGGGGAGGAAGACCGAGGCCAGGTGGACGGGTCCCATGTAGTTGATCGACACGACCTTCTCGGCGAATTCAGGGCTCGCGTTGAGGAACTTGTCGGTGCGGTCCCATCCCGCGGCGTTGACCAGGACGTCCGGGGCTCCGACCTGCGCGGTGACGTCGTCCCGGAGTGCCTCGACCTGCCCGCGGTCGGAGATGTCGCAGGCGAATGCGGTGATGCGCTCGGGGTCCGAGGCGGCGGTCGCCCGGGCGCCCTCGCCGTCGAGGTCGACGGCGAGGACCCGGTGCCCCCGGCTGGCGAAGGCGAGTGCGGTGGCGCGCCCGATGCCGGAGGCGGCACCGGTGACGAGGACGGTTCGGTGGGTCATGGTGGTCTCCCGGTTGTCAGGTCGGCTGGTGGGTCAGAGGTACTTGGCGAAGTCGGCGGGGCGCTTCTCGGCGAACGCCCGGGCGCCTTCCTGGGCCTCGTCCGTCGAGGCGAACAGGTCGAGAGCGGTCATCGCCATGTTCGAGAAGCCGGCCTGGTGGTCGGTGTCGGCGTTGAAGGACTGCTTGAGGAAGCGGATCGCGGTGGGGCTCTTCTCCGCGACCTCGGCGGCCCACTGCTTGGCCTCGGTCATGAGCTGGTCGGCGGGCACCACCTTGTTGACCAGCCCCATGTCGAGGGCTTCCTGGGCGGAGTACAGGCGGCACCAGAACCAGATCTCCCGCGCCTTCTTCTCACCGACGATCCGGGCCAGGTAGGCCGAGCCGAAGCCGGCGTCGAAGGAACCGACCTTCGGTCCGGACTGGCCGAACCGCGCGTTCTCGGCGGCGATCGAGACGTCGCACAGGACGTGGAGGACGTGGCCGCCACCGACGGCCACGCCGTTGACCGCGGCGATGACGGGCTTGGGCAGGTCGCGGATGAGCTTGTGGAGGTAGCCGATCTCGAACATGCCGGACTCCGAGGGGCCGTAGTCGCCCGTCTCCGCACGCTGCTTGACGTCGCCGCCGGTGCAGAATGCCTTGTCGCCCGCCCCGGTGAGGATGACCGAGGAGACGCCGCTGTCCGCCATCGCCGCGCGGAAGGCCCAGGTGAGCTCCTCGACGGTCTGGGCGCGGAACGCGTTGTAGCGGTCGGGCCGGTTGATCGTGATGATCGCGGCGCGGTCCTCGACGGTGTAGGTGATGTCCGAGTAGGTCCTGCTCATGATGGTTCTCCTTGACGTGGTGTCGGGTGAGTCGTGGGGAAGCGGGGTCAGACGAACGCGCTGACGCCGGTGACGGCGCGTCCGATGAGGAGTTTCTGGATCTGGCTGGTGCCCTCGTAGAGGGTCATGACCCGGGCGTCGCGCATGTACTTGGCGACCGGGTACTCGTCGATGTAGCCGTATCCGCCGAAGATCTGGATCGCGTCGTTGGCGGCGCGGACGGCGGTCTCGGAGGCGTGGTACTTGGCCATCGAGGCCTCGACGCCGAAGGGCTCGCCGCGCTCGAGCAGGTCGGCGGCGCGCCAGGTGAGGAGCCGCGCCGCGTCCACGTCCACGGCCATCCGGGCGATCATGTCCTGGATGAGCTGGTAGGAGGCGATGGGGTTCCCGAACTGGCGGCGTTCGCCGGCGTACCTGACCGACTCCTCGAGGCAGCCCTGGGCGATGCCGACGCAGCCGGCTCCCACCGAGACGCGACCCTTGTCGAGCGAGGCCATGGCCACCTCGAAGCCCTTTCCCTCCCCGGCTTCGCCGCCGAGGAGGGCGGAGGCGGGGACCCGGACGTCGGAGAAGGAGAGTTCGGCGGTGGCCTGCCCGCGGAGCCCGAGCTTGCCGTGGATCTCCGTGCGCTCGAAGCCGGGCGCATCGGTCGGCACCAGGAAGGCGGAGATCCCCCGGGCACCCTCGGCGCCGGTCCGTGCGAACACGAGGCAGACGTCGGCCCAGGTGCCGTTGGTGATGAACACCTTGGACCCGTTGATCACGTAGTCGCCCCCGTCGCGGACCGCCCGGGTCCGGAGGGTGCCGGGGTCGGAGCCGTTGCCCGGCTCGGTGAGCCCGAAGCAGCCGAGGACCTCGCCCGAGGCGATCCGGGGCAGCCATTCGTGTTTCTGCTCCTCGGTCCCGTGGCTCAGGATCGACTTGCCGACCAGGCCCATGGAGACGGAGACGATCCCGCGGACGGCGGAGTCCGCCCGGCCGAGTTCCTCCATGCCGAGGCAGTAGGTGATGTAGTCCCCGCCGGCGCCGCCGTATTCCTCGGGGATGGTGAGCCCGAAGAACCCCAGGTCGGCGAGCTTCGGGATCAGGTCCCGGTCGACCTGCTCGGCGCGGTCCCAGGCCGCACGGTGGGGTACGACCTCGGCGTCGAGGAAGTCGCGCGCGAGCTTCTGGAAGTCGCGCTGGTCCTGGTCGAGAGAAAAGTCCATTCGTGGCCCTCCGGGAAACCTGCCACCGGTTCGGGATGCCTCCGGGTCCGGTGAATGAGCGGTCACTCACTGGCAGTGAATCTACGTTCACGGCAGCGGTGTGTCAACCGTCACAGGGGATTCGGTGGGGAGGGAAGGGCGACGACGACAAGGGCCACCCGCTCCGGGGAGTGGAGCGGGTGGCCCTGGTGGCGCGAGGGGGACTACTCGGAGTACGACACCTCGACGCGGTCGGTCTTCGGCAGGAGTTGGCAGCTCAGGACGTATCCCTCCTCGACCTCCTCCGGGTCGAGGATGCCGTTGTGGATCATCTCGACCTCGCCGGTCTTGACGATGCAGGCACACGCGGAGCATTCGCCCTTGCGGCAGGAGAACGGGGCCTTGATGCCCTTGGAGAGCAGGACGTCGAGCAGCGGGGTCTGGCGGGGCCAGGACACCTCATGGACCTCGTCGTCCAGCTCGACGATCGCGGTGGCGGGGCCGGCCCCGTCCTCGGACGGGGTGTCGTCGATGACGATCTCCGCGAACGGATCGCCCTCGATGGAGGAGAACACCTCCGTGTGGATGAGGTGCATGTCGGCGCCGGAGCGTCGCAGGCCGTTCTTGACGGTCTCCATGAACGGCGCGGGGCCACAGATGTAGGAGTGGCGCTTGGCGGCGACGGGCTGGAGGAGGTTGCCGATCATCTCGGCGGTCGGGATGCCGGAGACGGACTCGAGCCAGTGGACCACGGTGAGGCGGTCGGGGTTGGCGCGCTGCAGCTCCTGCAGCTCGTCCTTGAAGATGACCGACTTCTCGTCACGGTTGGCGTACACCATGACGATGTGGCCGGTGCCCTGCGCGAGCGCGGACTTGAGGATCGACATCACCGGGGTGACGCCCGACCCGGCGGCCAGGAGGATGAAGTCCTGGTCGAGGTTCTTCGGCGTAAAGATGCCCGACGGCGCGAGGACGTGCATGGCCAGGCCGGCCTCGGCGTTGTCGCACAGCCAGTTGGAGCCGTAGCCGTCGATCGTGCGCTTGACGGTCACCTTGAGCTGGGAGTCCTCGGTGGGGGAGCTCGACAGCGAGTAGCAGCGGGCGACCGAGCCGGTCTGGTCGCTGGGGATGCGCAGGGTGAGGAACTGCCCCGGTGTGTACCTGAAGTCGTCCTCGCAGCCGGCGGGGATGTCGAAGACGATCGACTTGGCGTCGGCGGTCTCCTCGATCACGTCGGCGATCGTGAGTTCGCGGACGAAGGAGCCGAGCTGTGGGGTGTCGGTCATGTGTGCGGAGCCTATCGCTTTGATACGCGGGGACGGGGGTCGCGGGGCACTATCCCAGACGGCGGCGACTCCCCCCGAGTTTTTCTCGCTCAGTGGAAGTCGCCGGCCGTCGGGTGGTTACTCGGGTACGTACAGCGGGTTCACCATGTGTTCGTCGTCAGCCGGGTCGACGGTCTCGGCGAGGGTGATCAGGCCCTCGGCGTAGGCGTAGCGGATGCTCGCGAGCATCCGGGGACACGTGTCCTCGCCCTCGGGTCGCTCGCCGCCCGCCCGCCAGTCGGTCAGGACGGGGCACGCGCGATCACTCCCGTCGGCCCACTGGATCGACGTGTGCTTCTCGCTGTTCTTCCGCACCTTCACGCAGGTGCCGCAGGCGCGGCACTCCACGGGCTGGAAGCCCGCCCGGGTGTACGTCTCGCGGTCGAGGTCGGTGTACGAGTGGAGCTTCGCGGCACGCTCCGGGTCGGTCTCGTCCCACGTGGGAGCGCGCCGCGAATCGAACTGCTTGAACATCACTTGCCGGACCGCGACGCCTTGGCCTCGCCGGCGACCTCGGCCATGCCCGTGTACTGGGTCTGCTCGTCGGAGATCTCGGCCTCGCCGGCCTCCTGCTTGGCCATGTTCTCGGCGACCTCCTTCTCCCAGTACTGGTTGGCGGCGGTGGTGTCGACCTCGAACTCGAAGCGGTCCGTCATCTCCGGCGTGACCTTGTCGCGGTCCACGTAGAACTGCTCGTACCAGCGGCGCAGCTGGTAGACGGGGCCGTCCTCCTCGCACAGGAGCGGGTTGGCGATCTGCGACTTGCGCTGCCAGATCCGGACGTCCTGCAGGAAGCCCTCCCCGAAGAAGGTCGCGATCTTGGCGGCCATCTTCTCGGAGGTGGCGTCGTCGAAGCCCTGGGGCTTCTTCACCGACAGGCCGTACATCAGCACGAACGAGTTCTGGTCGATCGGGTAGTGGCAGTTGATGAGGATGGCCTCGGTCTCGAAGCCGCCGTACATCTGCTTGAGCGGGTTGATCATGTACGACGGGCCGAAGTAGGAGGCCTCCGACTCGAGCAGGGTGTCGCCGTACTTGCCGCCGGAGGGGTCGTGGTCCGGGCGGCCCTTGGTGTTGAGGTACTGCGTGGCCTTCTGGCCCTCGAAGACGTTCTTGAAGTACGTCGGGAAGGCGTAGTGGATGTAGTAGAAGTGCGCCATGTCGACCACGTTGTCGACGATCTCCATGCAGTTGGAGCCCTCGATCACGAGGCGGTTCCACTGCCAGTCGGTCCACTCGCCGGTCTCGTACTCGGGGATCGCGGGGATGGCGTCCTCGGGCTGCGGCGGGTTGCCCTCGTGGTCGTGCCACACGAAGACCTGGCCGGACTGGACGTTGGTGATCCACGAGCGGGTCTTGGCGCGGAGGGGCACGCGCTTGGCGTACGGGATGCCCTTGCACTTGCCGTCGCCGCCCCAGCGCCAGTCGTGGAACGGGCAGGCGATGTTGCCGTCCTTGATGGAGCCGTCGGACAGGTCGCCGCCCAGGTGGCGGCAGTAGGCGTCGAGGACGTTGATCTCACCCTCGTCGTTCGCCCACACCACGAGCTTGGTGCCGAAGGCCTGGATGGAGTGGGGCTTGCCGTCGGTGAACTCCTTGACGGTGCCGATGCAGTGCCATCCGCGCGCGTATCGATCCCGGACCTCGCCGGTGTCGATCTCGCGGACGGCTCCGGGGGCCGAGCCGGGTGCGGTCATGTCTTCCTCCTGAGGGGCGTGAGCCGTATGAGAACAGGTTATAGAATGAGGTGGCGGGCCACAACCAGGGAGCGTTAGTGCTGGCACGGGGTGCCAGGGTCTCCGGTCCGAGGGCGGTCGCCTGGTGCAAAACTGTAACGTGTTCTAGTCTAGACCGCATCACCCCCACGCACTGCCAGAGAGGTACACATGAGCGAGTACGCCTCCCACGAGGTCATCGACCGCATCAAGGCCCTGCTGCCCGGATTCGCCGAGCGCGCCCAGGAGACCGAGGACCTGCGCAAGGTCCACCCGCAGAACATCGCGGAGCTCGACGAGGCCGGCTTCTTCAAGCTCTGCCAGCCGGCCCAGTGGGGCGGGTACGAGGCGGACATGGAGACCTTCTACACCGCCGCCATGACCATCGCGACCGCGTGCCCGTCCACCGGCTGGTGCGCGAGCATCCTCGGCATCCACAACTGGCACCTGGCGCTGTTCCCGCAGCAGGCACAGGAGGACGTCTGGGGTGAGGACCCGACCGTGCGGATCTCCTCCTCGTACGCCCCGATGGGCGCGGCGAAGAAGACCGCCGACGGTCTGGTGCTCAACGGCAAGTGGTCGTGGTCCTCGGGTAGCGACCACGCCGACTGGGTCTTCGTGGGCGGCCCGGTCCTCGACGAGAACGACAAGATGGTGGACTTCTGCACCTTCCTCGTGGAGAAGTCGCAGTACGAGATCGTCGACGTGTGGCACGTCGTGGGCCTCAAGGGCACCGGCTCCAACGACATCGTCGTCAAGGACGCCGTCATCCCCGAGCACCGCGTCCTGTCCTTCGGCCTCATGGCCGCCACCAAGGCGCCGGGCCTCGAGGTCAACACCAACCCGATCTACAAGATGCCGTGGGGCACCATCCACCCCACCACCATCTCCACGCCGATCGTCGGCATGGCGTTCGGTTGCTACGACGTGCACCGGTCGCACCAGCAGGACCGGGTCCGCGCCGCGTTCGGGACCAAGGTCAAGGACGATCCCTTCGCCAAGGTCCGTCTGGCCGAGGCCGCCGGCGACATCGACGCCGCGTGGCTGCAGCTCATGCGCAACGTGCGCGAGGAGCAGGACCTCATCAAGGCCGGGGACTTCCCGGGCATGGACATCCGCACGCGGGCCCGTCGCGACCAGGTCCGCGCCACGCAGCGCGCGATCGACGCCATCGGTCTGCTGTTCCAGAACTCCGGCGCCCGCGCGCTCGAGGTGAGCTCGCCGATCCAGCGGTTCTGGCGTGACGCCAACGCGGGTAGGGTCCACGCCGCGAACGAGGCGACCAAGGCGTACATCATGTATGGACAGAACGAGTTCGGCGAGAAGGTCACGGACTCGATGGTCTGATCCGTCGTCGGCGGATCGAAGGGACGGGTAACAGATGACCATCAGCAATTTCGGGTACGTCCGCGTCTTCGCGACGGACATGGACGCCTGGCGCGAGTACGGCACCAAGGTGCTGGGCTTCGTCGTGGGCTCGGGGGAGGACCCCGACGCGATCTACTTCCGCATGGACGACCACCCCCACCGGTGGATCATCGTTCCCGGCGAGGAGGACAAGCTCTCCGCGGTGGGCTGGGAATGCGCCAACGAGGGTGAGTTCGAGGACGTCAAGCGGCGGCTCGACGCGGCCGGTGTGCCGTGGGAGGACGCGCCGGCGGAGGTCAAGCGGGACCGCAAGGTGCGCGGGCTCATCACCTGCAAGGACCCGGCCGGGTTCACGCTGGAGATCTACCACACCATCGCGCTGCAGCACCGCCGCATCCCGACGCCGTACGGGCACGAGTTCGTCACCGGCGACCAGGGCGCGGGCCACATCGTGCTGTCGACGCCGGACGAGGCCGCGGCGCTCGAGTTCTACCGCGACGTGCTGGGCTTCTCGCTGCGCGACTCGATGAGCCTGCCGCCGGAGATCGTGGGCCGCCCGGCCGACGGTGAGCCCGCCTGGCTGCGGTTCCTCGGCTGCAACCCGCGGCACCACTCCCTGGCGTTCACGCCGTTCCCCAACCCGACCGGCATCATCCACCTCATGGTGGAGGTCGGCACGGCGGACGACGTGGGACTCGCGCTCGACCGGGCCATGCGCAAGAAGGTCCGCCTGTCGGCGTCGCTGGGGCGTCACGTCAACGACAAGATGCTGAGCTTCTACATGAAGACGCCCGGCGGCTTCGACTGCGAGTACGGCTGCGAGGGTCAGCAGGTGGAGGACGACGAGAAGTGGGTCGCCCGCGAGTCCACGGCCGTGAGCCTCTGGGGCCACGACTTCTCCGTCGGACTCAAGTAGCCCCCTAGGCTGGGCCCCGTACCCCCCGCGGGGCCCGGCCGTCGCCTCGGCGACCCACCCCCACAGATCTGTAGTCCAGGAAGGACCGACCCCCATGAGCAGCACCGACGAACGCCCGGAGGGGCAGTCCTTCAGCAGCCGTGAGCTTCGCGACGCGCTGGGCCAGTTCTGCACGGGCATCACCGTCATCACCGCGGTCGAGGACGACAAGCCGGTGGGCTTCGCCTGCCAGTCGTTCTCGGCGTTGTCCCTGGAGCCGCCACTCATCCTGTTCTGCCCCATGAAGACCTCCGGGTCGTGGAAGGGGATCGAGAAGGCGGGCAAGTTCGTCGTCAACATCCTCTCCGAGGACCAGGAGGACGTCTCGTCGACGTTCGGTCGGCGCGGGGACGACAAGTTCGCCGAGATCGCCTGGTCGCCGAGCCCGATGGGCTCGCCGGTGATCGACGGGGTCATGGCGTGGCTGGATTGCGAGATCGACCAGGTCCTCGACGGCGGCGACCACTGGATCGTGCTGGGGCGGGTGGACAACATCGGCCCGACGAAGCGGGACATCCGCCCGCTGCTGTTCTACCGCGGTGCCTACCTCAGCATCGAGGAGGACGTGGTGGATCCGACGCCCGAGCAGTTGGAGCTGGAGAACTTCATCACCTCCGCCGATTCGTACACCTGGCTGTGAGGCGGACGCGATGACGGGGAACGCGACGGGCCCGCTGGCGAAGGCGCTGGCGGAGGCGGAGGAGCTCATCCGGACGGCGCCGCACGTGCGCACGGAGGCCGATGTCGCGGAGGGGCTCGAGTACCTGCTCGGCACGGTCCGCGGCGCGATCGAGACGGGCCAGCACCGCGGCCGCACGCACCCGCAGCTGTTCCAGGCGACGGGCCCGTACACCAAGATGGGCCTGGACAACCCGGACACCCTGTACTTCTACGCCAACCTCGCCGACGGCGCGGAGTACGAGATCGAGGGGCGGCGCGGCACGACCGCCGACCTGTCGTTCCAGGTCATGTCGGGGAACTACTCGGCCGACGAGCGCGCCGCGTCGCATGCGGCGTTCGACGACCGGGCCCTGGAGATCGACGACGAGGGCCGGTACCGCTTCCGGTTGGGGCCGGCGAGGTCCGACGACGACGAGGGCGACCCCGGCTACGTGGTGCTGCACCCCGGCTCGTCGATGATCGCCGTCCGCGAGGTGTTCTCGGACTGGGACACGGAGGTCGCCGGGTCGGCGATCCTCCGCAGGCTCGACACGGTGGGCACCGCGCCGGAGCCCGTGTCGCTCGCGGGGCAGGAGAAGTTCTACGCCAAGCTCGCCGAGGCGCTCGTCGGGCGCCTGCGGACGTGGCTGGCGTTCCCCGGCTGGTTCTTCGGCGACCAGCCGCGCAACACCCTGAACGAGCCGCGGCGGACACCCGGTGGGTTGACGACGCAGTACTCGTCGGCGGGGATCTTCGAGCTGGGTCCGGACGAGGCGATCGTCATCTCGGTGCCGGTGGCCGGCGTGCCGTACCAGGGCTTCCAGCTGGGCAGCATGTGGTACGCGTCGCTGGAGTACGTGCACCACCAGACCAGCCTCACGGCCGACCAGGCGCAGGTGACCTCGGACGGGCTCATCCACCTCGTGGTGTCGGAGCGGGATCCGGGCCTGACCAACTGGGTCGAGACGCTGGGCCACCGCGAGGGCATCATGCAGTTCCGCTGGCAGCGCACCGACGGGGCGATCGGCCCGGAGCTGGGGCCGACGGTGAAGGTCGTCCCGTTCGACCGGCTGCCCGAGGAGGTGCCGTGTCACGACGAGCTGCGGGTGACGGCGGAGCAGTGGCGCGAGCGGATCGCGGCGCGCCAGCTGGCGTTCGCGCGGCGGGGCCTGTCGTGAGCACCGCCGGGCAGGACGCCGACCGCGTCCACGTGGGCACGGTCGAGGACCTGCACGCGAGCGCGTCGCGCACGGTGGGGCTCGAGGACTTCGACGACGGCGAGGACCGGCACCGCGAGGCGCTGGGCGTCCTGCTGGACTCCCTGCACTCCGACGCGGGACTGACCCCGGCGGGCAGCAAGTACTGGCGCTCGGTCCTCAAGAGCGCCCTCACCGCCAGGCTGCTGTCGACGGCGGCGCTCGCGAAGGACCCGGCGGGGGCGCGGGCGGCGATCGAGCGGCCCGTCGTCGTCACCGGGTTGCCCCGGACCGGCACCACGGCGCTGCACCGGCTCCTGGGCGCGGACCCCGCCAACCAGGGGCTCGAGCTGTGGCTGACCGAGGTCCCGCAGCCCCGGCCCCCGCGCGAGACGTGGGAGGACGACCCCGCCTACGTCGGTCTGCGCGACCTGTACTCCGGCTTCATGGCCGAGAACCCCGACTACGGGGGCGTGCACTACATCTCCGCCGACGACCTCGAGGAGTGCTGGCAGCTGCTGCGCCAGTCGCTGACCTCGGTCTCGTACGAGTGCCTCGCGCGACTCGACGGCTACTCCCGGTGGCTGACCGAGGTCGACTGGGTGCCCGCGTACCGGCGACACGAGCGGAACCTCCAGCTCATCGGGGCGAACGACCCGGGCCGTCGCTGGGTGCTCAAGAACCCCAGCCACCTGTTCACGCTCGACGCGCTGCTCGAGGTGTATCCGGACGCGGTGGTCGTGCAGACGCACCGCGACCCCCGCAAGTCCATGGCGTCGATGTGTTCGCTCGCGCACCGTACGGCCGCCGACTGGTCCACGCGGTTCACCCCGGAGTACATCGGCGCCTCACAGCTGGACCTGTGGGCGCGGGGCGTGGAGACGTTCGACGCCGCCCGCGCATGTCACGAGGCGGACCCGGCGTCGCGGGCGACGTTCGTCGACGTGGACCACCACGAACTCGTGGACGACCCCGCCGGCGTGGTCGAGCGCGTGTACGCCGCGGTGGGCACGGACCTGTCGGACGACGTCCGGGCGGCGGTGATCGCGGAGAACGAGCGCAGCCTGTCCGGGGACCGGGCGCCCGCGCACCGCTACACGCTCGCGGACTACGGGCTCAGCGAGGAGCTGATCGCCGAGCGGTTCGCCGGTTACCGCGGTCTCGACGCCTGAGGCCCCGGGCGGGGATCCCGCGCTAGAGGTACCGGGCGACCGCCCCGAGCACGCGGTCGGCGACCTCGCGGGTGCAGACGAGCAGGTCGGGGTACTCGATCTGCTCGACGTTGTAGACCAGCTCGCCGCCGTCCAGGGCGCTGGCGTGCAGGCCGCGTTGCTGCACCACGCCGACGGTCGCGGCGGAGTCCCACTGGTGGTGGCCGCTGGTGTGGATGTACGCGTCGCACTCACCCTCGAGGACCGTGGCGGTCTTGCCGCCGCCGGACCGGAGACGGACGAGCTCCGCGCCCAGCTCCGCGGCGAGCTCCTCCGCGAACGCGGGGGGTTCGGTCTCGGAGACCGCGATCCGCAGCCGGTCGTCCACGCGGGGCGGTACCAGCGGGCCGGGCCGCGGCCCGCGGATGATCGACATGGGCTGGTAGGTGGTGGCGCCGCGACCGGTGAGGACGCGACCGTAGGCGGGCATGGCGATCGCGCAGGCGGTGATCCCGCCCACGCCCTCGGGACCGGACTCCCACAGCGCCACGTGCACGGCCCAGTCGGGGCGGCCCTCGGTGACGTACGACCGCACACCGTCGAGGGGGTCGACGAACCACACGCGATCCGCGTCCAGCCGGGCGCGCGAGTCGGGGTCCCACTCGCCGTAGACGAGGTCGTCGGGTCGCGCCACGGCGAGCCGGTCGAGGATGACCGACCGGGCCTCGCCCTCGGCGAACGCACCGAGGTCCTCCGGCGCGACCCGGGAGAACCTGAGGTCGGTGAGCAGCCGCCCGGCCTGGGCGGCGAGGTCCTCGGCCGACCGCTGGTCGTTGGTCCGTCCGTGCGCGGGGAAGGGGGTCATGCGGCCGATTCTAGAGGCCGCCCCTACAGGCCCGCCGCCACCTCCAGCGCGGAGAGGATCTCGTGGGGCTGGCCGAGGAGCTGCGCGGTGCCGTGGGCGCGCTTGAAGTACAGGTGCGCGTCGTACTCCCACGTGATGCCGACGCCGCCGTGGAGCTGGATCGACTCCCCGGAGATCCACTGCAGGGCCTCCGAGCAGTAGACCTTGGCGGCGGCGGCCTCGATCTCCGCGGCGTAGGCGGCCTCGTCGGCAGCGGGGCCGTCCCCGAGGGCCTGGGCCTCGGCCACGAGCGCGGCCGCGGAGTAGGACAGCGACCGGGCGGTCTCGACCTTGACGTACATGTCGGCCATCCGGTGCTTGAGCGCCTGGAACGAGCCGATGACGCGGCCGAACTGCTTGCGCTCCTGCGTGTACTGCACCGTCGCGTCGAGCACGGCGCGCGCGGCCCCGACCTGCTCGGCGGAGATCGCCGCCCACGCCGCCGCGCGCAGGCGTGGCAGGAAGCTCGGGCGGGTGGTGATCGCGGTGGCGGTGGCGCCGTCGAACTCCACGCGCGACAGGGTGCGGGTGGGGTCCATGACCGGCACGCGGGTGACGGTGACGCCGTCCGCGGAGGCGGGCAGCTCGAACAGCCCCACCGTGTCGCCGGTGACGGCCACGACCAGCAACGTGATGGCGGTGTCCGCCCCCAGCACGTGGTGGGCGGTGCCCGTCAGGGTGGCGGAGTCCGGGCCCGTGCCCTCGGCGCGGACGCCGGGGGTGGCCCAGCCGTCCCGGCCGGCCCAGCACAGCGCCGCGACCTCGCCGCCGGCGATGCCGGGCAGGAGGCGGGCCGACGCCCCGGCGTCGCCCGCGGCCAGCAGCGCCTGCGCGGACAGGACGGCCGATCCCAGCATCGGCGACGGCGTGAGCCGCCGACCGAGCTCCTCGCACACCAGGTGGGTCTCGACCCAGGTCGCCCCGGCGCCGTCGAACTCCTCGGGGATCGACAGGGCGGCGGCGCCGATCTGCTCCACCAACGTGGACCAGAGCGCGGGGTCGTACCCGTGCTCGGACGCGAACGCCGTGCGGACGGCCGCGGAGTCGGACTTCTTCTCCAGCAGCGAGGCCACCGACTGCCGCAGCGCGGACTGCTCGTCGGTGTCCACGCCGGGGGAGGCGGTCGCCTCGGTGGCGGGGGCGCTCATCGGGCGGCCCCCGCGGTGGCCGGGGCGCCGGCGCGCAGCGAGTCGAGGATCCGGCCGCGGTGGTAGCTCTGCGTGCCCCACGCGGTCTGCAGGGCGCGGGTCTTGGTCAGCCACAGGCCCAGGTCGTGCTCGAGCGTGTAGCCGATCGCGCCGTGGACCTGCAGTGCGGTGCGCGCCGAGAGGTAGGCGGCGTCCGCCACGGCCACGCGGGCGGCGGAGACGTCGCGCACGGCCGCGTCCGGGTCACCGGGGTTCTCGGCGATCGCCAGGGCGCCGGCCCACAGCAGCGGGCGGGCCATCTCCAGCGCGATCGCGACCTCGGCGAGCTGGTGCTTGAGCGCCTGGTACTCGCCGATGAGCTTGCCGTACTGCTTGCGCTGCTTGGCGTAGTCCACGCTCATCGTGAGCATGGCCTGACCGAGGCCCTGGAGCTGCGCCGCGGTGCCGAGGGCGCCGTGGTTGATCAGGTCGGTCGTGCTCGCCGCCGCGACGCGGGCCCCCGCGGTCGGGGTGGCCACGGTGCGGGCCCGGTCGACCGACCGACGGGTCTCGCCGGCGGAGGCGGTGAACACCTCGTCGTCGTCGACCGTCCACAGGTACTGCGCGACGTGGGGGTCCGGCGCGAACGGCGACACCCCGGGTGCGGCGACGGAGGCCAGCGCACCGCCGGCGATCTCCCCGGCCACGTCCCCGGCGTCGGAGTCGCCACCGAGCGACGCGGCGATACGCGGCGCCACCATGACGGTCTCCACCACGGGGCCCGGCACCGCGTGGCGGCCGAGCACCTCGAGCGCGGCGACGGCCTCCACGGCGGTGGCCCCGGCGCCGCCGGCGGCCTCGTCGACGAGCAGGGCGGCGGCGCCGGTCTCGGCGACGCGTCCCCACACGGTGGTGCCGGGGGCGGTGTCACCGGCGGCCCACGAGCGGATCACCGCGGGCATGTCGGACTTGGCCAGCAGCGAGTCGATGCTGCCGGCGAAGTCGATGATCTCGGGATCGAGTGCGAACTGCATGATGAAAAACCGCCTTCTCAGCCGCGCGGGAGGCCGAGGAGTCGCTCGGCGATGATGTTCTTCTGGACCTCGTTGGTGCCCGCGTATATGGGCCCGGCGAGGGCGAACAGGTAGCCGTCCATCCACTGCTCACCGGCGAGCTCGCCGGAGGTGTCGAGGACGTCCAGGGCGGTCTCGTGGGTCGCGATGTCCCAGTCCGACCAGAAGACCTTGTTGATCGAGGACTCGAAGCCGAGGTTGGCGCCGCCCGTGAGCTTGGTGACCGTGTTCCATGTGCTCAGCTCGTAGGCGCGGGAGCCGATCCACGCGTCCACCACGCGGTCGGCCAGGCCGCCGCGGGTGCGGTCGTCGAGCTCGGCCTCGCGGGAGTCCCACAGTTCGAGCAGCCGGTCGGTGGTGGCCAGGAACCGCCCGGGGGAGCGCAGCGAGAGGCCGCGCTCGTTGTTGGCGGTGGACATGGCCACCTTCCAGCCCTGGTTGACCTCGCCGATCACGCCGGACTCGGCGGGGTTCGCCGGGTCGTCGGGGACGAAGACGTCCTCGAGGAACAGTTCCGCGAACCCGGGCAGCCCGTCCAGCTGGTCGATCGGGCGTACCGTGACGCCCTCGGACCGCAGGTCGAACATGAAGTAGGTCAGGCCCTTGTGGCGGGGCTCGTCGGGGTCGGTGCGGAACAGGCCGAAGCCCTTGTCGGCGAACGAGGCGCGGGTCGACCACACCTTCTGGCCGTTGAGGACCCAGCCGCCGTCGACCTTCTTCGCGGTGGAGCGCAGCGACGCCAGGTCGGACCCGGCCTCCGGCTCGGACCACGCCTGGGCCCAGATGTCGTCGGCGCGGGCCATGCGCGGCATGATGTGCGCGAGCTGCTCGGGGGAGGCGTGGTCGAACAGGGTCGGGGCCAGCAGGAAGATGCCGTTCTGGCTCACCCGCAGCGGGGCGCCGGCGCGGAAGTACTCCTCCTCGAACACCACCCAGTTCACCAGTCCGCAGTCGCGGCCCCCGTACTCTTCCGGCCAGGAGACGACCGACATGCGGGCGTCGGCCATCTTCCGCTCCCACTCGCGGTGGGCCTCGAAGCCCTCGGCGGTGTCCATGTGCGGCAGCGGCTCGGACGGCACGTTCTCGGCCAGCCACTGCCGGACCTCGAGGCGGAACTCCTGCGTCGAGGCGTCCAGATCCAGATCCACGGTGTCAGCCTTCCTTCTTCTCGGACGCGGTGCCCGTCGTCCCGGTGTTGGCGCTGTCGCGCATGGAGCGGGCGTCCATCCCGCCCAGCGACGCGGAGAACGAGTCGGTGTCGTCCGGCTCGGCGTTGGCGGAGTGCGCGAACATGTGCCAGCCGAACGCGGTGTCCAGCGAGGTCTGCAGCCCCATCTGGTCTTCGTTGGTGTTGATCACCTTCTTGGCGAGGGTGAGCCCGAAGGCGGGCATCGCCTTGATCTCGCCCGCGATCTCGTCGACCTTGGCCTGCAGCTCGTCGCGCGGGACGACGTGGTTGAGCATGCCCCACTCGAGCGCCTCGGCCGCGCCGAACCTGCGACCGGTGTAGAGGATCTCCTTCGCGCGGCGGGGGCCGAGCACGAAGGCGTGGGCGAAGTACTCGACGCCGGGGATGCCCATCTTCACGACGGGGTCGGAGAAGAAGGCGTCGTCGGCGGCCACGATGAAGTCGCAGACCCAGGCGAGCATGAGCCCGCCGGCGATGCAGGCGCCGTGCACCTGGGCGATCATCGGCTTGGGGATCTCCCGCCAGCGGCGGCACATCTGGACGTAGACCTCGGTCTCCCGGGCCATGCGTCGGTCGCCGCCGCCGCGGGTGGTGTGCTCCCACCAGATGGCGGCGCGGTTGGTGTACTGCACGTGGTGGTCGCGTTCGGGCGTGCCGATGTCGTGGCCGGCCGAGAAGTGCTTGCCGGCCGCGCGCAGGACGATCACCTTGACGGAGTCGTCCTCCACCGCCTTGATGAACGCGTTGTCCAGCGAGTACGTCATCACCGAGTTCTGCGCGTTGCGGAAGTCGGGGCGGTTGAGCGTGACGTACGCGGTGCCGTCGGAGACCTCGTAGGCCACCGGCTGCGTGTCCGGTCCGAGGTCGTCGACCCCGAGGACCGGAGGGATGGGTGCATCGGTCATGACCTGCAACTCTCCTTACCTAGCAAGTGCTTGGTTGGTACTGTACCGGACCCCGGTCAAACCCCGTAGCCGCCGTCGTTCAGACGCCGTATCCGCCGTCCACGTCGAGCTTCTGGCCCGAGATGAACCCCGCGCGGTCCGAGGCGAGGAACGCCACGGCCTCGGCGATGTCCTCCGCCGTGCCGAAGCGGCGCAGCGGGATGTTGGACCGGGTGACCTCCAGCGCCCGCTCGTCCAGGTCGCCCGAGCCGATGAGCCGGGACGCCATCCCGTCGGTGAGCATCCCCGGGCCCACGCAGTTCACGCGCACCCCGAAGCGCCCCTCCTCGGCCGCCAGGCCCCGCACGAGCTGCTCGACCGCGCCCTTGGGAGCCGCGGACAGGCCGTCGCGCACCGGGTAGCGGGTGGTGGCGGCGGTGGTGACGACGACGACGTTGCCCGCCACCGCGCGCAGGTGCGCCAGCGCGGGGCGCACGATCGCGAAGAATCCCCCCGCGTCGTCGTCGAGCTGACGCCGGAGCTCGGCCGGCGAGACCCGCGACAGGTGGACCATGGGCACGTGCGGACCGGCGCAGTGGACCACCACACGGATTCCGCCGTGCCGGGCGGCGATCCCGTCGATCAGGTGCGCGACCTCGTCGTCGTCCCCCTCGTCGCGGGGGACCAGGCGCGCGCACTCCACGGCCCGGGGCGTTCCCGGGCCCTGAGCGGCGAGTTCCGCCGCGAGCGCGGCCGGCTCGGTCGAGCGGTACCCCAGCACCACGGGCGCGTCGGGGAACTCGGCGGCCAGGCGTCGGGCGACGGCCGCCCCGATCCCGCCCGACGCGCCCGTCACCACCACGGCGCCGCCGTCGCGCCGACCCGCCGGGGCGCTCATCGCAACTCGGTCTTGAGGATCTTGCCCGAGGCGTTGCGCGGCAGGGACTCGACGAACTCCACCGACCGGGGGCGCTTGAAGTTCGCCAGGTGCTCCCTACAGAAGTCCAACACGTCCTGCTCGGTGAGGTCCGAGCCCTCACGGCGGACGAGGAACGCCTTGCCGACCTCGCCCATCCGCTCGTCCGGCACGCCGATGACGGCCGACTCCACCACACCGTCCAGGCGCGCGAGCGTCTGCTCGATCTCCGCCGGGTACACGTTGAACCCGCCGTTGATGTACATGTCCTTGAGCCGGTCGGTGATGCGCAGGTTGCCGGCCGCGTCGATCTCGCCGACGTCGCCGGTGTGCAGCCAGCCGTCCGGGTCGATGGTCTTGGCGGTGTTCTCCGGATCGTCGAGGTAGCCCTGCATGACCATCTCGCCGCGGGTGAGGATCTCGCCGTGCTCGCCGATGCGGATCTCCATCCCGGGGTAGGCCCGACCGCACGTGGTGGAGACCGTGACGTCGTCGTCGCCCGTGCGGGTGGTGGTGATGAAGCCCATCGTCTCGGTCTGGCCGTACGCGGTGATCACCGTCTCCAGGCCCAGGTCGGACTGCATGCGCTCGACGAGCACCACCGGCACGACCGACGCGCCCGTGACGGCCACGCGCAGCGACGACAGGTCGTACTCGCCGCGGGCGGGGTCGTCGAGCAGCGTCTGGAAGATCGTCGGCGCGCCCGTGAGGACGGTGACCTTCTCGGACTGGATCAGGCGCATCGTCTCCGTGGTCGAGTACACCGACAGCGGGACGATCGTGACCCCGAACAGGATGCACGGCAGGAAGCCGGCCTTGTAGCCGAAGCTGTGGAAGAACGGGTTGACGATGAGGTAACCGTCCCGATCGGTCAGCCCGTTGTTGCCGCCCCACGCGCGCGAGCCCGCGACGGTCTGGCGGTGCAGGGCGACGACGCCCTTGCTCTTGCCCGTGGTGCCGGAGGTGAACAGGATGTCCGCGACGTCCTCGCCCGTCACCGCGTCCGCGCGCGCGTCCGCCTCGGCGAGCAGTTCCGCGGTGGCCAGCGCCCGGAGGTCGTCGAAGTCCACCACGTCCACGCCCCCGGCGGTGCCCGCGCCCACGGGGACCGTGTCGCCGGCGTCGAGGGGGATGCGCACGATCGTCCGCAGCGAGGTCGCCCCGGCGAGCGGGCGGTCGGCGGCCCCGGCGGCCCCGTCGGCCCCGTCGGCCCCGGCCGCGTCGGCGAGGTCGGCGATCCGCTCGGAGCCGAGGAACGCGCCCGCGACCACGGCCGCGACGGCCCCGGTGCGCTGGATGATCTCGAGCGTCTCGCTGCCGGTGTACCGGGTGTTGGCCGGCACCATGGTGGCGCCCGCGAACTGCACGCCCAGCGCCGCGACCACCCAGTGCCGGGTGTTGGGCGCCCAGATGACGACCCGATCGCCGGGAGTGACCCCGCGCGCGACGAGCCCCGCGGCGAACCGGCGCACCTCGTCGAGCAGCTGCGACCACGTCCACCGGGTGTCCTGGCCCGGCTGGACGTCGGCGATCGCCTCGCGCTCCGGCCACGTCTCGGCGGCCCGGCGCAGGGCGGCGGGCGTGCTCTCGACAGGAGGGGTCTCGGCTGGCGTGGTCTCGACGGTGGCGGTCATCGCGGACTCCTCGGTGGGCTGCGGGTGTGGCGCGGGCAACCCTACCAAGCAAGTGCTTGGTACGGGTGTCCGGCACGGTCCGCGGGGCGCGGTCGCTAGTACTTCAGCGCTCCGCGGTCGACGGTGAGCTGGACGCCGGAGACGGACCGCGATCCGTCGCCGGCGAGGTAGGCGACCACCTCGGAGACCTCCTCGGGCGGCATGAAGTCTGAGAGCGTGCTCGCACCCTCCACTCGGGTGTCCTTCAGCGGCATCGGAGAGAAACTGTGGAGGAACGAGGGGAACCGGCCGAAGAGCTCACCCATCGCCCCGGGGTCGATCATCGGGGTGTCGACCGAGTAGGGGTGGATCGAGTTCACGCGGATGCCGTACTCGCCCACCTCGAGCGCGAGGGCGTTGGTCAGTGCCACCAGTCCCGCCTTGGAGGCCGAGTAGTGCCCGTTGCCGGGCGTGGCCTTGAGTCCCGCGGACGAGCTGACGACGATGATCGAGCCCCCGTTGCCCGCCTCGATCATCGCGGGCACGGCCGCGCGGATCGTCCGCCACGTGCCGCTGAGGTTGACGCCGATGACCGTGTCCCAGTCGTCCTCCGGCATCTCCCACAGCCGGCCCCAACTGAGAACGGCGGCGTTGGCGACCAGGACGTCCAGCCGGCCGAAGGTGTCGATCGTGCGGGAGACCAGGTCCTGCAGCGCGGCGAGGTTCCGGATGTCGAGGACCGCCGAGATCGCGCGGCGACCCGTCGCCTCCACCAGGCGGACCGTCTCCGCCAGGTCGTCCGGCGTGGGCGCGGGGTAGGTGGCGGCGGCGGAGACCGGCGCGCAGACATCGGCGACGACGACGTCGGCGCCCTCCGAGGCGAGCCGGACGGCATGGGCCCGGCCCTGGGCGCGGGCGGCCCCCGTGATGAACGCGACTCTGCCCGCGAGGGGACTGGAGGATGAGCTCATGTCGATATCCAACTCGACGTCGCCCGGAGGGGAGGGCGGTTCCGGCGAACCAAGCAAGTGCTTGGTAGTGTGACGGCATGACCGAGAGCACGGCATCCGAGAAGGGCACGCCCGCGGCGGAGATGACCGACGACGAATTCGCCGCGGAGTTCCGCGACTGGCTGGACGCCAATCTCGTGGGCGAGTTCGCCGAGATCAAGGGGGTCGGCGGCCCGGGGAGCGAGCACGAGTTCTTCCCCCAGCGCCTGGCCTGGGAGCGGCACATGGCGGCCGCCGGCTGGACCTGCGTGGGCTGGCCCGTCGAGTACGGCGGGCGCGGCGCGTCGCTGAGTCAACAGGTGCGCTTCCACGAGGAGTACGCCAAGGCCGACGCCCCGGCCCGGGTCTCCCACCTCGGTGAGACCCTGCTCGGCCCCACCCTCATCGCCCACGGCACCCAGGAGCAGAAGGACCGCTTCCTGCCGAGGATCATCGACGTCACCGAGCTGTGGGCCCAGGGCTACTCCGAGCCGGGTGCCGGCTCCGACCTCGCGAACGTCGCCACCACCGCCGAACTGCGCGAGGACGGCAAGTGGCACATCAACGGCCAGAAGGTGTGGACCTCGCTCGCGCACCTGAGCCAGTGGGCGTTCGTGGTGGCCCGCACCGAGGAGGGGACGAGCCGCCACAAGGGGCTGAGCTTCCTACTGGTCCCGCTCGACCAGCCCGGCGTGGAGATCCGGCCCATCCAGCAGCTCACCGGCACCTCCGAGTTCAACGAGGTGTTCTTCGACGACGCCGTCACCGACGCCGAGATGATCGTGGGGGAGCGGGGCGAGGGCTGGAAGGTCGCCATGACCCTGCTCGAGTTCGAGCGCGGCGTGTCCACGCTCGGCCAGCAGGTCGGCTTCGCCCGCGAACTCGAGCAGATCACCGAGATGGCCCGCGCCAACGGCAGCGCCGACGTGCCCGCCGTGCGCGAGCGCATCACCCGCGCCTGGATCGGCCTCAAGGTGATCCGCGCCCACGCCCTGCGCACCCTCGCCGAGCGCGACGCCACCGGCGGCAACGCCTCCGCGGCCAAGCTGCTGTGGGCCAACTGGCACCGCGACCTCGGCGAACTCGCCATGCAGGTCCAGGGAGCCGAGTCGCTCACCGGGCCCACCCACACCTCCGAGGGCGCCCCCAACGACCTGCGTGATCCGGAGAACGTGGAGCTCGCGCTGTGGCAGCGCCTCTTCCTGTTCACCCGCTCCGACACCATCTACGGCGGATCCAACGAGATCCAGCGCAACATCATCTCCGAGCGCGTGCTCGGACTACCCCGAGAGGCCAGGCCGTCATGACCCAGCACAAGTCCCCCCTCGCAGTGGTTCCCGAGGAGACCCCCGGCCACGGGCTGCTCAAGGGCAAGAAGGTCGTCGTCACGGCCGCCGCCGGCACCGGCATCGGCTTCTCGGCCGCCCGCCGCGCCGCGCTCGAGGGCGCCGACGTGCTGGTCTCCGACTTCCACGAGCGGCGCATGAACGAGGCCCGCGACGCGCTCGCCGCCGAGTTCCCCGGCCAGCAGTTCGAGGCCATCACCTGCAACGTGCAGTCCACCTCCGACGTCGACGCGCTGATCGCCGGTGCCGCGGAGAAGCTGGGCCGGATCGACGTGCTCATCAACAACGCCGGACTCGGCGGCGAGACCGAACTCGTCGACATGACCGACGAGGACTGGGACCGTGTCCTCGACATCACCCTGAACGGCACCTTCCGCGCGACGCGCGCGGCGCTGCGGTACTTCCGCGACGCGGAGCACAACGGCGTGATCGTCAACAACGCCTCGGTGCTGGGCTGGCGCGCGCAGCGGGCGCAGGCCCACTACGCCGCGGCCAAGGCCGGCGTCATGGCGCTGACCCGCTGCTCCGCCATCGAGGGTGCCGACTACGGGGTGCGGATCAACGCCATCGCCCCGTCGATCGCGCGCCACAAGTTCCTCGAGAAGTCCGCCTCAGCGGAACTGCTCGACGAGCTCGCCGCCAAGGAGGCCTTCGGGCGGGCCGCCGACGTGTGGGAGGTCGCCGCGACCATCGCCATGCTCGCCAGCGACTACACCACGTACCTCACCGGGGAGGTCGTCTCCATCTCCTCGCAGCGCGCCTGACGGGACCCCGCCGCGCATCCGGCCGGGTGACCAGGGCCGCCTGATCCGTCAGGCGGCCCTGATCTTGTCCGCCTGCCGGGCGAACACCTCGAGGGCCGTGGCCCGGGCGTCCTCCGGGACCGGGCCCGCCGCGTGGCTGGCCGTGACCGAGACGGCGAGTCCCCGGACGACCCCGGTGATCATGAGGTTCGAGGTCGAGACCGTCTGCCCCATCATGTCCACGGAGCTGTCCTGCAGCACCGCCGCGAAGTCCTCGACCCCCTCGGGAGCCCCCACGTCGAGCAGCGAGTTCCGCGTCTCGGTCACCAACTCCTCGCCCTGCAGCGGGAACGCCACCGACATCACCGGACAGTCCTCGACCTGCCGTGCCCGCTCGGCCAGTCCGTCGGTCGCCCGCGACACCGCCACCGCGTAGGAGACCTCGCCGACCTGACCGCCCTGGATGGCGATCGACCCCGGCTCGGACCGGGCCGCCGCCGCGTCCGCGTTGACCTCCGCGCACCGCTCCGGCTCGACCCGGACCTCCGCCGTCAACGCGCCGATCGCGTCCAGCCCGCCCGCGATCTGATCGGCGGGCACGGGCTGCAGGTTCCACTCCGGCGCGTCCTCGGCGGTGAGGACGAGCTGGTCCACCGACCCGGCGGGCGGGGCCGATCCCGGGTCCGCCGACCCGGCCGGTTCCGCGGGCGCGGCCGCTGCGGACGTGGTCGTGGTGACGCCCTCGTCGTCGTCGCCGCCGTCGATCGTGCACGCACCCGCCGTGAGCGCGAGGCACAGGGCTCCCGACGCGGCGAGCGCGCGCGGGAACGGGGAGCGGGGCCGGGGCGACGAGGCGGGCGACATGCGGCGGAGTCTAACGGCGGCGCCCGTGCGGGCGGCGCGCAACGATAGCCGGAGTCGTCCCGGCCGTCGCGACCCCTGAGGATATGCTGAGCGCGACCACCGTGGTCCACCAGAGGAGATGAAAAATGCCTGACATCAGCGGTTCGCTCGCGGGGGTAGCCGGGGACCTGTGGGGCTCCGTCGGCGGCATGGTGCCGCCCGGATCCCTCGGAGACGCGATCGGCGGCGTCCTCAAGCTGCCCGCCGCCCTGCTCTACGGACTGGCCAACCTGTTCTGGGGCTTCGGCTCCGCCGCCCCCGCCACCCCCCTCATCTGACCGGACGGAGATCCCCCCATGCTCAGCGGCTCCCTTCACCAGCTCCACGAGACGATCGACGGATCCGTCGACGGTCTCACCGCCGGCCTGCCCACCGATCCGGTCAGCCGGTTCGTCGCCGGGGTGCTCAACATCCCCGGTGTGATCGTCGCGACCATCGAGTTCATCGCGCTCGGCTTCAACTCCTGAGGTCGCCGGCGCCCACGCGCCGACGTCGGGCCCCGGGGGAGAGCGTCTCCCCGGGGGCCCGGCGGGTTCAGAGGGAGGTCGGCCACGGGCCCACGAGGGCGAAGATCGACCTAACAAGTGCTTGGTTGGTATCGTGGGGGAATGACCAGCACGACCAGACGTGAGGAGCTCCTGTCCATCGCGGCAGGGCTGTTCGCCGAACGCGGCCTGCGCGCGACCACCGTCCGCGACATCGCCGACGCAGCGGGCATCCTCTCGGGGAGTCTGTACCACCACTTCGCCTCCAAGGAGGCGATCGTCGACGAGATCCTGCGCGGATTCCTCGACGCGCTCTTCGGCGAGTACCGCAGGATCGTCGACTCCGGCCTCGGCCCCCGCGAGACCCTGGAAGCGCTGGTCCGTGCCTCGTTCGAGGCCATCCACCGCGACCGCGACGAGGTGGCCATCTACCAGGACGAGCTCAAACACCTCCGCGGCAACCCGCGGTTCGACTACCTCCGCGAGCGCAACACCGAGTTCCGCGAGATGTGGACCGACGTCCTCCGGCGCGGGATGGACTCCGGCGACTTCCGCCGCGATCTCGACGTCCGGCTGACCTACCGCTTCCTGCGCGACACCGTGTGGGTCGCCGTCCGCTGGTACCGGCCCGACGACGACAACGACCACGCGGCGATCGCCGACCAGTACCTCAACATCGTGCTCGACGGCCTCACCGTCGGCTGACCTTTCTCACCCACCCCGAGGAGACCCATGACCAGCGTGACCGGCCGCGAGGCCTACGTGATCGACGCCGTCCGCACCCCCGTCGGCAAGCGCGGCGGGAGCCTGTCCGGGCAGCACCCCGCCGACCTCGGTGCCCACGTGATCAAGTCCGTCGTCGAGCGCACCGGGATCGACCCCGAGGTCGTCGACGACGTCATCTTCGGCTGCGTCGACACGATCGGCCCCCAGGCCGGCAACATCGCCCGCTCCGCCTGGCTCGCCGCCGGGATGCCGCTGGGCGTGCCCGGCACGACCGTCGACCGCCAGTGTGGCTCCAGCCAGCAGGCCATCCACTTCGGCGCCCAGGCCATCTGGTCCGGCACCCAGGACGTGATCCTGTTCGGCGGTGTCCAGAACATGAGCGCCTTGCCCATCTCCTCCGCCATGCTCGCCGGCCGCGAGTACGGCTTCGACGACCCCTTCACCGGGTCCACCGGCTGGGTGGAGCGCTTCGGCTCGCAGGAGATCTCCCAGTTCAACGGCGCCCAGATGATGGCCGACAAGTGGGACATCTCGCGCGAGGAGATGGAGAAGTGGGCCCTGCAGTCGCACGAGCGCGCCCGCGCCGCGATCGCCGCCGGCCGCTTCGCCAACGAGTACGTCCCGCTCGCGGGCCTGGAGGCCGACGAGACCACCCGCGAGACCACCCTCGAGAAGATGGCCTCCCTGCCGGTGCTGGCGGAGGGCGGCTCGCTCACCGCCGCGGTCGCCTCCCAGATCTGCGACGGCGCCTCCGCCGGCCTGCTCGCCTCCGCCGAGGCCGTGGAGAAGTACGGCCTGACGCCCCGCGCGCGTATCCACCACCTCACCGTCCGCGGTGACGACCCGGTGATGATGCTCTCCGCGCCCATCCCCGCCACCAAGTGGGCCCTGGAGAAGACCGGCCTGACGATCGACGACATCGACGTGGTGGAGATCAACGAGGCGTTCGCCCCCGTCGTCCTGGCCTGGATCAAGGAGACCGGCGCCGACCCGGCCCGCGTCAACCCCAACGGCGGCGGCATCGCCCTGGGTCACCCGCTCGGCGCCACCGGCGCCAAGCTGTTCGCCACGATGCTCAACGAGCTCGAGCGCACGGGCGGCCGCTACGGCCTGCAGACCATGTGCGAGGGCGGCGGCACCGCCAACGTCACCATCATCGAGCGTCTGGACTCCTGACCGCTCCACGGACAGGAGAAGGGCCCCGCACCGGCTGGTGCGGGGCCCTTTTCCGTCGCGCCGGCGAGGCCGGGCCCGGGTCCGTCAGGAACCGAGGCCGTTGAGGGAACCGGTGGTGCCGCCGCCCTGGGCGGGAGCGGGCGCGACCCCGGTGCTCCCACCCGCACTGCCGGCGAAGGCGTCCAGCGGCCCGCCGACCACGGCCGGGAACAGGTGCGGCTCGGCCGGGCCGTTGTTGCTCAGGCAGATCACGGCGAGGGCGTAGACGTTGGACGGCACGTTCTCCGCGACGAGCCGGCCCGGCTGACCGGGCAGCGTCATGGGGAGGGTGAAGATGCCGGGCACGCCCGGGCCGCGCAGCGCCACGACGTCACCGCGGTTGCCGAGGGTCCGGATGATCGCCATGAGATCGCCGCCCCCGGCGATGGCCGCGCCGGCCACGTCCGCGCCCGCGGCGGGCGGGACGAGCATGCCGAGGCACGTCTGGCCCGGCAGCGGCTGGGTGATGTCCACGACGACCTGGTTGCCGAACACGTGCGGCACGGGGACCGCGGCGCTCGCGGCGCCGGCGCCCGCGACCGTGAGGCCCGCGGCCATGCCGACGGCGGCGAGTCCGGCGGCGGTCTTCCTGGCGAAACTCATGGAGGCTCCTTCGGTGGGGGGATGTGGGCTCGACCACTATGTCGATATTCCCTTACGGCGCGTTACGTGCCACCGCAGAAGCAGCTGAGACGACGACGCCCGGCCGGGGCGGGCCCGGCCGGGCGACGGGGTGCGCGGTTCGCCGCGCTAGAGATCAGTTCTCGGTCTCGCCCAGCGCGGACGACAGGGTGCCCAGGTCGAGCGCACCCTCCGTGTCGCCGCCGCCGAGGACGGAGGACAGGGTGTCGAGGCCGGCGCCCTCGCCGGAGCTCATGGCGCCGAGGCTTCCGGTGATGACCTCGATGGGGTCGCCGACCATCTGGGTGGTGATGGACGGGTCGCTGGGAGCGGAGGCGCACACCGAGATCAGGGCGTAGAGCCCGGCCGGGACGTCGGAGGCGGAGACGGAAGCCTCCTCTTTGACGATGGGGGTGAGCGTGGCAATCGGGGTGCTCACCAGCCCGCCCGTGCGGAGAAGCGTGACGCCGTCGCGGGAGGCGAGGCTGGTGAAGATGTCCTCCAGGTCGCCCCCGGTGAAGGCGCCTGCGAGTTCGGCGGCGGCCTGCGGCTCGACGAGCGCGGCTCCGCACAAGTCGCCGAGCACCGCGCCCTCCTCGAGTGCGAACGTGACCGACACGGTGGTGCCGTCCTTCCCCGGGGTGGCGGTGGTCGCGAACGCCGCACCGGCGCCGGCGACGGTCAGGGCGGCGGTGGCGCCGAGGACGGCGGCGGCGCGGACGGCGGTACGGGCAGAAGTCATGGGGTTCCTCCGAGGGGGATGGGGAGCGGGCCCGCGCGTGCGGGGCAGCTCTCAGGTTATCCCAAGGAATACCTCATGTTAAGGGTCCTCCCGGAAATGCCGGACGCACCCGCCGGCCGGTGCGGCCGTGCGGGTGCGTCGGTGGGGACGGTCGAACGGGGAGTCAGCCCAGGGCGCGGAGCGCGGCGAGGCGCTCGTGGGCCTGATTCATGATCCGCTGGATCAGCTCGTCGCAGCTCGGGAGGTCGTCGATCATTCCCACGACCTGCCCGGATGCGAGCACGCCCGCGTCGGTGTTGCCCTCGACCAGACCGGCCTTGAGCAGCATCGGGGTGTTGGCGGCCATGACGATCTGCTGCCACGTGCGGTCGGAGGCCTTCTTCATGTTGAGGCCGTCCTTGGCGAGCTGCTGCCACTTCATGCCCGTCATGGACTTGAACTTGTTGGCGTTCTGCACCGCCGCGGTCAGCCCCTTGAGGGGGCTACCGGACTCGAGCGCGTTGACCAGGCCGGTCCGCAGCACGCGGTGCGGCATGCCGTCGACACGGGTGGAGACCACGGTGTCCTGCAGGCCCTTCTCGAGGTACTGCTTCTTCACCGCGTCCGGCACCTGCGAGTCGCTGGTCAGCAGGAACCGCGTGCCCATCGCGACGCCCGCGGCGCCGTACGACAGTGCGGCGACGAGGCCGCGGCCGTCGAAGAACCCGCCGCCGGCCACGACCGGGATGGAGGTGTTCCCGGCGCCGCCGAGCGCGTCGATCACGCTGGGGAGCAGGAGGGTGGTGGCGACCTGCCCGGTGTGACCGCCGCCCTCACCACCCTGGACGATGACCGCGTCGGCGCCCCAGGAGGCGACCTTGACGGCGTGCTTCGCGGCCCCGATGGAGGGGACGACGACGAGGCCGTTCTCCTTGAGTCGCGCGATCAGTTCCGGCTTGGGCGCGAGGGCGAACGACGCGACCTTCACCCCGTGCCGGATCATGAGCTCGCACCGCTCGGTGGCGTCCTCCGCATCCGCCCGGAGATTGACACCGAACGGCTTGGAGGTGAGCTTCTTGGTCCGCACGATGGCGTCCTCGAGCTCGGCGTAGGTCATCGTCGCCGAGGCGATGATGCCCAGGCCTCCCGCATTGGCGGTCGCGGCGGTCAGCTCGGGTCCGGAGACCCATCCCATACCCGTCTGGACGATCGGGTACTCGACTCCGACGAGCTCGGTGAAGGCGGTGGAGATGGTCGGGGCGCTCACGCGGCCGGCACCTCACGGTCGCGGAACCCGCGGGGGTCCAGCACCTCGCGGATGATGCGCAACTCCTCGGCCGAGGGGTCGCGGGTGACCGCGGCGTCGGCGAGACCCTCGATCTCGAAGCCGGTGTTCTCGGCGACCTCGTCGGCGGTCACGCCCGGGTGCAGGCTCAGCGCCCGCATGCTGTGGTCGGTACCGCCGAAGTCGAACACGCCGAGGTTGGAGACCACCCGGTGGATGTGGTGGTAGCGGAACGCCGGGTCGCCCTCGGTGTAGCGGTCGTAGCCGATGCCGCAGACCACGTCGACCTTCTCGGTGAACACTCGCGAGGAGTGCTTGCCGACCCAGTAGCTCGTGGCGTGGTTGATCGTGTTGCCGGGGGCTCCGCGCAGTCCGAACATCTGTCGGGTCGGCTTCTGCACGTCGTCGCCGAACGCGGAGAGGTTCTGGTTCCCGAACCGGTCGATCTGGTTGGCGCCCATCACGACGTGGCGGGTGCCGGCCTGCAGGACGTCGAAGACGCGGGGGAACGGGATGTACCCCTCGAAGTCGATGGTCTTGCCCAGCGGCGGGGTCTGACCGAGGAAGCGGTACTCGCCGTCGGTGATGAGCAGGTCGGGCTCGGTGGTGAGCCGGGCCAGACGCGCGCCGATGGTGGCCATCGGCGTCATGGGGGAGGCGAAGATCTCGCCGGCGCCGGCGAAGATCTCAGCGCACGCGACAGCGCAGTACTCGGCCCTGGTGGCGGACTGGGTGGTGACGTCGGACATCACTTGGCTCCCTTCTCGGCGGCCTTCTCGGCAGCGGCCTTCTCCGCGAACGCGGTGACGGCCTTCTGGTAGTCCTCCTCGGACCCGGACAGGAACTCGTCGACGAACGCCTTCCACGAGTCCTCGTCCTTGGCGGACGCGGCGTAGTGCTTCTGGAAGGCCTCGTCGCGGCCGTAGCCGCCGGCGAACGTGAAGTGGGCGCCGTTGGGGGCCTCGGAGACAGTGTCGACGAACATCCGGCTGATGAGCATGCGCTGCGGGCCGACCTCGTTCATCAGCTCATCGGCGGAGTCGACGATCTCGTCGGCCTCGAGCAGGACCGTGTCGGCGGCCATGGCGTAGAGGTCGTCGAAGTACCCGTCCGCGCCGGTGAACGCGGCGTTGCCGTGCTTGTCGGCCTTGTCGAGGTGGATCAGGGCCGCGTCCATGCGCAGGGCCGGCATCGCGACCAGCGTCTCGGTCTTGCCGTCCACCGGGTAGGGCGAGTCGACGGTCTTGAGCTCGTCGCCCCAGAAGCGGACGACGTCGGAGCCGAGACCGGCGCGGGTGGGCAGGAACGGCAGGCGCTGGGCGGCGGCGGTGAGGCCGGCGCGGACCATGCCCTCGTCCATCTCGCGGGCCACGATCGCACCCTCGGTGCGGCGCTTGGCGAACCACGGGTCGTAGAACGGCGCGGAGTCCAGGGTCACGAAGCCGTAGTAGGCCTTGGAGACCTTGCCGGCCGAGCACAGCAGACCGAGGTCCGGGCCGCCATAGGTGACCACGGTGAGGTCGGTGAGATCCTCACGCCGCAGGATGGCGCGGACGAGTGCCATCGGCTTACGCCGCGAGCCCCATCCACCGATTCCGATGGTCATGCCGCTCTCGAGGCGCGACACGGCCTCGTCGAGACTGGTGCGCTTGTCGCGCGGGGTGGGGGTCGTCGTCACTTGTTCTCGCCCGTCCTCTCGGTTCGGTTGTCTCGCTTGTCCAGGTTCTTCCCGGTCTTGACGAACTCGTCACGATGCTCGTCGGCCACGCCGGCGAGGTTGAGTTCGAAGGTGAAGCCCTGCTCCATGCGGTACGAGGACTTCACGTCGACCGGGTCGATGTGGTTGATGGCTTCCTTGGCCGCCCGGATCACCCGGGTGTCCTTGGCGGCGATGGCCTCCGCCAGGTCGCGCGCGGCGGCGTCGAGCTGGTCGCGCGGCACGACGTCGTAGACCGTGCCCCACGAGTGCAGCTGCTGCGCGGTCACGTTGCGGGAGGTGTAGTACAGGGTGCGCAGCATGTGCGGGGGCACCATGCGCGACAGGTGGGTGGCGGCGCCGAGCGCGCCCCGGTCGACCTCCGGGAGGCCGAAGACGGCGTCGTCGGAGGCGACGATGCAGTCGGCATTGCCCACCAGGCCGATCCCGCCGCCGACGCAGAAGCCGTTGACGGCGGCGATCACGGGGACCGCGCACTCGTAGACGGCGTTGAACGCCACGTAGCAGCCGCGGTTGGCGGCGAGCAGGTGGTCGAATCCCTCGAAGTCCTGCATCTCCTTGATGTCGACGCCCGCGTTGAACCCGCGGCCCTCGGCCCGCAGGATCACCACGTGCACCTCGGGGTCGCGCCCCGCGGCGAGGATCTGCTCACCGAGTTCGAACCATCCCGCCGAGGGGATGGCGTTGACAGGGGGGTAGTCGACCGTGACGGTGGCTATCCCGTCCGCGCCCTTGTCGACGTTGATGCCCATGGAGCTCCCTTCGCGCGCCACCGCCGTCCGTGACTGCGCAGTGACTAACCAAATGCTTGCTTGGTAGGCTAGCACGCATGACGAACATCGATCTGGGTCTGGCGGGGAAGGTCGTCCTCGTCACGGGCGGCGTACGCGGCGTGGGTGCCGGCATCAGCACTGTCTTCCGGGAGGCCGGCGCCGTCGTCATCACGTGCGCCCGTCGTCCCGCCGAGGAGGGGTCTGATGTCGCCGACCTCGAGTTCCACTCCGTCGACCTCCGCGATGCCGACGCGGTCCGCACCATGGTGGACGAGATCGTCGAGCGCCACGGCCGACTCGACGTGGTCGTCAACAACGCCGGCGGCGCACCGTTCGCCCTGGCCGCCGACGCGAGCGCCAACTTCCACGCCAAGATCGTGGCCCTGAACCTCCTGTCGGCGCTGACCGTCGCGCAGGAGGCGAACCGGGTGATGCAGCCGACCGGCGGGTCGATCATCAACATCTCGTCCGTCTCCGGCCACCGGCCGTCGCCGGGCACCGCCTCGTACGGCGCGGCGAAGGCGGGTGTCGACTCGCTCACGCAGTCCCTCGCCGTGGAATGGGCCCCCGCGGTCCGGGTGAACTCGGTCGTGGTGGGTCCGGTCAAGACCGAGCTGGCCGAGATGCACTACGGGGACGCCGAGGGGGTCGCCGCCGTCGACGCGACGATCCCGATGGGCCGGATGGCCGAGCCGCGGGACGTCGGCCGGGCCGCCGCGTTCCTGGCGTCGCCGCTCGCCGCTTACATCACGGGCGCGGAACTGCTGGTCCACGGGGGCGGCGAGAAGCCGGCCTTCCTGTCGGCGTCCACGGCCGACAACAAGCACTGATCGCTCCGGCTCCGCCGGGCGACCACAACCGCACGCACACTGAACAAGGAGACTGACATGGGAATCTGCGACGGACGCGTCGTCATCGTCACCGGCGCCGGCCGGGGCATCGGCCGGGAGCACGCGCTCGCCTTCGCGGCCGAGGGAGCCAAGGTCGTGGTCAACGATCTCGGCGCCGGCCTCGACGGGTCGAACGTCGGGGAGTCCCCGGCCGAGCAGGTCGTGGCGGAGATCAAGGCCGCCGGCGGCGACGCCGTGGTCAACGGCAACGACATCTCCTCGTGGGAGGGGGCCCGCGAGCTCGTCCAGCAGGCGATCGACACGTTCGGCGGGCTGGACGTGTTGGTGAACAACGCGGGCTTCCTGCGGGACAAGATGCTCGTCGGGATGAGCGAGAGCGACTGGGACAACGTCATCACCGTCCACCTCAAGGGGCACTACGCGCCGCTGCGTCACGCCGCCGAGTACTGGCGGGCCGAGTCCAAGGCCGGGCGGCCGCGTCAGGCTCGCGTCATCAACACCTCGTCGGGTGCGGGTCTGTTCGGGTCGGTCGGCCAGGGCAACTACGCGACCGCCAAGGCCGGCATCGCGCTGCTGACCATCCAGACCGCGGCCGAGATGAAGGGCTACGGGGTCACCGCCAACGCGATCGCCCCGTCCGCCCGCACGCGGATGACGACCTCGGCCGGCGAGGCCATGGCCGCGCAGATGGCGGCTCCCGAGGACGGGTCGTTCGACGTCATGGACCCGGCCAACATCTCGCCGCTGGTGGTGTGGCTCGGCTCGGAGGAGTCGGCCGAGGTGACCGGCCGTGTCTTCGAGGTCGAGGGCGGCAAGGTCACCGTCTGCGACGGGTGGCAGCGCGCGGCGTCCGAGGACAAGGGCGCGAAGTGGGATCCGGCTGAGCTCGGGGCGGTCGTCCCGCGCCTGCTGACGGAGTCGCCCACGCCGGTCCCGGTCTACGGCGCCCGCTGATCCCTAACCGGTAGCGCCCCGGACACGGAGGAGCCCCGCACCGTGGTGGTGCGGGGCTCCTTCGTATGGTCACCGGCCTCCGGTGGGGAGGTCGGCTCGGTTCAGTTGACGCAGCGCTGCGCGTCCGCGGATCCGAGCGCGGCCAGCTGGTCGACCTGCGCCGAGGGCAGGTCGCAGAGGGTCGGCAGCGGCGGGAGGGCGACGCCCCCGGTCGCGGCGGCGGTGGCGATGGCGGCGCCGCCGCCGGCCACGGCGGTCACCGCGAGGACGGGCAGGAGGCTACCGCCCGATTCCATAGAGGCCGCGGTTCCCAGGGTGGACCCGAGGTTCGTGGACGTGGTGCCCTGCGTGGAGCCGTTCTCCAGCGATCCCGTGAACGCGGTGAGCGACCCGTTGACCGAGGTCAGCTCCTGGACCGAACCGAGGAGCACGCCGGCGCCGCCACCGGCCGAGCCGTTGATGGTGTCCGAGCTCTGCCCGGTCGATCCGCCGTTGCCCGAGACCGAGCCGGAGATGTCGTCGATCGATCCCGCGATCTCGGGCAGCACGCCGCCCTCGGCGATGGAGCCGATGATCGGCGACAGTGCACCGCCGTCGGTGATGGACCCGCCCACGGGCTCCGTGATCTCGTTGGCAGAGCCGTTGGTCAGCGAGCCCTGCAGGCCCTTGCCGACGAGCACGGCGGAGCCGCCGATGCCCTCGGTGGACCCGTCCGGGAACTCGGCCGACAGGGCCGGCAGCTCGGCGGAGCCACCCAGCAGGTTGAGCTCGGTGGACAGCGGCTCCATGCCGATAGAGCTGACGAGGGGCGCCATGTCCGTCGACCCCATACCGGTGGACCCGGTCACGGGAGCCAGATCCGACGAGCCTCCGAGGAGGTTGGTGGACAGCGGCGCCATCTCGTCCGAGCCCACGGTGAACAGCTCGGTCGACAGCGGGGCCATGTCGGCGGAGCCGACGGGCGCGAGCTCGGCCGAACCGCCGAGGAGCTCGGTGGACAGCGGCGCCATCTCGTCCGAGCCCACGGTGAACAGCTCGGTCGACAGCGGGGTCATCTCGGTCGAGCCGATGGTGAACAGCTCGGTCGACAGCGGGGCCATGTCGGCGGAGCCGACGGGCGCGAGCTCGGCCGAACCGCCGAGGAGCTCGGTGGACAGCGGAGCCGACGGGCGCGAGCTCGGCCGAACCGCCGAGGAGCTCAGCGGGGTCATCTCGGTCGAGCCGATGGTGAACAGCTCGGTCGACAGCGGGGCCATGTCGGCGGAGCCGCCGGGCGCGAGCTCGGCCGAACCGCCGAGGAGCGCGGTGGACAGCGGCGCCATCTCGTCCGAGCCCACGGTGAACAACTCGGTCGACAGCGGGGCCATGTCCTCGGAGCCGGTGTTGATGAGATCGAAGGACAGGACCAGCGGCGTGGTGGCCGTGGAACCGCCGATGAGATCCACCGACAGGGCGAGCGGGGTCTCGGCGGTCGAGCCGGTGGTGATGAGATCCATGGACAGGGGAGTGCTGGCCGTCGAGCCACCGACCAGCTCGGTGGACAGCGGGGCCATGTCGGTCGAGCCGGTCTGGAAGAGGTCCGTGGACAGCGGGGCCATGTCGGTCGAGCCCACGTCGAGCAGATCGACGGACAGCGCGAGCGGGGTCTCCGCGACGGAGCCACCGACCAGCTCGGTGGACAGCGGGGCCATGTCGGTCGAGCCGGTCTGGAAGAGGTCCGTGGACAGCGGGGCCATGTCGGTCGAGCCCACGTCGAGCAGATCGACGGACAGCGCGAGCGGGGTCTCCGCGACGGAGCCACCGACCAGCTCGGTGGACAGCGGGGCCATGTCGGTCGAGCCCACGTCGAGCAGATCGACGGACCGCGCGAGCGGGGTCTCCGCGACGGAGCCACCGACCAGCTCGGTGGACCGCGGGGCCATGTCGGTCGAACCGGTCTGGAAGAGGTCCGTGGACAGCGGGGCCATATCTGTGGAGCCGATGTCACCGACGACCTCGGCGGACAGGGTGAGGTTGCTGAGCGAACCCTCCAGGCCCGGCAGCTGGGCGGAGCCGGCGAGCGGCTCGGTGCTGAGCGCGGGCAGATCGGAGGACCCGCCCAGGAGCTCGGTCGACCCCGGGGCGGTGGCAGACCCGCCGAGGGGCTCGCTGCTGAGCGCGGGCAGGTCGGAGGATCCGGCGAGCGGATTGAGAGCTGACGAGCCGGGGATCTCGGAGGAACCCGGGATGAGTCCGCCGGGGACGTCGGACGACCCACCGAGGGGGTTCAGGCCGGCCGAGTCGGTGGGGAGCCCGCCCCCCGCGGAGCCGGACTGGAGGAGCTCACCGAGCATGTTGGTGACGCTGGCGGAGTCGATGATCTGCGCGTTGGCGACGCCGCTCGTGCCGGCCGCGGCCAGCACCACGGATGCCGCGACCGCGGCAACCTTGGTGGACTTGTTCATAAAATACCCTTCCCCTGAGAGTCGCCCGCTGACGCCGCGCGTTGAGCGGGCATACGCGCAGGTCTTGTGCGTTTCCGGAGATTAGAATCCCTTAAGCCTCAGCATGTGTCAAGGGTTCACTCAGGATATGGGGCGGGTGGGACAGGTGGGGCTGGAGAGGCGGTAATGGGCACTGTAAGTATGGGTGTGTTCTTAGGCGAACTGGTCACGGCATGACGAACGGCCGAGGACCTCGTCGGAGGTCCTCGGCCGCAGGAGGGTGGTCGCGCGTGGTGTGGCTAACGGCGGGGTTCGCAGATGAGGACCGGGATGACCCGGCTCGTGTTGGCCTGGTAGTCGGCGAAGTCCGCGTAACGCTCGACGAGCCTCGGCCAGAGTTCGGCCCGCTCGGCCGGTGTGGCCTCCCTCGCCGTCATCGCCCGGCTACGGCGACCCACCTGGACGGTGACGGCCGGGTCGGCGAGAACGTTCAGGTACCACTGCGGGTGCTTGGGCAGCCCGCCCTGGGAGGCGACGAGCAGTACCCGGTCGCCGTCGGGGAAGTGCAGCAGTGGGACGGTCCGGGGCTCCCCGGACTTGCGGCCCGTGGTGGTGAGCAGGCACACGGGCACCGGCGCGCGGAGCGCCGACCCCACCCGCCACGACCCACCGAGCCGTCCCCCGGAGACCCGGTAGGCCCACGTGTTGACCCGCGACATCACCTTGATGACGCCGACGACCCACGGCGCACCACGCCGCGGGTCGTCGACGCCCGTCTCGGGCCGCGGATCGGCTCCGCTCACCGGCCACCGGCCAGGGGTGCCCGCACGATGACGTGCTTGCCCGGGAAGAACGCCGCGAGTTCACGCCGGCTCTCCTTGAGCGCCGCCATCCCGAAGCCCTTCTTGCGCTCCTCGGGGCGGATCCAGATCGCCACGTCCACGTCACCGTTGTCGATCTGCTCACCGAAGACCAGTCCGACCAGGGCGTCCCGCGCGGTGTCGACGGCGACGAACCACATCGCGGACTCCGCCTCGATGCGGGCAAGGCCGTCGCGGAGTTCCCGCTCCGTCCTGTCCTGGTCCCAGCTTCCCCCGGTCGCGGACGTGGAGTCCGACGAGCGGGAGTGGAACAGCGCGGTGTGGTCGTCGGACTCCGTGAACGGGCGCAGCGCGAACCCCTGACCGGCGTCGCCGGAGGACGCACCGGCCGCGGAACCGGCGAACGCCTCGAGGGGGGCCCGGAGCACCCGCCGCGCCTCCTCGGCGGAGACGGACAGCAGGCTCGCGACCGCCCCCACCGCGTCCTCGGGGCCGCTGGCCGACGACACGGCGGCGAAGATCTCCCGCCGCCGGCTCGTCGCCATCTCGATGACGTCGCTCATGTCAGATCCTCTCGATGATGCTCGCCGACGCCTGGGCGCCGCCCGCGCACATCGTGACGAGGGCGCGTTCGCCGTCCGTGCGCTCGAGCTCGTGCAGGGCGGTGGTGATGAGCCGCGACCCGGTGCTGCCGACGGGGTGGCCGATCGCGATCGCACCGCCGTTGACGTTGACCTTGTCCATGTCGGGCCCGTGCACCTGCGCCCAGCTTAGGAGCACCGAGGCGAACGCCTCGTTGCATTCGAAGAGATCGAAGTCGGAGATGGACATCCCCGAGCGGTCGAGGACCCGCTGGGTGGCCTGGACGGGACCGTCGAGGTGGTACTCCGGCTCGCCGCCGACCAGGGCCTGGTGGACGATGCGCGCACGCGGGGTCAGCCCGTGGGCGCGGGCGACGTCCTCGTCCATGAGCAGAACTGCAGCGGAGCCGTCGGAGAGCTGGCTGGAGGTGCCGGCCGTGTGCAGGCCGCCCTCCATCACGGGCTTGAGGCCGGCGAGAGACTCGGCGGTGGTCTCGCGGAGGCCCTGGTCGCGGGTGACGGTCACCGTCTCGCCGGTGTAGGTGCCGTCCTTGAGGCGCTCGGGGGCCTCGACGGCGAAGGTCTCACGATCGAAGCGGCCCTCCTCCCAGGCGCGCTTCGCGTTGGCCTGGGAACGAACACCCAGCTCCTCCAGGTCGGCCCGGGACAGGCCACGGCGGGCGGCGATGCGGTCGGCGGCGGTGAACTGGTCCGGCAGGTCCAGCTCCCAGTCGTCCGGCCGGGGCATCCCGTTCTCACCGTTGCCCACGGCCGCACGCAGCGCGATCCAGCTCATCGACTCCACGCCGCAGGCGATGCCCACGTCGATCGCACCCGCGTGGATGAGGTTGGCGATGAAGTGGTTGGCCTGCTGGGCGGACGAGCACTGGCAGTCGATGGTGGTGCAGGCGGTCTGCCAGGGCAGGCCGGAGGCGAGCCACGCGCCGCGGGTGACGTTGTTGGCCTGCGCACCGGCCTGCGACACGCAGCCGCCGACGACCTGCTCCACGAGCGAGGCGTCGATCCCGGCGCGGCGGATGACCTCTTTCTGGGAGGCGCCCAGCAGGTGCGCGGGGTGAAGACCGGACAGGGCGCCGCGAGCCTTGCCGATCGGGGTGCGGACGGCCTCGACGATGACGGGATTTCCCATGGGGCGCTCCTCCTGAAGCAACGTTAGAACGGGTTCTAGTTTACGTCATCGACCAGAGGATCCGACCCGGAGTTCGCGGGCGGGGGTCCCGCGGTGCGGGCGATGGCGCGGGAAGTGAGGCGAACAAAGAACGAACGCCCACGAAGGAACGTGTTCCAGTATGGTGCCTGTAACGTGTTCTAGATCACCGTTCGGGGGACCGGTCGCCACGGCCCCCGTCGTCCGTTCGACGAGCACATGACGCAACCGACGCGGTCAAGGAGTGCCAGTGCAGCCAGTCACCATTCCCGAGGGGTTCGACTTCACGGATCCGGAGCTCTACGAGAAGCGGCTCCCGCATCCCGAATGGGCCCACCTCCGCCGTACCGAGCCGATCTGGTGGTGCGCGAAGGAGCCCGGAGCCGACGGATTCGACGACGACGGGTACTGGGTCGTCACCAAGCACGAGGACGTCAAGGAGATCTCGCGCCGCACCAACGAGGTCTTCTCCACCTTCGAGAACACCGCGATCCCGCGGTTCGCGCCCGGGACCGAGCGGGAGATCGTCGAACTCACCCGCCTGCTGTTCATCAACCAGGACGGCGAGGACCACAAGAAGTACCGGCGGATCATCTCCAAGGGCTTCACCCCGCGCAACATCGAGAAGATGCGCGAGAACCTCGAGGAGAAGGCCAAGAACATCGTGCAGACCGCCGCGGCCAAGGGCAGCGGCGACTTCATCGTCGACGTGGCCTCCGAGCTGCCGCTGCAGGCGATCGCGGAGCTCATCGGCATCCCGATGGAGGACCGCCACCAGATCTTCGAGTGGTCCAACCAGATGACCAGCTACGACGTCCCCGGCAAGGTCGAGGAGTCGCAGATGGCCAACGCGATGGTCCTGAGCTACGCCCAGGAGCTCGCGGCCAAGCGCGAGGTCGACCCCCGCGACGACCTGGTCACCAAGCTCGTCCAGGCCGATCTCGACGGCGAGAAGCTCACCTCCGACGAGTTCGGCTGGTTCGTGGTGCTGCTGGCGGTGGCCGGAAACGAGACCACCCGCAACGCCACGACCCACGGCATGATCGCGTTCCTCGAGAACCCCGACCAGTGGGAGCTGTTCAAGAAGGAACGGCCGGAGACCACCTACGACGAGATTCTCCGCTGGGCCTCGCCCATCAGCTCGTTCCAGCGCACCGCCACCGAGGACGTCGAGATCGGCGGCGTCACCATGAAGAAGGGCGACCGCGCCGCCATCATGTACGGCTCGGCGAACTTCGACGAGGACGTGTTCGAAGATCCGTTCAGCTTCAACATCCTCCGTGACCCGAACCCGCACCTGACGTTCGGCGGCAACGGGCCGCACTACTGCATCGGCGCGAACCTCGCGAAGCTCCAGATCGAGCTGATCTTCAACGCGATCGCCGACCACATGCCCGACATCACCTCGATGGGCGACGCGACGCGCCTGCGCTCCGGATGGCTCAACGCCATCCAGGACTGGAAGGTCGACTTCAAGTGCCCCGTCATGCACTGAGCTGAGACCGCACCCGCGGCCGCCCACCCCGTGGGCGGCCGCGCAGCCCCGGTCCCGCCTGCTCGCCGAGGCAGGGCCGGGGCTCACGTGTCCGAGGGATCGACCTCGTCGTCGTCGAGATTCTCTTCGTCGACCCCCGGGGACGGCGCCCTCGACCGAAACCCCCGCCGACGACCGCCCGACCAGGCAAGGTGAACGCATGCCCGACCATCGCCACATCGACCGGGACGGCGTGCGGCTGCACTACGTCGTCGCCGAGCCCGAGGCCGACGCCGGGACCCCCGACGCCGCGGCCGGTGACGCACCGGGGACCGTCGTGCTGCTGCACGGGTTCCCGCACTTCTGGTTCACCTGGCACCGCCTCATCCCCGTCCTGACCGCGGCGGGATGGCGGGTCATCGCCCCGGACCTGCGCGGCATGGGCGGATCCGACGCCCCGACCGACGTGGAGGCGTACGCGCCCCGGGAGGTCGTCGACGACGTGGTGGCCGTCTGCGACGCCGAGGGCGCCGACAGGGTCGTGCTGGTGGGCTTCGACTTCGGGGCGGGCGTCGCCTACGACACGTGCCACCTCGAACCCGGGCGGGTCCGTGCCGTGATCGGCATGGAGAACCCCTTCATGAGCACGGCCGGCTCCGTCCCGCCGCTCGAGGGATCGGCGATGATGGCCGCGCAGCACTTCCTCCACCTGCACTACTTCGCGCAGCCCGGCGTCGCCGAGGCCGACCTCGCCGGCCGCGAACGCGAATTCCTGACCCGCGTGTTCTGGGCGCTGTCCGCCGACTACCACTACCTCGACGTGTGGAAGCAGCCGCCGGGGACGACCTACCTCGACGCCCTGCCCGAAGCCCCGGCCCTGCCGTGGCCGTGGCTCTCGGTGGAGGAGATGGACGTCTACGAGGCGGAGTACGCGCGCACCGGGTTCGCCGGCCCCCTGCAGTGGTACCGCGCGATGGACGTCAGCTGGCACGCCCGCAAGGAGTTCGAACGGCAGACGAACCCGGTGCCCTACTACTTCCTGTATTCCGAGCACGACCCCGACCTCGAGGGCTTCCACGGCCGCGATCCGCTGACCAAGCTCGGCCGCTACCACGACGACGTGCGCATGGTCCGGGCGATCCCGTCCCCGGCCGGGCACCTCATGCACCTCGAGGCCACCGAGGACACGCACCGCGCACTGCTGGCCTGCCTCGAGGACATCGCCGCGCACGTGCCCGCCTGACGCGGCGCCGCGGGCCGGGTGTCAGCCGGTGAGGCCGTACTTCTCGCCGAAGCGGTGGAGCGACTCGATCTTCTGCTCGGCCGTGGCGTCGTACCCGAGACCCTCGATGAGCCACGGCAGGACGATGATGTCGGTGACGCCCGCCTCGGCCAGTTCGGCGAAGCCCTTCGAGCCGAACCGGTCCAGACACACCACCTGGATGGCGAACGGCTTGCCGTCACCCCGGTCGGCCAGCGAGCGGCCGCGCTCGGCGAGCAACTCGCCCAGGCGGTTCACGGTCGCCACGATCTCGTCGAACTTCATCATCGCGCTGGTCCAGCCCTGGCCGAGGCGGGCGGCGCGCTTGAGCGCGATCTCGGTGTGGCCGCCCACGTAGAACGGCACCTGCTCGGACGGGGCCGGGGTGAAGATGAGCTCGTCGAAGTCGAAGTGGTCGCCGTGGAACTCCATCCACTCACCGCGCAGGCCCTCGCGCATGATCGCCAGGGACTCGTCGACGCGTTTGCCGCGGCCCTTGAACGGAGCGCCGCACCACTCGAACTCGTTGGGATCCCAGCCGATGCCCACGCCCAGGTCCAGTCGGTTGCCGGTCATGAGGGCGACGGAGGCCACCTGCCGCGTGAGCAGCAGCGGGTTGCGCGGGCCGACCTTGAGGACCTGCGGGCAGAACCGGATGGTCGAGGTGGCCCCGCCCATGGCGGCGGAGGCGATGAGCGGCTCGACCCACTGGGTGTTCTCGTCCCACATCCGGGACCCGTCCGGTGTGTACGGGTAGTCCTCGTCCTGGCGGCGGGGGTGGAACAGGGAGTCGGGCAGGACGATCCGGTCGAAGCCGGCGGCCTCCGCGCCGCGGGCCAGGTCGATGTACTGGTCGACGGGGGAGAAGGACACCGGGACGGAGAAGTCGACGTCCGCTACGCGAGTCATGTCAGGAGTCCTTCCGCAGGGCGCCGGCGATGGCCGCCGTGTCGTCGTGGGTGAGGGGGCGCAGGCCGGTGGCCATGGCCACGTCGTGCTCCCAGAACGCGCGCAGGGAGATCAGGCGGCCGTCGGAGTCGACGCGGTAGTCCACCGCGATGTCGATCTCCATGATGCTCTCTCCCATATGGGTGCGCATCGTACCGATGCAGAGCAGCTCGTCGCCCACCGCGATCCCGCGGTCGAAGCGGAACTCGATGTGGTCCGGGGTGGCCACGGCCTTCTCCCAGAACTCCAGGAGCCGCTCGGTGCCGGTGTGGCCGAGGCCCTCGGCGTCGAACATCGACGGACCCACGGGATCCTCGATGGTGCCCTCGGGCGACCACCCGGCGATCCAGGCGTCGCGGTCGCCGGTGTTGGTCGCGGCCCAGGAGCGGCGCGCGGCGGCGTAGGCGGGGCTCGCCAGCGCGGCCTCGCTCATCTGCAGAGGCCGGTACTGACCGGTCTCGTCCAGGTAGGGGTTGCTCACGAGCGGCGCTCCGGACGGTCGGTCCCGACGACCCACATGGAGAAGTACTGCGAGCCGCCGCCGTACGCGTGGCCGAGGGCCTTGCGGGCACCGGGGATCTGGTGCTCGTCGGCACGGTTCATCACCTGGCGGGCGGCCTCGGCGAAGCGGAGCATGCCGGAGGCGCCGATGGGGTTGGAGCACAGGACGCCGCCGGAGGGGTTGACGGGCAGGGAGCCGTCGCGGCCGGTGGCCCCGGACTCGGTCATCCTCCAGCCCTCGCCCTCGGCGCAGAAGCCCAGGTTCTCCAGCCACATGGGCTCGAACCAGGAGAACGGCACGTAGATCTCGGCGGCGTCGATCTCCTCGGCGGGGTTGGTGATCCCCGCCTCGGCCCACAGGGCGGCGGCCGCGTCGCGGCCCGCCTGCGGGTTCTTGTAGTTGCGGCCGGAGAACGTGCCCGGCTCGGTGCGCAGTGAGGTGGCGTGGACCCAGGCGACCTGCCGGCCGGTGGCCTCCACGGCCTCGGCGGCCTCGGCGTCCCCGATCACGATCGCGCACGCGCCGTCCGAGGACGGGCAGGTCTCGTCGTAGCGGATGGGGTCCCACAGCATCTGCCCGGCGAGCACCTTGTCGACCGTGATGTCGGGCTGCTTGAGGTGCGCGTACGGGTTGACCGAGCCGTTGAGCCGGTCCTTGACCGCGACCATCGCGCCCACGTGCTCGGGGGCGCCGGTGGTGCGGATGTAGGAGCGCACGTGGGGGGCGAAGTAGCCGCCGGCGCCGGCCCCGACGGGTGCGGTGAACGGAACGGGCAGGCTCAGCGCCCACATGGCGTTGGACTCGGACTGCTTCTCCCACGCCACGGCCAGGACCCGGCGGTAGCGGCCGGACTGGACGTGGGAGGCGGCCACGACGGCGGTGGAACCGCCGACGGAACCGGCGGTGTGCACGCGCAGCAGCGGCTTGCCGACGGCGCCCAGGGCGTCGGCCATCATGAGCTCGGGCATCATGACGCCCTCGAACAGGTCGGGGGCCTTGCCCACGATCACCGCGTCGATGTCGTCCCAGCCCACCCCGGCGTCGGCCATGGCGGCGTCGATGGCCTCGCGGCACAGGCCGGCCATGGAGACGTCGGTGCGGCGGGCGACGTGGTGGGTCTGGCCGGTGCCGAGGACGGCGGCGGGCAGGCCGGAGCCGTGGGTGCCGGAGCGGGTTCCGGAGGTGGGGGCGCTCATGCGGGGCGTCCTTCCAGGAGGCAGACGAGGTTCTGCTGCAGCAGGTGACCACTGGTGGCGTGGGCGAGGGCGCGCTCGGAGCGGCCCTCCCAGATGCTGTGCGCGGCGTAGCCGATGCGCTCGAGGCCCGCGGAGAACAGCGGGTCGGCGACCAGGGAGCCGCCGGACGGGGTGACCGCCACGTCGTCGGCCAGGCCCAGCGCCGCGCGCAGGATGAGCTCCTGGTGCGAGTACTGGGTGTGCAGCTCGGCGACGGTGACGCCGCCGAGGTCGGGGCGCTCCCCCGAGGCGCCGGTCGCGCGGACGGCGGCGGCTCGTGCGGACGGGGAGTCCGTGAGGTCGCGGGCGCCGAACTCCGCGGAGTCCGCGATGTGTTCGATGCCGGCCACGTAGGCCGGGGTGTCGCACAGCTCGCGGGCCCGGTCGCCGGAGGCGAGGATGATCGCGCCGGCGCCGTCGGTCACCGGCGGGCAGTCGTGGCGGCGCAGCGGGTCGGCGACGTACGGCTCGGCGAGCAGGTCGGCGACCTCGCGGCCGGTCGCGCGCGCGGCGACGGCGGCCATGTCGGACTCCGACCAGCGGCCGGAGTCGATGCCGGCGCGGGCCTGCAGGCCCGCGAGGTGGTGGCGGCCCGGCCACAGCGGCGCGACGGTGTACGGGTCGAGCTGCAGCGCCAGCGCGGTGTCGAGGTCGGTGCTGGCCGAGGCCTTGCCGAAGCCGTACACCAGCGCGGTGTCGGCCTGGCCGGTGGCGATCTTGAGGTAGGCCTCGAAGAACGCCCAGGCGGCGTCCATCTCCACGTGCGACTCGGCGATCGGCGGGAACGCACCGATCGAGTCGACCGCGGAGATGAAGGAGAAGGCGCGGCCGGCGAGGTAGTCCGACGAGCCGGAGCACCAGAAGTCGATGTCGGTGCGGTCCAGGCCGGTCTGCCGGTAGCACTCGGCGAAGACCGGGGCGAGCATCTCGACACCGTTGGTGGTGCCGAAGGTGGATTCGGTGTGGCGGGCGTGGGCGAATCCGACGACGGCCACGTCCCGGGGTGCGTTGGGGGTCACGGGTGGTGTCCTCTACAGGTGCTTGGCGTAGGTGGCGGGGTCGGCGTCGGGATCGCCGGTCGGCTCGAAGTGCGTGATCGCCTTCATCGACGCGGGCCGGTCGGCCTCGGGCGCCCAGACCGCGCGCACGCGCATGCCCATCCGGACCTCGGACGCCTCACAGCCCAGCACGAGATGCTGGATGGGCACGTCCGAGCCGTCGAGCAGGATGTAGGCGGTGACGTAGGGGGGCGTGATCTGCTGCCCCGCGAACGGCACGTTGACGATGCCGAAGGTGGTGACGGTGCCGACGTCGGAGACCTCGACGTACTCGCCCATCGCCACGCCGTCCGACGGACAGTAGTCGCGGGGCGGGACGTAGACCTCGGGGCCGTTGGAACGGCGCCGCCCGAGCATCCGTCCCTGCACGATCGCGCGGAGGAACTCGCTCTCCGCGGGTCCCGCCGTGTGGGTGACCGACAGACCGATCGGCGTCACCACGCCGGTGACCGGCTCGTCGTGCGACCGCGGGGCCTCGTCGTCGTCGCCGTCGCCGTTCCCGGCCGCGTCGCCCGCGGAGTCGGCCGGGACCACGCACGCGATGTCGTGGATCGTCCCGGTCCGCTCGGCGGCCCACCGCAGGCGCACGCGCATGCCGGTGCTCACCGCGCCGGGGCCGTCGGCGGCCAGGGGCAGGAGCATGGCCGTGTCCGCACCGTCGAACCGTACGAGAGCCCAGGCGAACGGGGAGTCGAGCGGGTTGACGTCGGTGGGGGAGGCGACCCAGGACCAGACGACGACGACGCCCTCGATCGCGGGACCCGAGGCGATCTCGACGGTCTCCGTGAGGGCCTCGCGCGTGTGGGGGTCGTACTCGACCGGCGGCAGGTGGACGGTGCCGCGGGAATCGCGGTTACCGACGAGGCGCCCGTCCCTCAGGCCGGTGAAGAACGCTCCCAGCACCGGGCCGGTGGACCTGGTGTAGTCGAACGACGGCGCCAGGGCGGCCGAGAGCACGGGCTCTGCGGGCGGGGTGATATCGACAACGATCTCTCTGGATGTCACAGGCCAAGTAGAACACGTTCCACCGCTCGGTGTGGGGGTTTCCCCGAGCCGGGATTCCACGGGCGCGCACCCACCGCGGCGCGCCGTGCGCCACACTGAGGCCCATGAAATTCGCCTTGCAGCTCGGATACTGGGGCGCCCAGCCGCCCACCAACCACGCCGACCTCGTGGTCGCGGCGGACAGGGCCGGCTTCGACACCGTGTTCACCGCGGAGGCCTGGGGATCGGACGCGTTCACCCCGCTGGCCTGGTACGGCTCGCTCACCGAGCGCATCCGCCTCTCCACCGCCGTCGTCCAGCTGTCCGCACGCACGCCCACGGCCACGGCCATGAGCACCATGACCCTGGACCACCTATCCGGCGGTCGCTTCGCGCTGGGGCTGGGCGTCTCGGGACCGCAGGTCGTCGAGGGCTGGTACGGGCAACCGTTCGCCAAGCCGCTCGCCCGGACCCGCGAGTACATCGACATCGTCCGCAAGGTGCTGGCCCGCGAGGCGCCCGTCACCTCCGACGGACCCGCGTACACCCTGCCCTACGCCGGGCCCGACGCCTCCGGGTTCGGCAAGCCGCTGAAGTCCATCGTCCACCCGTTGCGCGAGGACGTGCCCATCTGGCTGGGGGCCGAGGGGCCGAAGAACGTGGCGCTGGCCGCGGAGGTCGCCGACGGCTGGCTGGGCTTCCTCGCCTCGCCGCGCACGGCCGGGGAGTTCAACTCGTGGCTCGACGAGGGCTTCGCCCGGCCCGGCGCGCGCCGCACCCGCGAGGACTTCGAGGTCGCGTTCCTCTGCCAGCTGCACATCACCGACGATCGGCGGGCCGTGCTCGACGCGTACAAGCCGACCACCGCCCTCTACGCCGGCGGCATGGGCGCGGAGGAGAAGAACTTCCACGCCGAGGCCCTGCGGCGCATGGGCTTCGACGCCGAGGTCGACCGGATCACCGAGCTGTTCCGCTCCGGGCGCAAGGAGGAGGCCGCGGCCGCCGTGCCCGACGAGATGATCGAGGCCACCGCGATCATCGGGGATCTGGCCTCGGTGCGGTCGCAGGTCGCGGAGTGGGAGGCCGCCGGCATCACGATGCTCGTGGTGACCGCCCGCACGGTCGAGCAGATCGAACAGATCGCGCAGCTCATCGACTGACCCGGCGGCGGGCGCGCCGGGTTCCGCGGGTCGCGGTCGCGGCCCGTGCGGCGCGCCCGCGGCCCCGGGGAAACCCCTGTCGCATACGTAGAACGCGTTCTACCATGACCGGCATGAGCGCACCCACCCCCACCGTCCCGTCCGACGCCGGCGTCCCCGACCCGCGGACCGGGGAGCACGTGACCAGCGTCTACCGGATCGCCGAGGCCGAGCCGGACCGCACGGCGGTCATCGAGGCGGCCGGCCGCGCGGTGACCTACGGCGAGCTCGCCGACACCGCCCACGGCTACGCGCGCGGACTGCGCGACCTGGGGCTGGAGACCGGGGACTGCATCGTCCTGCTCGCCCCGAACAGCATCGAGTTCCTGCAGGTGTACTACGCGGCCATCGAGATCGGCCTCTACGTCGCGCCGGCCAACTGGCACCTCACCGGCCCCGAGGTGGCCTACATCCTCGAGAACTCGGGGTCGACGGTGTTCATCGCGGACGAGCGGTTCGCCGACGTCGCGACCGCCGCCGCCGCCGAGGCCGGGCTCGACCCCGCGCGCTGCTTCGCCATCGGTGACGTCCCCGGATTCCGTCCGCTCCCCGAGCTGACCGCCCCGGCCCGGGGATCGGACCCCTTGCCGTCGTCGCGGACCCTCGGTGCCCCGATGCTCTACACCTCGGGCACCACCGGGCGCCCCAAGGGCGTCCGCCGCCCGCTCACCGGCGCCTCGCCCGACCAGGTCACCGTCCCCAACTACTACTTCTTCGCCGGGTTCGGCATCGAGGCCCCGGACAACGTCCACATCTGCGGCTCGCCGCTGTACCACACGGCCGTGCTCAACTTCGTCACCATCTCGCTCAACCTCGGTCAGACGGTCGTCCTCATGGACAAGTGGACCCCCGAGGAGATGCTGCGCCTCATCGACGCCCACGGCGTCACCCAGTCGCACATGGTCCCCACCCAGTTCTCGCGCCTGCTCGAGCTGCCCGAGGACGTGCGCGCGAAGTACGACGTGTCCAGCCTGCGCACCATCGTCCACGGCGCCGCGCCCTGCCCCAAGCACGTCAAGCAGGCCATGCTCGAGTGGTGGGGCCCGGTGCTCACCGAGTACTACGCCGGCACCGAGGGCGGCGGCTGCACCATCACCGGCGAGGAGTGGCTCCGCAAGCCCGGCAGCGTGGGCCGGCCGTGGAAGACCACCACGCTGAAGATCCTCGACGACGACGGCAACGAGCTGCCCACCGGCGAGACCGGCAACGTGTACCTACAGATGCACGGTTCGAGGTTCGAGTACCACCAGGACGCCGAGAAGACCGCCAAGACCTACGTCGGCGAGCTGTTCACCATGGGCGACATCGGCTACGTGGACTCCGACGGTTACCTGTTCCTCTGTGACCGGAAGAACGACATGATCATCTCCGGCGGTGTGAACATCTACCCCGCCGAGATCGAGTCGGAGATGACCCGCCACGACGCGGTGCGCGACGCCGCCGTGTTCGGCATCCCGCACCCCGACTGGGGCGAGGAGGTCAAGGCCGTGATCGAGCTCGCCGAGGGCTACACCGAGTCCGAGGAGCTCAAGGCGCAGATCCTCGAGGACCTCGCGGGTCGACTCGCCAAGTTCAAGATGCCGCGGTCGATCGACGTCGTGGACGAACTGCCCCGGCAGGCCAACGGCAAGCTCATGAAGCGCACGCTCAAGGATCCGTACTGGGCGGACGCGAAGTAGCACCCCGCGCGCGGGCGGTGGCCCCTAGTCTGGACACATGACCAGCACTCCCACCGCCCGCGATCTCACCCTCGCGCAGATCCTCGAGCGCCAGCAGCAGGCGTTCCTCGCCGACCCCCAGCCGGGCGTCGCGATCCGGCGGGACCGGATCCAGCGGCTCAAGGAGCTCGTCCTGGACAACGCCGCGGAGCTCACCGAGGCGCTCCGCGAGGACTACGGTTCCCGGCCCGAGACCTTCTCCACCCTCACCGACATCGCCTCCTCCATCCCGGACCTCGACCACCAGCGCGCACACCTCCGCAAGTGGATGAGACCCACCCGCCCCTCCCGGGTCCTCGAGGCGGTCGGGTTCACCCAACAGGTCCGCCACGACCCCAAGGGCGTCGTGGGCATCATCGGGCCCTGGAACTTCCCCCTCTACCTGACGATCGTGCCCGCCGGGTCCGCCCTCGGCGCCGGGAACCGGGTGATGATGCGGCCCTCCTCGGTCACCGCGCATACGACCGAGGTGCTGTGCCGCCGCGCGCCCGAGTACTTCGCCGTCGACGAGCTCGCCGTCGCCGGTCCCGAGCACGGCCGCGGCTCGGACTTCTCCCGACTCGCGTACGACCACCTGTTCTTCACCGGCTCACCGGGCGTCGGCCGGTCCGTCGCCCGGGACGCCGCCGAGAACCTCACGCCCGTCACCCTCGAGCTCGGCGGCAAGAACCCCGTCCTCGTCGACACGAGCGCCGACATCGACCGCGCGGCCCGCAGCATCGCCGCGGCCCGCCTGGTCAACGGCGGGCAGGTGTGCATGTGTCCCGACTACGTGTTCGTCCCGCGCGACCGTCTCGACACGTTCTGCGACACCGTGCTCGACCAGTGGCGCACCACCCTTCCCGCCATCGTCGGCAACCCCGAGTACACCGCCACCGTCAACGACTCGAACTACGAGCGGATCGTCGGGCTCGTCGAGGACGCCGTCGCGAAGGGCGCGCACCGCCGCGACGCGGCCCCGGCGGCCGAGCGGCTACCGGACCCCGTGACCCGCAAGATCGCACCCACCCTGCTCACCGGCGTCACCCCGGACATGGAGATCGACTCCGACGAGGTGTTCGGCCCCGTCCTCACCGTCTTCGGCTACGACACGCTCGCCGACGCGATCAGGTACGTCAACGACCGCCCCAGCCCGCTGGTCCTGTACTGGTACGGGGAGCGGAACGAGCGGTTCGAGGTGGTGGCCGACCGCACCCGCTCCGGCAGCATCTACGGCAACGACTTCGGGATAGGGATGGCCTCCTCCGCCGTCCCCTTCGGAGGGGTCGGCAACTCGGGGATGGGCGGATACCACGGCCACTACGGGTTCCGGACCTTCACCCACGAGCGGGCGGTCGCGCTGCACTCGTTCGACACCAACGTCTCCGGGCTCGTGGTGCCGCCGTTCACCCGCGGCAAGAAGCGTCTCGCCTCGGCGTACCTCGGGGCGATGCGGGCCCGCACGCGACTGGGGTTGTAGCGCCGCCCGGGCGTCAGGCCGTCGGGGCGGCGCCGGCGCTCCACAGGGGGACCGTGAGCCGGAACGTGGTGCCCTCGTCCTCCACCGAGTCGCACTCGAGCGTGCCACCGTGCCCCTCGGCGATCGCCTGCACGATGCTCAGCCCGAGACCGGTGCCGGGGATCGAGCGGTGCTGCGCGGAACTCGACCGGAAGAACCGGGTTCCGAGGTGCTCCTGTTCGGCGGCCGGGATGCCGATGCCGGTGTCGGCGACCGTCACGGTCGCGACGTGCTGGTCCGCGCCCACCGTCACGGTGACGGTCCCGTCCCCGGGGGTGAACTTGATCGCGTTGCTCACGAGGTTGGTCACGGCGCGCTCCAGTTGGAGAGCGTCGCCGATGACCTCGGCGGGCTCGAGTCGTTCGACGAGCGTGAGGCCGGCACGTGCGGCCACGGGGCGCAGCGACTCGGTCACGTTCGCCACGACGGCGTCGAGGCTGAGGCGGTCGTGGTCGATGTCGAGTCCCTGCGCCTCGATGCGGCTGAGCGTGAGCAGGTCCTCGATGAGGCCCCGCAGACGGTCGGCGTTGCGCTGGACCACGGCGACCAGGCGGTGCTGCGCGTCGGTCAGCTCCCCGCCGTCTCCGTCGCAGAGCATCTCAGTGTAGCCGACGATCGAGGCCAGGGGAGTGCGCAGCTCGTGACTGACCGTGGACACGAAGGCGTCCTTCTGGCGGTCCAGCTCCTGGAGTCTGCCGAGCTGCTCGTCGCGGGTCGTCTCGAACTCGTCGCGCGTGTCGAGCAGGCTGTTGAACGCGGCGGCCAGGGCCCGGACCTCCGCCGGTCCGGTGTCCGTACCGGCCCGCGTGCCCCGACCACCCCCCGTGTCGTTGCGCGCGACCTCGGCGAGCTCCTCCACGGGCGCGACGATCAGCTCGGCCGTCCGGCGCGTGCCGCGGGCGATCGCGACCGAGGCGGCGACGATGATCACACCCGCCAGCGCGAACCCCCCCACGAGGATCGCGGTGCGCAGGTCCCGGATCTCCGTCCGCTTGTCCACGGCGAGGCCGTGCAGGGTGTCCGCGGCCGTGACCATCGTCGTGAAGTCGGCCAGCGCCGCGGTGAAGGCCTCCCGCGCGGCGGGGTCGGTGTCGACGGGAACGGTCGCCCCGCCCCCGACGACCGAGTTCGCGTACCGCCACCACGCGTCGGAGGCGGTGGACAGCTCCTGCAGGGCCGGCGCGAACTCGGAGTCGTCCCCGATGAGCCGGCGGAGTTCGTCGAGGGACGCCTGGGAGTCGGTGCGCCGCGCCTGCAGCCGGTCCGCGGCCCCCGGCAGGTCGTAGACCCGGCCCATGCGCAGGTCGGACTGGGCCCACCGCATATCGATCACCAGTCGGCTCGTGGTGTCGACGATCGGCGTGTACAGGGTGCTGGTGCGCTGCGAGAAGAAGTACTGGACCAGCAGCATGACGGGTCCCAGCAGGGCCACCGCCACCACGAGGACCAACATGTCCCGGCTGCGGCTCCGCAGGATCTGCGAGACCCTGCGGGGCGGCCGGGCGGGCGCGGTCACGACGCCGTCTCCGTGGTGAAACCGCGACGCGTCATGACGCCCCACTGCTGCTCGGTGCCGCGCAGGGCCTGCCACCAGCCGCGGAGGCGCCACACCACGTGGAGCTGGCGGTAGCCGATGTTCTCGAGCACGGCCGAGCTGATGAGCGAGAGCATGCTGCCGAACCGGTGGTAGCGGGCGAAGTAGACCTCGTCGACGGCGGCGGCCGCGAGTGCCACGACGATCGCGTAGCCGTACGCCACGGCGAGGAACAACCAGAACGTGGTGGGGTTGATCAGGCCCAGCGCGAAGCCGAGGACCATGAGGACCAGGCCGACCGCCTCGATGAGCGGGGCGAACAGTTCGAAGGCCCAGTAGTACGGGACCGCCAGCGTGCCCGCGCGCCCGTAGCGGGGGTTGCCGAACATGACGCGGTGCTTGACGAGGGTCTCCCACAGGCCGCGGTGCCAGCGGGCACGTTGCTTGCGCAGGACGGGCAGTGTCTCGGGCACCTCGGTCCAGCACACCGGCTCGGGGACGAACGTCACCCTGTAGTCCTGGTCGCGCTCCCGCAGCAGGCGGTGGATGCGCATGACGAGTTCGAAGTCCTCGCCGATCGAGTCGGGGTCGAGGCCGCCGACCTCCACCAGCAGGTCGCGCCGGAAGCAGCCGAAGGCGCCGGAGATGAGGATCAGCGCCCCGAGCCTGGACCAGCCGGAACGCCCGAGGAAGAACGAGCGCAGGTACTCGAGTGCCTGGATCTGGGCGAGCAGGTTGCGGGGCATCCGGACGTCGACGATCTGTCCGGAGCGGATGGTGCACCCGTTGGCCACGCGGACGACGCCGCCGGTGGCGGCCGTGCGCAGCGGGTCGTCGGCGAACGGTTCGGTGACGATGAGCAGGGCGTCGGGGTCGAGCAGGGAGTCGCCGTCGACGCAGATGATGAGGTCCTCGACGGAGGTGTTGATGCCGACGTTGACCGAGTCGGAGCGGCCCGAGTTGGGCTTGTCGATCACGGTGAGGCGGGTGTAGCCGTCGCGGGGGACGTAGATGCCGCGCGGGACCTGGCGGGTGGGGATCTCGTAGGGCACCTCGCGGTCCGCGCGGACCAGGTCGAACGCCTCGACGAGGACCCGGAGCGTGTCGTCGGAGGAGCCGTCGTTGACGACGATGACCTCGTGGCGATGGTAGCGCAGCCCGAGGAGGGACCGGGTCACCTCGACGACGCCGGCCTCCTCGTTGTAGGCGGGGACGACGACCGTGACCCCCGGCGCCGTGTGGCTGCCGAGGCGCTCGACACGACCGGAGTGACGACGACGACGTCGCGTGCTGCGGAAGTCGACGGCCGCGGCGATGACGAGCACCAGGTAGGAGGAGTTGATGAGCAGGAAGTAGAGGAGGATGGGCCACGCGATCACGTCGAGCAGCGTGGCGATCACCACCCGGAGGGTCTCGATCACGACGTGGACTCCTCGTCCTGTGGGGCGGCTCCCGCGGTGGGCTCGTCGGCCCGCCGCGCGGCGGTGGCGGCCAGCTCGTAGAGGTGGGGCTGACGGTCGCGGATACCGATGGCGGTGACGGCGCCGAGCGAGGCGAGGGCGGCGAGATCCGCCGCCGGGGTGGTCGCGGTGTTGCGGACGGAGACCTCCGACGGGACGAGACCCTGCTGCAGGGTCTCGACGAGGACGTCCCTGCCGGGCCGGCCCAGGGCGGCCAGCGCGCCGGCGGCCACCTGTGCCAGTCGGCGGTCGCGGTCCGCGAGCACCGGCCGCAGGAGCGGGACGCCCGCCGGGGCCCCGAGTTCGCCGAGTGCGGTGGCGGCGGCCAGTCGGACGACCGCGGGTTCGTCCGCGGCCAGCGCGCGCCCGAGGTCGTCGAGGACGCGGGCGTCGCCGATCGCCCCGAGGGTCCGCGTCGCCGCGGCCCGGACCCGCTCGTCGGGGTCGCCCCGGAACAACTGGAGGACCCTGGGCAGCAGCGAGGCCATCCCGCCGCGGGCGGCGACGGTCGCGGCGACGTAGCGCACCCCTGGGTCGGCGTCGTCGAGTCCGCGGCGTATCGCCTCGCGGACGTCGTCGCCCATGACGAGCAGGGCGTCCGCGGCGACGTACGCGGGGATTCCGGACAGTCCCCGGACCTCGCGGACCGCGCGGAGGACGGCGTCGGAGTAGGTCGCGTCACCGAGTACCCCGAGGGCACGGGCCGCCGTCGCGCGCACGGCGCGGTCGCGGTCGGAGAGCAGGCCGGCGAGCACCGGGGCGTGTTCGGGGCGGCGGGTGGCGCCGAGGATCTGTGCCGAGCGCGCGCGGGTGGTGGCGGACCACGAGCGGGTGCCGCGCAGTGCGCCGTCGACCGTGCCGTGGCGGTCGAGGACGTCGACCAGTGCGGTGGCGGCCCCGCCGCGGACCTTGCCCAACAGGTCGAGGACGGCCCGGTCGACGACCCGCTCGCGGTACCGGCCGAGTGCCCCGGGGGAGTCGCCGGTGGGCTCCTCGTCGGCGGCGAGGGCGAGCAGGCGCGGGCGCAGTGGCGCGAGGATGCGCTCGACCCGGCGGGCGCGGGTGACGCGGGCGACGTGTGCCCAGATCATCACCACGATGAGCACGACGACGGCGGCGACGAGGATCCACAGGGACGCGGTGAGGACTCCGGAGGCGACCTCGGGGGCGACGTCGTCGAGCAGGGAGGGCGAGGAGTCCTCGTAGGTGGGGAGCACGGCGAAGGGTCCCGTGACGTCAGCGGCCGAGCAACGCGTCGACGCGGCGGAGCAGTTCGCGCGGGCTGAACGGCTTGATGACGTAGTCGTCCGCCCCGGCGGCGAAACCGGCGTCCACCTCGGCGTCGCGGGCGCGCGCGGTGAGCAGCAGGGCCCGGCAGTCCGCCGGCCCCTCTCCGTCGCGCATACGGCGCAGCACGTCGAGCCCGGACAGGCCGGGCATCATGACGTCGAGGATCGCCAACGAGGGCGCGAAGCTGGTGATCGCCTCGAGCGCCTCGACCCCGTCGCGGGCCGTGCGGACCTCGTACCCGGCGTTGCCGAGTTTGAAGGCGACCAGCTCGCGGATGTCCTCGTCGTCGTCGGCGATCACTACCCGCGGCCCTACGTCACCCATTGCCCACCCTCGTTCCTCGACCTCCGTCGAGTCGACCTTATAGGCAGATGTGAACGCGGGTAGTCACTCTCCCCGGAACTCGGGCTTCCGCTTCTCCGCGAAGGCGCGCGGGCCCTCCTTGGCGTCGGCCGAGGCGAAGACGCGACCACCGACCTCGGCGTCGACCCGGAAGGCCTCCTCCTCGTGCATCCCCTCGGTGCGTCGGATCGTCTCGATCATCCCCTGGACGGCGAGCGGGCCGTTGGCGGCGATCGCCTCGGCGATCTCCAGGGCCTTGTCGAGCGCGGTGCCGTCGTCGACCACGTGACCGACGAGCCCGAACCGCTCGGCCTCCTCGGCCGACAGGTGGCGACCGGTCATGAGGACGTCCATCGCCACGGTGTAGGGGATCTGTCGGACCAGCCGCACGGCCGAGCCACCGAGGGGGTACAGACCCCAGCGGGCCTCGGAGACACCGAACTTCGCCGACCGGCCGGCCACCCGGATGTCGGTGCCCTGCAGGATCTCGGTGCCGCCGGCGATGGCCGGGCCCTCGACCGCCGCGATGAGCGGCTTGCTCAGCCGGCGGCCCTTGAGCAGGGCGGGGAGCCGGGTGAGGTCCCAGCCGCCGCCGGCGAACTTGTCGCCCGGCGCCTCCTTGTTCATCGCCTTGAGGTCGGCCCCCGCGCAGAAGTAGCCGCCGGCGCCGGTGAGGATGCAGGCCCGGATGTCGGGGTCGGAGTCGACGAGGTCCCAGGCGGCCTCCATGCCGCGCATCATCGGCCCGGACAGCGCGTTGCGGGCCTCGGGGCGGTTCATGGTGACGATCAGGACGTGTCCCCGCCGCTCGGTGAGCAGGTGCTGGTCCTCGGGAGTGTCGACGCTGGTCATGGAGTCCTCCTGGGAGAGAAATTTGATCGGGATCACAGTTACACGCCCCACGGGACGGTAACACGTTCTACTTTGATCGCATGGCGTACACCATCGGGGATCTCGTAGAGCACAGCGTGGACCGCGTACCGGACCGGCTCGTCCTGGTCCAGGGGGACCGGTCCTTCACGTTCAAGGAGCTGGAGGAGCGGGCCAACCGGCTCGCGCACCACCTCCAGTCGGTGGGCGTGGGGCCGGATGACAAGGTCGCGGTCTACAGTCGCAACACCATCGAGGCCGTCGAGGCCATGGTCGCGATCTTCAAGATCCGCGCGGTCATGGTCAACGTGAACTTCCGCTACGTGTCGGCCGAGCTCGAGTACCTGCTCGACAACTCCGACGCGGTCGCGGTGATCCACGAGCGGCGGTACTCGGACGTCCTGGAGCAGACCCTGCCCCGCACACCGGGCGTACGGCACTGCCTGGTCATCGAGGACGGCACCGACGGGCCCGACCCGTCCGTGCCGGAGGGGGTCTCGGTCGCGCACTACGACGAGGCCCTCGCGGCGCAATCTCCCGAGCGTGACTTCGGCGAGCGCTCGAACGACGACATCTACATGCTCTACACCGGCGGGACCACGGGCTCGCCCAAGGGCGTGATGTGGCGTCAGGAGGACGTGTTCATGGTCCTCGGCGGCGGCATCGACTTCCTCACCGGTGAGCGGGTGGCCGACGAGTGGGAGCTGGCGAACAAGGCGGTCGACGGCGGCGTCCTCGTCCGATGTGCCCTCCCTCCGCTCATCCACGGCGGGGCGCAGTGGGCGATCCTCATGGCGCTGTTCGCCGGGCACACCAACGTGCTCATCCCGGAGTTCGACCCGGAGGCGGTCTGGCAGGCCGTGACGGATCACAAGATCAACCTCATGTTCATCACGGGCGACGCCATGGCGCGGCCCATGATCGAGGCGTGGGACCCGGAGAAGTACGACGCGTCGTCGCTGTTCTACCTCGGCTCCTCGGCGGCCCTGTTCTCGCCGTCCGTCAAGGACCAGTTCGTGGACGCCTTTCCCAACGCCATGATCTCCGACTCGATCGGCTCCTCGGAGACCGGGTTCTCGGGCATCGCGCTGGCGGAGAAGGGCAAGACCCACACCGGCGGCCCGCGCGTGAAGATCGACGGGGAGACCACCGTCCTCGACGCCGAGGGCAACGAGGTCGAGCCCGGGTCGGGTGTCATCGGCAAGGTGGCGCGCACCGGCCACATCCCCCTGGGCTACTACAAGGACGAGGCCAAGACCGCCGAGACGTTCAAGACGTTCAACGGCCGGCGCTACGCCATCCCCGGCGACGACGCGCGCGTGGAGGAGGACGGCACCGTCACGATGCTCGGTCGCGGTTCGGTGTCCATCAACACCGGCGGGGAGAAGGTGCACCCGGAGGAGGTCGAAGCCGCCCTCAAGACGCACCCCGACGTGTTCGACGCGCTGGTGATCGGGGTGCCCGACGACCGGATGGGCCACAAGGTCGCGGCCGTACTGCACACCCGGGACGGCAAGTGCCCGCCCATCGAGGAGCTCAACGAGTACGCGCGCAAGGAGATCGCACGGTACAAGTGCCCGCGCGCGTTGTGGGTCGAGCCGTCCGTCAAGCGCAACCCCGCCGGCAAGCCCGACTACCGCTGGGCCGCGGAGATCGCCGCGTCCCGTCCCGCAGATGACAGCCAGGAGATCAGCAAGTGAGCATTCGCACCTCCCTCACCGAGGAGTTCGGGATCGAGTACCCGATCTTCGCGTTCACCCCGTCCAAGGCGGTCGCCGCCGCCGTCACCCGCGCCGGCGGGATGGGGGTGCTCGGCTGCGTGCGCTACAACGACGCCGCCGAGCTCGACGAGGTCCTCACCTGGATGGACGAGAACACCGACGGCAAGCCGTACGGCGTCGACATCGTGATGCCCAACAAGGTGCCCACCGAGGGCAGCCCGGAGGACATCGCCGCGATGATCCCCGAGGAGCACAAGTCCTTCGTCAACCGCGTCCTCGACGACCTCGGGGTCCCGCCGCTGGGCGACGACGCCGCCAAGAACGCCGGCGTGATCGGGTGGCTGCACTCCGTGGCGCAGTCGCATGTCGAGATGTCGCTCAAGCACCGCCCGGTACTCATCGCCAACGCGCTGGGCTCGCCGCCGAAGCACATCATCGACCTCGCCCACGAGAACGGGATGAAGGTCGCCGCGCTGGCCGGCGCCACCAAGCACGCCCTCGCCCACGTGGAGAACGGGGTGGACATCGTCATCGCCCAGGGCGGCGAGGCCGGCGGCCACACCGGAGAGGTCGCGACGATGGTGCTCGTGCCCGAGATCGTCCGCGCCCTCGACGGGCGGGCGCCCGTCCTGGCCGCCGGCGGTATCGGTGACGGCACGCAGGTCGCGGCCGTCGTCGGTATGGGTGCCCAGGGCGCCTGGATGGGCTCGCGCTGGCTCACCGCCGCGGAGTACGCCGAGGACGGCGGGTCCAAGGCGATGCAGAAGGCCCTGGTCGCGGCCACCAGTCGCGACACCGTCCGCACCCGCATCTACTCCGGCAAGCCCGCCCGCCTGCTCAAGAGCAAGTGGACCGAGGCGTGGGCGGCGGCCGACGCGCCGGACCCGCTGCCCATGCCGCTGCAGAACATCCTCGTGGCGGAGGCCCACCAGCGGATCTCCGAGGCGCAGGACCCCGAGGTCGTGGCCATGCCGGCCGGTCAGATCATCGGCTCCCTGGACGGGGTCGTGCCGGTGGCCGAGACCATGTCGCAGATCGTCTCCGAGTACGAGGCGGCCGTCGAGCGCCTGCGCGGCACCCTCGGCTGAGCCCGGGCGCACCCGCCCCCGAGACCCGCCTGCGAAGGCCCTCCCACCGAGACACTCCCACCGAGATCCGCTACTCCCGCTACGGATCCGCTACTCCGACCGGGGTAGCGGATCCGGACTCGGGGTAGCGGATCTCGGAGGTGTCAGCTGCCCAGCACGAACAGCAGCATCGCGGCCCAGTGGCACGCGAACGCGATCACCGTGCAGGTGTGGAAGATCTCGTGGAACCCGAAGACCCCGGGCGAGGGGTTGGGGCGCTTGAGTCCGTAGACGACCGCCCCGCCGGTGTACGCGATCCCGCCGACCAGCACGAGGATGACGGCGGCGAGGTTGGCCTCGATGAGGTCTCCGGCGAACCACACGGCCGTCCAGCCCAGGACGATGTACAGCACCACGTAGAGCCATCGGGGCGCGGAGAGCCAGAACAGGCGGAACACGATCCCGAGCAGTGCCCCTGACCAGACGACCGCCAGCAGGATGGTGCGGGCCGGGGGGTCCAGCGCGGCCACGGTCATCGGGGTGTAGGTGCCGGCGATGAGCAGGAAGATGTTGGAGTGGTCCAGTCTGCGCAGGAGCGCTGACGCCCCGGGCCCCCAGTTCCACCGGTGGTACACCGCCGAGATGCCGAACAGCAGGGTGGAGGTGGCGAGGAACACCGCGCACGCCCACGTCAGGGCGGTGCCCTCCGCCAGGACGGTGAGCACCACGCCGAGCGCGATCGCCACCGGGAGCGTGCCCGCGTGGATCCAGCCGCGGAGCAGCGGCTTGGGCGGGACGGGGGCGGAGATGCCGAAGTCGTCCTCGGGCGGGACGCCGTCGGCAGCCGCGGGCGCGGCCCGGTCGGTGGTGAGGCGGGGGTCGGTGTTCACGGCGGGGTCCACGCCATGAAACCTACCGAGGTCGTCAGGTGGGGGTGAAGGTCGCCGCGCCGTCGGGGCGGACCCAGACCCGGTCGCCGGCGGGATCGGCGCCCAACGCGGTGAGGTCGCGGGCGCGGAACTTGAAGCTGGCGGTCCGTGGGAGCGCCGACGTCACCCGCAGGAGCGAGGGCCGCTGCTTGGGGCCCAGGTCGGGCTGGGCGGCGAGGAACCCGGGGAACCCGTCGGCGAGCGAGTCGGCGTCGGCGCCGTCGCGCAGCACCATCCCTGCGGCCACGGCGTCGCCGATCGCCGCCGGTCCGCGGACCAGGGCCGCCGGCACCGCGTACACGCCGACCTCGGCCACATCGGGATGGCGCCGCAGGACGCGTTCGATCGGCGCGGCCGCCAGGTTCTCACCGTCCACGCGCATCCATCCGCCCGAGCGACCGGCGAAGTAGACGTACCCGTCGTCGTCGACATACGCGAGGTCACCGGAGTGGAAGCGGCCGTCGCGCATCCGTTCGGCGTCGGCGGCCGGGTCGTTCCAGTACCCGGCGAACAGGCCGGGCCCGTCGGCGACCATCTCGCCGATCGCCTCGTCGGGATTGGCCAGGACGCCGGAGGCGTCGAACCGGGCGCGCGGGCACTCGGCGCCGGTGGCGGGGTCGACGATCCGCACCCCGGAGGGCAGTGGACCGAGCGCGGCGTCCGGGGTGTCGGGCGTGCGCGAGATCGACAGGCCGCCCTCGCTCGAGCCGAAGCCGTCCACCACGCGCACACCGAAGCGTCGGGTGAACTCGCTTCGCACGTCGGCGGGGGCCTCGTTGCCGTAGACCACGCGCATCGGGTTGTCGGCGTCGTCCGGGCGCTCGGGGGTGGCGAGGATGTAGGACAGGGGCGCGCCCACGTAGTTGGCGAAGGTGCAGCCGTAGCGGCGCACGTCGTCCAGCCAGCCGGAGGCGGTGAAGCGGCGGCGCTGCGCGAGCGAGCACTGCGCGAACAGCGCGATCGGCCAGGCCACCATCACGGCGTTGGAGTGGAACAGCGGCATCGCGCTGTAGACGCAGTCGGCGGGCCCCATCTCGAAGCGCTCGGCGAGCATGCGGCCCGGTACCGAGATCTTGGACTGTGTGATGCGCACGGCCTTGGGGTCGCCGCTGGTGCCGGAGGTGAACACCAGCGCCACCAGGTCGTCGGCGGCGGTGGGGACCGTGCCCGGGGCGGGCAGGGTGGCGCCCGCGTGGCGGGCGAGCAGTGCGGTCCACTCGGGCGAGTCGACGTTGACCACCGGCACGCCGGGGTCGAGGCCGTCGAGAAACGCCTCGTTGTCCGCGTCGGTGAGGATGAGCGCGCAGTCCGCCAGCGTGGCGTCGCGCAGCAGGGCCTCGCCGCGCCGCGTGGGGTTGAGGCCGGCCACGACGAGCTCCGAGCACGCCGCCGCGCCGAGGAGGTGGAGGTACTCCGGGGTGCCGGCCATGAGGAGGCCGATGTGGGGATGCGGGTGCGGAGGGTGCGGGTGGGGGTGCGACGACGACGAGGTCAGCAGTTCCCGCAGCGCCGCGATCCGCACGGCGATCTCCTCGGTGGCCTGCGACCAGGGCGTGAACCGGCCGTCGGCCCAGATGCCGCGGTCGGCGATGCCGGCGAGGGCGTGGATCGCGTCGGCGACGGAGGTGAACGGTTCGGCCGCGATCTCGTCGATCGTCCGGATGGGTGCGCTCATGCGGAGTACTCCCACGGGTCGCCGGCGGTGGCCAGCACGTCGCCCAGGTCGAGCAGTTGCCGGGTGGCGCCACCGAGGCGGAACTCGTTCGCCTTGGCGGCGAGGAAGTAGCGGTGGGCGGGCTCGGACCGGTCGAGGCCCACGCCGCCGTGGATGTGGACGGCGCTGTGGGCCAGGCGGTGGCCGGCCTCGCACGCCCAGAAGTGCGCGGAGGCGACGGCGGCGTGGGCCGCCGCAGCCGGCGTGCCCGCGCAGGCGTCGAGTTCGTACGCCGCGCGCAGGGTGGACAGTCGCACGGCGTCGACGTCGATCGAGCCGTCGGCCAGACGGGCGGCGACGGCCTGGAAGGAGCCGATGGGCCGGCCGAACTGGTGCCGGTTGGACGCGTAGGCGGCCGTGCGCTCGAGGGCGGCCTCGAGCACGCCCCACTGGTGGGCGGCCAGGTGGACGCGGCGGCGCAGGGCGTCGAACCCCGCGGCGCCGGCGCGCAGCGGGATCGGCGCTGCTGCGAGGCCGGTCACCACCCCTGCACACGAGTAGTCGACGGGCACCGTCCTCTCGACGTCGGCGGTGGCGCGGGCGGCCACGATCAGCTGGTCGGCCTCGGGCTGCAGGATCGTGTGGGCGATCGGTGCCCAGTCGACCTCTCGGCCGTCGCCGCGGGCATCGGCGACCGCGGCGATGAGCCGACCCTCGGCGATCGCCGGGACGTCGACGGCCCCGTCCTGCGCCGCGGCCGCATCGAGAAGGTGCGCCGCCCGGATCGCGGGGGAGAGGGGGACGGGGGCGAGCACGCGGCCGAGTTCGCGCAGGACCAGCGCCTCGCCCACGACGCCGAGTCCGGCGCCGCCGAGCCGCTCGGGAGCCAGGGCCGCGGGCACGCCGGCCCGGACGAGCTCGTCCCAGAACCGGGCGTGGAAGCGGGCCGAGTCCTCGTCCGTTCCGCCGGACTCCGTGCCGGGTCCGAAGCGGGAGTCGAGCTCGCGCAGCGACTCGTCGGTGACCAGCTGCTCGCCCATCCCGCGGACGAGGGCCGCGAGCTCCGAGGTGGTGTCGTCGATGGTGAAGTCCATGTCAGCGCTCCTTCCGGGCGGTGCTGGCGGAGGCGGTGCCGGCGGGCGCGACGCGCGGCGCGGGCGGCAGGCCCAGCCCGGCGGTGGCGATGATGTCGCGCTGCACCTCGTTGGTGCCGCCGCCGAAGGTGAGGATGAGCGCCGACCGGTGCAGTCGCTCGATCCGCCCGTGGAGGGCGGCGGTGGGGGAGTGCGCGCGCTGGTAGCCGGAGGTGCCGAGGACCTCCATGAGCAGCCGGTAGGCCTCGGTCGCGGTCTCGGTGCCGTACACCTTGGTCGCGGAGGCGGCGATGCGCGTCGGGGCGGCGGTGTCCGCGGACACGATCTCCCAGTTGCGCAGCGCCAGGTACTCGGCCATGGCGTGGACCCGGGCCAGGTGGGTGCGGACCCACTCCTGCTCGATCACCATGCCGTCACCGGGCATGCCCACCTCGGACGACCGGGTGGTGCGCGCCCAGTTCAGGACCTGACGCAGCGAGGCCTGGAGCGGGCCGGCGGAGGTCAGGGCCACGCGCTCGTGGTTGAGCTGGTTGGTCATGAGCGGCCAGCCGCCGTGCTCCGGGCCGACCAGGTTGCTCGCGGGGACCACCACGTCCTGGTAGTAGGTGGCGCTGGTGTCGGGGCCGGCCATGGTGTGGACCGGGGTCCACGAGAAGCCCTCGGCGTCGGTGGGCACGACGATCATCGAGATGCCCTTGTGCCGTGGGGCGTCCGGATCGGTGCGGGCGGCCAGCCAGATCCAGTCGGCGTAGGCGACCAGGGAGGTCCACATCTTCTGGCCGTTGATGCGGTAGACGTCCTGCCCCTCGAGCTCACCGGTGCCGGCCTCGCGCACGGCCCGGGTGCGCAGCGAGGCGAGGTCGGTGCCGGAGTCGGGCTCGGAGTAGCCGATGCCGAAGTGCAGCTCGCCGCGGCTGATGCGGGGCAGGAAGTAGTTCTTCTGCTCGTCGGAGCCGAAGGCCATGATGGTCGGCGCCACGGAGTTGATGGTGAGGAACGGGACCGGTACCCCCGCGATGGCGGCCTCGTCGGTGAAGATGAGCTGCTCGACCATGGGCCGGTTCTTCCCGCCGAACTCCTCGGGCCAGCCCAGCGTGAGCCACCCGTCGCGGCCCATCTCGGCCACGATCTCCCGGTAGGCGTTGCCGTGTCCATACTCTCCGGTCGTCGAGGTGAACGCCTCGCGCCGCTCCGGGGTCATGAGCGTGGCGAAGTACTCGCGCAGCTCGCCGCGCAGACGCTCCTGGTCGGGGGTGTAGGTGATGTCCATGGGCCCTATACTCGTCGTCGGCAGTGGAACGTGTTCCAATTCTCGGGGTCACGCTAACACCGGGAGCGCGTCCGCGGTGGTCCGCCCGGATGCCGTGGCGGGTCGGCCGCAGACGTTCAGAAGGAACACGTTCTAGTGCTATGGGTCACATAGTATCGAATCAGACCGGCGGCACCGAGCCTGCCGGACCGGCTGAGGAGGACGGGTATGCGGATTGAAGTCGATCCCAACCGCTGTGAGGGGCAGGCAGTGTGTGTCGGTCTCGCGCCCAAGGTGTTCGAACTGAACGACGACGACGAGGTGGTCCGCGTCATCGTGGACGAGGTGCCGGACGAGCTCGAGAAGCGGGCCCGTAAGGCAGTGGAGAAGTGCCCGATGGCGGCACTCGAGATCAAGGAGTGACATCACTATGACGCAGCAGTCCCTGGACGCCGACCTGTCGCTGGACGGGCGGGTCGCCGTCGTGACCGGGTCGGGTTCCGGTCTCGGTGCCGCGGAGGCCGTCGAGCTGGCCCGATCGGGTGCGGCCGCGGTCGTCATCAACGACATCCGCGCCTCCGAGTCCACCGACTCGGTGATCGCGGACATCGAGGCGGCGGGCGCCAGGGCGGAGCTCGTGGTGGGCGACGTCTCCGAGCGGGAGACCGCGGACGCCATGGTGGCGGCCGCGCTCAAGCTGGGCGGGCTGCACGTCGTGGTGAACAACGCCGGCATCACCCGCGACAAGATGCTGTTCAACATGTCGGACGAGGACTTCGACGCGGTGGTCAGGGTCCACCTGCGCGGGCACTTCCTCCTCACCCGCAACGCGGCGGCGCACTGGCGGGCCGAGAGCAAGAAGGCGGAGGGGCCCGTCTTCGGGCGCCTGATCAACACCTCCTCCGAGGCGGGCCTCTTCGGCCCTCCGGGCCAGGCGAACTACGGCGCGGCCAAGGCGGGGATCACCGCCCTGACGCTGTCCGCCGCGCGGGTGCTCGAGCGCATCGGCTGCACCGCCAACGCCATCGCCCCGCGCGGGCGCACGGGGATGACCGAGGCGGTCTTCGAGGCGTGGGATGAGACCAAGGGTCCGGACCCGCTGTCCCCGGACCGGGTCGCCGACCTGGTCTCCTACCTGGCGTCGCCGGCGGCCGCGCAGGTGAACGGCCAGCTGTTCGTGGTATACGGCGGAATGGTGGCCCTCGTGGAGGCGCCCGTGGTCGAGCAGCGGTTCGATGCCGAGGGTGGCGTGTGGGACCGTCGCGGATTCGCCGACGCGATCTCTTCGCACTGGTCAGGGCGGCCCGAGGGCAAGTCCTTCTCCGCCGCGGAGATCATGAAGCTCTGACCCGCACCCCCAGCTCACAGCCGTCCCCGTCACGATCGTTCCGCGATCGTGACGGGGACGACCTGTCTGTCCCCACACCGTGTTAGATTCCCTCCACGCCGCGGGCAGGGGATCCGGTCGGGGGTAGAGGAAGCCCTTGCGGGATAGAACGTGTTCTAGCTACTGTGTAACCGCGATCACATCGAAATGGTCACTTGTTCAGCGGGCCGTTCGGGCGTGGTCCCAGGGGATGACAGACAGGAGGGGACACCCATGGCGAAAGTCCTCGACGCACCTCTCAAGGGGATCGGCGAGTTCTTCGCCATGACCCTCGACACGTTCGTCTCGTTCCCCACGATCGTCCGCCAGGGCCGCGAGTTCGTCGAGCAGTCCTGGTTCATCGCCCGCGTGTCCACCATGGCCACGGTGCTCGTGGCCATCCCGTTCACCGTCCTCGTGAGCTTCACGCTCAACATCCTGCTGCGGGAGATCGGCGCCGCCGACCTCTCCGGCGCCGGCGCCGCTCTGGGTGCCGTCACGCAGGTCGGGCCGATGGTCACGGTGCTGATCGTCGCCGGCGCGGGCGCCACCGCCATCTGCGCCGACCTCGGCGCGCGCACCATCCGCGAGGAGATCGATGCGATGGAGGTGCTCGGGATCGACCCGGTCAAGAGGCTGGTCGTGCCCCGCGTCGCCGCCTCGACGTTCGTCGCGCTCCTGCTGAACGGTCTGGTGTGCACGATCGGCATCCTCGGCGGCTTCCTCTTCTCCGTCCTGCTGCAGGGCGTCAACCCGGGTGCCTTCGTCAACGGCATCACGCTGCTGACCGGTCTCGGAGAGCTGATCCTCGCGCAGATCAAGGCCGGCGTCTTCGGGATGCTGGCCGGTCTCGTCGCCTGCTACAAGGGGCTCTACGTCCGCGGCGGGCCGAAGGAGGTCGGCAGCGCGGTCAACGAGACCGTCGTCTTCGCGTTCATGTGCCTGTTCGTGGTCAACACGGTCATCACGGCGGTCGGCGTCAAGGTCCTGGGGGCGTGACATGGTGGTGATCGAGACCGCCCGGTTCCCGCGTCTGTCGCGGGCCCGCAACTCCGCGGTCAACAGCTTCGACGACTTCGGCGACCACGCCCTGTTCTTCTGGCGCGCCCTCGTGGCCACGCCCCGGGCGCTGACCCAGTACCCCAAGGAGACCCTCCGGCTCATCGCCGAGATCGCCATGGGTACGGGGGCGCTGGCGATGATCGGCGGCACGGTCGTCATCGTCGCGTTCCTCACGCTGGCCACCGGCGGCGTCATCGCCGTCCAGGGCTTCTCATCCCTGACCGACGTGGGCGTCGAGGCGCTCACCGGGTTCTTCGCCGCGTTCATCAACGTGCGTATCGCGGCGCCCGTGATCGCCGGCATCGGACTCGCCGCGACGATCGGGGCGGGCGCCACCGCCCAGCTGGGCGCGATGCGGGTCTCCGAGGAGATCGACGCGCTCGAGGTCATGGCGATCGACTCGATCACGTATCTCGTCTCGACCCGCATCGTCGCCGGGATGATCGCGGTGGTGCCGCTGTACTCGCTGGCCGTCATCGCGTCGTTCCTGGCCAGTCGCTTCGCGACGGTCGAGATCTACGGTCAGTCCGGCGGCGTGTACGACCACTACTTCTCGACGTTCCTCATCCCCACGGACATCCTGTGGTCCTTCGTCCAGGCCATAGCCATGGCCATCACGATCATGCTCATCCACACCTACTACGGCTACAACGCGGCGGGCGGCCCGGCCGGCGTCGGTTCGGCCGTGGGCAACGCGGTGCGCACCTCGCTCATCGCCGTGGTGACGGTGACCCTTCTCGTGTCGCTCGCGATCTACGGCGGCGACGGCAACTTCAACCTGTCGGGATAGGAGACGCACATGGCGAGGACGGTGAGTCAGAGCGACACGGGGCCCAGGCGCATCGCGGGCGCGTGCCTCGCGGTCTTTCTCGTCGCGGTGATCGCGCTGTCACTCCTGCTCTTCGTGCGCGCGTTCGACGACCGCGTGTCGCTGACCGTACGCAGTGATCGCGCCGGTCTGGTGATGGAGGCGGACGCCAAGGTCCGTTCCCGAGGCGTCGAGATCGGCAACGTCACCGACATCCGGCAGGAGTTCGACGGCGCGACGATCGACATCGAGGTCGACCCGGCCGCGCTCGAGGCCATCCCGTCCAACGCCGTGGTGTCGATCGGTTCCAACACCGTCTTCGGCGCGAAGTCGGTCGACTTCGAGCCGCCGGCCACCCCGGATCCCACGCCCCTGGAGGCGGGCGCGGTCGTCCAGACCTCACGCGTCACCACCGAGGTCAACACCCTGTTCGAGGACCTGTCCGACCTCCTCCTGGCGATCGAGCCGGAGAAGCTCAACGCCACGCTCGGGGCGGTCTCCGGGGCCGTGGACGGCCGCGGGGAGCAGGTCGGTCGGACCATCACCGACCTGCGCGCGTACCTCGAGGAGATCAACCCGCAGATCGAGACCCTGCAGCGCGATCTCGCCAAGGGATCCCGCGTGGCCAACCTCTACGCGGACACCACGCCGGACATCATGCGCCTGCTCGACTCCGGCACGGACGTGGGTGCGAACGTGGTCAACAACCAGGCCCGGTTCGAGCAGCTCCTGGCCACGTCCATCGGAACCGGCGAGACCGGCCGGCGGCTGCTTGAGGAGAACGGGAACGAACTCGTCAAGACGCTGTCCGACCTCCGCGCCTCGGCGAGCCTGCTCAACGAGTACTCGCCCATGGTCACCTGCCTGATCGTGGGCCTGAACCAGGGCGTCGAGGGTGCGATGTCGGCCTTCGGCGGCAAGGACCAGCCCGGCCTGGTCTTCAAGGCCGGCTTCCAGCAGGGAGCCCGCGCGTACGAGTACCCCAAGGACCTGCCGAAGGTGAACGCCAGCACCGGCCCCAACTGCTACGGGCTGCCGTTCCCCGACCCCGATGTCCACGCACCGTTCGTCGTCACCGACACCGGATCCAACCCCGTGGAGGGCATGCCCGACGTGTTCACCTCTCGACCGGCCCCCTTGTTCGGCCCGCTGCGGCCCACCGAGCCCGGCCAGCCCGCCCCGCCGACCCTGCTGCAGGTCATGCTCGGCATGGACGGGGGGACCCCGTGAGCGCCGCGCGCGCCTCGACGCGTGGAGGCAGGGCCGCACTCGTCAAGCTCTCGATCTTCACCACCGTCATGGCTCTCGTCCTGGCCGCGCTCGTCGTGGTGTTCAGTGAGTTCCGGTCGGGGGACTACGAGCGCTACAACGCCGCGTTCGCGGACGTCTCCGGCCTCGAGTCCGGGGACAAGGTCCGCATCGCGGGTGTCGAGGTCGGCAAGGTCGACCGGATCGAGCTCGCCGAGGGAAACACCGCCGACGTCCGCTTCTCCGTCGCCGGGAACCAGGTCGTGCACGTCAGCACCGAGGCGGTCGTGCGCTACGAGAACCTCACCGGCGACCGGTACCTCGAGCTGAGGCGGGGGGAGGGGGACCAGACCCCGCTCGAACCGGGCGGTGCCCTGCCGATCTCCCAGACCTCTCCCGCTTTGGACCTGGACGCCCTGCTGGGCGGGTTCCGGCCGCTCTTCCGCGCGCTCGACCCGGGGCAGGTCAACCAGCTCTCGGAATCCATCGTCAAGGTGTTCCAGGGCGAGGCCGGCACCGTGCAGGACCTGTTGGCCTCGACGTCCTCGCTCACCCGGACCATCGCCGATCGTGACCAACTGATCGGGGACGTGATCACGAACCTCAACGCGGTCCTCACCACGGTCGCGGACAACCAGGAGAACGTCGACTCGATCGTCGACGACCTGCAGCAGCTCGTCTCCGGGCTGTCGGCCAACTCGGGTCAGATCGGCGAGTCCGTGAACCGGCTCAACGACGCGAGCGCCAACATGACGACCCTGCTCTCCGACGTGCGCCCCGCACTGCGGGAGGACGTGGCCCAGATCGACCGGGTGGCCCAGCTGATCAACGAGGACGAGCCGTTCGTGGAGAACGTCATGAACCGCCTGCCGAGCGATTTCGAGAAGATGGGTCGGCTCGGTGTGTACGGCAGCTTCTTCCAGTTCTACCTCTGCGGGGTGATCGTCGAGATCACCAACCCGGCGAGCGGCCAGCCCCTCTACCTACCGCAGTACGAGCAGACGACGGGACGGTGTTCGTTCCCCGATGAGTGACAACACAGGAATGACGCCGCCCACGGCCCCCCGCGGTCAGCTGCGGTTCCGCGACCGCGACCCGGTGAAGACCGGGATCTGGGGCGCCGTCGGGGTGGTCGTCCTCATGGGCGTCTCCCTCAACTACGACCGCGTCCCGTACGTCAACGGCACGCGCGGGGCGACCGCGTACGTCGCCGACGCCGCCGGTCTGAACACGGGCGACGAGGTGCAGGTGGCGGGCATGCAGGTCGGCACCGTCCGTGGGATCGATCTCGACGGGGACCGGGTCCGCGTGCGCTTCGACATCGACACCGACGTCGACCTCGGGGCCGACACGACCGCGCAGATCAAGACCGATTCCATACTCGGGCGTCGGGCGCTCGGCGTGTACTCCGACGGGCGCGGCGAGTTGGAGGATCGGACGATCCCCCTCGAGCGCACCTCCGTGCCGTATTCGCTCACCTCCGCACTGGGCGACCTCAGCGACACCGTCGAGGCCATGGACACCGACAAGGTCGACGAGGCGCTGACCGTGCTCGCGGAGACCATGGAGGGCTCCTCACCGGAGGTCCGGGGCGCGATCGACGGCATCACCCGGTTGTCGCGGTCCCTCAACGAGCGTGACGAGGCGGTCCGCGAGCTCCTCGACAAGGCGGCGGGGACGACCGACGTCCTGGGCCGGCGCAGTGACCAGATCAACCAGCTGATGGTCGACGGGAACACCCTGTTCGTCCAACTCGACCTGCGCCGTCGCGCGCTGAGCGAGCTCGTGGTCAACATCGACGAGCTCTCACGCCAGCTCTCGGGTCTGGTCCAGGACAACGAGGCCCAACTCGGCCCGGCGCTCGACAAGCTCGAGAACGTCTCCGACCTGCTCATCCGCAACAAGGACGACATCGACCTGGGTCTGCGCCGGATCATCCCGTTCTCCACGGCGCTCAGCGAGGCCGTCGCCTCCGGACCGTGGTTCAACGCGTATGTGTCCAATTTGTCCATCGGCCAGTACCAACAGACCATCCTGCGTGACCTCATGCCACTCATCGACGATCGCGTCCAGCCCGAACCCGGGCTGGTCACCGAGCCGACGCTGCCCGGTTACCCGGGCCTGACGACCATGGACGAGTTCCCCGGTTGGGGCGAGAAGAGGTTGCCGCGATGAGCCGGTTCCTGTCCACCACCGCCGCCAAGGTGGTCGCACTGCTCGCCGTCGTGGCGGTCGTCGTGGGCGCCGTGTGGTTCCTCACCGGCCGTACCAAGACGATCACCGCGTTCTTCGAATCCACCCGGGGCGTCTATGAGGACGACACCGTCCGCGTCCTGGGGGTCCGGGTCGGCCGGATCACGGACATCACCACCGAGGGCGGCCTGTCCAAGGTGACGATGAAGGTCGACCGGGACGTTCCCGTCCCCGCCGACGCCACGGCGCTGCTCGTCGCGCAGTCGCTCGTCGCCGAGCGGTTCGTCCAGCTCACCCCCGCTTACACCGGCGGCGAGGAGATCGCCGACGGGGGCACCATCCCCGTCGAACGCACAGCGGTGCCCGTCGAGTGGGACGGCGTCAAGGAACAGCTCATGAAGCTGTCCACCGCGCTCAGCCCGGCGGCCGGCGAGCAGACCGGCCCGCTGGGTGAGTTCGTGGACTCGGCGGACGCGATGTTCGACGGCAACGGTGCGGAGATCCGCGACGCCCTCAACGAGGTCTCCCAGACCATGTCGATCCTGTCCGACGGCCGGGAGAACCTTTTCACCACGCTCAAGAACCTGCAACTCTTCGTCACCGCGCTGTCCCAGAGCGAGGAACAGATCGTGTCGTTCGGTGGCCGGCTCGCCAGCGTGTCGCAGGTCCTGGGGGATCAGACGGACGACATCGACGCCGCCCTGCGCGACCTCGACCTTGCGGTGATGGACATCAACCGCTTCCTCGAGAACCACGGGGACCGGGTCACCACCGCCGTCGACAAGCTCGGCCGGGCCACGGAGGTCGTCCGGGACCGGCGGGCCGAACTGGAGGGGGTGCTCCACGTGGGGCCGACCGCGATGGCCAACTTCTACAACATCTACCGCCCCTACCAGGGCGTGCTCAACGGGGTGCTCGCGATGAACCAGATGGCGAACCCGACCAACTTCATCTGTGGCGCCATCGCGGGCCTGGCCAACAACCGCGCCGAGTCCGACGCCGAGCTGTGCGCGCAGTACATGGGACCGCTGTTCAACTCGCTGACCTCCAACTACCCGTACGGGGCCGTCACCCCGCCGATCACCCCCACGGCCGAACCGCACCAGATCTGGAACTCCCAGAAGCCGGGCACCCAGACCCCGCCGGGGGTCCAGCCCGTGTCCGACCGTCCGGATCCGTTGGTCAACGTCGTCAACCGTGGTGACAACCTCACCGAGACGCTCCTCGTGACGGGGGGTGCGTGATGAGCCACAGGACGTTCCGCTCCCGTGCTCTCGCCGCGGGGGCCCTCGGCGCGACCGTGGCGCTCACCGGGGCGGGCTGCTCGTGGGACGGCCTCAACTCGCTGCCGCTGCCCGGCGCACAGGGCAACGGCGACGGGGCGTACGAGATCACGATCGAGATGCCCAACGTCACCACGATCACCCGCAACTCGCCGGTCCGGGTCAACGACGTCAACGTCGGCTCGATCACGGCGATGCGCGTGGAGGACTACACCGCCCTCGTCACGGTCTCGCTCAACGGCGACGTCCGGCTCCCCGCCAACGCGCACGCGAAGATCGGCCAGACCAGCCTGCTCGGGTCGCAGCACCTCGAGCTCTTCCCGCCTCCGGACGGCGACGAGCAGGGCACCCTGTCCGCCGGGGACGTGATCCCCCTGGAGCGGGCCGGCGTGTACCCCACCACGGAGCAGACGCTGTCCGCTCTGTCGGTCGTCCTCACCGACGGCGGCCTGGCCCAGTTCGAGACCATCGCCAAGGAGTTCAACACGGCGCTCGACGGGCGCGAGGTGGACACCAAGGAGGTCATCACCCAGCTGGAGACGACCGTCAGCGGGCTCGACGACCAGCGGGCGGACATCATCGCGGCCATGGAGGGACTGGACCGGCTGGCCCGGCAGATCGACGAGCAGAACGACACGCTCGCCAGGGCCCTCGCGCAGATGCCGGAGGCCGTGTCGCTGATCAACGACCAGAAGCAGCAGCTCACCACCGCGCTCGTCTCCCTCGGGGACTTCGGCAACAAGGCCAACCAGATCGTCGACGCGGGCGGCGGACAGGATCTCGTGGACAACCTCCGCGACATCACCCCCGTGCTCGAGGGGCTGGCCAACGCCGGCCGCGACCTGACACGGGTCATGAGCTCGCTCATCACGTTCCCGTTCCCCCAGGCCGGTATCGACAACTTCCTCCGCGGCGACTACGCCAACCTCTACATCCACGCCGACGCGTCGATGCCACGTCTCGCGGAGTCGCTCCTGCTGGGCACCGAGTTCGGGAACCGCATGGCCGGACTCGAGGGGTACGTGGGGCTGGCGCCCAACCCGCTGGCCAGCGCGGACCCGTTCTCGCTCGACATCCCCCGGCCGGATCCGGCGGCCGACCCGTACGCCGCGCCCGACGCCGCCGGCGATCCGTCGGCGCCCGCGGCCGACGCCCCGGCGGCGGCCGGACCCGTCGAGGGCGGTCCCGACGCCGCGACCGAGGAGGCCCCCCGATGACCCGGCTCGTCCGTATCCAGCTCACCGTGTTCGCGGTGGTCACGGTCGTCTCGCTGGCGATCATGTCGGTCGTCTACCTCCAGTTGCCCCGGGCGCTCGGCTGGCAGCGCACCGACGTCGCGCTGCAGATGCCCGACACCGGCGGTCTGTACCAGAACGCCAACGTCTCGTACCTCGGTAGCACCATCGGCAGGGTGGACTCCGTGACCCTCACGCCCGCGGGGGTCGTGGCGGAACTGCACTTCGACTCCCGTGCCGGCGTCCCCGAGAACGTCCGGGCCCAGATCCGCAGCGTCTCCGCCGTCGGCGAGCAGTTCGTGGAATTCGTTCCCGACGGGACCCCGCGCGGCGAGCTGACCGACGGCACCGTCCTGGGTCCCGACCGCGTCGACCTGCCGCAGGGGATCGGCCCGGTGCTCGACCAGGCGACCGTGCTCATGGCCTCGATCGACGACGCCAAGATGCGGAGGGTGATCTCCGAGTCCTTCGACGCGTTCAACGGCTCCGCACGCGATCTCCAGCGGTTCCTCGACTCGGCGCAGCTCCTGCTCGAGGAGGCTCGGACCAACACCGACGTCACCCGTCAGCTCATCGCCGACGCCGAACCCGTGCTGGACTCCCAGCTGCGGTCGTCGGACTCGATCCGGGCCTGGACGAAGAACCTCGCGGACATCACGGACCAGCTGCGGACCAACGAGCCCCAGCTGACGTCGATCATGGAGCGCGGGCCGGATGCGCTGGGTCGCGCGACCAAGGCGCTCAACGACCTACAGCCGACGATGCCGGTGCTCGTGGCCAATCTGGTCAGCGTCGGCGAGGTCGGCGTGGTCTACAACCGCTCCCTCGAGCAGCTCCTGGTGATCTACCCGGCGCTCGTCTCCTCGCTGATCACCGCGATCAACGGGGCCAAGGACACCGGCGAGATCAAGGTGGACTTCAACCTGCAGATCAACGAGACGCCGCCGTGCACGACGGGCTTCCTGTCCGCCGAGGAACGTCGCTCGCCGGCGGACCTGTCCGTCCCGCCACTGATCAACGGCATCTACTGCAAGGTCCCCAAGGACTCCCAGACCGTCGTCCGCGGCGCGCGCAACCTCCCGTGCATGGAGTACCCCGGTCGGCGCGCGGCCTCGCCGGCCGAGTGCGCGGCCGACGACTACGTCCCGGAGGGCATCAACCCGCCGGACACCAGCGAGGTCGGTCCGCCGGGGAACAACCCGAACGGGTACAACGTGGTGCCGTCCTCGGACACCGGCGAGCGCGAGGTCCGTACGTCCGCCGCGATGTACGACCCCGCCACCGGTGAGTACCTGGGTGCCGACGGCAAGACGTATCGTCAGCTGAACGTGGGCACCTCCGACCGGCTGTCCCCTGACGCCGCCCTCGCCGACATCCTCACGAACGGAGTGACCTAGTGCCACAGCCGGACCAGACCCCCACCACGGGTGGGCGGACCGGACTGACCGTGGCCGCGGTGATCGCGGCCGTCTGCCTCGTCGCGGCGATCGTCGCCACGGGACTGTGGGTGAGCGAACGCAACGCCGCCGCCTCCGTCCGCGCCGACCGCGCGTCCGCCGCCGAGCTCGACGCCTCGTACCGTGACTTCGCCACGACCGTCATGACCAAGCTCATGACCATCCGTCAGGAGACCCTGACCGAGGACGTGGACGAGATCGTCGGGCTGATCGAGGGCGACTTCTCCGAGCAGTTCGCCCCCCGCCGGGACTCCTACGAGGAGGTCGTCAAGACCACGAACGTCGTCGCCGACGGCGTCGTGACGGCGGCCGCCGTCGAGCACTCCTATCCCGACCGCGCCGAGGTGATCATGGCCATCGACCAGACCATCGGCAATCCGAAGTCCGACGAGGACCAGGACCGCCAGTACCGCGTCCGCGTGACCGTCAACCGGCACGAGGACGGCCAGATGAAGGTCTCGGGGGTGAACTTCATCCCATGAGCGAATCCGCCTCAGACGTCCGCGCCGCCCGCCGTGCCCAGCGGGAAGCAGAACGCGCCGCCCGTGCGCAGCGCAAGGCCGACGCCGCCCGCGAACGCGCCCTCGAGGCCGCCCGCGCCGGTGGCCTGTTCGAGGGGATGTCCGCCATGCCGCGGACCGCCGCCACAGAGGCGGCACCCGACCCCGGTACCGCCCCCACCGCAGAGGGGAGTGCCCCGGAGCCGGCGGCCACCCGCCCGCCGCTCGACCCCGCCCGTCGGCGCACACGCATCACGATCTTGTCCGTGGTGTCGGCCCTCCTCGTCGTCGTCACCGGACTGGCCGCCTGGCAGTACGTCGAGGCGCGTGAGGCGACCGCCACCGAACAACAGATCGCGGACGCGCCCCGCGCGGCAACCGACGCGGCGCGTGAGATCACCACCCAGATGTTCACCTACGACCACCGGACGGTCGACGCCGACCTCGCCGCGGTGCGCGACCGCCTCACCGACCCGGCCCTGACCGAGTTCGTGGAACAGTCCATGCCGACCGTCGCCTCCGCCGCGAAGCAGCAGGAGGCCACGGTCTACGCCACGGTCGCCGCGGCGGCACCGCAGGAGGTCGTGGACGAGGACAGCGTCACCGTGCTGGTGATGCTCAACCGGATGGTCTCCACCAAGGACAACCCCGAGGCCGCGAGCTCGGCGTCACGACTGAGCGTGGACATGGTCCGCCAGGACGGGACGTGGAGGCTCGCCGAGCTCGAGGCGCTGTGACCGGGCGCCTCCCCGCCGCCACGGTCGCGGGGAGGCGCTAGTCGCCGGAGGTCGCGTCGAGGGTCTGGAAGAACCGACGCGCCCACGCGTGGACGTCGTTGCCCAGGACCTGTCGACGTAGTGTCCGCATGCGGCGGCGGCGTTCCTCGGCCGGGTCCTCGACAGCGGACATGATGGCGTCCTTGACCCCGTCGAGATCGTGGGGATTACACAGGTACGCCTGACGCAGCTCCGCGGCCGCGCCGGCGAACTCGCTGAGCACCAGGGCGCCCTCACCGTCCGTGCACGCCGCGACGTACTCCTTGGCCACCAGGTTCATCCCGTCGCGCACCGGCGTGACCAGCATGACGTCGGCCGCCGCGTAGAACGCCGTCAGCTCCGACTTGGGCACCGGACGGTGGATGTACGTCACCACCGGGTGCCCGATCTCGCCGAACGAGCCGTTGATGCGCCCGACCGACTCCTCGATCCGGGAGCGCATGATCTGGTACTGCTCGACGCGCTCGCGGCTCGGGGTGGCCAGCTGCAGCAGGGTGACGTCCGCGGGATCCAGGCGGCCCTCCTCCAGCAGTTCCTCCAGCGCGCGCAGGCGCACGTCGATGCCCTTGGTGTAGTCCAGTCGGTCGACGCCCAGCAGGAGCACTTTCGGTGACCCGAGCTCGTCCCGCAGGCGGTCGGCACGGGCGCGGGTCTCGCGGTGGCGGGCGGCGGCGTCGACGGAGGCGGAGTCGATCGAGATCGGGAATGCGCCGACCCGCACCACGCGGTCGTCGACGCGGATCTCGGAGGCCCGGCCGCGCGCGGAGCGCAACCGTGCGGACGGGTAGCCGCGCAGCCGGTTGGCGAGGATCCGGAAGTTGTCCGCCCCGCCCGACAGGTGGAAGCCCACCAGGTCGGCGCCGAGCATGCCCTCGACGAGCTCGTTGCGCCACGGCAACTGCATGAACAGCTCGACGGGCGGGAACGGGATGTGCAGGAAGAAGCCGATGGTCAGGTCGGGCCGCATCTCGCGCAACAGGGCGGGGACCAGCAGCAGCTGGTAGTCCTGCACCCAGACCGTGGCGCCCTCGGCGGCGGCCTCCGCGGTGGCCTCGGCGAACCGCGTGTTGACCTCGCGGTAGGCGTTCCACCACTCGCGGTGGTACTCGGCCGGCACCACCACGTCGTGGAACAGCGGCCACAGCGTGGCATTGGAGAAGCCCTCGTAGTACAGCTCGACGTCGCCCGCCGACAACGTCACCGAGTGCAGGCGGATACCGTCCGCGTCGAACGGGGCGGGGGAGGCGTCCGGGACGCCCGGCCACCCCACCCACGCGCCGTCGTTGGCCTTGAGGATCGACTCCAGCGCCGTGACGAGGCCGCCGGGGCTGGCCTTCCAGTGCTCGGTGCCGTCACGGTCGATGACGAGGTCCACGGGGAGCCGGTTGGCGACGACGACGAAGTCCGCTCCCGCCCCGGTCGACGTCTGCCCGGTTCCGCTCGTCATCCGCGTGTCCTCGTTTCGAGTCGCCGTGTGCTGCCTACTCCGCGTCCGCCGTCACCTGCGGCTCCGGGCCGATCCCCAGCATGTCCAGGAGCATCCGGCACTCGTCCGCGTCGGCGGAGTACGAGGCCACGACGAGTCGGGCCTGGTCGGCCGTCTCGTCGGCGACCGGCTCGAGATCGTCGAGTTCGGGTTCCTTGCTGGCGGCGGCGGATGCCATCGGTGTCCTCCTGAGGTCGGTGACGGACGAGGATGCCGCCGGGCGGCGTCGTCCGCGGCCGATTCTACGTCACTGGTCGGCGGCGGCCGACCGGCGCAGATTGCGGGTCACCCACTCACCGAACACGATCCCGGCGGCCAGCGCCACCGCGATCGCCAGCGCCTGGAACATCAGGCCCAGGCCGATCCCCGTCTGGTCACTGGTCAGCGCCGACAGGCCGCGGTACACCGACAGGCCGGGCAGGAACGGGGTGATGCCGGCGATGGTGACGACCAGCGGGGGAACGGTCGCGATACGGGCGAGGATGCCGCCGAACAGGCCCATGAAGCACGCGGCGAGGGCCGAGCCCACGATCACGCCCAGCCCGGTGCCGATGACCGCCTGGTAGATGAGCATGCCCATCGAGCCGACGCCCGCGGCGAGCCAGGTGGCGCGCACGGTCGCGTAGCTGGCCACCGCGAACCCGGCCGCGCCGACGCCGGCGGCGAACACCGCCACGTGGACCGCGGCGTTCCCCGCGATCGACGGGTCGATCGGGGGAGGGGCGAACCCGAGTCGGGCGAAGACGGCCAGCGCGATCGTGATGCCGCCCATGACGCCGCCGGTCATGATCAGCGTCTCCACCCCGCGGCCGGCGGAGGTGACGGGGAACCCGGTGATGGCGTCCTCGATCGCGCCGACCAGGGTCAGTCCGGCCAGGAGGACGATGATGCCCGCCGCGACCAGCTGCGAGGGCTGGATCTCGATGAAGTTGTCGCTGAGCGCCACGTAGGCGGCCAGGGCCCACCCGGCGGCGATGAACCCACCCACAACCTGTTGGAAGAACGACGGCAGGCGGTGGCGGTCCAGGAAGCGGTTGGCGTACATCAGGGCGAAGGTCGAGACCATGGAGATGAGTCCCGCCAGGGGGCTGCCGCCGAGCTGGATGACGACCGCACACCCCAGCATCGCCCATCCGAGGACGGCGACGCGGAACGAGTGCGGGTGCGGGGAGGTGACGATCTTGTCGACCTCGGCGGTCGCCTGGTCGACGGTGAGCTGGCGCCGGACGATGAGGTCGATGAGACGCGACACGCGGGTCACCCGGGTCATGTCGACCGTCCGGTAGTTGACGACACGGATCACGGAGATCGGCGGGCGGCCGCGCCGGCGGTTGACCCCGATGGTGAGCGAGGTGAAGGTGACCTCGACCGTCGCGCCCGGCAGGCCGAAGGCCGCGGCCACGGACTCGGCCTGGGCCACGGTGTCGGCGGCACCCTCACCCGAGGACAGCAGGATGCCGCCGATCTCGAGGGCCAGGTTGAGCACGTCGGTGACGGCGCCGTCGTCGTCGAGGTCGACGGGGGCCATGGGCGACAGGGGCGGCTCGACCGCGAGGTCCATGGCGGACTTGCGCAGGCCCAGCCACGCCAGGGGGCGGGTGAACGGTGCGGGTGCGTCGCGGGTCTCCACGCTGCACACCGTAGTCAAGGACCCGGGAGGCGGGCGGGTTAGGATGTCCAGCGGGTCCGTCGTCGCCGTCGGGCCCGCGCTGGAGTGGCGCAATTGGTAGCGCACCCGACTTGTAATCGGGCGGTTGCGAGTTCAAGTCTCGTCTCCAGCTCTGTCGGACCTTCCGGGTAGGATGCCCCCACCTTCCACCCCCTCTCCCGGAGGCATCCCCGTGACAGACCAGTCCCCGCGCGAAGTGGCCCTCAAATGGATGGCCGCCGTGGTCTCAGGAGACGTCGAGACCGCGGTCGGACTCTCCGACCCGTCGATCATCTACACCACCGGTCAGGTCCGTCGGTACGAGGGACACGAGGGGATCCGGGACATCGCCTCCGACTTCGCGCGACTGGCCGGGTTCCTCGACGTCTCGGTCGAGGGGGAGATCCTCGAGGTCGGCGAAGTGGTGGCGTTCCGCCGGCTCGAGCTGTACACCATTCCCTCAGGGGGGATCGAGATCCGCGGGTGCTCCTTCGTGGAGGTCGAGGACGGGGTGGTCACGAGATGGTCGGACTACAAGAGCATGGAGTCGATCGACCGGGTCATCGGTTGACGTGGCGTCGGCGGCAGGCGGGGAGCGAGCGGGGATGAGTAACGAACAGTCGGTGCAGCTGGAACCCGGTCGGGTCGCCCGGGCGTTCCTCGAGGCCGTCTTCGCGAGGGATTACGAAACGGCGTGCGCGTACAGCAGCCCCGATCTGCTCCTGAGGATCGAGGGGCAGGACCTGATCGAGGGCCATGAGGGCCTGCTCGAGATCATGCAGCTGACGGCCGAGGTGTGCACGGACTGCGAGATGCAGATCCACCACGTGCTGGGTGCCGGCGAGACGGCGGCCATCAACCGGACCACCCACGTGACGATCAACGGCACCCGGCTCACCGTCGAGGTGGGCGCGTTCTTCACGGTGTGGGACGGGCTCGTGCACGAGTGGACCGACTATCAGGACGCGCAGGCGGTGCTCCGGGCGTTCGGTCACTGATCGCCCGGAGCACCGCGCCCGGGGCTCAGGCCTCGGGGACGAACTCCCCGTGGCCCATCTCGCGGAGTTCACGGCGCAGGGTCTCAGCCGCGACGTCCGACTCCTCCGCCGGGGCGTCGGGGTTCGCCAGTGACAGGTCGAAACCGGACATGTCGTTCGCCGGGAAGACATGGATGTGCGTGTGTGGGACCTCGAAGCCGGCGATGAGGTAACCGGCCCGCTCGGCCCCGAACCCGGAGAGCACCGCCCTGCCGACCGCCTGGGCGACCTCGTTGAGGCGGGCCAGCAGCGCGGGTTCGAGGTCCGTCCACTTGTCGACCTCCGCCCGCGGCACGACGAGGGTGTGACCCGGCGCGACCGGCGCGATCGTGAGGAACGCCACCACCTCCGGGTCCTTCCACACGAAACGGCCCGGTAGTTCACCGGCGATGATCTTGCTGAAAACCGTCGACATGACCACAGCCTACGGACCCGTGCCGACGCCATCCGGTGGATGAGTGGTAACAAGTGGTCTAATAGGGGATGTCGGCCGCCCACCGGGCGGCTTCGGGTCCTCTACTCACGCGAAGGAGCATCGACATGGTCGAGGCAAGTGTTGCGACTGCAGAGGGCGCGGTGAAGAAGAAGGCATACCATCACGGCGACCTCCGCAACGCCATCATCCAGGAGGCCACCGCGCGTGCGCGCGTGTCGGGGGAGAAGGCGATCGTCCTCCGCGAGATCGCGCCGCACATCGGCGTGTCCGCCACCGCCGCGTATCGGCATTTCGCCAATCGGCAGCAACTCGTCGAAGAGGTCTCGGCCCGCGGGTTCGCGGAGATGGCCGCGCGTGTCGACGCCGGTGAGATCACCGGTGCCGGCTCTGATCCCGTGCGGGCCGCCTACCTCGAGCTGCGGGACGCGGCCGTCGCCATGGTCGACTTCGCGATCGACGAGCCGGCCTGGGCGCGGACGATGATCGAGAACCTCGGTTCCTCCCAGACCGTCACGGAGCGGGCCGGCACCATCCGGGTGAAGCTGCAGGAGATCGTCGAGCGGGGGATCGACGCCGGGGCGTTCCGGCCCGGCACCCTGATCGGCGAGCACCTGCCGCTGTGGGCGGCGATCGACGGGCTGAGCGCCCAGGCGATGTACGGCGTGCACTCCATGCGGACACCGTCGGCGGTGCGCGCGACGGCGCGCACGATCGATCTCTGCCTGACCGATCTGCTCACCGAGGCGGGTCTGCGGGTCCGCGACGAGGTGGCGCAGACCGGCGGAATCGGCGCCGACGGGGCGGCCTAGGGGCCGTACGTTCCGGGCCCGCTCGAGGCCGCGAGGGCACGACGCTACTGTAGGCGTTGTGCGCATTCTCGTGATCGGTTCCGGTGCCCGTGAGCACGCCCTCCTCGTAGCCCTCGCAGCGGACCCCGCGGTGTCCGAGCTGCACGCCGCACCCGGCAATCCCGGGATGGTGCAGGCGACGCGCCACGAGGTCGCCGTCACCGATCCCGCCGCGGTGACCGCCCTGGCGCGCAGGATCGACGCGGAACTCGTGGTGATCGGTCCCGAGGTGCCGTTGGTGGCCGGGGTCGCCGACGCGCTGCGGGAGGCCGGGATCCCGGTCTTCGGCCCGTCCGCCGAGGCCGCCCGGATCGAGGGGTCCAAGGCGTTCGCCAAGGACGTCATGGCCGCCGCCGGTGTCCGGACGGCGCGGGCCGAGATCGTGGACTCGCCCGCCGACCTCGACGAGGCGCTCGACCGCTTCGGCCCGACGTGGGTGGTCAAGGACGACGGGCTGGCCGCGGGCAAGGGCGTCGTGGTGACCCCCGACCGGGCCGCCGCCCACGCCCACGCCCTGGCGTGCCTCGACGACGGCCACCCGGTCCTGCTGGAGTCCTTCCTCGACGGTCCCGAGGTGTCGCTGTTCTGTCTGGTCGACGGCGAGACCGTCGTGCCGCTGCTCCCCGCTCAGGATCACAAGCGCGTCGGGGAGGGAGACCGTGGACCCAACACCGGCGGCATGGGTGCGTACACCCCGCTGCCGTGGCTGCCCGAGGGGATGGTCGAGCGGATCGTCACCGAGGTGTGCGAGCCGGTCGCCCGCGAGATGGTCGCCCGCGGGTGTGGTTTCTCGGGGCTGTTGTACGCCGGGCTGGCGATCACCGCCGAAGGTCCCGAGGTGGTGGAGTTCAACTGCCGTTTCGGGGACCCGGAGACCCAGGCCGTGCTTGCCCTGCTCGAGTCGCCGCTCGGCGAGACCCTGCACGCGGTGGCGACCGGTCGGTTGTCCGAACTGCCGCCCCTCGTCTGGCGCGACGGCGCCGCCGTGACCGTGGTGCTCGCCGCCGAGCACTACCCGTCGACCCCGCGACGGGGAGATGTCATCGAGGGGGCGGAGCAGCCGGGAGTGCTGCACGCGGGCACGGCCCGCGACGCGGAGGGGCGCCTGGTCTCGGCCGGCGGGCGAGTGCTCTCGATCGTGGGGACGGGCCCGGATCTGGCGGCCGCCCGCGCCGAGGCGTACCGGGTCCTCGAGGGGGTCGAGCTGCCGGGGGGACACTTCCGCCGCGACATCGGCCAGGCGGCGGAGGAGGGGCGGATCAGCATCCCCGGCCCACTCGCGTAGACCGTCGGGCGATGCCCGGCGGGGAGGGCCCCGTGACCGCAGAGGCGGTCACGGGGCCCTCGCGCTTCCGGGGCGCACCCGGCGGGTTCGGGAGCCGCGAGGGCGGGTCGCGGCGGGGGCGGACCAGAAAAAATCGTCGGTGACTGTTCCGGTCGGCCGGGCGGTGCGGCGCTGGTCAGGCAGTCGCGTGTGGGCGGAGCTCTGTTGGACAGATGTCAACGTCGTCATCAAAAAATGAAAAAGTATTGAGATAATTCTCTCCTTATGTTCTCCTGTGAACCTCACCTTCCGTAAGCGCGACTTCATAAGCCGCGCTTGATGTTTTCTTAGGAGACCCATGATGGTTGGAAGATCCCGCCTCCATCGCACACGCCGCATGGCACGGGGCATCACCGCGACCGGCATCTCAGTGGTCGTGGCGTCGGCCCTGGCGGTGGCCCCGGCGGGGGCGCAGCCCACAGGCGAGCTGTCGTCCGGTTCGCTGAGCGGATCAGCCGGCGGGGGAGGGTCGGCCGGTTCCTCGGGAAGCGGTGACGGCCCCGTCGACCCCGGCCCCGTGGACCCGGGCCCCGTGGACCCGGGCCCCGTCGACCCCGGGCCGGGTCAGCCGGAGGGGCCGTACGAGGGGAGCGTGGAGGTCGTCAGCGGCCCCGCCGCGGATCCGCAGACGCTCACCGGCCGCGTGTTCGACGATGCCAACAGGAACTCGCAGCTCGACGAGGGCGAGGCGGGGGTCGCGGGGGTCAGTGTCTCCAACGGCGTGGATGTCGTGGAGACCGACGCGCAGGGCGTGTACAGCCTGCCGGTGCGGGGGAACTTCACCGCGTTCGTCACGCAGCCCGCGGGCTGGCAGGTGCCGGTCGACCAGAACAACTTCGCGCAGTTCAGCTTCAACCACTACCCGGAGGGCTCGCCCACGTTGCGCTTCCCCGGGGTCGCGCCCACCGGCGACCTGCCGGCGGCGGTGAACTTCCCGCTGGCCCCGTGGCGGGACACGGCGGCGGATGAGCAGAGCTGCGTGTTCGCCGCGGACACGCAGCCCAAGAACCTGGCCGAGGTGGGGTACGCGCGGAACGGCGTGGTGGCGGACCTCGCGGCACGTGAGGACTACTCCTCCTGCGGCGTGCTGCTGCTCGGTGACAACGTGGAGAACGATCTCAGCCTCAACGAGGCGGTCAAGGAGCTCTACTCGGAGATGAACGGGCCCGTCCGTGCCCTGCCGGGGAACCACGACATGAACTTCGACTCGCCGGGGTACGAGAACTCGGTCGACACCTTCCGTCGTGACTTCGGAGCGCCGTACTTCTCTTACGACGTGGGTCAGACCCACATCGTGGCCCTGTTCAACCTCCGCTACAACGGAGTCACTGCTGGCGGCGCGTACGGGGGTTACGTCGAGACCATCCCGGAGGAGCAGCTCGAGTGGCTCCGCAACGATCTCGCGACGGTGGACCGGAGCAAGCACATCGTGGTGGCCTCGCACGCGCCCCTGGTCAACTACCGGGGCGTGGTGACCCAGAACGCCGCCGCGCTCTACGAGATCCTTGCCCCGTTCGCCAATGCGGTCACCGTGAGCGGGCACATGCACACGGTCGAGAACCTCGTGGCCGGGGAGGTCCGGCCGGCGTGGACCGAGGCGGGTATCCCGCGGCTGCCCGTCGATCAGATCGTGGCCGGCGCGGTGTCGGGCTCCTGGAACGCGGGCGCGCTCAACGAGAACGGTCTTCCATACGCGTACACCCCCGAGGGGGCCGAGCCGGGCGTGCTGACGATGCGGTTCGACGGTACGAACCGCAGCGAGTTCTACACGGCGCGCAACCAACCTCAGACCAAGCAGACCCTGACCGGTATCTACAGCTACTCCTGGGATGACTGGGCCAGGGCGGCCAAAGCGTGGCGGGACGCCGGTGCGGCGGCTCCTGCACCCGAGGAGTTCGACACCTCGACGTTGACGCTCGCGGACGTGCAGACGGGGCGCTCGACCATCTCGACCAGCTTCTACGGCGGGTCGACCAGGGCGAACGTCGAGTTCTCGATCAATGGCGAGCCCTCGGCCCCGGGCTTCCTGAACCAGCCGGCCGGTGATCCGCTCAAGGTGGGATGGCAGCATGCGGAAGTCGTCTCCACGACGCACCATCTCGTCCACGGGGGCACGCTGTTCTACTCCAGCCCTCACCTGTATCGCTACGCGATCCCCGAGGATCTCGAGGTCGGGACGCACACGGTGACGATCACCGCGACTGATCGCTACGGGGTCGTCTCGACCGAGACCTTCGAGTTCACGGTCCTGCCAACGCCGGAGGCTCCTGCCACGCCGCAGGCGCGGCAGGCGCGGCAGGCCCCCGACGGGCCGCAGCCCACTCCCGACCTCTCGCCGGAGGACGGGCCGCAGTCACAGCCCTGACCGCTACACACGGTGATCGCCCCGGGGAGAATTCCCCGGGGCGATCATCTCTGTGCAGGGGCCGACTCAGCGGGCGTAGAGCTCCATGCGGGGGACCTGTGCGACCAGCCACGGGCTGAACGCGAACGGGGTGGCGTCGACAGCGGTGCGCACGTCCTCCGGCCTGGCCCAGTGGTGGGCGCAGACCTCGTCGGCGCGCGGGTCCAGCGCTGCGCGGATGCGCGCGGTGAACACCGGGCAGATCTCGTTCTCCACGATCCCCGAGTCGTCCACAGCCCGGTACCGGAAATCCGGGACCGCCGGCTCGATGGAGTCCACCCGCGTACCGAGCTCCTGTTCGGCCCGCCGCACGATCGCGTCCACCGGGTCCTCGCCCGGACCGGGATGGCCGCAGAACGAGTTGGTCCAGATGCCGGCCCAGGTCAGCTTGCCCAGCGCACGCCTCGTCAGGAGGACGCGGCCCTCGTCGTCGATGACGTGGCACGAGAACGCCAGGTGGAGCGGGGTGTCGGTGGTGTGCACGGTGGCCTTGTCCGCGGTGCCGGTGGGCGTCCCGTCCTCGTCGAGGAGGACGACGAGCTCGGTCGGGCCCGAGGCGGGCGAGGAGACGGGGCCAGCAGCGGAGCCGGAGAGAGAGGACATGCCGTCCAGCCTAGGGATTTCCCACCGCCCCGGTACCGCGGCGGCCCGGGGGACGGCCCGGCCGGGGGAGGCGCGGCGGCGGGCGGCCGATCCGCCTCCCGCCGCCGGGCGGGCCGTGGGTCAGCCGGCGGGGCTGCGGGTCAGCCGGCGAGGCTGCGGGCGATCACCAGGCGCTGGATCTGGTTGGTGCCCTCGAAGATCTGGGTGATCTTGGCCTCGCGCATGTAGCGCTCGACGGGGAACTCGCGCGTGTAGCCCACGCCGCCGAGGACCTGCACGGCATCGGTGGTGACCTTCATCGCGGCGTCCGTGGCGGTGAGCTTGGCGATCGAGGCCTCCCGGGAGTACGGGCGACCCGCGTCCTTGCGACGGGCGGCGTCGAGATAGGAGGCCCGCGCAGAGGCGACGGCGGCGGCCATGTCCGCCAGCAGGAAGCCCAGCCCCTGGTGGCCGATGATGGTCTTGCCGAACGCCTCCCGCTCGTTGGCGTAGGCCACCGCGTCGTCGAGCGCGCGCTGCGCGATGCCGGTGGCGACGGCCGCGATCCCGAGGCGGCCCGAGTCCAGTGCGGAGAACGCGATCCGGAGGCCCTCGCCCTCCGCGCCGATGAGCCGACCCGCGTCGACGCGGGCTCCCTCGTAGGACGCCGTCGTGGTGGGCACGCCGTTGAGGCCCATCTTGTCCTCGGGCTTACCGAAGTGGAGGTTCTCGGTGTCGCGCGGGACGAGCAGGCACGAGATTCCGCGCGAGCCCTCGCCGGTGCGGACGAAGGTGTTGTAGACGTCGGCGATCCCACCGTGGGTGATCCACGACTTGGTGCCGGTCACCACGTACTCGCCACCGTCGCGCTCGGCCCGGCACCGCAGCGCGGCGGCGTCGGACCCGGCCTGCGGCTCGGACAGCGAGTACGCGCCGATCTGCTCACCGGCGAGCAGTCCGGGCAGCCACTGCGCCTTCTGCTCGTCGGTGCCGGCCGTGGCCAGCGGAAAGCAGGAGAGCCCGTGCACACTCGTGGCCACCGCCACGGCGGCCCACCGGGCGCCGAGCTCCTCGAGGACCTGCAGGTACACCTCGTAGGGCTGGTCGCCGCCGCCGAACTCCTCCGGGTAGGGCAGGCCCAGCAGGCCGACCTCACCCAGCTGGGCGAACAGCCCCTCGGGGTAGGTGTGATTCCGCTCGTGTTCCGCGGCGATCGGTTCGAGGAGCTTGTCCGCGACCGCGCGCGTCATCTCGAGGAGTTCGTACGCCTCGTCGCTGGGGAGCAGTCGGTCCACGGCCATGGGGTCCTCCGGGTGCGTGCGGGAAAGTTACCGGGTCCCATTAGAGTGCACGCCCGGTTCGCGGGACTGGTAGGCCCGAAAGCGGGGGTGCCCGTCGGTGGGTGGTGGTGCTCGCGGTGTCGTCTGGACCACAATCCGCTCTATGGCAGAGAGCAGCGAGTCGAGCACCACGTCCACGCCCCTGTCGCCGGAGGAACTGCTGGCGATCTACGACGTCCCCGGCGCGAGCGCCGCGGAGTTCCTGTGCGACCGGCACGATCCGGCCGCGGTCGCCTTCACCGTCATCGACGCGGACCTGTCCGGGCGCGACATCACCTACTCCGAACTGCGGACGGAGAGCGAGAAGGTCGCGTCCGCGCTGGCGGAGCTCGGCGTGGGCGAGGGCGACCGGGTGGCCACGCTCATGTCCAAGTCCGCGGACCTGGTGTTCACGCTCATGGGGATCTGGCGGCTCGGGGCCGTGCACATGCCGCTGTTCACCGCGTTCGCCTGGCCGGCCATCGAGATGCGCATCACCGGCGGCGACGCCAAGGTGGTCGTCTCCGACGCCGACCAGCGCGGCAAGCTCGAGTCGATCTCGGTGCCGGTGGTCGTGGCCGGGCTGGCGGACTGCCCCGACGCCCGCGAGGGCGACCTCGACCTGGCCACCATCGTCGCGGCGCAGGAGCCCGGCCGCCCGGCCGCGGTCACCGGCCCGGACGCCGGCATGGTCATGCTCTTCACCTCCGGGACCACCGGCACCCCCAAGGGTGTCGTGGTGCCGGTGCGCGCGCTCGCCGCGTTCCACCAGTACATCGAGACGGGCCTGGACGTGCGCGCTGACGACGTCTTCTGGAACGGCGCCGACCCCGGGTGGGCGTACGGCCTCTACTACGGGATCCTCGGGCCGCTGGCGGTGGGGCGCCGCAGCCTGCTGCTGCACGCCCGCTACACCCCGGAGCTGGCCTTCGCGGTTCTCCAGTACTTCCACGTCACCAATTTCGCCGCCGCGCCGACCGTCTACCGGACGATGCGGGCCAAGCGGGACATCGCGCCGGCGGACGTGAAGTTGCGCCGCGCCTCGGCCGCCGGTGAGCCCCTCACGCCCGAGGTGATCGAGTGGTCCGTCGAGCAGTTCGGGGTGGAGGTCCGCGACCAGTACGGCCAGACCGAGCACGGCATGTTCATCATCAACCCGTGGCACGACTCGCTACGTCAGGACGTGCGCCCGGGCTCGATGGGTGTGCCCCTGCCGGGCTGGTCGTGCACCGTGCTGGCGGCCGACGCCGACGAGCCGGCGCCCGTGGGGGAGCTGGGCCGGGTCGCGATCGACGTCCCCGCCAGCCCGCTCATGTGGTTCACCGGATACCACGAGTCCCCGGAGAAGACCGCCGAGCGCTTCAGCCCGGACGGTCGGTGGTACTACACGGGTGACGCGGCCAAGATCGACGCCGACGGCCACTTCTACTTCTCCAGCCGCGACGACGACGTGATCATCATGTCCGGCTACCGCATCGGGCCCTTCGACGTGGAGTCCGTGCTGGCCAAGCACCCGGACGTGCTCGAGTCCGCGGTGATCGGCGTGCCCGACGAGCTGGCGGGCGAGGTGCTCGAGGCGTACGTCGTCCTGCGCGACGGGGTCGACGGCGGCCCGGAGGCCGAGGCCGCGCTGCAGAAGTGGGTCAAGACCGAGTTCGCGGCCCACGCCTTCCCCCGCCGGGTCCACTTCGTGCGCGAGCTGCCCAAGACGCCGTCGGGCAAGATCCAGCGCTTTCTGCTGCGCAAGGAGCGCGCCGGACAGAGTTGACGCGCCGGGGGCGTTAACTTCACAGGCATGACATTCGCCGCCGGTGCCCGATCACTCGTCGCTGCGTCCCTCGTCGTCGTCGTCACCATCGCGGCGGCGACGGGCGCGGCGGCCCCCGCCCTCGTGCCCACCGCGGCGGCCAACCCCGTGATCTCGTCGGTCGCCCCGGACCCCACGGTGGTCCGCGGCGCCGACGGCGCCTTCCACGTCTACGCGACCTCCGACGACTGGGCGGACGGCGCCGGGCACCGTCTCATCCCGCACTTCCGCTCGTTCGACCTGGTGGAATGGGAGTACCTCGGCGACGCGTTCACCACGCGGCCGCGCTGGGCGCCCCTGATCTCCTTCCTGTGGGCGCCGGACGTGCACGTCCGGCCCGGGGGCGAGGCGGTCATGTACTACACCACCGGCGGTTCCGCGCCGTGTATCGGCCGCGCCACCGCGCCCGGTGTGGAGGGGCCGTGGGGGCACGACGCGCGACCGGTCGTGTGCTTCGGGGACTACCGCGGCGAGCTCCTCGACCCCATGGACCCGGAGGTCGTGTTCACCGAGGACGGCCCGGTGCTGCTCATGGGGAACTTCGAGGGCATCCACGCGGTGCCGATGAACGATGCGGGCACGGAGCTGGAGGGCGAGCCCGTGCTCGTCGCGGGCCCCGGGGTCGAGGCGCCGGCCGTCATCGCGCGGGACGGGCACACGCACCTGTTCACCAGCGCGGGACTGTGCTGCGACGGTGAGCGCTCGCAGTACCGGGTCCTCGGCGGACGCGCGGACGACCTGTTCGGACCGTACGCGGACCGCAGTGGTCGCCCGCTGCTCGAGCGCGGCGCGGGCGACGTGATCCTCCGGGGCGACGAGAACTGGGTCGGGCCGGGCCACGTCGACGTCGCGACCGATGACGCCGGGCAGGACTGGATGGTCTACCACGCGGCGCCGCGCGGTCAGGCCGTCCTGCCGGGCGGCGTCCAGCGCCGCTACCTGATGCTCGACCGCCTGGACTGGGTGGGTGGCTGGCCGGTGGTCGGCGACGGGACGCCGTCCGAGGCGCGCCCCGCCGATCCGGTGGTCGACCTACCCGTGCGCCTCACCGCGGCCGGGGACGCCGCGCTGCGACGGGTCGACGACGACGAGGTGCTCGATCTCCCCGTGCGGATCGCCTCCACCGGCGCCGCGTACACGGGCGAGCTCCGGGCGACCGTCACCGGTCCCGACAAGCGGCGGGCGTCGCTGCCGATCGTGGCCGCGGGCGGGGACCTGCCCGCGGCGTCGGCGGCCGTCGCCGCCGGGGGCGAGCTCGATCGCACCCTCACCCTGCGCCCGTCCCGCCCGCTGGCCGCGGGCCGACACGAGGTGGTGGTCTCGATCGGCCTCGCCGGCGGCCCGGCGCAGGAGATCGCGGTGTTCGGCCTCGAGGTGGCGCCGGACGGCTCCCTGTCACTCGGATCCGGGGCGCTGGGATCGGTACCGTTCGGATCGTGAGTGCCGGACACTGTGTGCGCGAGAATTCGGTGACGACGAGCGGGAGACGACATGACCACCGGCGAGCACGACGGGACTGACGGCGGGGAGGAGCGCAGGATCGTCATGGCGCCGCACCTGCGCGGGCTGGAGCCCGACCCGCACCGCGGGGTCGAGGTGGACCAGAAGTCGCCGGGTGAGCTCGACGAGGCCGTGCCGCGCGGAGAGTTCATCCGGAGCGTCGTGGGCACGATCGCGGGGCTGGCGGTCGCCGCCCTGGTCTATCTGGTCATGCCCGGCGATCTCGAGCACAACGCCCGGCTGACCGCGGCGGTGGCCGTGCTGTTGGGCATCTGGTGGATGACCGAGTGCATCCCCATCCCCGCCACCGCGCTGGTCCCGCTCATCGCGTTCCCGGTGCTCGGCGACGACATCTCCGTCGACGATGTGGGCGCCCAGTACGGCAACAACATCATCTTCTTGTTCATGGGCGGCTTCCTCATCGCGATCGCCATGCAGCGCTGGAACCTGCACCGGCGGATCGCGTTGCTCACCGTGCGCGCGATGGGGACCCGGTCCACGAGCGTGATCGGCGGGTTCATGATCGCGACGGGGTTCCTGAGCATGTGGGTGTCCAACACCGCGACGGCCGTGATGATGCTGCCGATCGGCGTGTCCGTCCTGATGTTGGCCTCCGAACTCGGGGGCGGCGGCAACGACGACGGCGACGGGAAGACCGCGATGCCGGAGATGGACCCGAGGGCGGATCCGAACTCGGATGCGGTCAAGGAGGCCGTGATCCGGTCCAACTTCGGCACGGCCCTCATGCTCGGTATCGCGTACGCGGCGTCGGTCGGGTCGCTGGCGACGATCATCGGGACCCCGCCCAACACGCTGCTCGCCGGGTACCTGAGCGCGGAACACGACATCCAGCTGGGCTTCGGGCAGTGGATGCTCGTCGGGCTGCCGCTCGCGGTGGTCATGCTGGTGATCACCTGGCTCCTGCTCACGAAGGTCCTGTTCAAGCCGGAGATCGAGCGGATCCCCGGTGGGCGGAAACTGTTCGACGGCGAGCTGCGCCGACTCGGCCCCACGTCGTCGGGCGAGAAGCGCGTCCTGGTCGTCTTCGTGGCGGCGGCGGTGTCCTGGGTGGCCGTCCCCCTGGTGTTCGAGGAGCCACCGATCTCGGACGCGGGCATCGCGCTCGCGGCCGGGCTGCTGCTGTTCCTGCTGCCCGCCGGGTCCCGGCGGGGGGTGCGGCTGCTCACCTGGGACGCCGCGCTGGCACTGCCCTGGGGTGTGCTCCTACTGTTCGGCGGCGGACTGGCGCTGTCCTCGCAGTTCTCCGGCTCGGGGCTCACCGACTGGATCGGCGAGCAGGCCGGTGCTCTGGGTGCCCTGCCGGTCATCCTGCTGGTGGTGGTGGCCGCCACGGGGATCATCTTCCTCACCGAGTTGACGAGCAACACCGCCACCGCCGCGACGTTCCTGCCGGTGGCCGGCGGGGTCGCCCTGGGGCTCGGTGTCGATCCGATGTTGCTCGCGGTGCCGGTGGCGCTGGCCGCGACGTGCGCGTTCATGCTCCCCGTGGCGACGCCTCCCAACGCGATCGCCTACGGCTCCGGCTACGTGACGATCGGGCAGATGATCCGGGGTGGCCTCTGGCTCAACCTCATCGGGATCCTGCTCATCACACTGGTCACCATGACGCTGTTGGTGTGGGTGTTCGGGCTGGCCGTCTGACGGGCGGTCGCCGCGCGGGCGGCCCCGGTCTCACCCGAGCTCCCACCTCACCCGAGTTCCCGCCTCATCACGATCCGGGGCAGGCCCGCCGTCACCGACGACGTGTCCGCGACCTTGGCGAACCCGGCGGCCTCGAACAGGGAACGGAACCCGACGAAGGCCATGGTGAGGTCCACCTTCCGGCCGCCGTTGTCCACGGGCACGGCCTCGACGGCGGGGGCCCCGTGCTCGCGGGCGTGGTCGACCGCGCCCTCGACGAGCGCGTGGGCGATCCCGCGGCCCCGGTACCCCGGTCGGACGCGGAGGCAGAAGAGCGACCACACGGGGCGCCGGTCCACGGTCGGGATCTTCCGGGACCGCGCGACGGGAAGCTCGCGGCGCGGGGCGACGGCGGCCCAGCCCACGGGCTCGGCCCCCAGGTAGGCGAGCACCCCCGGGGCGACGTCGCGCGCGCACAGCTCGCGGACCCGGTCGCCCCGGGCGCGGCCGACCAGTGAGCGGTTGGTCGCGGAGTCCAGCCGGTGGCTGAGGCACCAGCACACCGAGGCGTCGGGGTTCTTTTTGGGGCCCAGCAGGAGCGCCACGTCGTCGAACCGCGTGGCCGGGCGCACCACGACGTCGTCGGTGGAGACGTTCATGACGGGCCGTCCTCGAGTGCGATCGAGCCGGGACGACTCCGACGGTAGTCCGCCGTCGCGGCGGTCGCACCCGACCGAGCGGCCCGTCGTGGACACCGCCGCCCCGGGCGCTAGCGTCAGGGGTATGTCCGTCGCACGCGAACCCTCCCGCCGCTCGGCCGTCGAACCGTTCCACGTGATGAGCGTGCTCGCCGCCGCGGCCCGCCGTCAGGAGACCCACGGTGACGTGATCTCCCTGTGCGCCGGGCAGCCCTCGACGCCCGCGCCCGGCCCGGTGCTCGCGGCGGCCCGTCACGCCCTCGACACCGAGATCCTCGGCTACACCGAGGCTCTCGGCATCCGGCCGCTGCGCGAGGCCATCGCGGGGTATCACCGGAGGCGGGACGGTGTGGACGTGACCGTCGACGACGTCGTCGTCACCACCGGGTCCTCCGGAGGCTTCACCGCGCTCTTCCTCGCCGCCTTCGATCCCGGCGACACCGTGGTCATGGCCCGCCCCGGGTACCCCGCGTACCGCAACACGCTCGCGGCCCTGGGCTGCCGCGTCCACGAGGTCGCCTGCGGCGCGGACACCCGGTACCAACCCACGGTCGCGCAGCTCGAGGCGGTCGCCACCGAGCTCGGCCACGCCCCCGCCGGGCTCATCGTCGCCAGTCCCGCCAACCCCACCGGCACGATCATCGACGCCGACGAACTCGCCGCGCTCGCCCGGTGGTGCGAGGCCAACGGCACCCTGTTGATCAGTGACGAGATCTACCACGGCGTCACCTACGGCCGCGAGTGCGCGAGCGCGTGGCGGACCAGCCGCGACGCCGTGGTCATGGGGTCGGTCTCCAAGTACTTCTCCATGACCGGCTGGCGGATCGGATGGATGCTGCTGCCGGAGTACCTGCGGGACCCCGTCGACCGGCTCATCGGCAACCTGACGATCTGCCCGCCCGCCGACGCGCAGTTCGCGGCCGTCGCCGCCTTCACCGAGGAGGCCACCGCGGAACTCGACCTGCACGTGCAGCGCTACGCCCGGAACCGCGACCTCGTGCTGCGGCGCCTGGGCGAGCTCGGGGTGGCCGAGATCGCCCCTCCCGACGGCGCGTTCTACGCCTACTTCGACGTCTCCCGGTGGACCGACGACTCGGTCGCGTGGTGCGCGGAGATCCTCGACCGCACCGGCGTCGCCCTGACGCCGGGCGTGGACTTCGACACAGTCGACGGCCGCCACACCGTCCGGCTCAGCTTTGCCGGGGCGACCGACGAGATCGCCGAGGCGATGGACCGGCTCGAGGCGGAACTGGCGCCGTAGGGCCCGACATCGGTAGTGCTCGTCCGGGCGGGAGCGCTCGGCCAGCGCCCCCGGACGTGGTGGCCCCGAGGGCGCTCGCGGGCGGTTACCGTCAGCCCATGGGTTCCGCCGAGATCATCACCGCCAGCGTCTACATCACCCGGCCGTGGCTGCTGCTGCAGGCGCCGCTGACCGTCGAGCAGGTGTACCTCAACGCCCGCGAGATCTTCAACGGGTCCACCGGCGGCTCGATGATCTCCTGATCGGGCTGCGATACTGGGGGGCGTGACCGCCCAGAACGCCTCGCCCGCCCAGGCCGCCAAGCCCCGGATCTCCAACGTCCTCGCCTCGCGCTACGCGAGCGCGGACCTGGCCACGCTGTGGTCCGCCGAGCACAAGATCGTGCTCGAGCGCCAGCTGTGGATCGCGGTCCTGCGCGCCCAGCGCGACCTGGGGATCGACGTGCCGGACGGGGTGATCGAGGCCTACGAGGCGGTGATCGACCGCGTGGACCTCACCTCGATCGCCGAGCGCGAGCGCGTCACCCGGCACGACGTCAAGGCCCGGATCGAGGAGTTCAACGACCTCGCCGGTCACGAGCACATCCACAAGGGCATGACGAGCCGGGACCTCACCGAGAACGTCGAGCAACTGCAGATCGTGCGGTCGCTCGAGCTGATCCGCGACCGGGGCGTGGCCGCGGTCCGTCGCCTCGCCGAGCACGCCGTCGCCCACCGCGACACCGTGATGGCCGGGCGCAGTCACAACGTCGCCGCCCAGGCCACCACGCTGGGCAAGCGCTTCGCCTCCGCAGCCGACGAGCTTCTCGTCGCCCTCGAGCGGGTCGAGTCGCTGCTCGAGCGTTACCCGCTGCGCGGCATCAAGGGGCCGATGGGCACCGCCCAGGACATGCTCGACCTCCTCGGCGGCGACGCCGCGAAGATGGCCGAGCTCGAGGGGCGGATCGCCGCGCACCTCGGCTTCTCCCGCACGTTCGACTCGGTGGGCCAGGTCTACCCGCGGTCGCTGGACCACGAGGTCGTCTCCGCACTGGTGCAGCTCGGCGCGGGACCGTCGTCCCTGGCCCAGACCATCCGGCTCATGGCCGGTCACGAGCTCGTCACCGAGGGGTTCCAGCCCGGGCAGGTCGGCTCGTCGGCCATGCCGCACAAGATGAACACCCGCTCCTGCGAGCGCGTCAACGGGTTGCAGGTGGTCCTGCGCGGTTACGGGTCCATGGCCGCCGAGCTCGCGGGCGCGCAGTGGAACGAGGGCGACGTGTTCTGCTCCGTCGTGCGCCGCGTCGCGCTCCCGGACGCCTTCTTCGCCCTGGACGGCATGTTCGAGACCTTCCTCACCGTTCTCGACGAGTTCGGCGCCTACCCCGCGGTGATCGACAAGGAGCTGCAGCGCTACCTGCCGTTCCTGGCCACCACGAAGGTGCTCATGGCCGCGGTGCGCGCGGGCGTCGGCCGCGAGCTCGCCCACGAGGCGATCAAGGAGAACGCCGTGGCCGTGGCCCTGGCGATGCGCGAAGAGGGCCGCGAGCCCGATCTCATCGACCGGCTCGCCGCCGACGACCGGCTGCCTCTGGACCGTCCCGCGCTGGAGGAGGCGCTGGCCGATCGTGCGGCGTTCGTCGGCGCGGCCGGAGACCAGGTCGACGCCGTGGCCGCCCGCGTCGAGGCACTGGTGGCCCGTCACCCGGAGGCCGCGGGCTACGCGCCGGGCTCGATTCTCTGATCCGGCGCTGGCGGGCGGCCTCTCTCCCGCCCGCCGCTCGCGCCCGCCGGCTGCGCAGCCGCTCCCGCTTGCCGCTGCCCAGCCGCTCCCCGGGGTGGCGGCCCGGGGGGTCGCGGTCGCCCCTGCTCCCGGCGACAACGCAGCCGCTCCCGGGGATGGCGTCTCGCTCTTGCCGCTGCTCGCTGCGATCGCAGCCGCTCCTCGGCATGGCGTCTCGCCTGCCCCCCGGTGCGCGCGAGACGCCATCGGGGCGGGCGGGAGCAGTGGCCGCCGTGCAGCGGCTCCCGGGGATGGCGTCTCGCTTCCGCCCCTGCACGCTCCGATCGCAGCCGCTCCTCGGCATGGCGGCTCGCCTGCCCCGCGGTGCGCGCGAGACGCCATCGTGGCGGGCGGGAGCAGTGGCCGCCGTGCAGCTGCTCCCGGGGATGGCGTCTCGCTTCCGCCCCTGCTCGCTCCGATCGCAGCCGCTCCTCGGCATGGCGTCTCGCCCGCCCCGCGGTGCGCGCGAGACGCCATCGGGGCGGGCGGGAGCAGTGGCCGCCGTGCAGCGGCTCCCGGGGATGGCGTCTCGCTTCCGCCCCTGCGCGCTCCGATCGCAGCCGCTCCTCGGCATGGCGTCTCGCCCGCCCCGCGGTGCGCGCGAGACGCCATCGCGACGGGCGGGAGTGGTGGCCGCCGGGCAGCCGCTCCTCGGCATGGCGTCTCGCTCTCGCTCCTGCGCGCGCCGGCTACGCAGCCGCTCCTCGGCATGGCGTCTCGCTCTCGCTCCTGCTCGCTTCGGCCGCAGCCGCTCTCGGGCAGGCTGCCACGCGGCAGTTCGTCACCTGAGGGCCGCCACCCGATCGGCCTCGGATCGGAGCGGACGGGCACTAGTCTGACCGTCATGCGCGAGACCGTGATCCCCGTCCCCGGCACCTCCGGACTGCAGGTGCGGCTGCACCATGCCGACGATCCGCGGGCGCTGCTCGTGCTGGTCCACGGGTTCGGCGAGCACTCCGGCCGCTACGGGCGCACCATCGGGTTCCTCACCGATCGCGGCGTGAGCGTGGCCTCGTATGACCTGCGGGGCCACGGCACCGCCCCGGGCCCCCGCGCGCGGGTCGCGATGGAGACGCACATCCGCGACAATTTGGCGGTCCGCGACGCGGTGGTCGAGTGGGCGCGGTCGGCCGAGGGGGCCGGCGCCGAGTCCCTGCCGCGGCTGCTGATGGGGCATTCGATGGGCGGGCTGATCGCGGGCGAGTCCGCCCTGCGTCGGCCGTGGGACCTCAAGGGGCTCGTCCTGTCGTCGCCCGGTCTGGTGGTGGGTGAGAGCACCCCGGCGCCGCTGCGGAAGCTCGCGCCGGTCGTCGCGCGGCTGCTGCCGTTCCTGCCCGTGGAGAAGCTCGACCCGGGTCAGATCTCCCGCGATCCCGTGTACGTGCAGGACTACACGTCCGATCCGCTCGTGCACCACGGCGGGGTCCCGGCACTGTCGGCGGGCACGTTGCTCGCGGGTGGGCTCGACCTGATCGAGCGCTCACCTGCTCTACGGTTGCCGACCCTGGTGCTCAACGGGTCCGCCGACTCCATCACCTCGCCCACGGGGTCACGTCGCTTCGCGCAGATCGCCGGTACGGCCCATGATCCGCGGCCGGAGATCACCTATCGGGAGTTCGAGGGCGGCTACCACGAACTGTTCAACGACCTGTGCGCGGACGAGGCGTACGAGGCCCTGGGGGAGTGGCTCGACGCCCGCCTGGGCTGAGCGCCCGCGGTTCGTCGCCGGCCGGGTGCACCGCCTCGCCGGCCCCCACGGTCCGGCTACGCTGGCCGTCATGCGACCCGATCTCTCCTCCTATCGCCACCTCGTCTCCGGGAAGGTCCGCGAGCTGTACGAGATCGACGACGAGACGCTGCTCATGGTGGCCACCGACAGGATCTCGGCGTACGACCACGTGCTCGGGACGCCCATCCCCGACAAGGGCCGGGTGCTCACAGCGATGAGCGCGTTCTTCTTCGACGCCCTCGACGTCCCCAACCATCTCGCGGGTCCGCTGGACGACGAGCGGATCCCGGCCGAGGTGCTGGGCCGCGCGATGGTGGTGCGGCGCCTGGACATGGTTCAGGCGGAATGCGTGGCCCGCGGATACCTCACCGGCTCCGGGATCACCGAGTACCGTGAGTCGGGCACGGTGTGCGGTATCGAGCTGCCCGACGGTCTGGTAGAGGCCAGCAAGTTGCCCGAGCCGATCTTCACCCCGGCCACCAAGGCGGCGGTGGGGGACCACGACGAGAACATCTCGTTCGATCAACTGTCCCGGATCGTAGGCGCGGAGCTGGCCGAGCGGCTGCGGACGACGACCCTGGACATCTACTCGCGGGCCGCGGAGATCGCCGCGGAGCGCGGGGTGCTGCTCGCGGACACCAAGTTCGAGTTCGGACTGGTCGACGGGGAGCTCATCCTCGCCGACGAGGTCCTCACCCCGGACTCCTCCCGGTACTGGCCCGCCGACGAGTACTCGCCGGGCCGCGTGCAGCCGAGTTTCGACAAGCAGTTCGTGCGCAACTGGCTGACCGGGCCGGAGGCGGGCTGGAACAAGGACGCCGACACGCCGCCGCCGGTGCTCCCCGATGAGGTGGTGGCCGCCACGCGCGAGCGGTACATCGAGGCGTACGAGCGGATCTCGGGACTGTCGTTCGCCGACTGGATCGGCGGTGACGACGCGTGAGCGCCTTCGACGCCGGCTCGCAGAACTCGGCGGCCGACTCGACCTCGCCCGCGACCGACTCGCCCGCGACCGACTCGACCCCGCCCGCGGCTCCGGCGACCACGCCCGCGCCGCCAGTGGCCGAGCGCCGCCCGCACCGCCGCGAACACCACGGCCGCGTCTTCGTCGACGACTACGAGTGGCTGCGCGACAAGGACGCCCCGGCGACCCGCGAGTACCTCGAGGCCGAGAACGCCTACACCGATGCCATGACGGCGGACCTCAAGCCGCTGGAGGACGCGGTCTACGAGGAGATCCGCTCCCGCGTGAAGGAGACCGACATGTCGGTCCCCGTTCGTTCCGGGCGCTGGTGGTACTTCTCGCGGACGGAGGAGGGCCGATCCTACGCGAAGCACTGCCGGGTGCCGGTGCCGCAGCAGTACGTGGACGACCCGGCGGACCCGGCCGGGTGGGCGCCGCCGGAGGTCTCCCCGGACGAGGAGCTGCCCGGCGAGCAGTTGCTCATGGACGGCAACGCCGAGGCGGAGGGCCACGACTACTTCGCACTGGGTGCGTTCTCGGTCAGCCACGACGGCACGATGCTCGCGTGGGCCACGGACACCGAGGGAGACGAGCGCTACACGCTGCGCTTCCGCTCGCTGGACCCTGAGGTCACCGCGCCGGACGAGGAGATCTCCGGGATCGCGGCGGGGGTGACGTGGTCGCGTGACGGCCGGTACGTCTTCTACGTGACGGTCGATGACGCGTGGCGACCGGACACCGTCTGGCGTCACCGCCTGGGGACGACGAGGGACGACGACGACAAGGTGTTCCACGAGCCCGACGAGTCCTACTGGATCGGGGTGGGCGAGACACGCAGCGAGAAGTACCTGCAGATAGCGGCGGGGTCCAAGATCACCACCGAGGTGTGGTGCCTGGACTCGAGCGATCCCGCGGGCGAGTTCTGGTGTGTCCGGCCGCGCGAGGAGGGCGTCGAGTACGACGTCGAGCACGCGGTGATCGGCGGCGAGGACCGGTTCCTCGTCACGCACAACGACGGGGCGCCCAACTACGTGGTGGCCGAGGCCCCGGCCGCGCCGATCGAGGGAGCCCTGCGTGACCTGCGCACGCTCGTCCCGCACCGGGACGACGTCCGGGTGGAGGGCGTGGACGCCTTCGCCCGGGTGCTGGTGCTGGGTTACCGGGAGGGGGCACTACCGCGTTTCGCGCTCATGCCGCTCGACCCGGAGTCCACGGCTGGCACCGCGCAGTACTCCCGGTTCGAGCCCGTCAGGTTCGACGAGGAACTGTTCACCTCCGGTCCGGGTTCGAACCCCGAGTGGGCGACGCCGGTCCTGCGGTTCGGCTTCGGCTCGTTCGTCACCCCGGGCCGCGTCTACTCGCTCGACCTGACCACGGGCGAGCGCACGCTGCTGCGCGAGCAGGAGGTGCTCGGCGGGTACGACCCGAGCGGCTACGTCCAGCGGCGCGACTGGGCGACCGCCGGTGACGGGACGCAGGTGCCGATCTCGCTGGTCATGTCGGTCGAGACCGCCGCACGCGTGGACGCCGGGGAGCAGGTCCCCACACTGATCTACGGGTACGGCTCGTACGAGACCAGCATCGACCCGGCGTTCTCCGTGGCGAGGCTGTCCCTGCTTGACCGCGGGATGGCGTTCGCCGTGGCGCACGTGCGCGGCGGCGGCGAGATGGGCCGCCTCTGGTACGAGGACGGCAAGATGTTGGCGAAGCGCAACACCTTCACCGACTTCGTCGACTGCGCCCGTCACCTCGTCGACTCCGGGCTCACCGCGCCGGACCGTCTGGTGGCCGAGGGCGGCAGCGCGGGCGGCCTCCTGATGGGTGCCGTCGCCAACCTGGCCCCCGAGTTGTTCGCCGGGATCCAGGCGGTGGTGCCGTTCGTCGACCCGCTGACGTCGATCCTCATGCCGGAGCTGCCGCTCACGGTGATCGAGTGGGACGAGTGGGGCGACCCGCTGCACTCGGAGGAGGTCTACGACTACATGGCCTCCTACGCGCCGTACGAGAACGTCGAGGCAAAGGACTACCCGGCGATCCTCGCGGTGACCTCGCTCAACGACACCCGGGTGCTGTACGTGGAGCCGGCCAAGTGGGTGGCCAGGCTGCGTGCGGTGTCGCCGTCGGCCAACTCCGCTGACCGGCCGGTCCTGCTGCGCTGCGAGATGAGCGCCGGGCACGGCGGCGTGTCGGGTCGGTACGAGCGGTGGCGGCAGACGGCGTTCGAATACGCGTGGACGGTCCGTACCGCCGGCGCCGACCAGCCCGCCGACCAGCCCGCCAACTAGCCCACCGACTGGACCAGCGACGAGCTCCGCTACTCCCGCTCCGCTTCCGCTACTCCCACACGGGTAGCGGATGTCGGGCGGGAGTAGCGGATTTCGTGGGTCGTGGGGCGCTCGAGGCCGGGGTGCCGGGGAGCCCGGGTGCAGGGCGGGGTGGCGGGGCGCCCGGGTGCAGGGCGGGGTCGTCGGCGGGGTGCCGCGTCGTCCAGCAGTCGTCAGCGGTCGTCGGGATCGGCCGGGTCCATCGTGCGGGCCATCGCGGCCGCGGGGATGACCCCGCCGACGAAGACCCCGAGGATCGCGAGGCCCCCCAGCGCGTAGGCGAGGCGGTGACCGTCGCCGAACTCCAGGCTCGACGCCCACACGAGCAGCATGCCGAGCGCCATGAGGATCGCCACGAGGGCCTTGAGCGCCGTCGACCGGGCGCGCAGGAGCGTCATCGTCTCGTACTCGTCGAGGTAGCGGGCCGGGGCGGCGTCCTTCATGTCGATCACCGTCCGCAGCATCGACCACGCGGCGCAGATCGCCACGGTCATGGGGATCCACGCGATGGCGATCGGCAGCCAGAAGTAGCTGGTCACCGCGATGGCCGACATCACGGCGATGCACGCCCAGTTGAGGCGGACGAGAAGGCGGCGACGGGCCGGGGTGCGCCACGAGCGCAGGCTGCCCTCCAGTCGGGCGAGTTGCTTCTCGTACCGGAGTTCGGCCGGTGACAGGGTCGCGGCGCCGGGGTCGGTGGTGGTCATGATCGGTCCTCTCGCGGGCGGCGGTACATCTCGGCGGACATGGGCTGGAACTCCTCGCGGGAGAACACGGCCTCGACGGGCAGGTCGAACACCGCGCAGATCCGGAAGGCGAGATCCAGGCTGGGGTAGTGGTCCCCGCGCTCGAGCGCCCCCACCGTCTGGGGGTTCACCGCGATCCGCTCCGCCAGCGCCGCCCGACTCAGGCGGTGCTCGGCGCGCAACACGGCGATCCGATTGAAGATCGGGAGCTTTTCTCCCCGGCGCACTGGACTCATGCAGCTAAGTGTTGTGAAAACACAACGGTTTGTCAATGGCGCGTTCCGAGTAGGCTGGATCACATGAGCAACGGCAGCGTCCACGACATCTCGTTCACCACCATCGACGGCGAGTCCGCCAGCATGGCCGACTACGCGGGCCACGCCGTCCTCGTGGTCAACGTCGCCAGTGAGTGCGGCCTGACCCCGCAGTACGAGGGTCTGCAGGAGCTCGCCGACGACTACCGCGACCGCGGCCTGTTCGTGATCGGCTTCCCGTGCAACCAGTTCATGGGCCAGGAGCCCGGCGACGAGGACACCATCAAGGAGTTCACGTCCGGCAAGTACGGCATCACCTTCCCGCTCGCGGCCAAGGTCGACGTCAACGGCCCCGACCGTCACCCGCTCTACGCCGAGCTCACCAAGGCCGCGGATTCCCGGGGCGAGGCCGGCGATGTGCAGTGGAACTTCGAGAAATTCCTGATCTCCCCGGACGGGCAGGTCGTCGGCCGCTTCCGCCCCAAGGTCGAGCCCGGGGCCCCCGAACTGGTGGAGGCGCTCGAGGAGACACTTCCGATCTGACGGCGTGAGCAGGCCGGACCCGGCCCGGCCATGAGGCGTACACCTCGTCGTCGTCGCCGTGTCACCCCGGTCTGACACGATGCGGCCATGACCCCGCGCCTCATCGTCTCCGTCTCGGGTCTGCGCGATCACACCCTCGACCACGCCGTCGACCTGGTCGGCGAGCTCGAGCGCAGGTCCGTGCCCGTCTCCCTCCTCGTCGCCCCGCGACGGGGCCGGGAGTACGAGCTCGCCGCCGACCACGGCACCCAGGACTGGCTGCGCCACCGCCGCCGGCAGGGCGACGCGATCATCCTCGGCGGATACGACGACGCGGCGACCGGGCTCCGCCGCGCCGAGTTCGCCTCCATCGGCCCCGCCGAGGCCACGGTGCGACTCGCCGCGGCCGACCGGCTCATGGACGGCATGGGACTGCGCACCCGCGTCTTCGCCCCGCCCCGCTGGAACGCCTCCCCGGGATGCCTAAAGGCGCTCCCCGCCACCGGTTTCCGGCTCTGCGCCGCGCTCACCGGCATTCACGACGTGGTCCGCGGAACCTCCGAACGCGGTCGCGCCCTGTCGATCGGGGAGGGATTCGTCGCGGACGCCTGGTGGTGCCGGGCGCTCGTCGCCGCCGCCGGCCGCACCGCCGCCGCCGACGGCCTCGTGCGGCTCAACATCTCCGCCAAGCAGCTGTCCCGCGCCACCCCACGCGCGGCGCTGCTCGACGCCGTCGACCTGGTGACCGGCGAGTACGGCGCGCGCCCCGTGCGCTACGAATGGTCGCCCGCCGCGCTGGTGGGCGTCGCCTGAGCGTTCGGCCGTCCGGCCGCGGCCGGGTAGCATGGACGCCGTGCGCCCCGGCCGGTCCGGGTCGATCCCGCCAAGCCGTCCCAGCGAGGAGTTCCCACGTGGCCCGAGTCGTCGTCGAAGTCATGCCCAAGGCCGAGATCCTCGATCCGCAGGGTCAGGCCATCCACCGCGCCCTCGGCCGCCTCGGCCACGACGGCGTCACCGACGTCCGCCAGGGCAAGCGGTTCGAGCTCGAGGTCGCCGACTCGGTCACCGACGCCGAGCTCGAGGAGATCGCCTCGTCCCTGCTCGCCAACACGGTGATCGAGGACTGGAAGGTCCTCCGCGTGGACGCCGCCGAGGTGGCGTCGTGACCGCACGGATCGGCGTCATCACCTTCCCCGGCACCCTCGACGACGTCGACGCCTCCCGCGCCGTCACCCGCGCGGGCGCCGAGGCCGTCTCCCTCTGGCACGCCGACGCCGACCTCAAGGGCGTCGACGCCGTCGTCGTCCCGGGCGGCTTCTCCTACGGTGACTACCTGCGCTGCGGCGCGATCGCCTCCATGGCCCCCGTCATGGGCGAGGTCATCGGCGCCGCCCGCGGCGGCATGCCCGTCCTCGGCATCTGCAACGGCTTCCAGATCCTGTGCGAGGCCGGTCTGCTGCCCGGCGCCATGGGCCGCAATCGCGACATGCACTTCATCTGCCGCGACGAGTGGCTGCGCGTCGAGAACACCGAGACCGCCTGGACCTCCCGTTTCGAGAAGGGCGCCGAGATCCTCATCCCGCTCAAGTCCGGTGAGGGCCGCTACATGGCGACCCCCGAGACCGTCGAGCAGCTCGAGGGCGAGGGCCGCGTGGTGTTCCGCTTCGCCGGCGACGCCCCCAACGGCTCCACCAACCACATCGCCGGCATCTGCTCGGAGAACGGGCGCGTCGTGGGGCTCATGCCGCACCCCGAGCACGCGATCGATCCGCTGACCGGCCCGTCCGACGACGGCCTCGGCCTGTTCCTGTCCGCGCTCGACGCGGTCGTGAAGGTCTAGCCACCGGACTCAGTCCATAGCGAAGGGCCCGCTGGGATCTCTCCCGGCGGGCCCTTCAGTGTTGCGGGGTGGGTCAGACCTGCGGGTTCCCCAGGGTGCTGCCGAGGTCGGCGCCGATTCCGGCGACGAGGGTCAGCAGCGTATTCGGCAGGTTCAGAACGAAGCCGAGGATGGTGTCGACGGCGGACGAGCCGATGCCATCGAAGCTGCCGAAGGTCTCGATGCTCAGCGGGATGGTGGTGTTGGCGATCGAGCCGGTGATGTCACCCATGGGGGACTCCTTGATGTAGGCGCCCCGGGGGGAGTGGGGCGGGTGCCGGCGACCCGGATGGTCGCGCGTGCGTGACGATTGTGCATCGTGGGACGGGAATGCACTCAAGTTTTGCTTAACTAGTGATCGACATCACTGACTCTCATCGGTGCTGGTTGACGGATCAGGTGGGGGTCGGTCCGCGGTCGAGCGACCATTAACCTGGGAATGCGCTGGGAAACACGTTCCCCCACTCCGGCAGTCAGGAAGGAAGGGCTGCGGGTGTGCGTGAGAAGGGATACGGCCAGGGCCAGCCCGGTCGGGGCAGTCGCCGCGCTCGACGGCGTGCCTCGACAGGCGCGCGGGCAATATCGGGGTCCGGTCACGCAGGACCCGTTTGCGGTACAACCGTGGGATGAGCGAATCCAGCACCCAGCCCGCGTCCTCGTCCGACAAGGCCGCTCGCCCGTACGACATCGTCCTCTACGGCGCGACCGGGTTCACCGGTGGACTGGTGGCCGAGTACCTCATGCGGAACCTGCCCGAGGGCGGCTCGTGGGCCGTGGCCGGGCGCAACCGGACCAAGCTGGACGCCCTCGTCACCCGACTAGCATCCGAGATGCCGGACGTCCCCGCCCCGGGCGTCGTGGTCGCGGACACCGACGACGCGCGGTCGCTGGTGGAGATGGCGCTCTCGGCCCGCGTCGTCATCACGACGGTCGGGCCCTACCTGGAATATGGTGAGCCGCTCGTCGCCGCCTGCGCGGAGGTCGGCACCGATTATGTCGACCTGACCGGCGAGCCCGAGTTCGTCGACCGCATGTACCTCGAGCACCACGACGCGGCCGTCGCCTCGGGCGCCCGGATCGTCCACGCGTGCGGCTTCGACTCCATCCCCCACGACCTCGGCGTGTTCTACACAATGAAGCTCGTCCCCGAGGGGGTGCCGGCGGTCGTGTACGGCGCGGTCCACGCGGACGCCCGGTTCTCGGGAGGCACGTACCACTCGGCGATCGGCCAGTTCGCGCGCCTGCGGGACGCGGCGAAGACGGCGGCGCGGCGGCGCAAGAAGGAGGGGCGCGCGCCCGGGCGGCGGATCAAGTCGGTGACGGGCAAACCGCACCACGACAGCGTGCTGGGCCGGTGGCTGGTGCCGCTTCCGACCATCGATCCGCAGATCGTCCTGCGCTCGGCGGCCGCTCTGGACGCCTACGGCCCGGACTTCACCTACTCGCACTACGCCTCGGTCGGCTCGCCGGTCACGGCCGTGGCCGGGATGGTCGGGGTCGGTGCGATCGCGGCGGGTGCACAGGTCGGTCCCATCCGGTCGCAGCTGCTCAAGAGGATCGACCGCGGGGCCGGGCCGAGCGAGTCCCGTCGGGCGCGCTCGTCGTTCGACGTCACCTTCGTCGCGCTGGCCGGGGGCCGGCGTGTCGTGACGCGGGTCTCGGGTGGCGACCCCGGGTACACCGAGACGTCCATGATGTTGGCCGAGTCCGCCCTGTGTCTGGCTTTCGACGACCTGCCGGCACTGTCCGGTCAGCTCACCACCGCGCAGGCGATGGGCGACGCACTTCTCGAGCGCGTGCAGCGGGGCGGGCTCACGTTCGAGGTGCTGTCCAAGTAGTCGGGTCCGGAGTCGGGCGGGGTGGCGACGCGGGAGCGGATTCGCCTGCAGGTGGGGGCCGACTAGACTCGGGCGTGTGACCTCTCACGTGGACTCCATCTCGCACGCCTCCGCCACCCCTGAGCTCGCCCAGCCGTGGGCTGAACTCGGACTCAAGGAGGACGAGTACGCCCGCATCCGCGAGATCCTGGGGCGACGCCCCACGGACGCCGAGCTGGCCATGTACTCGGTCATGTGGTCGGAACACTGCTCCTACAAGTCGTCCAAGGTGCACCTGCGCTACTTCGGTGAGACCACCACCGAGGAGATGCGCTCCACCATGCTCGCCGGCATCGGCGAGAACGCCGGGGTCGTCGACATCGGTGACGGCTGGGCCGTGACCTTCAAGGTGGAGTCGCACAACCACCCCTCGTACATCGAGCCGTATCAGGGCGCCGCGACCGGCGTCGGCGGCATCGTCCGCGACATCATGGCGATGGGCGCGCGGCCCGTGGCCGTGATGGACCAGCTCCGCTTCGGTCCCGCCGACGCCGACGACACCCACCGGGTGCTGCCCGGCGTCGTCGCGGGCGTGGGCGGTTACGGCAACTGCCTCGGCCTGCCCAACATCGGCGGCGAGACCGTCTTTGACGAGTCGTACGCCGGAAACCCTCTGGTCAACGCGTTGTGTGCGGGCGTCATGCGCGTGGAGGACCTGCACCTGGCCTTCGCCTCGGGCACGGGCAACCGCATCATCCTGTTCGGCGCGCGCACGGGCCTCGACGGCATCGGCGGCGTGTCGGTGCTGGCCTCGGAGACCTTCGACGTGGGCGAGGACGGCGCGCCGGTCAAGCCGCGCAAGCTGCCCAGCGTCCAGGTGGGCGACCCGTTCATGGAGAAGGTTCTCATCGAGTGCTGCCTCGAGCTGTACCGCGAGAATCTCGTCGTGGGCATCCAGGACCTCGGCGGCGCCGGCCTGGCGTGTGCGACCTCCGAGCTGGCCGCGGCGGGCGACGGCGGCATGCACGTCGTGCTGGACAACGTCCCGCTGCGCGCGGAGGGCATGAGCGCCGCGGAGATCCTGTCCTCGGAGTCGCAGGAGCGCATGTGCGCGGTCGTGGCGCCGGAGAACGTCGAGGCCTTCATGGAGGTGTGCCGCCGCTGGGACGTGCTGGCCGCCGACATCGGCGAGGTCACCGACGGTGACCGGCTCACCATCGAGTTCCGCGGCGAGATCGTCGTGGACGCCCCGCCGGAGTCGCTGGCCGACGAGGGCCCGGTGTACGAGCGCCCCGTCGAGCGCCCCGCGGACCAGGATGCGCTGCAGGCCGACACCACCGCCGGTCTGGCCCGCCCGGCGACCGGGGACGAGCTGCGCCGGACGCTGCTGGACATGGTCTCCAGCCCCGCGCTGTGCTCGCGCAAGTTCATCACCGAGCAGTACGACCGCTACGTCCGCGGCAACACGATCCTCGCCGAGCACGCCGACGGCGGCGTCCTGCGGATCGACGAGGAGTCGGGCCGGGGGATCGCCCTCTCGACCGACGCCTCGGGCCGCTACACGCGGCTCGACCCCTACACCGGAGCGCGGCTGGCGCTGGCGGAGGCCTACCGCAACGTCGCCGTCACCGGCGCCACCCCGGTCGCGGTGACCAACTGCCTCAACTTCGGCTCGCCCGAGGACCCGGGCGTGATGTGGCAGTTCCGCGAGGCGGTCCACGGCCTGGCCGACGGTTGTGCTGAACTGGGGATCCCGGTCACCGGCGGCAACGTGTCGTTCTACAACCAGACCGGCACCACGCCGATCCTCCCGACCCCCGTCGTGGGCGTGCTCGGCGTGATCGACGACGTCGCCCGCCGCACGCCGACCGCGTTCGGCGACACCCCCGGCGAGAGCATCTACCTGCTGGGGGAGACGCGCGACGAGTTCGACGGCTCGATCTGGGCCCAGGTCGCCCACGGCCACCTCGGCGGCACGCCCCCGACCGTGGACCTGAAGTGGGAGGCCACGCTCGCCCGCATCATGGCGACCTGTTCCAAGGACGGCCTCGTCACCGGTGCGCACGACCTGTCCGAGGGCGGTCTCGCCCAGGCACTGGTCGAGGCGGCGTTGGCGGGCGAGTGCGGCATGCGCATCGTGCTCCCCGAGGACGCCGACCCGTTCGTGTGGCTGTTCTCCGAGTCCTCCGGTCGGGTCATCGTCTCGGTGCCGCGTGGCGAGGAGATCCGCTTCCAGCAGATGCTCACCGCCCAGAACATCCCGCACGCCCGCATCGGCGTCACCGATCCGGAGCCGGAGACGTTCGAGGTCCAGGGCCAGTTCACCCTGACGATCGACGAGCTGCGCGAGGCCCACGAGGGGACGCTGCCGGCACTGTTCGGCGTCGACCCCGTGTGACGGGCCGCCGTAGAGGGCGGGGCCGGGGGTAGCCGGGCACATGCGCGATCTGCGGAGGCGTGAACGTGTGCTGGCGGTGGTGCTCGCCGCGACCGCCGGGTTCGTCGACGCGGTCGGTTTCCTCGTGGTGGGCGGCTACTTCGTGTCCTTCATGAGCGGTAACTCCACCCGCATGGTCGTCTCCCTCGCCGACGGTGACCTCGGCGCCGCCGGGATGGCCGCCGTCGTGCTGGTGTCGTTCTTCACCGGGGCGGCCGGCGGCGCGGTCGTGACCCGCCGCCGGAACCTCGACGACCGGCCCGCCGTATTGTCCCTGGTCGCCGTGTTGTTGGTCGCGGCGCTCGTCCTCCACCGGACCACCACCGCCGCGGTGTTCGCGGTTCCCCTGTCCGTCGCGGTCGCGGCCATGGCGATGGGGGCGATGAACTCGGTGTTCCACACCGGGGGCGAGGTCTCGCTGGGCGTGACCTACATGACGGGTGCGGTGGTCAAGTCCGCGCACCGTCTGGTCGACGCGGTGGCCGGCGGGTCGTGGGCGCCGTACCGCCAGCAGGTGGCGCTGTGGTCGGCGCTCGTGCTGGGCGGCGTGGCGGGGGCCCTGCTGCATGTCGTGCTGGGGGCCGACGCGCTGGCGCTGGCGGCGGCGGTCGTGATCGGGACGGTCATCGTGTCCGTCCGGCTGCGAGCCCGGGATCACCGCACGCCCTGACGGTCGGGGCGCGATCGGGGTCCGCTCGGGCCCGGCCGGGCGCTATCGTCGAGCCATGTCCACCAGCGAGCGCACGTCGTCGGTCGTCGGCGGCGGCAGCGGTGGCCCGGTGCCGCCCTCGTCCGGCGGTCGTCCGGGGCCCGCCGGGCCGCCGGTCTACGTCAGCCCGCCGTCCAAGGTCCGCGATGACACGGTGCGCCCCCCGCTGCCCGGGACGGTCGTCGACACCGTGTTCTTCGCGGCCGCGACCCTCGCGGCGGCGTGGTTGGGCTGGCGGCTCCTCGACGATGTGTGGCACCACACCTGGTGGCACCTGTTCCTGCTCATCCCGTTCTGGGCGCTGGTGGCCTACCTCGTCCTGCCGCGGCTGCAGACCCTCATCACGTCCGTCTATGTGCCCGGGTACTTCATCGCGCGCACCCGGACGTCCGACGGCCTGCTGGGGGATCCGGTGAACCTCGCGGTGGACGGCACGGCCCGGCAGATCCACGAGGCGATGACCGCCTGTGGGTGGGTGTTGGCCGACGACGTCACGGTGCGGTCCTCGTGGGGCATCGTGGTCTCGTCGGTGCTGCGTCGGTCGTACCCGTCGGCGCCGGTGAGCCCGTTGCGGTTGTTCGGCCGTCGCCAGTGCCTGGCCTACCAGCAGGAGGTGGAGGGCAACGCGTCGCGGCGGCACCATGTCCGGTTCTGGCGCTGCCCGGACGGGTGGCTCCTGCCGGGCGGCCACCGGGTCCAGTGGCTGGGGGCGGGGACGTATGACCGGGCGGTGGGGCTGTCCCTGTTCACCCTCCAGGTGACGCACAAGATCGATGCGGACATCGATGTCGAGCGGGACTACATCGTCGATTCGATCCGCTACCACGTCCCCGGGGTGGACGTCCGGGTGCTGGAGAACTTCTCGACCGGCTACCACTCCCGCAACGGCGGCGGTGACGCGATCCGCACCGACGGGGACCTGCCGGTGGTGGACCTGCGGGCGGTGCCCGTTCCCGAGGTGTCAGCGGCCGATCTGCCGCCGGGTGTGGTGCGCGCCGCGCGGGGGTACGACGACGTCGCCGCCGAGGGCGGTATCGCGTCGGGTGACGCGGATCGCCCCGCCGATGACGCGGCCCCCGATCCCGGGCACCTGCCGCGTCCCGCCGCGCTGACGGCGGGGTGCGCACTGGTCGCGGGGACCGTGCTGGTGCTGACCGTCCTGGCGCTGCGCGACGTGGTGGGAGGCGCTGATCTCGAGGAGTTCGCCGGTCTGAGCGAGGCCGAGGTGGCGCCGACGATCTGGGTGCTGGCGCTGTTCATCGGCGCCGTCCACGGGGCGATGGGGGTGCTCGCCCTGCTCACGTACGCGGGGTACGGGCGGCCGCGGGTGTGGCTGTTGACGATGACCGTGGTGAGCACGATCTCCACCGAGTACGGGCGCCTGAGCACCGACGCCGAGCAGGACACCTTCCTCGGCGGCTACCCTGTCCTGGCCGTGAACGTTCTCATCCTGTTGTTGCTCACCAGCCAGCCCGCGCGCACGTGGAGTCGGCGTACCGCCCAGGAGCGCCGCGCACGCCGTGGGGCTCTGCCCGCGGGTGTCCCGGCGTCGGGTGTGACGGCGGGGGCCCCGACGTGAGCCGGGTCCCCGACGCCGCCGTGGTGCGTGCGGCCGTGGAGGCGGTGACCCCGTGGCTCGACGACGACGAGACGAATGCGAAACCCGCCCGGTCCGCGTTGGCGGCGGCGGTCCGCGGCACCGTGGAGAGCCTCGCGGCCGAACTGCCGGGGCGTTCGGTGGAGGTCAGGGTGCCCCCGTTCGCCGCGGCGCAGTGCGTGGAGGGGCCCCGGCACACGCGGGGGAGCCCGCCGAACGTCGTGGAGACGGACCCGCGGACCTGGTTGGAGCTCGCGACCGGAAGGGTGACGTGGGAGACCGCGTTGAGCGAGGGGCGGGTGCGGGCCTCCGGTACGCGGGCGGAGGCGGTCGCGGCGGGTCTGCCCGTCGTCCGGCGGACGTGATATCCCCCGCGGACTTGGGGCCACGGGGGTCGGAGACCGTAGACTCGGGGTGCACCGTCGGGGTCCGTCCGGGCGGGGAAGCCCCAAATCCGTGAGGGAGCACCAGCAGGTGGGAAGTAGTTCGTCACGTCCGGCCCCGACCGGGTCACTCCGCCGTACCCGCGGTCCCGCGCTCGTGGGGCTCGGGCTGCCGGATCCGGCCGTCCCCGGGCCGGCCGGCCTCCCGGTCGACGCCGAGCGCATCGGCCCCGTCGAGGAGTGCGGCGTGTTCGGGGTGTGGGCCCCGGGCGAGGACGTCGCCAAGCTCACGTACTACGGCCTGTACGCACTTCAGCACCGCGGCCAGGAGGCGGCCGGCATCGCGGTGGCCGACGGTGAGCAGGTGCTGGTCTACAAGGACCTGGGCCTGGTCAGTCAGGTGTTCGACGAGAAGACGCTGGAGTCGATGCACGGCCACGTGGCGGTCGGCCACTGCCGATACTCCACGACGGGCGCCGCGACCTGGGACAACGCCCAGCCCATGTTCCGCCCCACCACCGAGGGCGGCTCCGTGGTCCTGGGGCACAACGGCAACCTGGTCAACACCCGCGAGCTCAAGCGGCACGCCACCGCGCTCGGTATCAGCGGTTACACGGAGGACAGCGCCCACTCGGACTCGGACATCGTCTCGACCCTGCTCGCCCACGAGGCGCGGGAGGGGGGACTGGAGGAGGCCGCCGCCCGCCTGCTGCCGCGGCTGCGCGGGGCCTACTGCCTGACCTTCTCCGACGAGAACACGCTCTACGCGGCCCGCGACCCGCACGGTGTCCGGCCGCTCGCGCTCGGGCGTCTGGAGCGCGGGTGGGTCGTCTCGTCCGAGACGTCCGCTTTGGACATCGTGGGCGCGTCGTTCGTGCGGGACATCGAACCCGGCGAGCTCATCGCGATCGACGCGGACGGTGTGCGCTCGCGCAAGTTCGCGGCCCCCACGCCCAAGACGTGTGTCTTCGAGTACGTCTATCTGGCCCGGCCGGATTCGGTGATCAACCAGCGCCTGGTGAACTCGGCCCGCGTGGAGATCGGCCGGCGGCTGGCGCGCGAGCACCCGGCGGAGGGTGACCTGGTCATCCCGGTCCCCGAGTCCGGTACGCCCGCCGCCGTGGGGTACGCGCAGGGGTCGGGCATCCCGTTCGCCCAGGGGCTCACCAAGAACGCCTACGTGGGGCGCACGTTCATCCAACCCAGCCAGACCATCCGGCAGTTGGGGATCCGCCTCAAGCTCAACCCGCTGCGTGAGGTGATCCGCGGACAGCGTCTCGTCGTGGTGGACGACTCGATCGTGCGCGGCAACACGCAGCGCGCGCTCGTGCGGATGCTGCGCGAGGCCGGTGCACTGGAGGTGCACGTCCGGATCGCCTCGCCGCCGGTGCGGTGGCCGTGCTTCTACGGCATCGATTTCGCCAGCCCCGCGGAGCTCATCGCCAACGGCGTCGACGCGTCGGACGGGATGCTCGAGGGGGTGCGCCGCGCGATCGGCGCGGACAGCCTCGGGTACGTCTCCGTCGACGGCATGATCGAGGCGAGCGGCCAGCGCAGCGACGAACTCTGCGCGGCGTGCTTCGACGGGCACTATCCCATCGAACTTCCCGACGACTCGGCGATGAGCGCGGCCGTCCGTGCGCTGGCCGCCGAGGTCGACGGACCGCAGATCGACGAGACCACGGACGACAGCCCGGGCGTGGACGTCGTCCACGGGCTCTGACCGGGACGTCGTCGACCGCCGACCCCCACCGGGCGCCCGAGAACGGCGCCGACGAGGAGAGACACCACATGACCGAGATCCCACAGCCCCCGACCGGCGCCTCGTACGCCGCCGCCGGCGTCGACATCGACGCGGGTGAGCGCGCGGTCGAGCTGTTCGCGCCCCACGCCAAGCGGGCGACCCGGCCGGAGGTGATGGGTGGACTCGGCGGTTTCGCGGGCCTGTTCTCGCTCAAGAACACCTACCGTCAGCCGCTCCTGGCCTCGTCCACGGACGGCGTCGGCACCAAGATCGCCGTCGCCCAGGCGATGGACATCCACAACACGGTCGGCATCGACCTCATCGCGATGATCGTCGACGACCTCGTGGTGTGCGGCGCCGAGCCCCTGTTCGTCCAGGACTACATCGCGATCGGCAAGGTCGTGCCCGAGCACGTCGCGAGCATCGTCGAGGGTATCGCGGAGGGGTGCGTGCGGGCCGGTTGCGCGCTCCTGGGCGGGGAGACCGCCGAGCACCCGGGCCTCATGGCGCCGGGGGAGTACGACATCTCCGGCACCGGCGTGGGCATCGTCGAGGCCGACGAGATCCTGCAGGCCGAGAACGTCCGGCCCGGTGACGTCATCGTCGGGATGGCCTCCTCAGGTCTGCACTCCAACGGGTACTCACTGGCCCGGCACGTGCTGCTCGACCTCGCCCGCCTGCCGCTGGAGGGGCACGTGGAGGAGTTCGGCCGGACCCTGGGTGAGGAACTGCTCGAGCCGACCCGCATCTACGCGCTCGACTGCCTGAGTCTCATCGCGGAGACCGACGTCCGCGTGTTCAGCCACGTCACCGGTGGTGGCCTGGCCGAGAACCTGGCCCGCGTCATGCCGCGGGGCCTGGTCGCGCGCCTCGACCGCGGTCGCTGGCCCGTGCCGGCGGTGTTCGGCACCATCGCCCATCACGGCCGTGTCGAGCAGGCGGAGATGGAGCGCACCTTCAACATGGGTATCGGGATGGTCGCGGTGCTGCCGGAGGAGGACGCGGATCGCGCCCAGGCCGTCCTCACCGCCCGCCACGTCGAGAACTGGGTGATCGGCCGTGTGGAGAAGGCCGGCGAGGACGCCGACGCGCCCCGCGTGGTGCTCGAGGGGTCACACGCCCGGTTCTGAGCGCCGCACGCGGAACGCAGAACGACCGCGACCCGGCCGGGGCAGTTCCGGCCGGGTCGCGGTCGTTCAGCGTGAGTCCCCGCCCGCGCCACATGTGCGGGCCGGACATCCGGAGGGGATGCCCGGCCCACGAGAGGTCTGGCGGGAGCGGGGGTGGTCAGTACCTGGTGTCGCCGCCGGACCACGACCCGTAGGGGTCGTCGTCCTCGTCGGTGCTGAGCCGTGTCGACGACCCCCCACCCGACAACTCCTGCTGGAGACGTTCTAGGTCCGTCTGCGGAGTGTTGTACTTGAGTTCGCGAGCGACCTTGGTCTGCTTCGCCTTCGCGCGGCCTCGGCCCATTGACCTGACCCCCTCGGAAACGGTGCTGGGCCACCTCGGGGGTGCCCATTGCAAGTGTGAGTATCTGCCTGCCCACAGGATAGCGTGCCCGGGGCGGAATGTCCGCCCGGGTGTCGTGGAGCGGTCGGCGGGTCGGCCACACTCGGGGGTGGGCGGGCCGTCAGGCCTGGCCGCGGAGCCGCCGGATGGCCTCGCGGCCCGCCTGCGGGCCGCCGTCCCGCGGTGCGGTGTCCGGGTCGACGGCGGCGTCGACGCCGCCGATCTCGAGCGCCGAGTCCATGGGGACCGCGCGCTTGATCAGGGCCAGCGCGACCGGGCCGTCCTCGTGGTGCTGGACCACGGTGCCCACGCGCCCGACCGGTCGGCCCGCCGCGTGGACCTCGGCCCCGACCGCGGGGAGCTCGTCGCCACCGGAGCCGTCGAGTTGCAGCCGCACAAGAACGCGAGGGGAGCGTCCGAGGTTGTGGACCCGGGAGACCGTCTCCTGACCCCGGTAGCAGCCCTTGTCCAGGTGCACGGCGCCGCGCTCGGCGACGCCGCCGATCCACGTGGGGATCTCGTGGGGGATCGTCTTCTCGTCGGTGTCCACGCCCAGGCGCCCCCTCGGCGGGGTCGTCCCGGCGACCCGGAGCGCCTCGAACGCCCAGGAACCGGCGGGCCGGGCACCGGCGTCGACGGCCACCGCGAACCACTCGGTCAGTGCCGCCCGGGGGACCACCAGGTCGACCGAGCCGGCCTGCGGCCAGGGCATGCGGCGGGCGATCCCGCCACCCGGGAGCGGCACGCCCGCGTAGTCGGCGGTGGGCAGGTCCACGGCGACCCCGTCGGGGGAGGTCAGCGTCGAGGGCAGGGCCGCCCCGGCGAGGGTGAGGACGGCGAGGTCGGCGGCCGCGGGCGCGGCATCGGCCCAGAAGACCATCTTGGTGAGGAACTGCAGCAGCGCCTCCCCCCGGCCGGGCTCGGTGTCCACCACGAGCGTGCCGTCCACGTCCGCGATGACCGCGTGGTGCTCGACCCGGCCGTTGGCGTCCAGGACGAGGGTCTCGCCCCCGCCGCCGTCGCCGATCTCGGTGACATGCTGGGAGACGAAGCCCTCGAGCCACGTCAGTCGTTCACCACCGGCGATGGTCAGCACGTCACGGTGGGAGCGGTCGACGACGATGGCGCCGGACTCGGCGGCCCGCTGCTCGCCGAAGGGGTCGCCGTAGTGGTGGGGGACCCCGGCGTCGGCCGAGTCGGCGGCCGCGTCCACCGCGCCGGGGCGGGCCAGGATCGGGCTGCGGTAGCGGCTGTCGGTCCGGTCGGGCACAGCTGGATCGGTCACGAACGCGAGTGTACGTACCACGTCGTAGGGTGGGGCTCATGGGCATTGCAGCGGGAACGGCGGACGTGCGACCTGACGACGCGCGGGTCGTCGTCCTGGTCTCGGGCGGGCCGGAGGGGCCACGCCCGCGGGTCCACCCGGCGGGCGAGCCCCTGCTCCTCGCGGACGACCTCGCGGCGGTGCGCGGAGACGGCTGTTTCGAGACCCTGCTGGTGGTGGGTGGCCGGGCGGCCAAGCCGGAGCGGCACCTGGCGCGACTGGCGAGGTCGGCGGCCGCCCTCGATCTGTCCGGGCCCTCGGAGGAGGCGTGGCGGTCGGGGATCGACCTGGCGGCCCGCGAGTGGGGCGCGGACTCCGAGGGGATGCTGCGCCTGGTGCTCACGCGCGGGCCCGAGCGCGGGGGGGCGGAGACCGCCTACATCACCGTCGCCCCGGTCAGCGCGTCCGCGAGGCGGGCCCGGGCCGAGGGGATCGCGGTGACGGCCCTCGGTCGGGGGTACGCCTCGGACGTGGCCGGCTCCGCCCCGTGGCTGTTGCTGGGGTCCAAGACGCTGTCGTACGCCTCGAACATGGCGGCCCTGCGGCACGCGGCGGCCGGGGGGTTCGACGACGTGATCTATCTGTCCTCGGACGGCGAGGTCCTCGAGGGTCCGCGGTCCACGGTCGTGATCGCCCGCGGAGGTGAGCTGGTGAGCCCGCCGGCGGAGGTCGGGATCCTCGAGGGGACGACCCTGGCCGCGATGGCCGACGTGGCCGCACGGGAGGGCGTGCCCGTGCGGCGGGAGCGGCTCCTGCTCACCGACCTGGTCTCGGCGGACGCGGTGTGGCTGCTGTCCTCGGTGACGCTCTACGCGCGGGTGCGCAGGATCGACGACACCACCCTGCCGACGGCGGATCCCGGGATCGACGTGGCGGGCATGGTCGACCGGGCGGTCGGGCGCGCCTGAACCGTCACACCCCGCTCCCGTCCGGTCGTGCCGGCGGGGGCGGGGTGGAGTCGGTCGTGACCGGCGTGGGGAGGGGGCCGCGAGGTCAGCCCGCGACGCGGCGCAGACGCGCCGACATGTGCGGGACGAGTCCCTTCTCCGGGTGCACCCGCTCCTCGACCCAGCCGAGGTCGCCGCCCTCGACGATCCCGTAGATCCGCTTGGCGCCGCCCCGCTTGGGGCCGGTGGGGGAGGCGAGGACCACGTCGGTGGCCATCTCCCAGGCGGACTGCGTGATGGGGGCGCCGTAGTACATCTCGATGATCCCCGAGGCGTGGGCGACGAGGAACTCGAGCTGGTCGTCGGCCGAGATCCGCCAGAACCCGGTCTCACGGTAGGCCGCGTTGTCGACCGCGCCGCCGGAGTCGTAGGTCCACGACCGGGAGGTCCAGCTCAGGTAGTTCTCGCCGTCGTGCGAGACCACGACCTGCTGCCCGAACCGGTGTTGGCCACGATCCTCGGTGTCCGCCTCACCCTCGCCCTCCCACACGCCCACGAGGGGCAGCAGGGCGAGCAGGCCGGGGTGGAGGTCCGGACCGAAGCGCAGGTTGGCGGTGTCCTCCGGGACGGGGAGTTCCGAGAACGCGGTGATATTGCGGCGGGCGGTCTGCTCCGAGCGCTGCGCGGCGGCGTCGACGGCAGCGTTCCCGGACCCGGGCACGACCGACTGGTCGCCCTCCCCCGCGGGGGTGGGCGGCGTGGGGTCGCCGGCGTTCGGCTGGCCGCTTTCCGTCACGACTCGTCGGTGACCGTGCGGTAGACGATGTAGCAGGTGGCCCACAGGATGGCCAGCGTGCAGAGGACGAGGAGGATCTCGAAGAAGAGCACCATGGCCCAATCCTAACCCCGAGCCCTCTGACCCACTGCGATGCGGGCGTCGATCGCGTGGATGAGGCAGTCCTCGCGCGGCACCACGAAGTCCTCCGAGACCCTCGCCTTCAGGCCCGCGACGGTGACGATGGTGAAGTCGGCGTGGACGACGTCCTCCCGCCCCGGGGGGTCGACGGTGATGACGATGTCCCGCAGTTCACGGATGACCGAGTACTGCAGGTGCAGGTGGAGGTCCCACCGGAGATGGTCCGCACCGAAGCCGGTCCTGAGCCCGTTCTCACGACGGACGCAGTGGGGGGCGAACGGGACGCGGAACGCGGCCGCCGGGAGCGTCAGGGCGGTGAGGTAGGTCCGCACGGCGGCCTCCCGCTCCTCGGGGGAGTAGGGGCCGGGGTGATCGGGGACGGCGGGGGTCGCCCCCCGACGCTGGTCGATTCCGACGAGGACTGCGGAGGCGATGGAGGCGCCGACGGCGACGACGGACGCCCGCCCGGCCATGCCGAGCGCACGGGACAGCAGAGTCATGGGGTCGAGATTAGTCAGCGACGCGCCCTCACGGGGCGTGCGCTCATCGCTCGACGGGGACCCCGATGAGCGAGCCGTACTCGACCCAGCTGCCGTCGTAGTTGACCACGTTCGGTTGGTCGAGGAGCTCGTGGAGGACGAACCAGGTGTGGCTGGAGCGCTCGCCGATCCGGCAGTACGCCACGATGCGCCGATCGGGGTCGGTGAGCACGTCGGCGTAGATCCGGCGCAGTTCCGCGTCCGGTCGGAAGGTGCCGTCGCGGGTGACCGCGCGGTTCCACGGGATGTTGACCGCGCCGGGGATGTGGCCGCGTTGGCGCCCCCCTTCCTGGGGGAGGCCGGCGGGGGCGGCCAGGCGGCCGGTGTACTCGTCCACGGACCGCACGTCGACGAGTTCGTCACTGCCCAGCCCGGCGAGGACGTCGTCGCGGAACGCGCGGATGGTCAGGTCCTGCGGGTCGGCCTCGTACCCGGTGACCGGCCGCTGTGGCGTCTCGGTCTCCAGGGGCCGCCCCTCGCGTTCCCACAGCATGCGTCCGCCGTCGAGGAGCCGGACGTCGCGGTGCCCGTACAGGCGGAGGTACCAGTAGGCGTAGGCGGCGAACCAGTTGTGGTTGCCGCCGTAGACGACGACCGTGTGGTCGCGACTGATGCCCCGCTCGGACATGAGTTCGCCGAACCGTTCGCGGTCGACCAGGTCGCGGGTGTACTGCTGCTGCAGTTCGGTCCGCCAGTTGAGGGAGACGGCCCCCGGGATGTGGCCGTCGGCGTGGTAGGCCGTCACGTCCTCGTCGACCTCGAGGAAGACCACCGAGTCGTCGGCCAGGCGCGAGGCGGCCCAGCGGGTGCTGACCAGTACGTCGTCGCGACTCATGTGGGCGAGTCTAGTGTCCGGGGCGCGCGAGGCCGTCGAGCGGCGCTCCGCCGGGCGCGACGGTGCCGGCGGCGGTGATGGTGCCGCCGGTCACCGTGAGGGTGTCGACCGTGGCGCCGAGTGGGAGGACGTCGGGTTCCAGGGTCAGTGCGGTCCGGCGCAGTGCGAGCTCGCCGTCGCCGTCCGGGAACCCCGCCGGTCCCGTGGCGGGCGCGACGGGGACGAGGTGCGCGCCCCGGGCGTCGACGACGAGGTCGACGAACGCGGAGACACGGGTGTCGGTCCCCTCGATGGTCCCGGTGACGCGGGCCCGGTGTTCGGTCCCGCCGGCCAGGCTCGGATCGTCGGCCGCGCCGACCAGCACGTCCCGCATCCCGAGGGCGGGCCCGAGTGAGTCTCCGGTGATCTGCACCGAGATCGTCGCCTCCGGGGCGGTGGGCGGGGCGTCCGGGTCGCCGGGGACGCGGACACCGGTGGCCGCGGCCTCGACCGCCACGGGGCCGAGGCCGGGCCGTTCGACGCCCTCGATCCGGATGGCGGCCGAGGCGAGGGTGTCGGGCGCGACCCACCGGGAGCCGGGCCTGCCCCCGATCTTCACCGACGGCACCCCGACCTGTCCGGGGGCGGCGATCCGGGTCGACAGGTCCGCCTCGATCGACGAGGCGTAGACGGCCTCGGCGGCGATCGCGCCACAGGCCACGACGGGCACCGCGGCGACCGCGACGAGAGCGGGTCGGGGGATCCTCATGGGATTCAGGTGTACTCGACTCCCTGTTCCGGGGGTGGGGGTCGCTAGTATTCCCCTCGGCCCCCCGGATGGAGAGGAAGCGACATGGACGTAGTGCTCCTCGCCGCTGAAGCAGACCCGGAGGCGGTCATCCCGGCCCTGCCTCTGCTCCCGCACTCGGTCCGGGTGCTCCCCCCTCTCGCCTCGTCGGTGGGCGAGCTGTCCGGGGCGGCACTGGCACTGGTCGACGCGCGGAGCGATCTGGCGGCGTCCCGGGCGTTGTGCAGGCTCCTGGCGGGCGGCGCGGACATCGCCGTCATCGCGGTGGTGTCGGAGGGCGGGTTGATCGCCGTCAGCGGTGACTGGGGGTTGGACGACATCCTCCTGCCCACGACGGGTCCGGCCGAGGTGGACGCCCGGTTCCGGCTGGCGGCCGCACGACGCTCCACCCAGGGTGAGGCGGACGGCGGCCTCCTCACGGTCGGCGATCTGGTGATCGACGAGGAGACCTACGTGGCCCGGGTCAAGGGACGTCCCCTGGATCTGACCTACAAGGAGTTCGAGCTCCTCAAGCACCTCTGCCAGCACCCCGGGCGCGTGTTCTCCCGCGCTCAGCTCCTGCAGGAGGTGTGGGGGTACGACTTCTTCGGCGGCACGCGCACGGTCGACGTGCACGTCCGGCGCCTGCGCGCCAAGCTGGGCCCGGATCACGAGTCCCTCATCGGCACGGTCCGTAACGTCGGGTACAAGGCGGTCAGACCGACGGACCGCCGCGAGGAGGGAGGGGACGCATGAGCGTCGTCGAGACGTCGATGGACCCCACCGCGGCCGACCGGGTGGAGCAGATGACCCGCGCGGCCGAGGAGGTCGACGGGGTCGCGCCGCTGGGTGAGCAGCCACTGCGGGCGCTGCGGGCGCCGTCCGCACAGGTGCGGCACTTCGTCGTGGCCGCCACCGGCGCGGGCACGCCGCCCGGCGCGGGCACGCCGCCCGGCGCGGGCACGCCGTCCGCGGCGGGAGCGGTGGACGAGGCGGCCGGGTACGCGCAGCTGACCGGCTCCGGGGCCGAGGCCACCGCCGAGCTGGTGGTCCACCCGGATCACCGCCGACGGGGTCTCGGGACCGCGCTGGTGCGGGCGGTGACGGACGCCGAGCCCGCTGTGGCGGTGTGGGCCCACGGGGACCTGCCGTCCGCGCGGGCGCTCGCCGACGAACTCGGCCTGGCCCGCACCCGCGAGCTCCTGAAAATGCGCAGGCGGGCGGTGAACGGTCCGGCCCTGCCGGAACCCCGCACGACCGAGGGCATCGAGACCGGGACTCTCGCGGACGCGGCGTCCGAGGGCGGGCGGCGCTGGCCGGGTCTCGACGCGCGCGACGAGTTCCTGCGCGTCAACAACGCCGCGTTCTCGTGGCACCCGGAGCAGGGCGGCTGGAGTCGTGATCAGCTCGACGAGCGGCTGGCCGTGGACTGGGTCGATCCCGCCGGCGTGTTCCTGGCCGTCGACGTCACAGGGTCGCGGCCGCGCCTGGCCGGGTTCCACTGGACCAAGACGGTCGCGGAGCCGGGCCGGCCGGTCGAGGGCGAGGTCTACGTGGTGGGCGTCGACCCGGCGGACCAGGGGCGCGGTCTCGGCGGGCTCCTCACCGCGCTCGGCGTCGGGCACCTGGAGGGCTCCGTCGGAGCGGACTCGGTGGTGCTCTACGTCGAAGGTGACAACACCCCGGCCATCCGCACCTACGAGCGCCTCGGTTTCGCGGTCGAGCACCGCGATGTGACGTACGCCTCCCGGTGATTCCCGGGATGGCGAGGGGGCCCGTTCTCAGGGTCACCCCAGGTGGGGGCCCCACCGCGCGGGCGGCGAGGTGAAGATGAACCGCCCGCGAGCAGGGAGTTCATCTCGGGTTCACCTGGCTTCGCGGGGCTGTTCACGTGAGCGCTTTAGGTTCTGTCCACGCCGGGCCGGTGTGTGAGGTCCGGCCCCGCGACCAGATCGCCAAGAACGTGACCCGGTGGGGAGTCCCGCCGGACGAACCAAGGAGATTTTGTGGACCTCAAGCGCACCGGTGCCCTGCTCGGGCTCGCGGCCCTGACCACCGTCGGCCTGGCCGCGTGTTCGGACGACAACTCGGGCGGGGACGCCACGTCCGCGCAGGCGGTCTCCGACGCGGAGTGTGGGGGCAAGCCCAACCTCAACGCCTCGGGTGCGTCGTCGCAGAACAACGCCATGACGATCTTCGCCAACTCGTTCTCGATGAGCTGCGAGGGGCAGACCCTGGACTACAACTCCAACGGCTCCGGCTCCGGCGTCAAGGAGTTCATCGGCGGCCAGACCGACTTCGGTGGCTCCGACTCCCCGCTGAAGGACGACGAGTACACCCAGGCCGAGGAGCGGTGCGAGGGTCCGGCGTGGAACCTGCCGGCCGTCTTCGGGCCGATCGCGATCGCCTACAACCTCGACGGCGTCGAGGTCGCACTGTCGGCGGACACGCTCGCCGCGATCTTCAAGGGCGAGATCACCAACTGGAACGACCCGGCCATCGCCGAGGAGAACCAGGGCGTCGAGCTGCCCGACCAGGACATCACGGTGATCTTCCGGTCCGACGAGTCGGGCACCACCGACAACTTCCAGAAGTACCTCGAGGCCGCGGCCCCCGAGGTGTGGACCGAGGGCGCCGGTAAGACCTTCAACGGGGGCACCGGCGAGGGCTCCCGCGGCAACGAGGGCGTGTCCGCGGCCGTCGCGCAGACCCCCGGCACGATCACCTACACCGAGTGGTCCTACGCCAAGAGCCAGGACCTCGGCATGGTCAAGGTCATCACCCCGGCCGACTCGGAGGGCGTGGAGCTCAACGCCGAGACCGCCGGCACCACGATCGACTCGGCGACCCTGAAGAACGAGGGCTCGAACGACCTGGTGATCGACACCTCGTCGTTCTACGTCCCCGAGACCGCGGGCGCCTACCCGATCATCATGCCGACCTACGAGATCGTCTGCTCGACCTACGGTGACCCCGAGGTCGCCCAGGCCGTGAAGGCGTTCCTCAACGTCGCGGTGTCCGAGGACGTGCAGGGCCAGCTCGAGCCCGAGGGCTACATCCCCGTGCCCGACGAGTTCCGTGAGAAGCTGCTGACCGCCATCTCCGAGATCTCCTGATATTTCCGGTCACCGCGTCCCTCCCTGTACGGTCGGGCGCGGTGACCGACCCCTTTCCCACCTGAGCGACTGAAGGTCTCATGACAGTTCACGAATCCGTCGACCGTGACGCCGGTAAGAACTCCTCCCCCGGCGAACCCGCCGACGGCACCGGGCTGGTGTCGGACGCGGACAAGGGTGGCGGGAGCGGTCTGCGCGACGCCGGGTCCTCCCAGCGGATCGATGCGATCTTCCGCGGTCTGACCGTCTCCGCGGGCGCCGTCATCGTCGCCCTCATCGCCCTCATCGGGATCGTTCTGGTCATGCAGGCGACGCCGTCGCTCATGCAGAACAACGCCAACTTCTTCACGTCGTCCGAGTGGAACACCACCGATCCGACCGACATGACGTTCGGGATCCTCGACCTGCTCAAGGTCACGGTGCTGAGCTCCCTGTTCGCGCTCCTGCTCGCGGTGCCCGTCTCGATCGGGATCGCCACGTTCCTCGTGCAGTACGCGCCCCCGCGGCTCTCGCGCACGTTGTCGGCGCTCATCGACCTGCTGGCTGCGGTCCCGTCGATCATCTACGGCATGTGGGGCCTGCTCGTGCTGGGGCCCTGGATGGTCCCGTTCGCCACCTGGCTCAACGAGAACCTCAACTGGTTCTTCCTGTTCGGGGACGGCAACGTGACGATCGCCGGCGGCGGGACGATCTTCACGGCCGGCGTGGTCCTGGCCATCATGATCCTGCCCATCATCACCTCGATGTCGCGCGAGACGATCCGGCAGACGCCCGCCCTGCACCAGGAGGCGGCGCTCGCCCTGGGCGCCACCAAGTGGGAGAAGATCCGGATGACCTGCTTCCCCTACGCCAAGTCGGGGATGATCGCGGGTTCCATGCTCGCGCTCGGTCGCGCACTCGGCGAGACGGTGGCGGTCCTGATCATCCTCCGCGCGGCCAGTTCGCCCAGCACGCTGTCGCTGTTCGACGGCGGCTTCACCTTCGCCTCCAAGATCGCGTCCGGTAGCGCCGAGTTCAACCACCCGCTGCCGACCGGTGCGTACATCGCGGCCGGCCTCGTGCTCTTCATCCTCACCTTCATCGTCAACCTCATCGCGCGCTCGGTGTCCGGTGGAAAGGTCAACGGCTGATGTCCCAGGCAACCCCCGACCTCGCCAAACCGGCCAAGCCGGCCGACACCTTCCTGCCGATCTCCGGTGGCCGGAAGATCAAGGACAAGGCGGCGACCGTGGTGTTCACGGTCTGCTTCGTGCTGGCCGTCATCCCCCTGGTCGCCCTGCTGTTCAAGGTGATCGTCTCGGGCTTCCCCGCGATCATCAACGCCGACTGGTGGACCAACTCGTTCAACCTCGTCGCGCCGTCCTCGATGGCGGGCGGGGTCGGTCACGCGATCTACGGCAGCCTCGTGCAGGCGCTGATCGCGGCCGTCATCTCGATCCCGCTGGGCGTCGCCGCGGGCATCATGCTCGTCGAGTACCCCGACTCCAGGCTCGCCAGGCCCACGACGTTCATGGTGGACGTCCTCGCCGGCGTCCCGTCCGTGGTGGCGGCCATCTTCATCTTCGGCGTCTGGATCTCGGTGCTGAAGTTCAACCTCAGCGCCTTCGCCGTGGCTCTGGCGCTGGTGCTGCTCATGCTGCCGCTCATCGTGCGGTCGACCGAAGAGATGCTCAAGCTGGTCCCCGACGAACTCCGGGAGGCCTCCTACGCGCTGGGCGTGCCCAAGTGGAAGACGATCGTCAGCGTCGTGGTCCCGACCGCGCTGTCGGGCATGATCTCGGGCATCTTCCTCGCGCTGGCCCGCGTGATGGGCGAGACGGCGCCGGTGCTCATCCTCGTGGGCTACACGGCCCGCTACAACTACGACGTGTTCGAGGGCAACATGGCCTCGCTGCCGCTGCTGATCTACAACCAGCTGTCGAACCCCAACGACGCCGGCCAGTACCGCATCTGGGGTGCCGCCCTGACACTCATCATCATCATCGGGCTGGCGAACGTCCTCGCCACGTTCGCCGCCAAGGCCCTCGCGCCCAAGACCAAGTAAGGACCCGACATGGCCAAGCGACTCGACCTCGAGAGCGTCGACATCTTCTACGGCGACTTCCACGCCGTGAAGGACGTCAACCTCCACGTGCCCCCGCGCTCCGTGACGGCGTTCATCGGGCCGTCGGGCTGTGGCAAGTCCACGGTGCTGCGGTCACTCAACCGCATGCACGAGGAGATCCCGGGCGCCTCGGTGAAGGGGTCGATCAAGCTCGACGGCGTGGACATCTACGACCGGAAGATCGACCCGGTCGCCGTCCGCCGGACCATCGGGATGGTGTTCCAGCGTCCCAACCCGTTCCCCACCATGTCCATCAAGGAGAACGTGGTCGCGGGCCTGCGCCTGCAGGGCGTGAAGAACAAGAAGACCCTCGACGAGGTCGCGGAGAAGTCCCTCCGGGGCGCCAACCTGTGGAACGAGGTCAAGGACCGCCTCGACAAGCCGGGTGGCGGGCTCTCGGGCGGTCAGCAGCAGCGGCTGTGCATCGCCCGGGCGATCGCGATCGAGCCGCAGGTCCTGCTGATGGACGAGCCGTGCTCGGCGCTCGACCCGATCTCGACCCTGGCGGTGGAGGATCTCATCGCCGAGCTCAAGAACGACTTCACGATCGTGATCGTCACGCACAACATGCAGCAGGCCGCGCGCGTGTCCGACCAGACGGCGTTCTTCTCCCTCGAGGCGACCGGGATGCCGGGCCAGCTCGTGGAGGTCAACTCCACCGAACGCATCTTCTCCAACCCGGAGAACAAGCAGACCGAGGACTACGTCTCCGGCCGCTTCGGCTGAGTCCCGCCCCCGGTCACAGACGACTGCCCCGACCCCGGCTCCGCGGCCGGGACCGGGGCAGTCGCTCGTCGCTCACGACCCCGCCGGTCAGGCGTCGCCGGGCCGGTCCGTGTCCTCGTCGGACCCGTGCCGCGCCATCCGCTCCTTGAAGTTCCGGTCCGTCTCGTTGAACCGCCGCACCAGTTCCTCGCTGGAGGGCGACGGCTCCTCCGGGTCGCTCTCCGGAGCGGTCGCGTACTCGCCGGTGGCCAGGAAGATCACCCGCTGTGCGACCTCCACCGCGTGGTCGGCGAACCGCTCGTAGTAGCGGCCCAGCAGGGTGACGTCGACGGCGCACGCCACACCCCACTTCCACTCGCGGACGGTGAGCAGGGTGAACAGGTGCCGACGCAGATCGTCGACGGCGTCATCCTGCTGTGCGAGGGTGGCGGCCTGCTCGGGGTCGCGGTTCAGGAGCACCTCGGTGGCCGACCGCCCCAGTGAGACGGCGACCCGGCCCATCTCCGCGAGGTAGCCGTTGACCGGCTCGGGCAGGACCGGCTCCGGGTGACGACGGCGCACGATCTTGGCGACGTGCCCGGCCAGGGTGCCCATCCGGACGAGATCCTGGACCAGCTGGATCGAGGTGACCACCTGGCGCAGATCCCGGGCGACCGGGGCCTGGAGGGCGAGGAGGGCGAAACCCCGCTCCTCGTTCTCGGTCGCCAGGCGGGACATCTCCGAACTGGACTGCAGGACCTTCTCCGCGGCGACGAGGTCGACCTGGAGGAGCGCGTGGGTGGCCAACTCCATGTCATCGGTCGCGAGGGAGCACATCCGGGCCATCGAGGTGGCCAGATCCGCGAGTTCTTCGGAGTAGACGAGACGCATGGGTCCAGCATACGCGCATGTCAACGCCATGTTCGGCGCGCGCGATGAACGCCCGGTGAACTTCGGTCGGCGCCGTCGGTACCGGCCGGGCGCCGGTGGGATCAGCCGCCGGAGTTCTGCGCGTCGGCGCCCTCCAGCGCCACCGCGTCGTCCTCGGGGTCGTCCAGCCACCCCTCGGGTAGCAGGACCTTCGAGGGCGACCCCTGCCGCCCCCGCGGCCCGTCCCCGTCGGCGGGAAAGGGCGCGTCGGCCGGCAGTTCCGCGAGCATGGCGGCGAGATCGTCGAGCGTGCGCACGGCGGACAGCGCCACCCGCCGCCCGGACCCGGCGGGGAACCCGCGGAGATACCAGGCGACGTGCTTGCGGATGTCGCGCATGCCCTTGTCCTCGCCGTGGTGCTCGGCGAGCAGCTCGCCGTGTCGGTACATGATCCGGGCGACCTCGCCGAGGGTCGGCGGGGTCGGTGCCTCACGGCCCGCCAGCCGCGCGGCGAGCTCGGAGAAGAGCCACGGTCGGCCGAGGCAGCCCCGACCGATCACCACGCCGGCACATCCGGTCTGCTCGCGCATACGGACCGCGTCCTCGGCGGAGAAGATGTCCCCGTTGCCCAGCACCGGGACGTCGGAGACCGCACCGACGTGCTCGACGAGCCGCGTGATCTGTGACCAGTCCGCCTCGCCCGAGTACCGCTGGGCCGCCGTCCGCGCATGGAGTGCCACGGCCTTCGCGCCCTCCTCCACGGCGATCCTGCCGGCGTCGAGATGGGTGTGGTGCTCGTCGTCGATCCCCACGCGCATCTTGACGGTCACCGGGATGTCGGTGCCCTCGGTGGCCCGCACCGCTGCCGCCACGATCGACCGGAACAGTCGACGCTTGTACGGGATCGCGGATCCGCCGCCGCGCCGCGTCACTTTGGGCACCGGGCACCCGAAGTTGATGTCGATGTGGTCCGCCAGATCCTCGTCGACGATCATCTTAGCCGCGGCGTACGTGTATTCGGCGTCGACGGTGTACAGCTGCAGGCTGCGGGGCGACTCGTCCGGCGCGAACGTCGCCATGTGCAGCGTCGCGGGCTGGCGCTCGACCAGCGCGCGCGCCGTGACCATCTCGCACACGTAGAGCCCCGAGACGGATCCCTGCTGCTCCCGCTCGATCTCACGGCACAGGGTGCGGAACGCGACGTTGGTGACTCCTGCCATCGGGGCCAGGACGACCGGCGAGGCGAGCTCGAGCGGGCCGATGCGCAGCGCGGGGGAGGCGGTGGCGGTGGGGACGGACATGGTTGAAGTGTCCCAGCGCCGGGCGCGCGCGTCCAAAATCGCGGGGCGGGAACGGGGCGGGCGCACGGCCGTGTGCACGGCCGGGCCGCTCGGGAGCGGTGGGCGTCCGCGGTGGTGCCCCCAGTCGGGCTCGAACCGACGACCTGCGGATTAAAAGTCCGTAGCTCTACCAACTGAGCTATAGGGGCGACGGTTACGATACCGTCCCGCCTCCCGGGTGGTTTATCCGCCCGGCGGACGGTGCCCTACACTGGAGCGCGCTGCGGACCGGCGATCCCGGACGTGGCGCAGGCCCCCTTCGTTTAGCGGCCTAGGACACCGGCCTTTCACGCCGGCAGCGCGGGTTCGAATCCCGTAGGGGGTACACACGGGCGAGGCCCCGGTCACCGAGGAGGTGGCCGGGGCCTCGCCGCTTTCGTCGGCGGGCGTCGCGCGCGACCCTGTAACGCCGTGCTGACCTGCGACGGAGGGTGTCCGAGGTGCCCGATTTGCGCATTCGCCGCGGCGTCCACTAATGTTCTTTCTCGTGCGAAGAGCACGGCCCTGTGGCGCAGTTGGTTAGCGCGCCGCCCTGTCACGGCGGAGGTCGCGGGTTCGAGTCCCGTCAGGGTCGCCAAAGGCAACCGGCGCATTCGGTTTCTCACCGGGTGCGCCGGTGGTCTTATGGCCAGGTAGCTCAGTTGGTACGAGCGTCCGCCTGAAAAGCGGAAGGTCGCCGGTTCGATCCCGGCCCTGGCCACCACGGACGAACGCGCCGGAGGGATCCCCTCCGGCGCGTTCGTCGTTTCGGGGATCGTCGGACCCTCGTTATAGCGTGGACGCCATGCCATCGACTGCCAGCGGGGGACCTGCCGCGCCCGAGAGAACCCAGACCGGGCCCAGGTGGGGGATCATCGCCGCCGTCAGCGGGCTGATCGGCGTCCTCCTCGCGATCGTCGTGCCGCTGCTCCCGGTCACGCAGACCACCTCGAGCGTCAGCTGGCCCGAGGGCGGCACCCTCGACCCGGTCACCGCACCCCTGGTGGCGTACTACCCGCTCGACATCGAGGTGGAGATCCCGTGCGCCGCCGTGAACGGGCTGCGCGAGCAGGGCCGAGAGGACGGTGTCCTCGTCTCGACCGCGCCTCGTGAGGCGGGGGAGAACGCCGGCGCCCGCGGACTCATGGTGTCCGTGGCGGGGCCGAACGTCGAGGTGCGCAGCCGCAACGTCCTCGTGGCGTCCGCGCCCACAGAGGCGGTCGCCGCGCCCGGTGGCTGCTCGACGATCCGCGTGACGGCGGACTCCGGGTCGATCGGGGCCGAGTTCACGGGCCTGGCGATCGACGGGCAGGGCGTCGGCGGGCGCATCGACGCCGATCTCCGGCCCCAGGTGGTGGGCGTCTTCACTGACCTCGAGGGCGCGGCCCCCGAGGGCATGTCGGTCGACATCACGGTCGACTCGCGGTACACCACGCAGGCGACCGCCCTCAAGCAGGTCGCGATCGCCCTCGGCGTGCTCGCCATCATCGTCGCGCTCGTCGCCCTGCACCGGCTCGACCTCCGGGACGGACGACGGGCACGCCGGATCCTCCCGCGGGGGTGGTGGAGGCCCCGGCCGCTGGACCTGCTCGTCGTGGGCACCCTGCTGGTGTGGCACGTCATCGGTGCCAACACCGCCGACGACGGCTACATCCTCACCGAGGCGCGCGCCGCGGTCTCCAGCGGCTACATGCCCGAGGTGTTCCGCTACTACGGCGCCCCGTACGCGCCGTTCGGGATGCCGTACTACCTCTACACCGCGATGAGCGCGGCGTACCTGGGCAGCGTCTGGCTCCGGCTCCCCGCGCTGCTGCTGGGCATCGGCTCGTGGATCCTGCTCTCGCGGGAGGTCATCCCGCGGCTGGGCATCGCCGCCCGCCGCGCGGCGGCCGTCCGCTGGAGCACGGCCGCCGTCTTCCTCGCCTTCTGGCTGACCTACAACAACGGCCTGCGTCCCGAGCCGATCATCGCCTTCGGCGTCCTCGCCACGTGGGTCTCACTCGAACGCGCCGTCGCCACCGGCCGGCTGCTGCCCGCCGCGACCGGTTTCATCATCGGCGGCCTCACCCTCTCCGCGGCGCCGACGGGCACCTTCTGTATCGCGGTGATCATCGCCGCGTCGCGGCCGCTGCTCCTGCTGGTCATCCGCCGGGCCCGGCGCGACGGGTGGATCGCGACCGTCGCGCCGCTGCTGGCGGCGGGCCTGGGCGTGCTCCACCTCATCTTCCTGGACCAGCCCCTGGTCACGACCCTGCAGTCCTCGGCCCTGCTCGGCGACGTGGGGCCGACCGGCCGCTGGTTCGAGGAGGTGTGGCGCTACGAGTGGCTCATGAACCCGACGCCGGACGGGTCCCTCGCCCGACGGTTCGGGGTCCTGGCCATGTTCCTGTCGCTCATCACCTGCGCCGCGATCCTCTTCCGCAAGGGCCGGATCCCCGGGGTGTCCGTGGGACCCGCCCGCCGGATCGTGGGACTGGCGGCCATCTCGATCGCGTTCATGGCCCTCAACCCCACCAAGTGGACCCACCACTTCGGGGCGTTCGCCACCATCGGGGCGGCGCTCGCCGCCCTCGTGACCATGGCGGTGCTGCCCACCGCGACCCGATCGCTGCGCAACCGCATGCTCTTCCTGGCCGCCGTGTTCTTCGTCCTTGCGCTGAGCTTCACCTCCACCAACGGGTGGTGGTACATCTCCATCTACGGCATCCCGTGGGGAGGTGCGCAGCCGTCCGTCGCCGGGATCACCCTGTCCTCGGTGTTCGTCGGTCTCATGCTGCTGGCGCTGCTCGCGGCACTGTTCCTGCACTACCGCGAGCCGTTCGTCACCCCCACCGGGCCGGAGCGGCCGGGCCGGGTCCAGGGGTCCGTGCGTCGGCTCGCGAGTGAGGCCACGCAGGCGCCCCTGGGGCTCGCGGCGGCCCTCGTCGTCGTCGTCATCGTCGCCTCCATGGCCGCGGCCGTGCGCAACCAGTACCCCGCCTACTCGGTTGGCCTGCAGAACCTGCGCGCCCTGTCCGGCGAGCCGTGCGGCATCGCCGACGCCGTCCTGGCCGAGCCCGACGCCAACGCCGGGCTGCTCGCTCCCCTCGGCGAGCCCCGCGACCAACTCGAGGCCGGCGGCGAGCCGGTCCGGTTCGACCCCGACGGCATCCCCGCCGACCTCACGGCCACCCAGGACGTCGACACCGACACCCCGGGCACCGGCGAGGGCTCCGACACCACGTCGACCACCGCCGGCACCGAGGGCGGCGTCCGCATCGGGGCGGGCATCAACGGCAGCCACGCCGTCCTGCCGTTCGGCCTCGACCCCGCCCGCGTGCCCGTCCTCGGCAGCCACCAGAGCGGCGCGCAGTTCAACGCCGAGACCACCACCGACTGGTACCCGCTGCCCGCCAGGTCGGCGGAGAACCCGCTCATCACCATCGCCGTGGCCGGGTCCTTCGCCCCCGACGCCCTGCGGGTCGAGTACGCGACGGGCGGCGGCACCGACGCCGTGGGTTCCGTCCTGCCCCTCGACATCGGGCCGGCGCCCGCGTGGCGCAACCTGCGCGTGCCCATGGACACGCTGCCCGAGGACGCCACCGCCGTCCGGCTGGTCGTGCGCGACCTCGATCCGGACCCGTCGCGGTGGATCGCGTTCACCCCGCCGCGCATGCCGGAGCTCGTGACGATGCAGGAGCTGGTCGGCGACTCCCGGCCCGTGCTCCCCGACTGGGCCGTGGCCTTCCACGTGCCGTGCATGCGGCCGTTCGACGAGTACGCCGGCATCCACGAGCTGCCCGAATACCGCGTCCTTCCCGACCGCGGCCTCGCCGTGAGCTCCACCAACACCTGGCAGTCGTGGGACGGCGGCGGGCCGCTCGGCTTCATCGAGCTGCTGCTCGAGGGCGAGACCGTGCCCACCTACCTCGAGCACGACTGGGACCGGGACTGGGGATCGCTCGTGCGGTACACCCCGCTCGTGCCCGGGGCGCGGGCGGCGACCGTCGACCACGGGGAGGCCGTACGGTCGGGGCTGTGGAACGGCGGGCCGCTCGCGCGCTGACCGGCTAGCATCGGACCCGGAGTTTTTACAAGGACTTCCAACTATTCGTAGTCAGACACAGAGTGGAGACGCGCATGTCCGTGACGGAGAAGCAGTTCGAGAACATCCTGGTCGAGCAGACCGACCGGGTCGCCACCATCACGCTCAACCGACCCAAGGCGCTCAACGCCCTGTCCAGCGCCATGGAGAAGGAGGTCGTCGAGGCCGTCGAGGGCCTGGACTCTGACCCCGGCGTCGGCTGCATCATCATCACGGGCTCGGAGAAGGCCTTCGCCGCCGGTGCCGACATCAAGGAGATGAAGGACAAGAGCTACCCGGGCATCTACCTCGAGCGCTACTTCGGTGACTGGAAGCGCCTCACCGGCGCGCGCACCCCGATCATCGCCGCGGTGTCCGGCTTCGCGCTCGGCGGCGGCTGCGAACTGGCCATGATGTGCGACATGATCATCGCCGGTGACAACGCCAAGTTCGGCCAGCCGGAGATCACCCTCGGCGTGATCCCGGGCATGGGCGGCTCGCAGCGCCTCACCCGCGCCGTCGGCAAGTCCAAGGCCATGGACCTGTGCCTGACCGGCCGCCAGATGGACGCCGAGGAGGCCGAGCGCTCCGGCCTGGTCGCCCGCGTGGTCCCCGCCGCCGACCTGCTGGACGAGACGCGCAAGGTGGCGGAGAAGATCGCCTCCATGAGCAAGACCACCGCGATCGCCGCGAAGCAGGCCGTCAACCGCTCCTTCGAGACCACGCTCGAGGAGGGCCTGCTCGCCGAGCAGAACGCCTTCTACGCGCTGTTCGCCACCGAGGACCAGACCGAGGGCATGTCCGCGTTCGCGGAGAAGCGGAAGCCCGAGTGGAAGCGCTGAGCGACCGCCTCGCGCACGGACACCTCGCCGGGGGCGCGGACGCGGGTACGGACACCCGCCGCGCCCCCGGCGAGCCCCTGCCGGTGCTCGTGCTCACCGGCTATCTCGGCGCGGGCAAGACGACGCTGCTCAACCACCTGCTCTCGGGTGCGCCCGGCCTGCGGATCGCCGCCATCGTCAACGACTTCGGCGAGATCGACGTGGACGCGACCGCCGTGGCCGGACGCGTCGACTCGATGGTCTCCCTGGCCAACGGCTGCGTGTGCTGCGAGGTCGACGCCAGCGAACTCGCCGGGACACTGGGCCGGCTGGCCGACCCCGCCATGGGACTGGACCTGGCCGTGATCGAGGCCAGCGGACTCGCCGAGCCGTCGGTGCTGTCGCGGATGGTCCACGACGTGCCGCGTGACGTGGTGCGGCACGCCGGGATGGTCCAGGTCGTGGACGCCGAGGGCCTCGACGACGCCATGGCGCGCCACCCGCGACTGGCGGCGCACCTGGCGGAGGCCGACCTCGTCGTCGTCAACAAATGCGACCTCGTCACCCGCGAGCGGTTCGGCGAGCTCCGCGCGACGATCCGCACCCACGCCCCCCGCGTGGCGGTGATGCCCGCCGTCCGCGCCGCCGTCCCCGCCGGCCTGCTCCTCGGCATGGCGCCGGACGCGCCGGGTCCCGGGCACGCGCCCCACGGTGACCACGGCGACCACGGCGACGACCACGCCGCGCATCCCCACCTGCACGACGACCACGCCGCGCATCCCCACCTGCACGACGGCTACACGGCCGTGACCGTCGCGCCCGAGGGTCACCTCCACCCGCGGCGGTTCCTCGCCGCGGTCTCCGCGCCGCCCACCGGCGCCTACCGCGCCAAGGGCACGCTGACCCTGGCCACCGCCGACGGTCCGCGCCGGTACGAGGTGGCCCTGGTGGGCCGCAGGTTGGAACTGCGCGCCGGCGGATCCGGCCCCGACGGCCTGGTGGTGATCGGCGTGGGGATGGACGACGACGAGGTGACGCGCTTCCTCGACGAGGCCGTTCTGGCCCCCGGGGAACCCGTCGACGCGACCGCCGACCTCGGCCTGCACCCGTACCTGATCGGTGACCCGGACTCCAGCGACGTGGAGGAGTGGATCTACGACGAACAGCGCGCGGCACCCCTCACCGGGACCGCGGCGATGCTCGCCGATCCCGAGGATCCCGAGGCATTCGATCCAGCATTCACCCCCTGAGTGTCTTCCGGGTGGGAACGCCTGGCGCACTACCCCCGTCAACCTGACGGTCGTCTCATGTTGCTGTTCGGCATCACCCCGTCCACGTGCGTATAGTGGCGCTGACGACGGCGAAGTGTCGCACCGACAGGGGGCCCCACCGCCCGCGGTGGGGGTGCTGCACCGAACGAGGGAGGAGACCTCGTGGACGAGGAGAATACGGGCCGCGGCTCGAGCGCGGCGGGCGATGCCCAGCGGCGCAAGCGTGACCTCGCCTCGGTTCGCAGCGCCATCGCGGCCCTGCGCGAGGCGACGGGCATCCCCGTGACGATCGGGGGAGTGGTCGGCGAGGGACACACGCTCGTGCTGTCCGAATCGCTCGGGATGCGCACCTCGGCGATGAAGGACCTCAAGGTCCACTACGGCGCCGGCGTGGGCGGGAAGGTCATGGCCACCGGCAAGCCGGTCGGCGTGGCCGACTACCCGCGCGCGGGCGTCATCACCCACGAGTACGACCTGCCGGTGCTGTCCGAGGGGCTGCGGTCGATGGCCGCCATCCCGGTGGTGGTGGGCAAGGACGTCCGCGCCGTCATCTACGCCGGCGTGCACTCCTCGGTGCGGTTCGGCGAGAAGGTCCTCAACCAGATGGCCGCCACGGCGCGCGCCCTCGAGCAGGAGATCGCCGTCAACGACGCGCTGGCGGCACGGGGCGCGGCCCCGGTCGGCCCGGGTTCCGGTGAGGGCCGCTGGGACGACGTGCTGTCCAACGAGCGGATGCGTGAGACCCACGCCCGCCTGCGGATGCTCGCCTCCCGCACCGAGGACCCGGACGTGCGCGCCGAGCTCGAACGCATCTGTGCCGAGATGGTCTCGCCGCCGCCCGAGATGCCGACCGCGCGGCTGTCCCGCCGCGAGCTCGACGTGCTGGCGTGCGTCGCCCAGGGCAAGACGAACATCGAGACGGCCGCCGACATGGGCATCGGTGCCGAGACCGTCAAGAGCTACCTGCGTTCGGTGATGCGCAAGCTCGACGCGCACACCCGCTTCGAGGCGGTCAACGCCGCGCGGCGCATGGGCGCTCTGCCCTGAGCCGCGCGGCCTCCGTCAGCGCTCGCCGCCGGGAACCCACAGGACGTCGCCGTCCGGGTTGGCGACCCGCCCCAGCACGAACAGCAGGTCCGACAGTCGGTTGAGGTACTTCGCCGGCAGGACCGACGTCGTCTCGGGGTGGGCCTCGACCGCGGCCCACGCCGACCGCTCCGCCCGACGGGCGACGGTGCGTGCGACGTGGAGGTAGGCCCCACCCGGGGTGCCACCGGGGAGGATGAACGACGTGAGGTCCGCGAGCTCCTCGTTGAACTCGTCGATCCAGCCCTCGAGGCGGTCGATGTAGGACTGCTCGATCCGCAGCGGCGGGTACTTGGGGTTCTCCACCCGGGGGGTCGCCAGGTCCGCACCCGCGTCGAAGAGGTCGTTCTGCACGGTCCTCAACACGGTCGCGACGCGCTCGTCGAGGTCGCCGACCGTGAGCGCCACGCCAATCGCGGCGTTGGCCTCGTCGCAGTCCGCGTACGCCACGAGCCGCGGGTCGTTCTTGCTCACCCGGGAGAAGTCGGACAGGCCCGTCGAGCCGTCGTCGCCGGTGCGGGTATAGATCTTGGTCAGATGGACAGCCATGGCAGTCAACCTACGTGGCCGCACGGACCGGCGGTCGCCGGACCGTCCCGCGTTCTCGCCTAGGGTGGACCCGTGAGCGGTAATCCCACGTCCCGCGAGGAGAGTTTCCTCGTCAGAGGCGGCACCCGTCTGTCCGGAGAGATCTCGGTCGCGGGGGCCAAGAACAGCGTCCTCAAGTTGATGGCGGTCGCCCTGATGGCAGAGGGGCGGACGACCCTGACCAACTGCCCGACGATCTCCGATGTACCGGCGATGGCCGATGTGCTCCGGCACCTGGGGTGCGCGGTCGAGATCTCCGGCGACACGGTTGTGATCGACACACCCGCCGAGCTGGGCCACGTCGCCGACGACAAGGCGGCCCAGCGGCTCCGCGCGTCGGTCTGCATCCTGGGCCCCCTCGTCGGCCGGTACCACCGCGCGGTCATCGCGATGCCGGGTGGCGACGCGATCGGCAGTCGGCCCCTGAACTGGCACCAGAACGGGCTCAACCGCCTGGGCGCGCGTACCCGGATGGACCACGGACGTCTGGTCGCCGAGGCCACGGAGCTCCGGGGCGCCGACTACCAACTGAGCTTCCCGTCCGTCGGCGCCACCGAGACGTTCGTGACCGCGGCGGTACTGGCGAAGGGCACCTCGGTCCTGAAGAACGCCGCCCGCGAGCCGGAGATCGTCGACATCTGCGACCTGCTCAACGAGATGGGCGCCCGGATCAGCGGGGCGGGCACCAGCACCATCACCATCGAGGGCGTCGACGAACTGCACCCCGTCAGCCACCGGGTGATCGGCGACAGGATCGTCGCCGCCACGTGGGCGATGGGCGCCGTCATGACCCGGGGCGACGTCACCGTCACCGGAATCGATCCGATGTTCATCCACGTGGTGCTCGAGAACCTCCGCGCCGTCGGCGCCGACGTCGAGACCGGGCCTGACCACATCCGCGTGCGCCAGGAGGCCCGACCCCGGGCACGGGACATCCGGACCCTGCCGTTCCCCGGTTTCCCGACCGACCTCCAACCGATGGCGATCGCACTCGCCTCGGTCTCCGAGGGCGTCTCGGTGGTCACCGAGAACCTCTTCGAGGCCCGCTTCCGCTTCGTCGAGGAGATGGTGCGTATGGGGGTCGACGCGGAGACCGACGGTCACCACGCGAAGATCGTCGGCAGGGAGCGCCTGGACTCGGCGACCGTATGGGCCAGCGACATCCGCGCCGGCGCGGGACTCGTCCTCGCGGGGATGTGCGCCGACGACGTGACCGAGGTCTGCGAGATCTTCCACATCGACCGCGGTTACTCGGACTTCGTGGGCAACGTCCGATCCCTGGGCGGGGAGATCGAGCGGGTCCCGACCCACCGCTGAGCCGCGACTCCCCGCCGGCCGCGCGGGGCACGCGCAGAGTTCGGCGCCCGTGCCGGCTCGGATTCGCCAAAAGGCCCGTGACCAGGCGATTAGGGGTTTCCCCGCGGTCCGTGTAGCTTTATCGGAGCCGCCAGGGAGCGGGCCCCAGCCGAGAGGCCGGGGCCCGGGAACAGGCGGTGGCTCCGGAAAGTCGGAGCGCCGAGCCGGTTTGACACGGCGAGGCGGACCGACTAACTTGGAGAAGTTGCCTTCGAGAGAGGGGCGGCGCTGCCGCGAGGCGGTGCGGGAGACCGGTTTTGGATCGGGACCCCGGGCCTGCTACGCTGGCGGAGTTGCCTTCCTGATCTGGAGGGTGGCGGTTCACCCCGGTAGTCATCAGGTGGTTTGTCCTC
>NZ_JAVHXC010000005.1:0-326773 GCF_032248695.1 Dietzia sp. CH92 | reverse complement strand
CCCACGTCCGGCACGGAGATCATGCCCAGCACGTCCGCCGCGCCGATCCGCGCCAGCTCCGCCCGCCGCAACGACCGGGCCGCCGCGATGACCCGCTCGGGCGTGGGATGCCGCGCCGCCGACGCCGTGAGCGCCGACGCGATGTCCGAGACCTGGGACGCCACCAGCACCGGCCCCTCGGCACCGTCGGTGAGATCCGGGATCACCTCCGGGTTGCGCATGAGCAGACCGGCGACGAACGCCGACGTGCCCAGCACCTGCACGAGCCGGCGCGCCACGATGCTGTCGTCCCGCAGCGTGCGCAGGAACCAGGTGACGTCCTCGTTCTCCTCGCACAGCTTGCGGTACGCCAGCAGACCCGCATCCGGGTCCGGGGTGTCGGCCAGCCACTCCATGAACGTCGGCAGCAGCAACGCCTGGATGCGGCCCCGGCGGCTGCTCTGCCCCGCCAGCGCCCTCAGGTGACCCAGGGCGTTGCGGGGTGCGGCGAACCCGAGCGCGGCCAGCTGGCGCTCCATCGCCTGCGGGCTGAGCGACAGCGCCTCGGCGTCGTACGCCGCGATCGAATCGAGCAGCGGTCGGTAGAACAACTTCGAGTGCAGGCGACGCACCCGGCTGCGCAGCTGACGCAGGCTCTGCCTCAGCACCTGGGCGGCGTCACTCGGCCCGTTCGGCCGGATGTGCGCCGCGCGGGCCAGCCAGCGGTAGGCCTCCTCGTCGTCGTCCTCCGGGAGCAGGTGGGTGCGCTTGTACCGCTGCAGCTGGAGGCGGTGTTCCAGTAGGCGGAGGAACTCGTAGGCCGCCACCAGCTCCGCGCCGTCCTCGCGCGCGATGTAGCCGCCGTCCCGCAGTGCGGCCAGCGCGTCGACCGTGCTCGTCACCCGCAGGTCCTCGTCCGTGCGCCCGTGCACCATCTGCAGCAGCTGCACCGCGAACTCCACGTCGCGCAGTCCCCCGCGGCCGAGCTTGAGCTCGCGCTCCCGCAGTGTCTCCGGCACGTTCTCCTCGACCCGGCGGCGCATCGCCTGGACGTCGTGGACGAAGTCGTCACGCTCGGCGGCGGTCCACACCATCGGGTGGACGAGGTCGTGATACTCGGTGGCCAGCGCGACGTCGCCCGTCATGGGGCGGGCCTTGAGCAGCGCCTGGAACTCCCACGTCTTGGCCCAACGCCTGTAGTAGGCCGCGTGTGAGGAGACCGTGCGCACCAGCTCGCCCGACTTGCCCTCGGGCCGCAGGGCCGCGTCGACCTCGAAGAACGCCATCGACCCGATGCGCATCATCTCCCCCGCCACGCGCCCGGTCTTGGCGTCGGCCGGCTCGGCCACGAAGATCACGTCGACGTCGGAGATGTAGTTGAGCTCGCGTGCGCCGCCCTTGCCCATCGCCACCACACCCAGCCTCGCCGGCATCGGCGAGTCCGGGTAAACGGTGGCCACCGCCACGGCGAGCGCGGCGGTCAGCGCCGCGTCCGCGAGGTCGGACAGCCGGCGACCCACCTCCGCGAACGGCAGTCGCGGCTCGTCCCCCTCGACGGCCGCCGCCACGTCGTGGGCGGCGAGCAGTGCGATCTGGTCGCGGTAGGCCGAGCGCAGCACCTTGACCGCGGCACCGCCCGTGATGCCTGCGCGGTAGGTGCCCGGCGCGCACAGGTCCGCCCGCTGGGTCGGCGTCGGCGCGCCCTCCACCGGTTCCTCCGGGACGGCCTCGACCGCGCCGAGCATGGCCGCGACGACCTCCTGCGGCGTCGGAAGCTGCGCGCGCAGCAGGGCCCACCTGGTCGGTTCGGCGACCACGTGGTCGCCCAGCGCGCTGGACGAGCCCAGCAGACCGAACAGCCGCGCCCGCAGGCGGGTGTCCGAGCGGAGGGCCGAGTCCAGCGCGGCGGCGTCGGTACCGGCGGCACGCGCGCTGTCGTCGGCGAGCAACGCCTCGCGCAGCCGCACCAGCGCCCCCAACGCCAGGTCGGGGTCCGGGGCCCGGGACAGCGACCACAGCACCGGGACCGCGTCGTCGTCGGTCCACCCCAGGTAGTCGAGCCAGTCGGCGGCACGGTCGTCGAGCAGGCCGAGGCGCCCGGGGCTCGGCAGCCTCGGGCGGGACGAATCCCTGCTCACGATGCCGCCGCCCGTCACAGGTTGAGGTAGTTGCGCAGTTCGTACGGCGTGACGTCGGTCCGGTACTCGCGCCACTCGCGGCGCTTGTTGCGCAGGAAGAACTCGAAGACGTGCTCGCCGAGAGCCTCGGCCACCAGTTCCGACTCCTCCATCGCGTCCAGCGCCTGCTCGAGGCTGCCCGGCAGATCGGTGTAACCCATCGCGCGCCGCTCGCGACGGCTCATGGTCCACACGTCGTCCTCGGACTCCGGCGGCAGCTCGTACCCCTCCTGCACGCCCTTGATGCCGGCCGCGAACATCACGGCGAACGCCAGGTACGGGTTGCACGCCGAGTCCGGGCTGCGCACCTCGATGCGGCGGGAGGACGCCTTGTTGGGCGTGTACATGGGCACGCGCACCAGCGCCGAGCGGTTGGCGCGTCCCCAGGTGGCCGCCGTGGGGGCCTCGCCGCCCCCGATGAGTCGCTTGTAGGAGTTGACCCACTGGTTGGTCACCGCCGAGAACTCGGGGGCGTGCGTGAGGATGCCGGCGACGAACGACTTCGCGGTACCCGACAGCTGGTACTCGTCATCCGGGTCGTGGAACGCGTTGGAGTCGCCCTCGAACAGGCTCATGTGCGTGTGCATGGCCGACCCGGGGTGATCGCGCAGGGGCTTGGGCATGAACGACGCCCAGACCCCGTTGTTCATCGCCACCTCCTTGACGATGTAGCGGAACGTCATGATGTTGTCCGCCATGCTCAGGGCGTCCGCGTAGCGCAGGTCGATCTCCTGCTGCCCGGGCGCGCCCTCGTGGTGCGAGAACTCCACCGAGATGCCCATCGCCTCCAGCGCCTCGATCGCGTGGCGGCGGAAGTGCGGGGCGGTGTCGTGGACGGCCTGGTCGAAGTACCCGCCGTTGTCCGTGGGCACCGGCTCGGCCCCGTTGGTGTCCAGGTCCTTGAACAGGAAGAACTCGATCTCCGGGTGCACGTAGCAGGAGAAGCCCAGGTCGGCGGCCTTGTTGAGCTGGCGCCGCAGGACGTGGCGCGGGTCCGCCCAGCTCGGGCTGCCGTCCGGGTTGTAGATGTCGCAGAAGATGCGTGCCGAGTGCTGGCCGCCGTCGGCGTGCGCCCACGGCAGGACCTGGAAGGTCGACGGGTCGGGCTTGGCGACGGTGTCCGCCTCGGACACGCGGGAGAAGCCCTCGATCGCGGAGCCGTCGAAGCCGATCCCCTCGCCGAACGCCCCCTCGAGCTCGGCCGGGGCCACCGCCACGGACTTGAGCGTGCCGAGAACGTCCGTGAACCAGAGCCGGACGAACCGGATGTCTCGTTCTTCGAGGGTCCTGAGAACGTACTCCTGCTGGCGGTTCATGCCCTACAACCTAGTGCCTGTCGTGTTACGGGCGTGTGTCATCCCCCGGCCCGACGCGCCCCGACCCCCGGGGAGGGCTCGTGGCAGACTCGACCGCGACATCCCGCGGCGGCCGCCACGGGAGACGTCCCCGCCCCCTGTCCCACCCGGGGACCGGCACCGACCGGCCTCGAGGCATCGAAGGAAGGCCACACCCCATGAGCGACACCCCCGACACCCCGGTCTACGGATCCGGCGGCACCACCGCCCCGCAGACGCCGCAGGGCGCCGACCGGCCGGAGGGCCTGACACGGGTCACGCGCCTGCACCACCTCGCCGAACTCAAGGCCGCCGGCGAGCCGTGGCCCATGCTCACCGCGTACGACTTCGTGTCCGCCCGCCTGTTCCAGGAGGCCGGGATCCCGGTCCTGCTGGTGGGCGACTCGGCGGCCAACGTGGTGTACGGCTACGACACGACGGTGCCGGTGACGGAGGACGAGATGATCCCCCTGGTCCGGGCGGTGACCCGCGGTGCGCCGAAGGCGCTCGTGGTGGCGGACCTGGTGTTCGGCAGCTACGAGGCCTCGCCCACGCAGGCGGTCGCCGCGGCGACCCGCATGATGAAGGAGGGCGGCGCCCAGGCGGTGAAGCTGGAGGGCGGCGTGCGGATGGCGCCGCAGATCCGGGCGATCGTCGACGCGGGCATCCCCGTCATGGCCCACATCGGGTTCACCCCGCAGTCCGTCAACGGGCTCGGCGGGTTCCGCGTGCAGGGCCGGGGCGACGCCGCCGAACAGCTCCGGGCGGACGCCCGCGCCGTGCAGGAGGCCGGCGCGTTCTCCGTGGTGATGGAGATGGTCCCCGCCGACCTGGCGCGTGAGGTCACGGCGGAGCTGGAGATCTCCACCGTCGGGATCGGCGCCGGCAACGGCTGCGACGCCCAGGTGCTGGTGTGGCAGGACATGGCCGGCCACAGCACGGGCCGCACCGCGAAGTTCGTCAAGCGCTACGCCGAGCTGGCGGACACGCTGCGGGAGGCCGCCCGCGAGTACGGCACCGAGGTCCGTTCGCGGGCCTTCCCCGCGGCCGAGCACTCCTTCTGATCGTGGCGACCCACACCGAGGGCGCCGACCGGGCAGGCGTGCGCCGCGCCCCCTACCCGGCGATCGACCCGTACGAGACCGGCATGCTCGACGTGGGCGACGGCCAACGCCTGTACTGGGAGTGCTCGGGCAACCCCGACGGGGCGCCGGTGCTGTTCGTCCACGGCGGTCCCGGCGGCGGGACCTCGCCCGCCCACCGCCGGATGTTCGACCCGGAGGTCTACCGGATCATCCTGCTGGATCAGCGCGGGTGCGGACGCAGCACGCCGCACGTGGCCGACGGCGCGGACCTGTCCGTCAACACCACGTGGCACCTGGTGTCCGACCTCGAGCGGCTGCGCGAGGCGCTGGGCGTCGACCGCTGGCTCGTGTTCGGCGGGTCGTGGGGCTCGACGCTCGCGCTGGCCTACGCGCAGGAGCATCCCGACCGGGTCCGCGGCCTGGTGTTGCGCGGCATCTTCCTGTGCCGGCCGGGCGAGATCGACTGGTTCTACCGTGGCGGCGCCGCGCACCTGTTCCCCGACGTCTGGGAGGGCTACCTCGCGCCGCTCATCGCCGCGGACGGCGCCGAGGCGGTGGCCCGGCCCGGCTACGACCACGTCGCGGCCTATCACCGTCTGCTGCACTGCGGCGACCCGACGGTGGAACTCGAGGCGGCCCGGGCCTGGACAACGTGGGAAACGTCCACCTCGACCCTGCTCCCCCGCCCCGTCGGCGGGGACGGCGACCCGGACCGGTTCGCGCTGGCCTTCGCCCGGATCGAGAACCACTACTTCGTCCACGACGCGTTCCTGACCGGCCGGGCGATCCTCGACCGGATGGACCGCATCGCCCGCCTGCCCGCGGTGATCGTCCACGGGCGCTACGACGTGGTGTGTCCGGTGTCCAACGCGTGGGAGCTGCACGCGGCGTGGCCGGGTTCCGAGCTGCACATCGTGCCGGACGCCGGGCACGCTATGGCCGAGCCGGGCACCACCCACCACCTGCTCGAGGCGACGGACCGCTTCCGGCCCTGACCCGCCGGAGGCCGGGGAGCGGGCCGGTCAGACCACGCCGAACCGGCGCGAGGCCGCGACCGTGGCCTTCTGGTACCCCGCCGGGAACAGCCTCACCAGTGCGTCGAGGACGTGCGCGTCCACGCCGACCAGCACGCGGGCGCGTCGGCGCTCGACTCCGTCCAGGATGACCCGGGCGGCGGTGGAGGCCTCGGTCCGCGCGAACTTCGTGTCGAAGATGGCGGCGAAGTCGGCGCTGTCGAGCCCGTCGGCGGCGCCGGCGCTCCGGGCGACGGCCGTCTTGATACCGCCCGGGTGGACGCACGTGACGTCCACGGGGTGGCCGGCGGCGAGCATCTCCATCCGCAGCGACTCGGTGAACTGCTGCACCGCGGCCTTGGCGGCGTTGTAGGCGTTCTGCGTGGGCACGGACAGGAACGCGAAGATGCTGGAGATGTTGACGAGGTGACCGTCGCCGGAGGCGATGAGGTGCGGGAGGAACTCCTTGGTGCCGTGCACGACGCCCCAGTAGTCGACGTCCATGACGCGGGCGATGTCCTTGTACGCGGACCGTTCGACGGCGCCGGTGAAGGCGATGCCGGCGTTGTTGACGACGAGGTGGACCACGCCGAAGTGCTCGGCGACGCGGGAGGCGTACTCGGCGACCGCGGCCTGTTCCGTGACGTCGAGGCGCTGCGAGTGCACGTCGGTCGCGCCGTCGCCGCGCGCCAGCTCGACGGTGCGGGCGAGGCCGTCGGGGTCGATGTCGCTCAGGGCGAGCCGGGCGCCGCGCCGGGCGGCCTCGCGGGCCAGTTCCCGTCCGATGCCGGATCCGGCGCCGGTGACGACGACGACCTTGCCGTCCATCCGCCAGCGGCGCCGGTCCGCCCGGGCGCGGAGGGTGCGGAACGGTCCGGCGATGCGGGCGCTCATCGCAGGGCCTCCTGCCCGGCGGGCGTCGCGGCGGCGAGCTCGGCGGCGGTCTGCCGACGGTAGGCGCTCAGGTCGAACTCGCGGGTCTGGTGGCGGAAGGCGAAGGTGAAGTCCGGCCACACGGCGGGGGCGTTGCCCTTGTCGTCGAGGTACCAGCTGCGGCACCCGGTCACCCACACGGTCTCGCCGGTGTCCTCGCGCAGTTCGCGGTTGTACGCGTCCTGCACGGCCTCGCGGACCTCGACGGTCTGCAGGCCGCGGTCACGCATGGTGCGCATCGCGTCGACGAGGTAGTTCAGCTGGGACTCGATCATGTAGATCATGGACGAGTGGCCCAGGCCCGTGGCGGGGCCGACCAGGACGAACAGGTTCGGGTAGCCGGCGACCGTGGTGCCCTTGTACGCCTCCATGCCCCCGTCGCGCCACACCTCGGCGAGCGTGCGGCCCGCGGTGCCGCGGACACGCTCGAAGAACGGCGAGTCGGTGACGTGGAATCCGGTGGCCACGACCAGGACGTCGGTGGGGTGCTCGGCCCCGTCGGCGGTGACGATCCCGGTCCCGGTGATCCGCGAGATGGGCTCGGTGACGAGGTCGACGTTCTTGCGGCCGAGCGCGGGGTACCAGGTGTTGGACAGCAGGATGCGCTTGCAGCCGATCTCGAAGTGCGGGGTCACCTTCTCGCGCAGGGCGCGGTCGCGGACCTGCAGGGCGAGGTGGGCTCGGCCGAGGGCCCTGATCGGCGCCAGCGCGGCGCGGGTGCGGGTCAGGCCCACCACCTGGAACTCGCGGCTGGCGTACTGCAGGGCCCGGACGGCCCTCTGCAGGCCGGGCACCCGGCGGTACAGCGCCCGCTCGAGGCGCGGGTAGGGCCGGTCCATCCGCGGCAGGACCCAGGGCGCGGTGCGCTGGTAGACGTCGAGGTGGCCCACGGTGGGCGCGATGGACGGCACCACCTGGATGGCCGACGCCCCCGTCCCGATCACCGCGACGCGGCGATCGGCGAGCGGGACCGAGTGGTCCCAGCGGGCGGTGTGGAAGACCTCGCCCGCGAAGTCCTCGATGCCCTCGATCTCCGGAAGCTTCGGCTCGCACAGGGCCCCGACGCCCAGGACCACCACGCGGGCGTCGTATTCGCCCTCGCTCGTGGCCACCGCCCAGCGGCCGCGGGCGGCGTCGTACTCCACGGCGGTGACGTCCACCCCGAAGCGGATCTTCTCGCGGACCCCGGTCTCGGCGGTGACCCGGCGGATGTAGTCGTAGATCTCCCCCTGCGGGGAGAACGCCCGCGACCAGTCCGGGTTGAGGGCGAACGAATAGGAGTACAGGTGCGACGGGACGTCGCACGCCGCCCCCGGGTAGCTGTTGTCGCGCCACGTCCCGCCGACGTCGTGGCCACGTTCGAGGACGACGAGGTCGTCGACACCTTCCTGCGAGAGCCGGATCGCAGCGCCGAGGCCGGAGAACCCGGCCCCCACGACGAGGACGTCGACCACGTTCGGCTGACCCATTGTTACCCCCAACGTCGAGCGTGTGACCGGAACCACCCCGATCTTACCCGCTGGTAAGTCCCGGCGGGGATGCGACGCGGTGGGCGGTGTTCACCCGCAACTGGTACAACCGGTCCATGACGATCAACGAGGCCGTCGAGGTCGAGAGCAAGTTCGAGGTCGCCGACGACATCCGGACGCCCTCCGCGGACTCCTTCGCGCCGCTGGTCGCCGACGCCCCGGTGGAGCACGAGCTCTCCGCCGTCTACTACGACACCGACGACCTCTCGCTCACCCGGCACAAGGTCACGCTGCGCCGCCGCACCGGCGGGGACGACGAGGGGTGGCATCTCAAGCTGCCCGCCCACGCCGGCCGGATCGAACTGCAGGCCCCGCTCGGTGACGAGGTGCCCGAGGAGCTCCTCTCCGCGGTCGCCGGGTTGGTCCGCCGCCGCCCGCTCGCGCCCGTCGCCCAGATCGACAACCTCCGTCAGGTCCACACGCTGCGGGATGCCGACGGGACCGCGGTGATCGAGTTCTGCGACGACCACGTCTCCACGCAGTCCCTCGTCGGCGGCGGGTCCGCGGCCACGTGGCGGGAGTGGGAGGCCGAGATCGTCGACCCGTCGCGGCCCGACGCCCGCGCCCATCTCGCGGCCGTCGCCGCCGCGTGCACGGACGCCGGGGCCACCACCTCGTCGTCGTCGTCCAAACTCGCCCGCGCCATCGGGCCCCTCCCCGACGCCGGTGCCGAGGGCGTCTCCCCCGTCCGCGACGCACTGGCCCGCGACCTCGACAAGCTGCTCGATCACGACCCGGCCGCCCGGCGCACCACCATGACGGGTGTGCACCAGATGCGCGTGGCGGTCCGGGGGCTCCGGAGCACCATCAGCACCTACGCCGCCGAGCTCGAGGCCCGGACCTCCGACTCCGACCTCGATCTTCCCGCGCTCCTCTCCGAACTCAAGGTCCTCGCCGCGGTGCTGGGCAAGCTCCGGGACATCCAGGTGGTGGACGAGCGCCTCGCGACGCTGGCCGCCGGCTACCCCGAGGACGTGGTGAGTCCGCCGACCCGGCGACGCCTGCGGACGGAACTGGACGCGGAGGCCCGGCGTGCGGGCGACCGTGTCACGGCGGCCCTGCTCTCCGACAGGTACCTCGATCTGGTCGACCGGCTCCACGACCTGGTCCACGTCGCCGGCACCGGGCCGTCCGCCGACTCCGACGAGTCGACAACCGGCGGGAAGGCCCAGCGCCGCGAGGCCGAGGAACTGCTCCTACGCGGCGTGGACCGCCAGTTCGAACGATTCACCAAGGTCCGCACGCGCACCGAGCGCGACCTCGCGGAACTGGACCTCACGTTGGCCGAGCGGGAGGAGCTCACGCACGTTGTGCGCAAGCGCGCCAAGGCCCTGCGGCGCAACGTCAGCGCCCTGTCCGAGACGGACGAGCTCAGGGTGGCGCCCCTGCGCGACGCCTGCCAGCGGCTCCACACCGTCCTCGGGGACGTGCAGGACAGCGTCACCGCCCGGCAGTGGCTCCGCCGCATCGCCCGCCGTGCGGAGACCGCCGGTGAGTCGACGTTCGGGTTCGGCGTGCTGTTCGAGCACGAGCGCGGCTTCTCCGAGCGCGCCCTCGACGGGTTCGAGGGCGACGCCGCGGCGGTCACGGCCGCCTACCGCGAGCTCTCGGAGTCGCGGCGCTCGGCGCGGAAGCGTCGCAAGAAGAAGGGCAAGAAAGCCAAGAAGGGCAAGAAGTAGCGCCGGCGCGGACGCCCACGTCGCGAGTCCGGCGCTCACCTCGCGAGGCCGAGATGCCGGCGCTCACCTCGCGAGTCCGAGGGGCGAACGAGTCGCGGGTGACGCGCAGCGGCCCCGCCGGGGTGGATCAGTCCTTCTCGTCCTCGGCGTCCCATGCCTCGTTGCGGGCCTTGGCCTTGGCGAGCGCCGCCTCCGCCTCGCCGCGCGTGGCGTACGGGCCCATCCGGTTGTCCCAGTTGGTCACCTTGCCCTGGAGCGCCTGACCTGTGGCGATGTCGTAGTACCACTGCTCTTCCGACATGGCGGACCTCCTCGGATCGACGGGCGGGGCGTGCACCCACGACCCTACTAGCGCCGGCTCGTCGACGTGCGGCGTGGCGGTGGGCCCGCGCGGGCCGGGTGCCAGCGCATCCCTGGCCGGATACGCTGGCTCGTCGANGTGCACCCACGACCCTACTAGCGCCGGCTCGTCGACGTGCGGCGTGGCGGTGGGCCCGCGCGGGCCGGGTGCCAGCGCATCCCTGGCCGGATACGCTGGCTCGTCGACCTTCGATGGGAGAATGGTCCATTCCCGCAGCGCAACCGGCAAATGTTCGAGCACCATGCCATCACAAGCCGAGGAGGCAGCGCACCTGCGGCCAGCCGCGCTGGCAATGTGCCCGCCCCGGCAGCCAGCGACCCATCAGCCAGCACACCTGCGACCAGCCGCGCTGGCAATCTGCCCGCCCCGGCAGCCAGCGAACCATCAGCCAGCACATCCCCGGCCAGATACGCTGCCTCGTCGCCCTGCGATGGGAGAATGGTCCATTCCCGCAGCGCAACCGGCCAATGTTCGCGCACCATGCCATCACAAGCCGGAGAGGCAGCGCACCTGCGGCCAGCCGCGCTGGCAATGTGCCCGCCCCGGCAGCCCGCGACCCATCAGCCAGCACACCTGCGTCCAGCCGCGCTGGCAATCAGCCCGCCCCGGCAGCCAGCGACCCAGCAGCCAGCACACCTCCGGCCAGGCGCGCTGGCAATCTGCCCGTCCGGGCCGCCGGTTCGCCGCCGGGCCCGCCGCGGCACGCCAGCCGGGCCGGGGGCCAGCACATCCCCGGCCAGATACGCTGCCTCGTCGCCCTGCGATGGGAGAATGGTCCATTCCCGCAGCGCAACCGGCCAATGTTCGAGCACCATGCCATCACAAGCCGGAGAGGCAGCGCACCTGCGGCCAGCCGTGCTGGCAATCTGCTCGCCCGGGTCGCCGGATCCGCCGCCGCACGGCCGAAGCGGGCGGGCCGGGGCGGGAGGGACGGGGCGCGGCTTGCCGGGGCCGGGGCGGGACGGGACGGGCCGGAGCGGAGCGCTCTGGCCACCACGGTCGAGGTCGGGCGAACGAGTCGGCCTGTAAGCCGGATCCTGTGCCCACCGCGTGCGGCGGGCGACGGCCATCCATCTGGGCACACCGTCACCGGGTACCTCGAGCGGTCCACCCGCGGACTCGGGCGAGCAGCCCTTCCCGTGCATCGCTGCACGTCCATCCGCGCAGCCGCACCGCGAGCGGTGCGACCTTCGACCTTGCTCCGGGCGGGGTTTACCGAGCCACCCCGGTCACCCGGGGTGCTGGTGCGCTCTTACCGCACCGTTTCACCCTTACCGCGGCCCAGTGGGCGCGGCGGTCTGTTTTCTGTGGCACTGTCCCGCGGGTCGCCCCGGGTTGCCGTTAGCAACCGCCCTGCTCTGTGGAGTCCGGACTTTCCTCGGGCCGGGGCCTGAGCGCCCGTGGGCGCCGGTTCCCCTGTCCGCGGCCGTCCGGCCGACTCGTTCGCCGCCCCAGTCTAGTCCCCGGCAGTCGCCGACCGCGCCCCGGCGCCGGCGGCCGGGCCGCGTCAGCCGCGCCCCGGCGCCGGCGGCCGGGCCGCGTCAGCCGAGGTGTGAGGTGTCGTTGACCAGGTGCACCGACGTGGGCCCGTCGGAGTAGAAGCGCACGTCGGACACGGACGCCAGGTCCAGGTGCAGGCGGAACAGCAGCTCGTCGCCGGCACCGAGCCCGGCGCGGACGGCCAGCTTGATGGGGGTGACGTGGCTGACCACCGCGACCACTTCGCCGGGTCGCTCGGAGACGATGCGGCGCAGGCCCCGCTCGACGCGCGAGCGGACCACCGCGAAACTCTCGCCACCCGGCGGGGCGACGGCGGTGTCCCCGAGCCAGCGCGAGTGCACGTCGGGGTCCTGCTCGGCGGCCTCGCGGAAGGTCAGGCCCTCCCACCGTCCGAAGTCGGTCTCGATGAAGTCCTCGTCCACGATCAGCGGCACGCCGGCGGCGTCGGCGGCCCGCTCGGCGGTGCCCAGGCAGCGACGCAGCGGCGAGGACACCACGGCACTCAGGCCCGGCAGCGCGGCGAGGCGGCGCGCGGTGCGTTCGGCCTGGTCCACGCCGAGGTCGGTGAGCTCGGGGTCGCCCTGGCCGGAATAGCGCCGATCGACCGACAGGGCGGTCTGGCCGTGGCGCGCCAGGACGATGCGGGTGGGACTGCCGGTGGCGCCGGTCCAGCCGGGCCCGCCGCTCACGGGGTGCCGGTGCGGACGACGATCACGCCGCACTCGGGGCAGGTGAGCACGTCGTCGGCGGGCGCGGAGCGGAACGCGGACACGGTGCTGCGGTCGAGATCCATCGCGCACGCCGAACAGCGACCGCCGCCCAGGATCGCCGCCCCGACCCCGGCACTCTCCGCGCTACGGGAGTAGAGGGCGAGGAGGTCCTCGGGGATCCCCTCGGCCTCGCGCGCCCGGTCGGCCATCGTGGCGGTGACCGAGTCCTCGAGCTCGGCGAGGGCGGTGTCGCGGAGGGTCTCGGCCATGCCGATCCGCGCGTCGAGGTCGGTGACGATCGCCCCGGAGTGCCGGACGTCGGCCTCCATCGCCTCGTGGCGTTCGCTCAGCTCGCCGAGCTCGGCCTCGAGCGCGTCCTGACGGCGCGCCAGCGAGCGCAGTTCGTAGTCGAGTTCGGTGGCCTGGTGCTCCGACAGGCTGCCGGAGGCCAGCAGGTCGGAGTCGTGCGCGCGGCGTCGGCGGACGGCGTCGAGGTCCGACCGCAGTTTGGCCAGGGCGCGGTCCAGGTCCTCGAGGTGGATGCGCGCGCGGGCGACGGATTCCGTGGCGGCGCGGCGCTCGGCCCGGAGCCCGTCCAGCGTCTCCTGCTCGGGCAGGTGCTCGCGTCGGTGCGCGAGACCGGCCAGGCGCAGGTCGAGGTCGGCGATGTCGACGAGTCGACGCTGGTCGTGGGGATGGGCCTTCATGGGTGCCAAGACTACCGCTGCCCCGGCGCTCCCCCCGCGGCCACCGTCCACGGGTCGGTGCGCAGGTCGCACACGCTCGCGGTGACCCCGGCGCCCTCCTCGAGCAGAGCGGCGGCCTGCGCGCACCACGGGTACTCCAGCGCCCAGTGGGCGGCGTCGACGAGCATGGGCCCGCCCTCGCGCAGGTGCTCGTCCACGACGTGGTGGCGCAGGTCGCCGGTGAGGTAGACGTCGGCGCCGGCGGCCCGGGCGGCGCCGAGCAGCGAGTCGCCGGAGCCGCCGCACAGGGCGACGCGCCGGACCTCGGCGTCGGGATCGCCGGCCGCCCGCACCCCCCACTCGGTGGTGGGCAGTCGGTCGGCGACGAGCCGGGTGAACGCGGCGAGGGTGGTGGGCTCGTCGAGATCGCAGATCCGGCCGAGCCCGGTGTCCTCCGGCCCGGGTCCGGGACCGGCGTGGTTGACCAGGACGTCCATCGCGGGCACCTCGTACGGGTGGCCGGCCACCACCGCGCGCCGGATCGCGGAGCGCAGCTCGGGCGGGGCCACGAACTCGACCCGGGTCTCGGGGACCTGCTCGGGTTCGCCGATGCTGCCGATCGTGGGGTCGGTGCCGTCGCCGGGCCGGAACCGCCCGGTGCCGCGGACCGAGAACGAGCACTCGGTGTAGCCGCTCATGCGCCCGGCCCCGGCGGCGAACACGGCGTGCAGGAGGTCGTCGAGGTCGTCGTCGGGCACGGTCACCACCCACCGGTCGACGGTCCCGTCGCCGGTCGGCGCGAGCGGCGCGCCGGCGGTGAGGCCGAGGGCGTCGGCGAGGGCGTCGTTGACGCCGGGGCGGGCGGAGTCCGCGTTGGTGTGGGCGGCGTAGAGGGCGCAACCGCCGGCGATGAGGCGGTGCAGCAGGCGCCCCTTGGGGGTGTCGGCGGCGACGGAGTGCACGCCCCGCAGCAGCGGGGGGTGGTGGACGAGCAGCAGGTCGGCGCCCTCGGCCAGGGCGTGGTCGACCACGGCGTCGGTGGCGTCCACGGCCACCACGACGCGGGAGACCTGCGCGGCGGGGTCGCCCGCGACGAGGCCCACGCGGTCCCACGACTCGGCCAGGCGCGGCGGGTAGGCGTGTTCCAACAGGTCGATCACGTCGGCCAAGGTGGGCCCGCCGGTGGTCATGCTCGCTCCCCTTCCAGTCGGTTCGTCGCCGCGCCGGCCTGCGCGTGCCAGGCGCCGACGAGTTCGTCCACCATCGTGCCCGGACGCACGGCCAGCCGCAGGTAGGTGGCGTCGAGGCCGGGGAACGTGTCGCAGCGCCGGGTGACCACCCCCCGCCGCACGAGCCCGCGTCGGAACTCCTCGGGATCGAGGCCTCGCGGCGTGCGGACCAGCGCGAACGGCGCGGAGGGGGGCGCGACCACCTCGATCCCGGCGGTGTCGAGGGCCCCGACCATCGCCGTGCGCTCCGCCGCGACGTCGGCGCGGATCCGGGCGAGCTCGGCGTCGGCGGCGGGGCCGACGCACGCCCGGATGGCCTCCAGCTGGAGCGTGCCCAGCGGCCAGTGCGGTCGGTGGGCGGCGAGGTCGGCCAGCACGGCGGGATCGCCCACCGCGTACCCCACGCGCAGGCCGGCCAGCGCCCACGTCTTGGTGAGCGAGCGCAGGACCACCAGGCCGGGCAGGTCGGCGCCGGCGAGGGTGTGCCCGGCCTCGTCGTCCACGACGTCGCAGAACGCCTCGTCGACCACCGTGACGCGCCCGGGTCGGCAGAGCGCCGCGACGGCGGCGCGGGGGTGCAGCACGGAGGTGGGGTTGGTGGGGTTGCCGACGACGACGAGGTCCGCCCGATCCGGGACCAGGGCCGGGTCAAGACGGAACGGAACCGGCAGCAGGACGCGGTCGACGGGGACGCCGGCCCGTCGCAGCTCGAGCTCGGGTTCGGTGAAGGACGGGTGCACGACGGCGGCGCGACGGGACTTCCGGGCCGCGTGGTCGGCGAGGAGGTGGAACCCCTCCGACGCCCCGCCCAGGAGCAGGACGCGGTCGCGCGGCACCCCGTGGCGGGCGGCCACGGCCGAGAGCGCGGCCTCGTCGTCGTCGCCCCCCGGATATCCCCCCAGGTCGGCGAGGCGCCCCGCCAACCTGTCGCGGAGCCACGCCGGCGGTCCCGACCCGCGCACGTTGACGGCGAAGTCCAGGGCGCCGGGGACCAGCTCGGCGTCCCCGTGGTGACGCAGCGCCGCCCACGACGGGTCCTCGGCGAGTGCGACGCTCGGTTCGGTCATGACCGAAGCGTAGGACGCGGCGCCCCCGGCGCCGGCCCGGGGCGCCTCTGGGAGGATGGCGGCATGACCGACCGCCCGACCCTCCTCGTGGACCTCGACGGCACGATCACCGACTCCCTCGACGGCATCGCCAGATCCCTCCACCACGCGCTGGACGCGGTCGGGGCGCGGTGGGACACCACCCGCGACATCCGCTCGATCGCCGGGCCGCCCATGCGGGACACCCTCGCCTCGCTCGGCCTCGCCGGTGCCGACCTCGACCGCGCCATCGACGCCTATCGCGAGCGCTACGACGAGGTGGGCTGGCTGGAGAACGCCGTCTTCACCGGCATGGACGCCCTGCTGAACCGGCTGGCCGTGGACGGGTTCCGCATGGCGGTGGCCACCAGCAAGGACGAGAAGGCGGCCCGCCGGATCCTCGGCCACTTCGACCTGGCCGCGCCGTTCGAGTTCATCGGCGGCGCCGACGCCGCGGTGGGGCGGCTCGCCAAGGCCGACGTCATCGCGCACTCGCTCGCCGCCCTGGGGATCGACCCCGTCGCCGCGGCCGCCGGTGGCACGGACGGGGTGCTCATGATCGGCGACCGGGAGCACGACATCGACGGCGCCGCCCGCTACGGCATCCCCACCGCGGTCGTGCGCTGGGGCTACGGCCGGCCCGAGGAATGGGACCGGGCCCGCTGGTCCGTGGTGGACACGGCGGAGCTGGAGGAGGTCGTCCGTGGCCGCTGACCGGACCGTCCGCGTGGTGTTCGTCTGCACGGGCAACATCTGCCGCTCCCCCATGGCCGAGGTCATGGCCAGGCACGCCGTCGACGAGGCCGGGCTCGGCGACAGGGTGGCCGTCTCCAGCGTCGGCACCGGCGACTGGCACGTCGGCGACGCCATGGACCCCCGCGCGGCGGCCGAGCTCGCCGCCCACGGCTACGACACCGCCCACGTCGCCTCCCACCTGTCGCGCGAGGACCACGACGCGGACCTGCTCGTCGCCCTCGACAGCGGCCACCGCGACCACCTCCTGGGCGCCGGCGTCGACCCCGACCGGGTCCGACTCCTGCGGGCCTACGAGCCCGGCGCGGACGGCGCCGACGTCGCCGACCCCTACTACGGCGACGAGAGCGGGTTCACCCGCACCCGGATGCAGATCTCCCGCGCCCTGCCCGGTCTGGTCGCCGAGGTCCGCGACCTCCTGGGGTAGCCGGTCCCACCGCGGCGGGACCCCACGCCGCACGCCCGATACCCTGGGGTCATGCGGATCCTGCGGCGTTTCCTGACCCCCGGGTGGGTGCTCGGCATCCTCGCCGCGATCCTGTTCGCCTGGGCCTGCTTCGCGCTGCTCGCCCCGTGGCAGCTCGGCAAGAGCGACGACCTCGAGGCCCGCAACGCCCGGCTGGTCGAGTCCGTCGAGGCCGACCCCGCCCCGCTCGGGGAGGTGGTGCGCGGCCCGCAGGACTACGCCGAACGTGAGTGGCGGCTCGTCACCCTCGACGGTCGATGGGAGCCGGACTCCGAGGCCCTCCTGCGGCTGCGCTCGGTCGACGGCGAGCTCGTCTACCACGTCCTCACCGTGTTCGACCCCGTCGACGGGCCGGATCTCCTCGTCAATCGCGGCTACGTCCGGGTCGGCGAGAACAACGCCGTGCCCGACTACGCCGCCGCGCCCGCCGGCGAGGTCGGGATCACCGCCCGCGTGCGCGTCACCGAGCCCGGCCAGGCCGAACCCGTCGAACTCGGGGGCCTGCCCACGGTCCGCGTGGTGGACCCGGCCGTCATCGGCGACACCCTCGGGGCAGACCTCGACCCCGCCGGCTACCTACAGCTGAGCCCCGATCAGCCCGGGTCGCTGACCCCCGCGCCGGTTCCCGGGATCGAGAACGGGCCCTACCTGTCCTACGGGTTGCAGTGGCTCGCGTTCGGCATCCTCGCCCCCGCCGCCCTCGTCTACTTCGCGTGGGCCGAGATCCGCGCCCGCCGTCGCGAGGACGAGAGCGCACTCGCCGACGCCGCCGCCGACGCCGGGAGCACCCCGGGGGACGGTCCCGACGCCGACCCGGGCCCCCGCGAGGGCGACGGCCCGGCCGAGCCCCGGACCGACCGCAGCACGGTCCCGGACGACGGCTCGGCCCCGCGGGACGACGAGGTCTCCGCACGGGAGCGGGCCATGCGGGCACGCTACGGCGAGCGCGACGCCGCCGAACAGCGGCGGGCGTTCCGACGCTCCGACCGCCTCCGCAGCTGACGACCCCTCGACAACCGGCCGCCACCGCCGCAGAATCCGGGGATGACGATCCCGCGGCGCGCGGTCGGCGCGGCCACCGCCCTGTGCATGGTGCTCGGTGGGACCGCCGCGTGCAGCCCCGCCGACCGCGCCGTCCTCGTCGCGTCCGCCTGCCCGGACTCCACGGCCCTGCCCACCGCCCCCCGTCACGAACCCGGGCAGGCCCACCTCATCGGGCACGTCCTGCGCAGCGAACTGCCGACCGGGCCGGTGCCGGGGTGGGACGACGTGGTCTCCGTCGCCGACGCCGGCACCACCCTGGCCGCCGTCCACGCCGGCGGCACCGTCTCCGTGGTGGGGGTCGACCACGACGGCCTGCTCGCCGGGACGGGTGGCGCCGCGGGCCGGATCCTGGTGCCCCGCCGCGTGCCCGGTGTCTCCGGGGCGGTCTCGGTGGCCGCGGTGGGCTCGGCGTTCCTCGTCACGCACTCCGACGGCACCGTCACCGGCTGGGGCGACTCGTTCCCCGCCTCCGGGGGCCTCCGGGGCGACACCCCCACCCGCACCACCCCGGCGGCGGTGCCGGGCGCCGAGGACGTCGTCTCCGTCGCCGACGGCTCCCTCACCGCGCTCGCCCTCCGCTCCGACGGCGGAGTCCTCGGGTGGGGGGTCAACCTCACCGGGATCCTAGGGGAACCGGACGGCACCACCGTCCGTCGGATCCGTGACGTCCCCGGGGCGGTCAGCGTCGCCGACGCGTCCGGAGCGGCGGTGATCGCCACCGCGACGGGCGAGGTCTGCGCGTGGGGCAGCAACGTCCACGGCATCCTCGGCGTCGAGCCGCGCGGTGGTCAGACCACCCGCGCCCTGCGCGTGGACGGCTTCGGCGACGCCGGGGTCGTCCACGTCGCCGGCGGACAGCACTTCGCACTGGCCCTCGACGCCGCCGGGACGGTCTGGACCTGGGGACGCACCGTCACAGGCGTCCTCGGCGACGGCACCACCGCGGACACCGTCATCACCAGCCCCCGGCCGGTACCGGGACTGCCCCCGCTGCGGTGGATCGGCACGGGCGAGTCCTCCCCCTACGGGATCGACGCCTCCGGCGCGCTGTGGTCCTGGGGTCGCGGACCCCTGCGCGCCCCGGGGCCCGCCTCCGACACCCGCCCCCGACGCGTCCCGCTGCCGGGGCCCGCCCAGACGGTCTCCGGCGCCCTCGTCCTCCTGGCCCCGGGCGGCTGACCGCTCCTCGAGGGGACCGGCCCCGTCAGCGCCGCGCACACGGCGACGACCGCGGCACCGACCTGGACCGCCCGCATCAGCGTCGCGGCCCTCCGGATGTCGGCCGGGCGCGGCGGGTGGCCGTCCCCGAGGCGGGGCCGCTCCTCCGTGCCGTAGGGGTACGGGGTGGGTCCGCCGAGCCGGACGCCGAGCGCCCCCGCACACGACGCCTCCGCCACCCCGGCGTTGGGGCTCGGATGAGCCGGTGCGTCCCGACGCCACGCCCGGACGGCGGCACCGGGCCGCCCGCCCACCACCGGGGCCGCGGCCGCGGTGAGCAGTCCCGCGAGACGCGCGGCCGGCCACCCCAGCACGTCGTCGAGACGGGCCGAGGCCCACCCGAAGTCGCGGTACCGGGGCGAACGGTGGCCGACCATCGCGTCGAGCGTGTTGGCCGCGCGATGGGCCGCCGCTCCCGCGGGCCCGGCGACGCCGGCCCAGAACAGGGTGGCCACCGCGGCGTCGGAGGTGTTCTCCGCGACCGACTCGACCACGGCGCGCGCGAGCTGCGCGGCGTCGAGCGCGTCCGGCTCCCTCCCGCACAGCCACGGGAGCAACCGTCGCGATCCCGCGATGTCGGACCGTTCCAGAAGGTCGGCCTGGCGTCGCGCGATCCGCAGCAGTGAGGTCCCGCCCAGGCAGACCCACACGGTGGCGGCCGTGCTCACCACGCGCAGCGCGGGACGGGTGGCGGACGCCGCGTCGAGCGCGTGCACGCCGCCGGCGACCCCGCCGACGAGCACGGTGGTGAACGCGACCCCGCGGGCGCGTACGGCGGCGCCGCGCGCGGTGGACTCGAGGCCCTCCCCGACGGGCGGGTGCAGCACGCCCTCGACCCTCGAGGCCACGGCGCCGAATCCCGCCACCGGGTGCCACCTCGACGGGTCGGCCACCAGCGCGTCCAGCAGGACGCCCAGGGCGATGCCGCAGGCGCGGGCGCGAGATGTGTGCATGGGGTGCGCGCGGAGGGACTCGAACCCCCGACCGCTGGTGTGTAAGACCAGAGCTCTAACCGCTGAGCTACGCGCGCGTACGCCGGCGCCCCGCGGGCACCGGCGCGGCTCAGATTATCCCACCGGCAGCGGCGCCCCTCGCCGGGGCGGGCCGGTGCCCGGCGGACCGCGCTACTCGCGCGGCGGACCGCGCTACTCGCGCGGCGGACCGCGCTACTCGCGCGGCGGACCGCGCTACTCGCGCGGCGGTCTGCGCTACTTGCGCGGCATGCTGTTCTTGCGCAGGGCCAGCCGGCTACCGACCCAGTCGCCGAGGGCCGCGGTCCGGGTCTGGAGCATGCCCGCGGTCTGGGCGGACTCCGCGATCACCGCGGGCACGACATGCCCGTCGAGCCCCGTCTTGGGGGTGAGGACCCACACCGACCCCTCGTCCGTGAGCGGCGTGACGACGTCCATCAGCCGGTCCACGAGGTCCCCGTCGCCGTCCCTCCACCAGAGCAGCACCGCGTCGACCACCTCATCGGTGTCCTCCTCCAGCAGCTCCGATCCGACGGCGTCCTCGACGGCCTCGCTGATCGCCTCGTCACAGTCGGAGTCCCATCCGACCTCCTGAACGACCATGCCCTCCGTCAGTTCGAGCTGACCAGCTACCTGGTCCGCCCCGTCCTGCTGGTTCGCCGCGGCGACCACCGTGGTGTTCCTCCCTCTGCTCCGGATAGTCCATCTAGGACTTTCGCTGACCAGGAACACTACCCGCGGACCGGCACCGGGGAAACGAGTACCACCCAATTAGCGGCACGAGGGCTGCCGCGGCGGTGTCGCGGGTCACGCTTTGGGGCACAATCGGAGTCGACGGGCCGACGGTGGCCCGGTCCGAGCCCCACGCGACCCGCCACACACCCGCGGACCGCGTCCCGGGCCCGACGCTGTACCACGAGCGGTGGCCCCACCGGGCCGGCGCGGTACGAATCACAGAAGTGAGGACGACAAGCATGACCGAGAACGCAGGCCCCAGGAACGGTTCCGCACCCACCAACGTGCCGGTCCTCCGCGAGGGCGTCGCGTCCTACCTGGCCGACTCCGATCCCGAGGAGACCCAGGAGTGGATGGATTCGCTCGACGGCCTGCTCGCCGAGGCCGGTCCCGAGCGGGCCCGTTATCTCATGCTCCGGCTGCTCGAACGCGCCTCGAAACAACGCGTCCCGCTCCCGGCACTGACGTCCTCCGACTACGTCAACACCATCCCCACCAGCCTCGAGCCGGAGTTCCCGGGCGACGAGGCCGTGGAGCGGACCTACCGCCGGTGGATCCGGTGGAACGCCGCGATCATGGTGCACCGCGCGCAGCGTCCCGGCATCGGCGTCGGCGGCCACATCTCCACCTACGCGGGCGCGGCGCCGCTGTACGAGGTGGGCTACAACCACTTCTTCCGCGGCAAGGACCACCCCGGCGGCGGCGACCACGTCTTCTTCCAGGGCCACGCCTCGCCCGGCATGTACGCCCGCGCCTACCTCGAGGGCCGGCTCCGCGAGCACGACCTCGACGGTTTCCGGCAGGAGAAGAGCCATCCGGGCCGCTCCCTGCCGTCCTACCCGCACCCGCGCTCGATGCCGGAGTTCTGGGAGTTCCCGACCGTCTCGATGGGCCTCGGGCCCATGAACGCCATCTACCAGGCGCGCTTCAACCGCTACCTGCACAACCGCGGCATCAAGGACACGTCCCAGCAGCACGTCTGGGCGTTCCTGGGCGACGGCGAGATGGACGAGGTCGAGTCGCGCGGGGCGCTGCAGGTCGCGGCGAACGACGGGCTCGACAACCTCACGTTCGTCATCAACTGCAACCTGCAGCGGCTCGACGGGCCGGTGCGCGGCAACGGCCAGATCATCCAGGAGCTGGAGTCGTACTTCAACGGCGCGGGCTGGAACGTCATCAAGGTCGTCTGGGGACGCGAGTGGGACGCGCTGTTCGAGAAGGACACCGAGGGCGCCCTCGTCTCCCTGATGAACTCCGTGTCCGACGGTGACTACCAGACGTTCAAGGCCAACGACGGCGGCTACGTGCGCGAGCACTTCTTCGGCCGCGACCCGCGGACCGCGAAGCTCGTCGAGGACATGACGGACGAGGAGATCTGGGACCTGCGTCGCGGCGGGCACGACTACCGGAAGATCCACGCCGCGTACAAGGCCGCGCTCGAGCACACCGGGCAGCCGACCGTGATCCTCGCCCACACCATCAAGGGCTTCGGGCTGGGGCAGAACTTCGAGGGGCGCAACGCGACGCACCAGATGAAGAAGCTGACGCTGGACGACCTCAAGCAGTTCCGCGACAAGCAGCAGATCCCCATCACCGATGAGGAGCTCGAGGCCGATCCCACCCAGCCGCCGTACTACAACCCGGGCCCGAACTCCCCGGAGATCCGGTACATGCTGGACCGCCGGGCCGCCCTCGGCGGTCACGTGCCCGAGCGGCGGCAGACCTTCACCCCGCTCAACGTGCCGGACATCGACTCGCTGAAGTCGCTGCGCAAGGGCTCGGGCAAGCAGGCCGTGGCCACCACGATGGCGCTTGTCCGAACCGCCAAGGAGCTCATGCGCGACGAGTCGCTGCGTGACCGTTTCGTGCCGATCATCCCGGACGAGGCCCGCACCTTCGGTATGGACTCGTGGTTCCCGACGCTGAAGATCTACAACCCGCACGGCCAGAACTACACCTCGGTCGACCACGAGCTCATGCTGAGCTACAAGGAGGCCAAGAACGGCCAGATCATGCACGAGGGCATCAGCGAGGCGGGATCGGTCGCCGAGTTCACGGCCGCCGGCACCGCGTACGCCACCCACGGCGAGCCGATGATCCCGCTGTACATCTTCTACTCGATGTTCGGCTTCCAGCGCACCGGCGACGCCATCTGGGCGGCCGCCGACCAGCTGGCGCGGGGCTTCCTGCTCGGCGCGACCGCCGGCCGCACGACCCTCACCGGTGAGGGTCTGCAGCACATGGACGGGCACTCCCCGCTGCTGGCCGCGACCAACCCGGGCATCATCTCCTACGACCCCGCCTGGGCCTACGAGCTCGCGCACATCATGCGGGCGGGAATCGAGCGGATGTACGGTCCGGGCGCGGCCCACGAGACCGAGACCGACGGCATCGACCGCAACGTCTCGTACTACATCACCCTGTACAACGAGCCCGTCCCCCAGCCGGCCGAGCCCGAGGACCTCGACGTCGACGCCCTGCTGCGGGGCCTGTACCGCTTCCGGGCGGCCGAGTCCGGCACCCACAAGGCGTCCATCCTGGCCTCGGGTGTGGCCATGTACGCGGCCGTCGAGGCGCAGAAGATGCTCGCCGAGGAGTGGGACGTCGCCGCCGACCTGTGGTCCGCGACCTCGTGGAACGAGTTGGCGCGCGACGGTTTCGAGTGCGAGCGACACGCCCTGCGCCACCCGGACCAGCAGCCCCGCACGCCGTTCGTCGCGGCGGCCCTGGACGGGGTCGAGGGCCCGAAGGTGGCCGTGAGCGATTTCCAGAAGGCCGTGCCCGACCAGATCCGCGCCTGGGTCCCCGGGGACTTCACGGTCCTCGGGTGCGACGGGTTCGGCTTCTCCGACACCCGGCCGGCCGCGCGCCGCTACTTCAACACCGACGCCGAGTCGATCGTCGTGGCGGTCCTGGCGGGTCTCGTCCGCGAGGGTGCGATCGAAAAGGTGACCCTCCTCGAGGCCGCGCGGCAGTACAGGATCGACGACGTCATGGCCGCCCCCGAGCCGACGACGGATCCCGGAGTGGCGTGACCGAGACGACCGACCCCGGCACCGGGGAGAGGGATCCGGAGCGCGTCCGGCGGCGTTCGTCCACGCCGCCGGACGCGAGGCCCGTCTCGGACGCCCTGCTCAAGCGCATCACGCGGTACTCGGGGACGCTGTCCACCGAGGCGGTGCGTGCCCTCGAGCAGGAGTTGCCGTTCTTCGCCGAGTTGTCCGCGGACCAGCGGGCCGAGATCCAGCTCATCATCCAGAGCGCGGTCCGCGACTTCGTCACCTGGGTGCGTAACCCCGAGGCCCCGCACACGGACACGATCGCCGGGTTCAAGCTCCTCCCCAAGGGCGTCGGCCAGGGGCTCACCCTGCAGCAGACCGTGCAGCTGGTGCGCTCGACGCTCGAGTACTTCGAGCTGGTGATGCCCCGGATCACCCACAACGAACGGCAGCGCGGCCTCATGATCGCGGCGGTGCTCAAGTTCGGTCGGGAGCTCGGGTTCACCGCCGCCTCGGTGTACGCCGCGGCGGCGGAGAACCGGGGCGCGTGGGACACCCGTATGGAGGCGATGATCGTCGACGCGGTGGTCCGCGGGGACCGGCACGCGGACCTCACCTCGGGCGCCTCCGCACTCAACTGGGACCCGACCACGGCGGCCACGGTCATCATCGGGACCCCGCGGGAGGACCTGGGTCTCGCCTCGGTGCCCGCGGTCCACAGGGCGGCCGTCGCGTCCGACCGGCACGCGCTGGCCGTGGTGCAGGGCGCCCGCCTCGTCGTCATCCTCTCGGGGGAACTGGAGTCCTCCTCGTCGATCCCGCCCGCCGTCCTCGACGCGTTCTCGACGGACGCCCCGGTCGTCCACGGTCACACGGTGCGGTCGCTGGTCGAGGCCCCGGACAGCGCTGCGGAGGCGCTGTCGGGGGCGGCGGCGGTGAGCGGGTGGCCCGGCGCCCCGCGGCCGGTCGCGGCGATCGATCTCCTGCCCGAGCGGGTCCTGGGTGGGGACCGCGGCGCGGCGGCGATGTTGGTCGAGCGGATCGTCACCCCCCTGCGCGGCGCGGACGCCTCCGTCGAGGACACGCTGCGGGCCTACCTCGACTCCGGCGGGCACGTCGAGAAGTGCGCGCGCGAGTTGTACGTCCATCCCAATACCGTCAGGTACCGGTTGAAGAGAGTGAGCCAAATCACCAAATTCGATCCGCTCAACGCGCGCGACGCGTTCGTGCTGCGAATAGCCCTGGTCCTCGGGAAGTTTGCGGAGCGAACTACTCAGGAGGGCTAAATATTCACTTGCGTCACAACCTGTAACGAAACCGAGCGCTCCGGAGATGGACGGCCAGCCAGCTCGCCATTTGTGGGAACCGTACAAAATCCGCCGCCCGTTTCTGGCTTCGGGAACATCATCTGAACCCCGCCCGGCCGTGTTGTCTGATACCCGTGCTTTGCCTAACCGCCCCTGGACAAGGGTCACAGAAAGCCGGGATGCTCGCGCCCTGGCTCGAGCTGCCCGGTGCCGCGGACCGTCTCGCCGACTGGTCCGCGTCGAGCGGGCTCGACCTCGAGCGCCTCGGCACCACGGCGACGCTGCAGGAGATCACCGACACCGCGGTGACCCAGCCGCTCGTCGTGGCCTCCGCCCTGCTCGGTGCCGCTGAGCTCCGCCGGCGTGGACAGGTCCCCTCCGACACGCTCGTCGCCGGCCACTCCATCGGTGAGATCGCCGCGCTCGCGATCGCCGGTGTGGTCTCCGAGGCGGACGCGCTGCGCCTCGCCTCGGTGCGCGGCGCCGCGATGTCCCGGGCGTGCGCGGAGCGGCCGACGGGCATGATCGCCGTCCTCGGCGGGGTCGAGGCCGACGTGCTGCTGGCCCTCGAGAACGCCGGCCTCGCCCCGGCGAACCGCAACGGCTCGGGACAGATCGTCGCGGCGGGCCCGCTCGAGGCCTGCGACGCACTGGAGAAGAACCCGCCCACCCGGGCGCGCCTCCGGCGTCTCGAGGTCGCCGGGGCGTTCCACACGCACCACATGGCCTCCGCGGTCGACGAGTTCCGCGCGCTGGCCGACACCGTCCGGGTCAACGATCCCGAGCTGGCGCTGCTGTCGAACGCCGACGGCATGGTGGTCGCCTCCGGCCGTGACGCCCTGGACCGGGTGGTCTCGCAGATCACCCATCCGGTGCGCTGGGACCTGTGCACGCAGACCATGCTCAAGCTCGGCGTGGACGCGTTCGTCGAACTCCCGCCGTCCGGCGCGCTCGTCGGGCTGGCCAAGCGCTCGATGCGCGAGGTCGCTCGCCACGGCGTGACCGTCCCGGAGGACATCGAGACCGCTCTCGCGACCGTCCCCGCCCTCAGCGGGGCCTGACACTCCCCCGTCCGACCACCCCCGGTCATCGGCCGTCGCCGATGATCGGGGCGAGAACCTCCGTCGCGCCCGCCGGGCACGACATCACCCATCAGAAAGGACACCACATGGCACGCACCGAGGCCGAGATCATCGCAGGACTCGCGGAAATCGTCGAGGAGGTCACCGGGATCGAGCCGTCCGAGGTGACCCCCGAGAAGTCCTTCGTCGACGACCTCGACATCGACTCGCTCTCCATGGTGGAGATCGCCGTGCAGACCGAGGACCGCTACGGGGTGGAGATCCCCGACGAGGACCTCGCCAAGTTGCGTACCGTGCAGGATGCGGTCGACTATATTCAGAAGATCGACCAGAGCTGACATACCGCCCCGCACGCCGGGGCGGGGACGCGTCGAAGGGCCGAAGGTGCGGTCGGTGCACCACGTCGAGCCCGCGTCCCTGCCCCGCGTGCAGGGCACCTCTCATAGATCGCCCCGCTCCGAGCGGGGCGCCGGGCACGAGATCCGGGCGCGGGACGGGGGTCCCGCTCCGGTCGTCGTCCGCCCACAAGCCAGTCCGGGGGTCCGTCACAGGTACACGCTCCCTCCCGGGGACGTGCACCAAGGAAAGGACTGCACTCAATGACCATCACCAGCGCTGTTGACCAGAACACCGAGATCGATCCGCGCGACCCCGTCGTCCGGCTCGAGAACCTCTTCGATCCCGCCTCACTGGAGTTCATCACCGAACCCGACGCCTCGGGTGCGCTGGCCGCGCGCGGCCTGATCGACGGTGTGCCCACCATCGCGTACGCCACGGACGCCACCGTCATGGGCGGCGCCATGGGCCTGGACGGGTGCCGTCACATCGTCCGCGCGATCGATGTCGCCATCGACGAGCAGCTGCCCGTCGTGGGCGTCTGGCACTCGGGCGGCGCCCGCCTCGCCGAGGGGGTCGAGGCACTGCACGCCGTGGGCACCGTCTTCGAGGCCATGGTCCGCGCGTCGGGTCTGGTCCCCCAGATCTCCGTCGTGCTCGGGCCCGCGGCCGGCGGCGCCGCCTACGGCCCCGCCCTGACCGACGTCGTCATCATGGCGCCGGCCGGCAAGATCTTCGTCACCGGGCCGGACGTCGTCCGCTCCGTGACCGGCGAGCAGGTCGACATGGAGGGCCTGGGCGGCCAGGACGTCCACCACCGCAAGTCGGGCGTCTGCCACATCGCCGCCGAGGACGAGCGCGACGCGCTCAACCGGGCCCGCCGCCTGGTGAACCTGCTGTCCGCGCAGGGCGAGTTCGACCAGCGTCTCCTCGAGGGCGACCACACGGACCTCGCCGGGCTGCTGCCGGAGTCACCGAAGCGCGCCTACGACGTGCGTCCGCTCGTCCACGGCCTCCTCGACTCCTCCGAGCTCGACGGCAACACGACGTTCGAGGAACTGCAGTCCAAGTGGGCTCCGAGCATTGTCGTGGGCTTCGGACGGATCGCCGGGCGGACCGTCGGCGTCATCGCCAACAACCCGCTGCGACTGGGCGGCTGCCTCAACTCCGAGTCCGCCGAGAAGGCGTCCCGCTTCGTCCGCCTCTGCAACGCCTTCGGCGTCCCGCTGATGGTCATCGTGGACGTGCCCGGGTACCTGCCCGGCGTCTCGCAGGAGTGGGACGGTGTGGTGCGCCGCGGCGCCAAGCTGCTGCACGCGTTCGCGGAGGCCTCGGTCGCCCGCGTCACGCTCGTCACGCGGAAGATCTACGGCGGCGCCTACATCGCCATGAACTCCCGCGCTCTCGGCGCCTCCGCCGTGTTCGCCTGGCCGGACGCCGAGGTCGCCGTGATGGGCGCGAAGGCGGCCGTCGGCATTCTCCACAAGCGCACCCTCGCGGCCGCGCCGGAGGACGAGCGCGAGGCTCTGCACGAGCGGCTGGCCGAGGAGCACGCGGCGATCGCCGGCGGCGTCGGCCGCGCGGTGTCGATCGGGGTCGTCGACGAGGTCATCGAGCCCACCGACACCCGCCGTCGCCTCGCCGAGGCGCTCGGCGCCGCCGCCCACACCCGCGGCCAGCACAAGAACATCCCGCTGTGATGTGAGCCCCGCCGGACGCGTCCGGCGGGGTCCACCCCGGCGCACGAGAAGGCGCCCGCCCCGGACACGTTGCCGGGGCGGGCGCCTTCTGCTGTGAGCGCGGGAGCCGAGGCGGGTCAGCCGACCCGCGAGAGCCAGGTGACCTCGGAGGCGGCGGGGTGGCCGCGCAGGGGCTCGAGCGCGCGGTCCCACGGGGTGCCGAGCTCCGCCTCCACGGCGGCGTGGAAGGCGGCCGGGCCCGCTTTCATGAGGTGACGCAGCCGGTTCTCGCTGATGACGACGTCACCGCTCGCGCCGGTCTGCCCGCGCCACATGCCGAGCTCCGGTGTGTGCGAGAAGCGTTCGCCGTCGACGAGGTCGCTGGGGTCCTCCGTCACCTCGAAGGACAGCATCGACCACTTGGCCAACGACTCGGCCAGCCGTGCGCCGGTGCCGACCGGGCCGATCCAGTCGACGATCGCCTTGCGAGCGCCCGGCTGGGCCGGCTGGTCTTCCCAGCGCATGGCCGAGTTGGCGTCGAGCGTGCTCGCGAGAGCCCACTCGACGTGAGGACACAACGCGGTCGGCGCGGCGTGGATGAACACCACGCCGGTCGTCGTATCCGCGAAATGGTTATGGTCAGACATCACTTCACTCCCGACTCACTGAGGGACGTCTTCCCCAACGACCTCACGAATCGCGTGAATGATGTGGCTTGTGTTGTTGTCGCTTACTACTGTGCCCGAAGTGACCGGATCACACCAGTGACACTTCTGGACTCTCAGCAAAGTTACAGCACCGTGATTCCGGCACCGTCCGCCGGCTCGGCGTGTCGCCCATCCGCCACGCCCCCACCGGGCGCGGTCGGAAACCGCGCCGCGGCCGGTCCCCCGCGCCGCGGTCAACCCCCGAGCGCGTCGACGACCGTGTCGGACAGCTCGGGCCACAGCGGCTTGGCCCAGTCGCCGAAGTCGCGGTCGGTGAGCACCACCAGCGCGGCGGACAGGGCCGGGTCGACCCACAGGAGCGTGCCGGACTGACCGAAGTGGCCGAAGGTGCCGGCCGAGTTGCGGGCACCGGTCCAGTGCGGATCCTTCCGGCCCCGCAGCTCGAACCCCAGCCCCCACGGGCACGGCTTCTGCATCCCGTATCCGGGCACGATCCCGTCGAGTCCTCCGAACTGCTCGGTGACGGCCTCGGCCAGGGTCTCGGGCGCGAACAGCCGCGGCGCGACGAGTTCGCGGGCGAACGGCACGAGGTCGGCCAGGTTCGCCGAGGCGCCGTGGCCGGCGGAGCCCTCGAGCACCGTGGACCCCATCCCGAGGGGCCGACACACGGCCTCGTGGAGGTACTCGGGGAAGGCGATCCCGGTGGCGTCGGCGATGTGGTCGGCCAGGACCTCGAACCCGGCGGAGGAGTAGATGCGCCGCCGACCCGGCTCGGTGCGGGTCGTGTCGCGGTCGGCGAAGTCGAGGCCGGAGGCGTGGGCGAGCAGGTGGCGCACGGTGGAGCCCTCGGGCCCGGCGGGGTCGTCGAGGCCGATCGCCTCCTCCTCGAGGGCGAGCAGGGCGGCGGTGGCGACGAGCGGCTTGGTCACGGAGGCCAGGCGGTAGACGCGGGTGTCGTCACCGTGGGTGGCGAGCGCGCCGTCGGGGCCGACGACCGCGGCCGCGGCGTTGTCCACGGGCCACTCCGCGATCACCGCGAGTGCAGCCGTGAGCGCGTCTCGATCGACCTGGTCCGGCATCGGTTCCTCCCTGGTTCGCGTCCTGCCCCGGCGGCGCCGGTGTCGGTGCCCGTCAGTCTGTCAGGTCGGCGCGACCACCGCGGTGAGGCTGGCGGGCGGGTCAGGGCCGCGGCACGTCGCGGCGCCGGAACCCGACGAGCCCCGCCGCGGTCAGGACGACGGTCGCCGCGAGCAGGACGGCGACGCCGGTGGGATCGACCGCGCCGGCCGGGGCGGCACCGACCGCACCGAAGGGTGACAGGCGGGTCTGTGCCTCGGTGAGTCGCAGCGTGGGACCCATGAGGGTGACGACGACGGCGAGCGCGAACGGCGCCCAGGCCAGGACCTGCAGCCGCGGGGCCGTGCCGAACAGGCAGACCGAGACCGCGGCACAGACGAGGGCGGCCGCGATCTGCCCGCCGCCCGCGCCGAGGACCCGGCCGGTCAGCCCCGGGTCGTCGAGCACCGCGGCGGCGGTGAGGGCGAACGCCGCGGAGCCGGCGAGCACGACGACCGCGGTCCCGGCCGCCACGACCACCACGTGCCCCGGTAACCACGCCCACCGGGAGCGCCCGGCGGCGAGCGTGAGCTCCAGCCGGCCCGAGGTCTCCTCGCCGCGCAGCCCGCCGAGGCTCTGGAGCGCGAACCCGGCGCCGAGGAACCCGGCGAAGGCCACGAGCATCTGCACGATCGTGTCGACGACGGCGTCGGGGTCGCCCAGGACGACGGCCAGGTCCGGGTTGGCGACCACGGCCTCCACCGCGACCTCCATGAGCCCGCCGTAGACGGCCATGAGCGCGATCGCGCCGACGGTCCAGCCGAGCACCGCACCGAGGTGCTGGTGGACGGCCGCGCCGACGGGCGAAGCGCGCCACCGCGAGGCCGCGGCGGGGCCGGTGCGGGCGGGCACCATCCCCGACCCCAGGTCGCGGCGGGCGGCGAGCCCCAGCGCCAGGGCGCCGAGCGCGGCGGCGACCACGAGCGCGACCACGAGTGGCGTCACCGACGCCTCGCCGAACGGCCGGGTCAGCCCGTGCCAGCCGAGCGGGGAGGTCCAGCTGAGCCAGCTCCGGTCGGCGTCCCCGACACCGCGCGTGACGAGCGTGAGCCCGGCGACGGCGAGTGCGGCGGCCCAGACGGTGCGGTGGTGCGCGAGGACCTGGGCCAGGACGGCGGTGGCGGCGCCGTAGACCCAGCCGGTGGCGACGATAGAGGCCGCGTACAGCGCCGCGCCGCCGCGGTCGACGTCGAGCGCGAGCGTCACCGCCCACAGGCCGGCGCCCAGGACGAGGAAGGCCCCGGTGACGACGACGAGGGCGGCCGCGGTCGGGGCGAGCCGCCCGACCCCGCCCGCGACGAGGAGTTCGGATCGGCCGGACTCCTCCTCCCGCCGGGTGGAGCGCGCGGTGAGGGCGATCGCCATGAGCGGGACACCGAAGCCGACGAGGAACGAGTACTCGTTCATCACCACGCCGCCGAGTGTGTCGAGGCCGTCGACCCGGCCAGTCAGCATGACCATGGACTCGCCGACGGAGGCACCGTAGGCGGCCACCTTCTGAGGGGTGTCGTAGAGCGAGGCGATGGACAGCGCGGTCGCGAGGAACAACGAGACGGCACCGGCGATCCACACGACGATCGCCGGCCAGCCGGTCCGCACCGCGATCCGGACCGGCAGCCCGGTCCCGGCGAGAGTGTTCATCGCCGGTCCCCGGCCCCGGAGTAGGCGCTGAGGAACAGTTCGTCCAGGCTCGGCGGGGTCGCGGTGAGGGTGTGGATCCCGGCGGCGTGGAGCAGGCCGGTGACCTCGGCGAGCCGCGGCGCGGGGACGTGGCAGCGGACGTCGAACCGGCCGGCGCCGGCGTCGTCGATCCGCAGGTCGTCGATGCCGCCCACCCGCTCCAGTGCCCGCGGGTCGGTGTCGGTGACGGCGTGGACCGCCGTCGTGGTGTGGCGCCGCAGGTCGGCCAGTGTCCCCGAGCTGACGGTCCGTCCGTCGCGGATGATGCTCACGCGGTCGGCGAGCGCCTCGACCTCCCCCATGATGTGGCTCGACAGCAGCACGGTGGCGCCGCCGGCGACGGCCTCGCGCACGCAGTCCTGGAATACCCGTTCCATGAGCGGGTCCAGACCCGAGGTGGGCTCGTCCAGGACGAGCAGCTCGGCGCCGGAGGCCAGCGCGGCGACGAGGGCGACCTTCTGGCGGTTGCCCTTGGAGTAGTCGCGGGTCCGTCTGGTGGGGTCCAGGCGGAACCGCTCGACGAGCTCGGCGCGCCGGGCCGGGTCCAGCCCGCCCAGCGACCGGCCCACCAGGTCGATGCACTGTCCGCCCGTGAGCCGCGGCCACAGCGTGACCTCGCCGGGGACGTACGCGATCCGCGAGTGCAGGCGGACGGCGTCGCGCCACGGGTCGGCACCCCACACCGTCGCGGTGCCGGAATCGGCGCGCATGAGCCCCAGCAGGATGCGGATCGTGGTGGACTTGCCCGCCCCGTTGGGGCCGAGGAAACCGTGGACCTCGCCTCGCCGGACGAGGAGGTCCAGCCCGTCCAGGGCGCGGGCGCGGCCGAACGTCTTGACCAGCCCCTCGACCCGGATGACGGCGTCGCCTTCTGAACGCATGACCAGCTCCTTCGCCCGATTTCCTCCGATCATTCCCGGTTCCGCGCCACAATGTGGGGCATGCGCTCTCCCATGTCCGGCCACCGTTCCTTCACGCCCTCGCTCCGGGACCGCCTGACCAAGGGCCTCATGACCGCCGCCGGATACCTGCCCGGCCCGCTGCTGCGCCCGGTCGCGGGTGCGCCGCGCCGCGTCGACGGCCAGGTTCTCGACCCGCACTTCCAGGCCGGCCTCCGGGTGATCTCGATGATGTCCGAGGGCGAATACGAGGACCTCGCCGTCGAACGGGCCCGTTCGGTCGTGGAGCGGTCGGCCTACACCGTCTCGGGGAGGAGGATCGACCTCGCCGTCGTCACCGACATCGTCCTCCCGCTCGGTGGGACCGGACCCGACCGCGCCGACCTGCCCGCCCGCCTCTACTCCCCCGTCGACGGAGACGAGGCGCTGCCGGTCCTCGTGTACTTCCACGGCGGCGGGTGGGTGCTCGGCAGCATCGACTCGCACGACGCGACGTGCCGCTACATCGCCGACACCGGTCGCCTCAAGGTCATCAGCGTGGACTACCGGATGGCGCCCGAGTGCCTCTTCCCCACCGCCGTCGAGGACGCCCTGGCCGCGTTCCGGTACGTCCGCGACCACGCCGCCGACCTCGGCGTGGACCCGCAGCGCATCGCCGTGGGCGGCGACAGCGCCGGCGGCAACCTCGCCGCGGTGGTGTGTCAACAGACCCGCGACGCGGGCGAGACGATGCCCGACTTCCAGCTGCTGTTCGTGCCGGCGACCAACATGTCCGCCCGGACCCGCTCCTACGAGATGTTCGGCTCGGGGTACTTCCTCACCCGCGGCAACATGGACTGGTACGAGCGCACCTACATCCGCTCCGACGACGACCGCCTCGACCCCCGCGCCTCTCCCCTGCTCGCCACCGACTTCTCGGGTCTGCCACCCGCGCACGTGGCCACCGGAGGGTTCGATCCGCTGCGCGACGAGGGCGAGGAGTACGCCCGCAGGATGGCCGACGCCGGGGTGCGGGTCTCGCTGCGACGCCACCCCACGCTGGTCCACCCGTTCGTCAACGCCGTGGGCGCGAGCCCGGTGGCCAGGGCGGCACTGACCGAGGCCGTGGGGGCGATGCGGATGGCACTGACCTACTGACCGGCGGGCGGGTCGCGGCCGCGGCGACGTGCCGGCGGGTGATCGTGGTGGGGCCAGCGGGGCTCGAACCCGCGACCAGCGGATTATGAGTCCGCGGCTCTAACCAACTGAGCTATAGCCCCTCGCGTGACGGCCGTCTCGTCCGCACGCGCGGCGCAATCGTAGCAAGCGCTCAGGTGGCGCCGTCCGGCCACCAGACCTCGCGGACGTCGGCCAGTCCGTCCTCGACGACCTCGGGCGGTGCGTCCCACACCTGCACGTATCGCCCGGGAGCCTCGTAGGCCGGCGAGCCGGGGTCGCCGGAGCGGACGAAACCCACCCACGACGAGTGCATCGCCGCGACCAGGTCCGGCGGCGCGGGGGCGCCCAGATACTGCCGGGCGTTGGCGGCGTGCGGGGTGGCCCAGAAGAACGGCAGGTCCGCGCAGTGCACCGCGCCGCGACCCTCCGACCAGCGGAAGTCGTAGACCCAGGTCGGTGCACCGGCGGCGATGCGGGTCTCGGCCGCCCGCACGACGGTCGAGTGGATCGTCGCCGCGTCGACGACCGCCCCCACCGCCCGCCGCAACGACCGCCCCGCGGACTGCCGGGCGATCGCCCGCAGGCCGGCGGTCGGCAGCTCCTGCGACCGCAGGATCATCGCCGCCCCCGGCACCAACGCCGGACCCGGCAGGGCGCGGACGACGCCCTCGAACTCGGTGGCCGTGGAGCCGACGAGCAATGGCACGGAGAGCCCGGGCCCCTCCCCGATCCCCTCCAGGGGCGGCACGGGGACGGTGTCGTCCCCGACGGTCGGTCGGAACGGCATGAGGAACGGGTTGTCCCGGCGCAGGCGGCGGTGGAACTCGTCGACCGCGCCCCGGCCGCCCGCCGCCAGCCCGGCGGCCGTCGCACCCTTGGGTGCACGGGCGGCCGGCGACCGCAGCACGGCGGGCGACGAGGCGATCCCCCGGTGGAACAACCCCACCGCCGAGGGCGAGGCCAGCAGGCACAGGACCGCGCCGCCGCCCGCCGACTGACCCGACACCGTGACCTGCGCGGGGTCCCCGCCGAAGGCGGCGATCTCGTCACGGACCCACTCCAGCGCCATGATCCAGTCCCGTACCCCGCGGTTGTCGGGCGCGTCCTGGAACGAGGTGAAACCCTCCACACCCAGCCGGTATCCCACCGACACCACGACGATCCCCGCCCGCGCGAACGCGGTCCCGTCGAACCAGGGCTGGTGCGACGACCCGGACTCCCACCCACCGCCGTGGATCCACACCAGCACCGGGTGCCCGGCGCCCTCCGGTGGTGCCCACACGTCCACATGGAGGATGTCCGTGCCCGCGACGATCGGCTCGGGGATCGCCGGATCGGGATCGAACCTCAGCCGCTGCGCGGTCGCCGCCGGGCGGGTGGCGTCGCGAACCCCGGACCACGGCGACCGCCGGACCGGGGCGGCGAACCGCAGCTCCCCCACGGGATCCTCGGCGTACGGGATCCCGTAGAAGCGGACCACCTCGCCCAGATCGGAACCCCGCACCCGCCCGGTGGACAGCGTGACCTCGACGGCGCTCTGGGCTGCGGGACGACTCATGGCGTCAGAGTAGCGAGACCACCCGGATCCGCCGGCGATCGCTGATACGAATAACTGATGACCACCGACAGGGAGCAGATCATCGAGCGGCTCGCGGACGTCGCGAGCGCCCTGGACACCCGCGACTGGGACAGGCTGGGGGCGCTGTTCACCCAGTCCGCGACGGGCTACGGCGCGACCGGTAGGGAGGCGATCGTCGAGCGGGTGCGGGACCACCTCGGGGGCTGCGGGCCGTCCCAACACCTGCTGGGCAACCACCGCGTCGAGCTCGACCCCGGACCGCGCCCGGACCATGCCCGGAGCCGCACCTACGCGCGGGTCCTCCACCTGGGCGCCGGGGACCTCGCGGATCTGTCGTACGAGTGCTTCGGCGAGTACACCGACGAGTGGACGCGGACGGACGACGGCTGGGCTATCACCGCCCGGTGGTTCGAGGTGAGCTTCGACATCGGCGACGCCCGCGTCCTCCGGCGCGACTGATCCCGTCGACGCCCCGGGCGCTACAGGTACCCGGCCCGCAACTGCTCGGGGGTCTTCGGCGAGAGCAGGCCGGGGGCCACGTCGAAGACCGTGTGGGCGCCGACCTGCCCGGCGGCGTGGAGCCGGTACACCGCCCGGGCGTACGCCACCAGGACCCCGGCCGTGAACTCCGGGTTGCTCCCGAGGGTGAGCCGGTACTCGATGCCCTGCGTGTTGCCCTCACCGGAGACCCCCGACCGGATGACGAACCCGCCGTGCGGCATCGCCCGGTGGTCGCGCGCGAGCTCCTCGGCGGTGATGAAGGTGACGGAGGTGTCGTAGTCCGCGAAGTAGTCCGGCATCGTCACGATCGCCTCGCGGACCGTGTCGGGGTCGGCCCCCTCCTCGAGGACGACGAAGCACTCACGCACATGCTTCTCCCGCGTGGTCAACGCGGGCCGACCACCGGCGCGGACCGCCGCGATCGCGGTCTCGCTCGGCACCGTGTACTGCACGGCGCCCGCCACCCCGGGCACCCGACGCACGGCGTCGGAATGCCCCTGGCTCAGGCCGCGGCCCCAGAAGGTGTACGTGTCCCCCTCCGGCAGCAGGGCCTCCCCCATCACCCGGTTGATCGAGTACATGCCGGGATCCCAGCCGGCGGAGATCAACGCGGTGGTGCCCGCCGCGCGCGCGGGCGCGTCCACGGCCGCGAAGTGCTCGGGGATGCGGGCGTGCGTGTCGAAGCTGTCGACGATGTTGAACCGGGCCGCGAGCTGCGGCGACTGCACCGGCAGATCGGTCCTGGAACCGCCGCACAGGATGAGCACATCGACCTCGGCCGCACCCGACTCCAGGTCGTCGTAGGCGAACACCGGAGTCCGCGGGTCGAGGGTCCGGACGTCCTCCGGTGCGCGGCGGGTGTACACCCCCACCAGCGCCATGTCGGGGTTCTGCGTGAGCGCGGACTCCACGCCGCGCCCGAGGTTGCCGTAGCCTGCGATTCCGATCCGGATCGTGGGGGCCATGCGCTGTTCACTCCTGAGGTGGTTCGGACCGGTGCTCACCGAGGCCACCCGGTGCGGAGAGACACTCACCACGGACACCGGGCTACAGAAACAGGCCGGGAACACGAAGTTCCCGGCCTGTTCGGTGATGCTCCCCCAATTGGACTCGAACCAATAACCCTTCGATTAACAGTCGAATGCTCTGCCAATTGAGCTATGGGGGATTGCTAGCGGCCACCCGGCTGGTGTGCCGGTTACCGAGAAACTACCTTAGTGCGCACCGAGCCCGGCACCAAATCGGCAGCTCAGGCGATGTCCGGAGTCGCACCGACCGCCTGCTCCAACAGGCCGCGTCGGTACTCCTCCAACGCCACCAGATCGCCGAACAACGCCGAGTAGCCCTCCGGATCCTCCGATGGGCTCATCCGCTGCACCTTCGACTTGAGGTCCGCGATCTGCCCCGACACCCACACCTCCTGCAGGCGCGCCAGCACCCCCGAGATATAGCGCGGCAGCGCCTCCTCCGACACCCGCAGGGTCTCCACCGCGAGCACGCCGACCAGGCGGCGCAGCCCCTCGTCCTCGAGCCCCTGCGACACCTCCGAGACCCAGTTCGCCCCGCTCTTACCGGCCGCGCATCCCCCCGCCCGTGCCAGCGACTCCGCGATCGCCGCGTACGCCGGGTGGGTGTAACACTCGTCCGGCAGCGAGTCGAACAGCGGGCCCGCCAGGCCGGGATACTGCAGGGCCGCCTTCACGGCCTCGCGTTGCGGCCACAGCACCGGATCCCCGGCGGCGGGGATCGGCACGCCCCTCGGCACCTCCGGAGACCGCTGGGCTTCGCCACGACCGACCTCGTCGTCGTCGTACCCCCCGGGGCCACGACCCGCGCCACCGCGCTCGGCGGACTCCCACCCCGGACGGCCTCCCCCACCCGGGCCGCCCGGCCCGCGCCGACGCGGACCCGGACCGGCCCCCGTCGACCGCGCCCGGCCCTTCTTCCGGGACTCCTCGCGGACCCGCCGCACCACCGTCGCCGGATCGTCCCAGCCCACCCACCCGGCGAGCTGGCGGGCGTACTCGTCCCGCAACGACGAGTCGCGGATGTCCGCCACCACCGGCACCGTCCGCCGCAGCGCCTCCACACGCCCCTCGGCGTGGTCGAGGTCGTACTCCTCCAACATCGAGCGGATCGCGAACTCGAACATCGGCACCCGCGCCGACACCAGATCCCGTACCGCGGCGTCACCCTTGGTCTGGCGCAGGTCGCACGGATCCAACCCCGGGGGCGCCACCGCGACGAACGTCCGGCCCGAGAACTGCTGGTCTCCGGAGAACGCCCGCAGCGCGGCCTTCTTACCGGCCTCGTCGCCGTCGAAGGTGTAGATGATCTCGCCGCGGAAATAGTTGTCGTCCAGCATCAGGCGCCGCAGCGTCGACAGGTGGTCCTCGCCGAACGCCGTACCGCACGCCGCCACCGCGGTGGTCACGCCCGCCGCGTGCATCGCCATGACATCCGTATAGCCCTCGACCACCACCGCGCGGCGCTGTGAGGCGATCTCCCGCTTGGACAGGTCCAGCCCGAACAACACCTGCGACTTCTTGTACAACATCGTCTCGGGCGTGTTCATGTACTTGCCCAGGGTGTCGTCCTCGAACAGCTTGCGCGCACCGAAACCGATCACCTCACCGGCGAGGTTCCGGATGGGCCAGAGCAACCGGCGGTGGAACCGGTCGATGAGCGTGCCGCGGGAACTCGTCTTGGACAGCCCCGCCGCCTCCAACTCCCGGGGCTCGAAACCCTGGCGCATGAGGTGCTTGCTCATCGTGTCCCAGCCCGCCGGCGCGTACCCGCAGCCGAAGTGCTGGGCCTGGGCCATGTCGAACCCGCGGTCGGAGAGGAACGTCCGCGCCGTCTCCGCCTCCGGATCCTGCGCCAGCCGCTCCGCGTAGAACTTCTGCGCCGCCGCGTTGGCCGCCGCCAACCGGGAACGGGTGCCGCGGTCGCGCTGGACGACCTGGCCGCCGCCCTCGTAGTTGATGCGGTAACCGATCCGGTCCGCCAGCTGCTCGACCGCCTCGACGAACCCGATGTGTTCCATCTTCATGAGGAACGCGAAGACGTCGCCACCCTCACCCGTCGAGAAACAGTGGAAGTAGCCGTGCTGCGGACGCACGTGGAACGAGGGGGTCTTCTCGTCCTTGAACGGGGACAGCCCCTTGAGCGAGTCCGCGCCCCCTGGTTTGAGCGCAACGTACTCGCCGACGATCTCCTCGATACGGGTGCGTTCGCGGATCGCGGCGATGTCCTGCTCCGGAATCCGCCCTGCCATACCGCTCAGAGTAGCCGTCCGCGCGCAGGACCGGCGTCGCCCCTGTGCGGGGCCGATACGCTGGGCCCATGATCGCCGTCTCACCCCGTCCGGCCACCCCCGCACCGCTCCGGCCACGGGCCGCGTCCGCTGCGGGCGCCGCCGTCGCCGCGGTCCTCGCCCTCCTCCTCTCCGTGGCCACCTGGGGTGCACCCGACGCCTCCGCCGAGCCGCCGACGCGCCTGCAGCAGCAGATCACCGACACCGCCGGCGCACTCGGTGGCGACACCCGGGAGGTGCAGGCGCGGCTGGCCGAGCTGCGGTCCACCGACCGCGTCCAGTTGTGGGTGACGTTCGTCGACAGCTTCGACGGCGTCCCCGCCCGCGACTGGGCCCGGCAGACCGCCCGCCTGTCGGACCTGGGCACCGACGACGTGCTGCTCGCGGTGGCCGTTCAGGACCGCGGATACTGGTTCGAGTCCGCCGACCCACGCGCCGATCAACGGATCGCCGCGAACGACATCGAACCCCGCCTCGCCGAGGGCGACTGGGCCGGCGCCGTGGTCGGCGCCGCCGACGGGCTCGAACGCCAGGGGTCCGGCTCCCGGATCTCCCCGCTGGCGATCCTCGCGGGGATCGCGGTGATCGTCGCGCTGGTCGTGGTCCTGGTCCTGATCACCCGGCGCCGGCGCGCGACCCGCACCGCCCGCCAGGCCGAGGACGCCCGCGACATCCCCGGCGACGACACCGCGCGCATGTCCGCCCTGCCGATCGACGTCCTCGACGCGCGCGCCCGCGCCGGACTCGTGGACGCCGACCAGGCCGTCGACGCCTCCGCCACCGCCCTCGAGACCGCCACCGGCGAGTTCGGCGAGCTCCGGACCCGCCCGTTCCGGGCCGCGCTCGACTCGGCACGCGCCGAGGTCGTCGCCGCACACGCGCTCGTCCAGCGCCTCGACGACGACATCCCCGAGACCCCCGACCAACGCCGGGCCATGCTTCTCGAGGTGGCTGCCCGCGCCGAACGGGCCGAGCGGGGCCTGGAGGACCAGGCGAACGCGTTCGGCGAGATGCGCGACCTGCTCATCAACGGCGCCGCCTCCGTCGACGCCCTCACCCGCCGCGCCGTGACCCTCCGCGCCCGGCTCCCCGAGGCCGAGAAGACGATGTCCGACCTGCGCGAGCGGTTCCCCTCCGCGGTCCTGGCGTCCATCTCCGACAACCTCTCCCTCGCCGAACAGCTCCTCGACGCGGCCGAGGCCGAGACCGGACGCGCACGCGTCGCCCTCGCCCGGCCGGTCGGCGAGCAGGGCGAGGCCGTGGACGCCATCACCACCGCCGAGGGTGAACTGGCGCGCGCCGAGAAGCTGGTCGACGGCGTGGACCACGCCGCCGACGACATCGCCACCGCCCGCCGCGACCTCGACCCACTCATCGCCGAGGTCGAGGAGGAACTCGACCTGGCCGCCCGCCTCCTGGCGTCCACCGACGTCAGCGACGCCACGAGCGGCGCCCTCACCGACGCCGCCTCCACCGGCCGGAACGCCGTCGAGGTGGCCCGCCGGGACGGTCAGACCGACCCCCTGGGCACGTTCTCCCGGCTCATCGACGTGGACCGGGACCTCGACGAGGCCCTCGCCGCGGCCGGACACGAGGCCGAGGCCGCCGGCCGGGCCCGCGCCGCCCGCCAGGCCGCCCTCACCCGCGCGGCCGGCGCCGTGCGCGAGGCCGACGACTTCATCGGCAGCCGCTCCTACGTGATCGGCCAGGCCGCCCGCACCCGGCTCGCCTCGGCCAAGAACTCGCTGGCCACAGCCGAGGCCACCGTCGGGCCGGCCGCGTTCCCCGCCGCCGACCGCGCCCTCAACCTCGCCCGCGAGGCCCTCCGGCTGGCCCAGGACGACGCCACCCGGCCGCAGTACACCGGCCGCTACGGCGGGCCCTACGGCCCACACGGCCGGGGCGGACGCGGCGGCTCCGGCACCGGGGCGATCGTCGGCGGCATGATCGCCGGTGCCCTCATCCAGGGCATGACCCGCGGCGCCGGGTCGAGCTTCGGGTCCGGCTCCGGCTGGAGCCGCGGAGGCGGCGGGTTCGGCGGCGGGTTCGGCGGCGGCGGCGGTGGCTTCGGCGGTGGCGGTGGCTTCGGCGGTGGCGGCGCCGGCGGGCGGTTCTGACCACGCTGTCGGACCCCGCGGCTAGCCTCGTTGTCCATGACACGTCGGCGGAAAGTCCTCATCGCGGCCCTCGCCGTACTGGCCCTTCTCGCGGCCGCCGTCGTGGCCGCGGGCGTGCACTTCCGCCCCCTGCTGCTCACCGGCACCGGCTACGCCGCCCACAACGCCTGCGCCCTGCACTTCCTCGTGGGACGGCAGGACGTCGAGGCCGACCTGCCGCCCAATCCCCTCGTGCCCTACCTGCGCACCGGGATCGACGAGGAGACCGGAACCGCCACCACCTCCGTGCTCGGGGTGGGTTTCCGACAGACCGCCCACGTCTCCGAACACGGATGTGCCCTCGGGGGCCGGGCCGCGGGGGCCGGCGACGCGCCGCCTTCCCCGGCCGCGGCGCGGGACGCCGGACCGGGAGTCCGACTGGTGGAGGCGACCGACGCCCCCGCCGAGGTCGCCGCGGCCCTGGAAGACACCGCCGCACACGAGGGGACGCGGGGCCTCGTCGTCGTCCACCGGGGCGAGATCCTCGCCGAGTGGTACGCCGCCGGCTTCGGCCCCGACACCCGCCAGCTCGGCTGGTCCATGGCCAAGAGCGTCGCCTCGACGCTCGTCGGGCGCGCCCGGCTGGAGTTCCCCGACGCCGACCTCGACCCCGCCGCCACCGGACTACGCCCCGAGTGGACCGACGAGAGGGCGCAGATCTCCCTGGACCACCTCCTGCGGATGACCTCCGGCCTGGAATGGGACGAGGAATACGAGCTCGGCACCCCCGTGACCAGGATGCTCTATCTCGAGCCCGACATGGCCGGTTACGCCGCGTCCCGGCCACCGGCGCACGCCCCGGGCGATTTCCGCCAGTACTCCTCCGGCACCACCAACATCGTGTGCGACCTGCTGCACGAACGCACCGGGATGGGGCCCGAGATGGCCGAGGAGCTCCTGTTCCGACCACTCGGCATGCGCAGCGCCGTACTCGAGGCCGACGCGTCCGGCCGGTCCGTGTGCAGCTCGTACCTGTGGGCCACGCCGCGCGACTGGGCCCGATTCGGCCAGTTCGTTCTGGACGGCGGCCAGGTCGACGGGCAACGGCTGCTCCCGGAGGGCTGGATGGACTACGCGACCACGCCTGTCGCGGCGGGCGGCGAACCCGAACCGTACGGCGCCCAGTGGTGGCTCAACCGGGCCGCGGACGGGGATCCGCTGAGATTCGACCGGATGCCGCCCGATGCCTACTGGGCCTCCGGCCACGACGGGCAGTACATCGTGGTGGTGCCCTCAGCCGACCTCGTGGTGGTACGCACCGGCTTCACCCCCGGCTCGAGCCTCGACGAGGTGGGGGTGGACCGGCTGGTGGACGAGGTCGCCCGCGCGGTCGGCTGAGCGGCTCAGCCCCAGGCGGCCTGGATCCCCGCGCTCGCGCGATCGACCCGCTCGAGCCGACTCTCCGTGTACAGCGCGATCTGGTCGACGATCACCCGCATCTTCGCCGCGTCGTCGGGCGCCGAGTCCCAGAGCGGCCGCAGTACCGGATCCAGGCCCGCCGGCGCGGACTGCGCCAGGAACTCCGCCACCCGGTGGATCCGGTCGCGCTGCCGGTCCTGACGCAGGCGGTGCCCCGGGTCGCTCATCACGTACCGCACGGCCATCGTCTTGAGCATGACGACCTCGGCCTCCACCTCCACCGGCACCTCGAGGTCCGCACTGTAGCGGCCGTGCGGCCGCGCGCCGTGCACCTCGCGGGTCGCGTGGATCGCGGGCATCACGAAGCGGCCCACCAGCTCACTGGTCAGCGCCTTGAGCGCGACGAACCCGGCGAAACTCTCCTCGAACGGCTGCGCCGCCCGGACCACCTCGAGTGACCCCAGCCGGCCCGCCGCCTGCTCCAGCTCATCGGCGTCCGGCCCGCGGAACTCCGCCGCGCCGAGCTCGGCGAGCGCCGCGACCTCAGAGCGGTCGGACAGCGATCGCAGGTCGAGCCGACCCGCGACGATCGCGTCCTCGACGTCGTGCACCGAATAGGCCACGTCGTCGGAGAAGTCCATGATCTGGGCCTCCAGGCAGCGGGTGTCCCCGGGCGCGCCCTGCCGGATCCACGCCAGCGTGTCCGCGTCGTCGGCATAGGCGCCGAACTTGCGGGTCCCCTCCCGCGGCAGCCACGGATACTTGGTGGCGGCGTCCAGCGCGGCGCGGGTGAGGTTCAGCCCCACCCCGCGGCCGTCGGCATCCACGACCTTGGGCTCCAGCCGGGACAGGATCCGGACCGTCTGCGCGTTGCCCTCGTAACCGCCGAACGAACGGGCGACCTCGTCCAGCGCCCGCTCCCCGTTGTGCCCGTAGGGCGGGTGGCCGATGTCGTGGCTCAGACCCGCGAGGTCCGCCAGATCGGGGTCACAGCCCAGACCCGCCGCGATGCTGCGCGAGATCTGCGCGACCTCCAGCGAATGGGTCAGACGGGTGCGGGGCGTGTCCCCGTCCCCGGGCCCCACCACCTGCGTCTTGTCGGCGAGCCGACGAAGCGCCGCCGAGTGCAGGACGCGCGCACGGTCACGGTCGAACGGGCTGCGCTCACTGGCCTTGCCCCGCCCGCGGCCGACCCCCTCGTCCACGCGCCGCTCGGCGTCCGCGGCGTCGTACGCGTATCCCGTCATCCCCGTCTCCTCCGGGCGTCGCCGCCCCGTCGTCCCGCGGTCACCGGCTCATCCCGGGAAGTCCACTTCGCTGCCGACGATCCGGTGGTACTGGTACCAGAGCACCGCGCCGGTCTCGCGGATGATGCTCATGATCTGGTTCTCCCGCGTCCACACCGCCGGTCCGTGCCGCGTGGGCGAGGTCCAGGCGTCCAGGCCGGCGTCCCGGGCCATCATCCGCGAACGGTACGAGTGGGTGGGGTCGCTGACCAGGACGACCGACTGCCCGCCCTGGTCGCGCACGGTCTGGGCGACGGCGTCGAGGCTGCCCTCGGTGTTGGTGCCGGTCTCCACCGCCAGGATGACCTCCGGCGGCACCCCGAGCCTGGTCAGGTAGGCACGTCCCGAGCCGGCCTCCGTGTACAGGTCACCAGGTTGGCTCCCCCCGACCGTGATGATCTGCGGCGCGACGCCCTCGTCGAACAGCAGCGCCGCGTGCTCGAGGCGCGCCTGGAACACCGGGGTCGGCACCCCGTTGTACTGCGCGGCCCCGAGCACGACGATCGCGTCGGCCGGGGTGCGGTCGTCGACACGCGCGACGTGCCACACGCGGAACGCGATGACGCCCGGGATGACCAGGCACGACAGCAGCGCGATGACCAGGACCCAGGTGACGGCCCTGGACACCGCGCGGAGCGGGGACCGGGATCTACTCACCCGTCCAGTGTGCCAGTGGCGCCCGTCAGCACCCGATCAGGCGCTGGGCGAGGTAGCCCTCCACCTGATCGATCGCCACGCGCTCCTGCGCCATCGTGTCCCGCTCCCGGATGGTGACGGCCTGGTCCTCGAGCGTGTCGAAGTCGACGGTGATGCAGAACGGGGTGCCGATCTCGTCGTGGCGGCGGTAGCGGCGGCCGATCGCCTGCGCGTCGTCGAAGTCCACGTTCCAGTTCTTACGCAGCTGCGCGGCGAGGTCGCGCGCCTTGGGCGACAGGTCGGCGTTACGCGACAGCGGCAGCACCGCGGCCTTGATCGGGGCCAGCCGGCGGTCGAGCTTGAGCACCGTGCGGGTGTCCACGCCGCCCTTGGCGTTGGGCGCCTCGTCCTCGGTGTAGGCGTCGATGAGGAACGCCATCAGCGAGCGGGTCAGGCCGAAGCTGGGCTCGATGACGTACGGCACGTACTTCTCGCCGGAGGCCTGGTCGAAGTACTGCAGGTCCTCGCCCGAGTGGGTCTGGTGCTGCGTCAGGTCGTAGTCCGTGCGGTTGGCGATGCCCATGAGCTCGCCCCACTCGTTGCCGGAGAAGCCGAACTTGTACTCGAAGTCGATGGTGCCCGCCGAGTAGTGGGCGCGCTCCTCGTCGGGAACGTCGAAGCGGCGCATGTTCTCCGGGTCGATGCCCAGGTCCACGAACCAGTCCCAGCAGTCCTCGACCCAGCGCTTGAACCACTCGTCGGCCTCGTCGGGCTTGACGAAGAACTCGATCTCCATCTGCTCGAACTCGCGCGTACGGAAGATGAAGTTGCCGGGCGTGATCTCGTTGCGGAACGCCTTGCCGATCTGGCCGATGCCGAACGGCGGCTTACGCCGCGCCGTGGTCATGACGTTCTTGTAGTTGATGAAGATGCCCTGGGCCGTCTCCGGACGCAGGTAGTGCAGCCCGGTCTCGTTGTCCACGGGGCCGAGGAACGTCTTCATGAGGCCGGAGAACAGCTGCGGGTCGGTCCACTGCCCCTTGGTGCCACAGTTGGGGCAGGCGATCTCGGTCATCGGGGCGTCGGCCACCGAGTCGAGCTTCTTCTTGGCGGCGTACGCCTCCTGCAGGTGGTCCTGACGCAGCCGGGTGTGGCAGTTGCGGCACTCCACCAGCGGGTCCGTGAAGGTCTCGACGTGTCCCGAGGCCTGCCACACCTGACGGGGCAGGATGATCGACGAGTCCAGGCCGACGACGTCCTCACGGCCCGTGACGAACGTGCGCCACCACTGCTTCTTGATGTTGTCCTTGAGCTCCACACCCAGTGGGCCGTAGTCCCACGCCGAGCGCGTCCCGCCGTAGATCTCGCCACACTGGTACACCAGTCCCCGGCGCTTGCAGAGGTTGACGACGGTGTCGATGACGGAAGCTGAGGCTGCCACGTCGGGGGTTCTCCCTTTGGTGAGTCGGTTGGCTGAGGTGTCGGGGTGGACCACCTCGGCGCGGGCCGGCGCCCGGGCACTTCTCACCAGGGTATCCGGTCGACCTCCCCGGTCTGGGATACTGGGGTCCCCTACCCGACACGACGCCGACGGCGACCGAGCACGACCTCGAGCCCGGAAGGTGGAGATGATGGCAGCCGGACCCCGATCGACCGGACCCGCGCCGGTCGCGGACGTCCACGACGCGGACCACCGGGCCGTCCCCGTCCCCCTCCCGCCGGACGATGTGGTGTCTGCGGCGGGCGAACTGCTCAGGGCCCTGTCCGCTCCCCTACGTATCGCTATCGTCCTCCAGCTCAAGGAGGGTCCACGGTGTGTCCACGAGCTCGTCGACGCGTTGGGCGTGACCCAGCCACTGGTCAGTCAGCACCTCCGCGTCCTCAAGTCCTCGGGGGTCGTCTCGTCCCATCGCCAGGGCCGAGAGATGCGGTACGAGCTGCTGGACTCTCACCTGCTCAACATCGTCGAGGCGGCCGTCGGGCACGCCGGGGAGCAGTGACGCCGTGACCTCAGGCGGCAGGCCCATCGGCATACGCTCGACGCGCCAGCGCAGCGCGATCTCCGCGTTGTTGGACGAGTCCAAGGGATTCCGGTCGGCGCAGGATCTTCACGCCGAGCTGCGTGAGCGCGGCGACACGATCGGGCTCACGACCGTGTACCGGACCCTGCAGTCGATGGCCGACGCCGGCGCGGTCGACGTCCTGCGGACCGACTCCGGTGAACTGATCTTCCGTAAGTGCTCGGACTCGCACCATCACCACCTGGTGTGCCGACTCTGCGGGTTCACCGTCGAGGTCGAAGAGCCGGGCGTCGAGGTGTGGGCGCACCGCGCGGGTCGGGCCCACGGGTTCTCCGACGTCAGTCACACGGTGGAGCTGTTCGGCCTCTGCGCGCGGTGCACTGAGGCGGACGCCGCCGGCGGGCCTGAGGCCGGCGCCGCCGCCGACTGAGCCGCCGCCGACTGAGCCGCCGCCGGTCCGGCCCACCCGGCCACTCCCGCCCGCCCGGCCCACCCGGCCACGCCCGCCCGCCCGGCCCACCCGGCCACTCCCGCCCGCCCGGCCCACCCGGCCACGCCCGCCCGCCCGGCCCACCCGGCCACTCCCGCCCGCCCGGCCCACCCGGCCACTCCCGCCCGCTCGGGCCGCCCGGACACAGCCGCCCGCCTCCATGGCGTCCGGCGCGTACCGATGCGCAGGCGAGACGCCATGCCCGCGCGCGGCTGTCCACCGAGCGCGCATCGGCGGGGGCGAGACGCCATCGACGGGAGCGCCTGCGCGGCATCTGCGGGAGCGAGACGCCATGCCCGCGCGCGGCTGTCTTCCGAGTGCGCATCGGCGGGGGCGAGACGCCATCGATGGGAGCGCATGGGCGGCATCGGCGGGGGCGAGACGCCATCGACGGGAGCGCCTGCGCGGCATCTGCGGGAGCGAGACGCCATGCCCGCGCGCGGCTGTCTTCCGCGCGCGCATCGGCGGGGGCGAGACGCCATCGACGGGAGCGCCTGCGCGGCATCTCCGGGAGCGAGACGCCATCCACGGCAGCGGCTGCGCGACGGGCGGCAGCGGCTGCGCGACGGGCGGGAGCGCCTGCCCGGAATGCGCGCGCCGGTCAGGCCGGGGCGACGCCGCCGAAGCGACGGTCACGCTCGGCGTACTCCAGGCAGGCCGCCCACAGGTCACGACGGTCGAAGTCCGGGAACAGCGTGTCCTGGAAGACGAACTCCGCGTAGGCGCTCTGCCACAGCAGGAAATTGGAGGTCCGCAGCTCGCCGGAGGGCCGGAGGAACAGGTCGACGTCCGGCATGTCGGGCTCGTCGAGGAAGTCCGAGAAGTTCTCCTCGGTGATGTCATCGGGCCCGAGCTCGCCGGCGGCCACGCGGCGGGCGATGTCGCGGGCGGCGTCGACGATCTCGGCCCGCCCGCCGTAGTTCACGCACATGGCCAGGGTCATGACCGTGTTGTCCTTGGTGAGCTCCTCCGCCTCCTCGAGCTCGGAGATGACCGATCCCCACAGCCTCGGCCGCCGCCCGGCCCACCGCACCCGGACACCGAGAGCGTTCATCTCGTCGCGGCGGCGGCGCAGGACGTCGCGGTTGAAGCCCATGAGGAACCGGACCTCCTCCGGGCTGCGCTTCCAGTTCTCCGTCGAGAACGCGTACGCCGACAGGTACGGGATGCCCATCTCGATGCACCCCTGCACGACGTCCATGAGCACGGCCTCACCGCGCTTGTGCCCCTCCGTCCGGGGCAGTCCGCGCTCCTGCGCCCAACGGCCGTTGCCGTCCATGACCAGCGCGACGTGACGGGGCACGAACTCCGCGGGGATGGCGGGCGGCCGCGCGCCCGACGGGTGCGGGGCCGGTGGCCGGACCGTGGTCGCCTGCGGGGCGGGACGCTTACGGAATCTGGGTAGTCCGGGCACGGGGCTCCTCAACGGGTGGGACGGGTTCGGTGTCGGCGCCGACCAGACCGCGGTCGACCAGGGGGAGACTGCGCAGGTCGCGCTCGAGATGCCACTGCAGGTGCGCGGCGGCGATCCCGGAGGCCTGTCGCACCACCGCCGGTGAGGACAGGGCGACGGCGTCCCACCGCCCGGCCAGCAGCGCGGACAGGTGCTCGGCGACGCCGGGTGAGAGCATGGCACAGCCCTGGGGCCGGCAGTGCACGCACACGGTGCCGCCGGAGGCGACGTGGAACGCCCGGTGCGGGCCCACGACGCCACAGCGTACGCAGCAGTCGAGGACGGGTTCCCAGCCGGAGGCGGCCATGGCCCGCAGCAGGAACGCGTCCGCGACCAGGCCGGGCGCGCGGCGGCGTTCGGCGAGCGAGTGCAGGGCGCCCACGGCGAGTCCGAGCAGCCGCGGTGTGGGTGCGCCCTCCTCGCCGGCGAGCCGTTCCGCGGTCTCGAGCACCACGCAGCCGGAGGTGTACGCGGGATAGTCCGCCACCAGCTGGCGGGCGAGGGATTCGCGGCTGGAGGCCTGCCGGACTGTCCCCAGTCCGCTGTTGCCGCGGCCCGGGGCGATCTGCACCTCCACCACCGCGAACGGCTCCAGGCTGGCGCCCATCCGGGAGCGCGTGCGGCGGACGGCGCGGGCCACGGCGCGCACGAGGCCGTGGCGTTGCGTCAGCAGGGTGACGATGCGGTCGGCCTCGCCGAGGTCGTAGGTGCGTACGACGAGGCCCGTGTCGGTGAAGGGATGCATCCGGGCCTCCTCACTGTGCGCGTACCCCTAGTGTCCCACCGGCGGGCTAGAAGCCGAGGCGCCCCAGCATCTTGGGGTCGCGCTGCCACTCCTTGAGGACCTTGACGTGCAGGTCGAGGTAGACCTTGGTGCCGAGCAGCTGCTCGATGCCGGCGCGGGCGCGGGTGCCCACCTCGCGCATGCGGGACCCGCCCTTGCCCAGCACGATCGACTTCTGGCTCTGCCGCTCCACGTAGACGGTGGCGTGGACGTCCACCATGTCGTCGCGGCCCTCGTGCGGGAGGACCTCCTCGATCGTCACGGCGATCGAGTGCGGCAGCTCGTCGCGCACGCCCTCGAGCGCGGCCTCACGGATGAGCTCGGCCATGCGGGTCTCGTCGGACTCCTCGGTCACCACGTCGTCGGGGTAGAACTGCGGCCCCTCGGGCAGCAGGGACGCGATGACGTCCGCCACCACGTCGACCTGCTCGCCGGATGCGGCCGAGACCGGCACGACCTCGGAGTCCGGGCCGAGCAGCTTCGAGACGGCGACGAGCTGCTCCATGACCTTCTGCTTGGAGACGGTGTCGATCTTGGTGACCAGCCCCAGGATCGGCGTGGTGGGGCACAGCTTGCGGACCTGCTCGAGGATCCACCGGTCGCCGGGGCCGATCCGCTCGCCCGCGGGGATGCACAGGCCGATGAGGTCGACGTCGGAGTAGGTGTCCTCGACGAGGGCGTTGAGTCGCTCCCCGAGCAGGGTGCGGGGCCGGTGCAGGCCCGGGGTGTCGACGAGGATGATCTGCGCGTCGGGCCGGTGCACGATGCCCCGGATGGCGTGTCGGGTGGTCTGGGGCTTGGCGGAGGTGATCGCGATCTTCTCCCCCACCAGCGCGTTGGTCAGGGTGGACTTGCCCGTGTTGGGTCGGCCCACGAAGCTGACGAACCCGCTGCGGTAGTTCTCGGGAGTGCTCATCGGTTGTCCTCGCGCCGGGGGTGGTCGTCGGTGTCGTCGTCGTCGGTCTCGAGGGGTGTGGCCACCACGGTGACCACCTTGACCCGCCCGCGCCGGTCGTGCCCGCCCTCGGCGCGCAGGTCGAGGCCGTTGGAGACCACGTGCGCACCGGGCAGGGGGACGCGACCGAGCTCGAGGGCGAGCAGGCCGCCGATGGTCTCGACCTCCTCGGAGACCTCGTCGGGGAACTCGATGCCGAACAGGTCCGCGACCTCGTCCAGGCCGAGCCGGGCGGACAGGCGGTGACGCCCGTCGCCCAGGTCCTCGACGGGCGGGACCTCGGTGGTGTCGTACTCGTCGACGATCTCGCCCACGATCTCCTCGAGGATGTCCTCGATGGAGACGAGGCCGGCGGTGCCGCCGTACTCGTCGACGAGGATCGCCAGGTGATTGTGGTCGCGCTGCATCTCGGCCAGCAGATCGTCGATCCGCTTGGCGTCCGGGACGAACACCGCCGGACGCATCACGTCGGCGACGGGGGCGGCGCGGCCGTCCGGGTCGTCGAGGCGGGCCACGATGTCGCGCAGGTAGACCACGCCCACCACGTCGTCGGAGTTGTCGCCGTCGACCACGGGGATGCGCGAGTACCCGGACTTCACGGTGAGTCGGGCGGCCTGGCCGACGGTCTTGTCGGACTCGATCCACACCATCTCGGTGCGCGGCGTCATGACCTCGCGGGCGGTGGTGTCGCCCAGCTCGAACACGGACTGGATCATGCGGGACTCGTCGTCGGCCACGACGCCGCGTTCGCGGGCCATGTCGACGATCTCGAGCAGCTCGATCTCCGAGGCGAACGGTCCGTTGCGGAAGCCGCCGCCGGGGGTGACGGCGTTGCCGACGCCGACCAGCAGGCTCGCGATCGGCCCCAGCACGACCCCCGTCACGGACAGCGGCGTCGCGGCGCCGAGGGCGAGGGTGTACGCGTGCTGGCGGCCGAGGGTGCGGGGCCCGACCCCGGCGACGATGTACGCCGCGACCGTGGTGACCACGATCGCGGTGACCAGGGCCCAGACCCGGGAGTCGATGAACTCGTCGAACACCACGGTGAACAGCACCGCGGCGGCGATGAGGCTGATCATGTGCAGCAGGACGGTGACGTTGATGTACCGGGGGCGGACCCGGAGCATCGTCGACAGGCGCGCGGCGCCGTAGCGGTTGTCCTTGGCCATGTCCTCGACGCGCGCGACGGAGACCGTGCTCAGCGCGGCGTCGAGGGCGGCGAACAGTCCGGCGACGGGGATGAGCAGCACGGCCGCGACGGCCGTGTAGATGGTGGTGTCCACGTCGTCAGGCGTCCACTCTCGGGGACTCGTCGCGGTGGTCGTACCACTCGCCGAGCAGTTCGTTCTGCAGGCCGAACATCTCCCGCTCCTCGGCGGGTTCGGCGTGGTCGTAGCCCAGCAGGTGCAGGCACCCGTGGACGGTGAGCAGCGCGAGTTCGTGCGCCAGGGGGTGGCCGGAGCTGGCGGCCTGGTCGGCGGCGAACGCCGGGCACAGGACGATGTCACCGAGCATCGCGGGGCCGGGTTCGGGCAGGTCGGGCCGCCCGCCCGGGGTGAGCTCGTCCATGGGGAAGCTCATCACGTCGGTGGGCCCGGGCAGGTTCATCCACGTGACGTGGAGATCGGCCATGGTGTCCTTGTCCACCAGCGTGATCGACAGTTCGGCGGCCGGGTGGACGTCCATCCGGGCGATCACGAACGCGGCCACGTCGATGAGTTCTGCCTCGTCGACCTCCACGCCCGACTCGTTGGCGACCTCGATACTCATCGTCGGCGCTGCTCCCTGTTCCTGTGTGTGGTGGCGGGTCGCTCGCCTCGTTCGAGGCGGGCTTCGTGCTTGGCGTAGGCGTCGACGATCCGGCCCACGAGGGCGTGGCGGATCACGTCGCGCGAGGTCAGTTCGGAGAAGTGGATGTCGTCGACCCCGGTGAGGATGTCGCGCACGACCTTGAGGCCGGAGCGTTGCCCGCCGGGCAGGTCGATCTGCGTGATGTCGCCGGTGACGACGATCTTGGAGCCGAAGCCCAGGCGGGTGAGGAACATCTTCATCTGCTCGGGCGTGGTGTTCTGCGCCTCGTCGAGGATGATGAACGAGTCGTTGAGGGTCCGGCCGCGCATGTAGGCCAGGGGCGCCACCTCGATCACCCCGGCGGCCATGAGCTTGGGGATGGCCTCGGGATCCATCATGTCGTGCAGCGAGTCGTACAGCGGGCGCAGGTACGGGTCGATCTTCTCGTGCAGGGTGCCGGGCAGGTAGCCCAGGCGCTCACCGGCCTCGACCGCGGGCCGGGTGAGGATGATGCGGCTGACCTCCTTCGCGCGCAGGGCGGCCACGGCCTTGGCCATGGCGAGGTAGGTCTTGCCGGTGCCGGCGGGTCCGAGGCCGAACACGATCGTGTGGTCGTCGATCGCGTCGACGTAGCGCTTCTGTCCCAGCGTCTTGGGCCGGATCATGCCGCCGCGCCGGGAGAGGACGTCGGTGCCGAGGACCTCCTCCGGCGTGAGCGGTCCGGAGTCGGCGAGGATCTCCACCGAGCGTCGGACGGACGCGGGCGTGATCTCCACCCCCCGGCGCGCCTGCCGCAGCAGGTCGGAGACCACGCGCGAGGCCCGGTCCACGTCGGGAGGGTCGCCCGAGATGGTCATGGTGCCGCCGCGCACGTGCAGGTCGGCGGCGAGGAGATCCTCGAGGGCGCGGAGGTTGGCGTCGGCGGCGCCGAGCACCGCCATGGCGAGGTCCGGGTCCAGTTGGACCGCGGTGCGGGCGGGGGTGTCGCCGGCGGTGCTGTCGTTTCCTGCGGTGCTTACGTGGATCACTTCCCGTGTCGTGGAGGGGTTGGGTCGAGTGTAGACCCCGGGTCGGACCACCTCGGGGTGAGAACGCCGAGCGCGCCCAGGGCCACCGCCGCGGCGGTGGACGTGCGGAGGACCTCCGGCCCCAGGATCACGGGGCCGGCGCCGGCGGCGGTGAGCGCGCCGAGCTCGGCGTCGGAGACCCCGCCCTCGGGGCCGACGACGACGAGGACCCGCCGCACCGGCCCGGCCGCGGTCACCGCGTCCGCGAAACCGGTGGCGCCCTCCTCGTGCAGGACGAGGGCGCGGGCACCGGCGTCGACCTCGGAGGCGACGAGGGCGGCGAGGGCGGTCGAGTCCACCAGGTCACCGATCTCCGGCTCCCACGCCCGTCGCGACTGCTTGGCGGCGGCCCGCGCGGCGTTGGCCCACTTGGCGCGGCCCTTGTCGACCTTGGGCCCGGTCCAGCGACTCACGCAGCGTTCGGCCTGCCACGGCACGATCCGGTCAGCTCCGGCCTCCGTCGCCAGCTCGACCGCCAGTTCCGACCGCTCGGACTTGGGCAGGGCCTGGACGACCGTGACCTCCGGGGTCGGGCGTGGGACGTCCAGCCGGCTGACGACCTCGGCCTCGACGCGGCCGGAGCTCGTCGTCGTCACCACGCAGTCCGCCACCGCGCCCCGGCCGTCACCGACCCGGATCGCCTCGCCGGGACGGACCCGCAGCGCCGACCCGGCGTGGCGCCCCTCGGGGCCGTCGAGCACCACGGACCCACCGACGGCGGGGACGACGTCGGCGCGGAACAGGGACGGGGTCACGGGCGTGGGTCAGTGCCCGGCGACGGCGTCGCGCAGCCGGGAGAACAGGCCGCCGCGGCGGGCGGTGTCCTCGTTGACGACCTCGGCCGAGTCGCCGTCCAGACGGCGCAGCTGCTCCACCAGGTCGCGGCGCTTGCGGTCGAGCTTCTCGGGGATCACGACCTCCATGTGGACGGTGAGGTCGCCGGCCCCGCCACCGCGGACGCGGGGCATGCCGCGGCCGGTGAGGGTGACGGTGTGGCCGGGCTGGGTGCCGGCCGGGATCTCGATCTGCAGGGCCTCGCCCACGACCGTCTCCAGCTCGACCTCGCCGCCGAGCATGGCGTCGACCACCGGCACGCGCACGGTGCAGTGGAGGTCCTCGCCGTCGCGGACGAACACCGGGTGGGTGCGCTCGTTGACCTCGATGTAGAGGTCACCGGCAGGCCCGCCGCCGGGGCCGACCTCGCCCTGCCCGGCCAGGCGGATCCGCATGCCGCCACCGACGCCGGCGGGGATCTTGGCGGAGACGGTGCGGCGCTTGCGCACTCGCCCCTGGCCCGTGCACTCGCCACAGGGGTCGGTGATGATCTCGCCCGTGCCCGCACACGTCGGGCAGGGGCGGCTGGTCATGATGTTGCCGAGGAGCGAGCGCTGGACGGACTGGATCTCACCCTGGCCCTGGCACATGCCACAGGTGGCCGGCGGCGTGTCGGTGGCCGAGCCCTTGCCGTGACACCGCTCGCACAGCACCGCGGTGTCGACCTGGATCTCCTTGGTCACCCCGGTGGCGCACTCGTCGAGGCCGAGCGTGACGCGGATGAGGGCGTCCGACCCGGGCTGGACACGGCTGCGCGGGCCGCGGCCACCGCCGCCGGCACCGCCGCCGAAGAACGCCTCGAACACGTCGCCGAGTCCGCCGCTGCCGAAGCCGCCGCCGAACCCGCCGCCGTAACCGCCACCGCCCGACGAGTCGAGCGGGTCGCCGCCCATGTCGACGATGCGGCGCTTCTCCGGGTCGGTGAGGACCTCGTAGATCGCGGTGATCTCGCTGAACTTCTCACGCGCCTCGTCCGACGGGTTGACGTCGGGGTGGAGCTCGCGGGCGAGCTTGCGGTAGGCGCGCTTGATCTCGGACTCCGAGGCGCCCCTATCGACCCCGAGGGTCCCGTAGTAGTCGCGTGACACGTGTGGCCTTTCGTCGTGAATGAGTTCAGTCCAGGGCGGGAAGTGTACGGACGTCAGCGTCCGGTGAGGAGCTCGCCCACGTAGTGGGCAACAGCGGCGACCGAGGCGATTGTTCCCGGGTAGTCCATCCGTGTGGGCCCGAGCACCCCCATACCGCCGAACGTCTGCCCCTCCGCGCCGTACTGGGAGGACACCACGGAGGCGCCGCGGATCTCCGCGGCCTGCGTCTCCTCGCCGATCTGGACGGTCACCCCGCCCGGGCCGCCCCGGCCGACGGAGTGGGCCGCGGTGAGCAGGCGCAGGATCACCACCTGCTCCTCGAGGGCCTCGAGGACCGAGCGCAGCGAGCCGTCGAAATCGGCGGCGCTGCGGGTGAGGTTGGCGGTGCCACCGAGGACGATCCGGTCGTCGGGGTGCTCGACGAGGGTCTCCACCAGCACGGTCACGCAGCGCTCCACCGCGTCGCGGTAGTCGGGCCGGGCCCGCTCCCCCGTCGCGGCCAGCGCGTCGGACGCGTCGGCCAGTCGCTTGTCCGCGACCGCCTCGGACAGCAACCCGCGCAGCTCGGCGAGGTGGTCGTCCGACAGCGGGGCCGCCAGCTCGACCGTCCGCTGGTCGACGCGGCCGGTGTCGGTGATGAGCACCAGCAGCAGACGGGTGGGCGTCAGGCTCACCACCTCGAGGTGGCGCACCGTCGACCGTCCCAGGACCGGGTACTGGACCACGGCGACCTGGCGCGTGAGCTGGGACAGCAGCCGGGCCGCGCGGCGCAGGACGTCGTCGAGGTCCACGGCGCCCTCGAGGAACGCCCGGATCGCCCGCTTCTCGGCTCGCGAGAGCGGGGTGATCTCCTCGATGGAGTCCACGAAGTGGCGGTAGCCCTTCTCCGTGGGCACCCGCCCGGAACTGGTGTGCGGTTGGACGATGAAACCCTCGGCCTCGAGCACCGCCATGTCGTTACGGATGGTGGCGCTCGAGACGCCCAGCGAGTGGCGGTCGACGAGGGCCTTGGAGCCCACGGGCTCGTGGGAGGCGATGTAGTCGGAGACGATCGCGCGCAGGACCTCGGTCCTACGATCGGCCGTACTCGACATACCCCGCTCCTCCCCTGCTCCTGTTGGTCGTTCTCCCGCCGATTCTAAGCCAGTTCCTGCGGCGACGGCTCACACGAGGATGTCGCGGACCACGCCGTCGGCGAGCAGCCTGCCCTTCTCGGTGAGCGCGTACCCCGGGCCCGCCGGGTGGTCGGCGTCCCGGCGACGCAGCAGCCCGGCCGACACCCGCTCGTCGGCGCGCGCACGCTCGTCCGGCGTGAACGCGTCGTCGCCCAACCCCTCGGCCAGCCGGAGGCCGGTCATGATCCGCTCGATGTGACGGTCGTCGCCGTCGAGCATCTCCCCTCCGTCGACGGGCAGCCGCCCGGCATCGCACTCGGCGGCGTAGCGCGCGGGGTGCTTGACGTTCCACCACCGGGCCCCGGCGACGTGGGAGTGCGCACCCGGTCCGATGCCCCACCAGTCGCCGCCGCGCCAGTAGCCGATGTTGTGGCGGCAGTAGGCGGAGGGGTCGGTGGCGAAGTTGGAGACCTCGTACCAGTGGAAGCCGGCGCGGGCGAGGCGGTCGGCCACCTGTTCGTAGCGGTCCGCCAGCACGTCGTCGACGGTGCCGGGCATCTCCCCGCGGCGGATCCGGCGGGCCAGGGCGGTGCCGTCCTCCACGATGAGCGAGTACGCGGAGACGTGGTCGACCCCGGCGTCGACGACCGCGTCGAGGGTCCGCGCGAGGTCGTCCCCGGTCTCCCCCGGCGTGCCGTAGATGACGTCGAGGTTGACGTGCTCGAACCCCGCGCGCAGCGCCTCGGCGACCGCCTCCTGCGGCCGGCCGGGCGTGTGGGTCCGGTCGAGGATGCGCAGGACGTGCGCCGCGGTGGACTGCATGCCCAGGGAGATGCGTGTGAACCCGCCCTCCCGCAGGCGCTCGAAGAACTCGGGCGAGGTGGATTCGGGGTTGCTCTCCGTGGTGACCTCGGCCCCCGGTGCGAGTCCGAAGGCCGCGTCGATGCGGCCGAGCAGACCCACGAGGACGTCCGCTCCGACCAGGGACGGGGTACCGCCGCCGATGAAGACGGTGTCGACGGTCGGTGGCGTCCCGGCGGCGGACAGCGCCCGGGCGGCCCGGTCGATCTCGATCGCGGCGGCGCGTTCCCAGTCGACGGGTGAGGTCGCCGAGCCGAGCTCGCCGGCGGTGTAGGTGTTGAAGTCGCAGTAGCCGCAGCGGGTGGAGCAGAACGGCACGTGCAAGTAGATGCCGAAGGGCGCCTGGGGGTCTCGGGCCGGGGGCGTGCTCGCCAGCTCGGCCGGGTCGTGTGGCGCGATCGTCACATCCGACCGGTCTCGGTGTCCGATCCGGTCTCACCTCCTGTCGTGCCCGGGGTGGGCAGCGTCTCGATCGGCGGGGTCGTGGTCGCCGAGAGATCGTCGTCTCCGGAAACTGTAGCCGCAGGTGCGCTGTACGTCGGTGTCCGGGCAGCGTCGTCGGGGGTGCCCGGGCCCGCAGGCGTGTGGGGCACGGCGGTCGGACGGTCGGGCCCCGCCTCTCCGCCGGGGGTGGCGGCCGCGGGGGCACTGTAGGTCGGCGCCTGCGCGGCGTCGTCGGGCGTCGCCCGGCCCGCGGGGGTGTCCGGCACGGCGGACGGTCGGCCGGGACCCGCACCGCCCCCGGACGTGGCGGCCGGCTTGGAACCGGTGGGCTTGGCGCGCCGCTTGGCCGCCGCACTCGTACCGGCTCCGGACTTCCCGGCCGGGGCCTTCCTCGCGGGCGCTTTCGTGGCCGGTGTCTCCTTGGCCGGTGTCTTCTTGGCCGGTGCCTTTGCCGCCGCGGTCTTCTTGGCGGGAGCCTTCTTGGCCGCGGTTTTCTTGGCGGGAGCCTTCTTCGCGGGAGCCTTCTTGGCGGGCGTCGGCGGGCCCGCCGGCTGCTCGGGCTCCGCCGGGTCCGCCGCACCGGCCGGGTCGCCGGCCTCCCCGGCGTCCGCGGGACCGGTGGGACCGATCGATTCGGCGGCGTCGGCGTTCTCCCGCAGCTTCCTGGCGGCGGCGCGCTGCTCCCGGCGCTGCCGGCCCAGTTCCTCGACCGACCTGCGCTCCGTGGACGGGGCGCCGTCGCGCTCGCGTACCTCCGCCGCGGCGACGAGCTCCGCCAGGGCGTCACCGACCGCGTTCGCCAGCGGCCACGGGTCCGGCACCAGGTCCTTGCACGCGATGAAGCCGAAGTGCAGGCGCCCGTCCAGCGACATCACCGTGCAGTTCAGGCCCGCACCGTGGAACACCGGGCCGAGCGGCATCATCTTCTCGATCCTCGCGCCCAGGAAGTACAGCGGGAAGTTGGGCCCGGGAACGTTCGAGATGACGAGGTTGTGCACGACGGGGTGCCGCTCGGACAGCCGCAGCCTCGAGTACATGCGCACGGCGGAGCCGAACACCGACGGTGCCGCGAACTGCGCCCAGTCGGTGAGCAGGTTGGCGTCGAGCGCATCGGTGTGGTCCTTGGCCACGGTGTTGGCGTCGCGGATCGCCTCGAGCCGCCCCACCGGGTCGTCGATGTCCGTGGCCAGCGACATGAACATGCCCGACACCCGGTTGGTGCCGGGCCTGGACTCCGCGGCGTGTACGGACATGGGCACCATCGCGATGAGAGGCTTGCGCGGCCGGGCGTCCAGCCCGTCGAGGTAGGTGCGCAGCGCGGTCGAACACACCGCCAGGACCACGTCGTTGACCGTGGTGCCGAAGGCGTTCTTCACGCGCTTGATGTCCTCGAGGTCCACACTGGCGAACGAGATGGACCGGTGCCCGGTGATCGTGCGGTTGAACGGGGTCCGCGGCGCGGTGAACGGCGCGGGCATGGCCAGCCCCTTGCGGGCCCGGTTGATCCACGAGGGCAGCACGCCGAGCGTGCCCGGGAGCAGCGTGGCCAGCCGCCACGGCGTGGCCAGCCGCGACAGGGCCCCGCCCACGGCCAGCTCGATCGCCCCCGACCCGCCGGCGGTCTCCGCGACCAGCGCCTCGTCGAGTTCCGGGTCCTCCGGCGTCAGGGTGCACAGCTGCGAGAGCATGTTGGCCCCCGTGACCCCGTCCACGGTCGAGTGGTGCATCTTGGCGAAGACGGCCACGCGGCCGTCGGGCAGGCCCTCGATGACGTACATCTGCCACAGCGGCATCGACCGGTCGATCGGCTGGCCGGCCAGGTGAGCGCACAGCTCCGCCAACTCGAGGTCACCACCGGGTGCCGGGATACCGACCCGATGCAGGTGATGGTCGATGTCGAAGGCCTCGTCCTCGACCCACACCGGGTGGTCCACGTTGAGCAGCGAATCGTGGAGTTTGCGACGGAACGGCGGCATCCCCTTGATCCGGCGGGCCAGTTCGTGCCGCACCGCCTCGAAGGAGTACCCGTCGGGCATCTCCGAGACGTCGAGGACGATCAGCCCGCACACGTGCAGGAGCTGGGACCTGGTCTCGAAGTACAGGAAGCTGGCGTCCAGTCCGCTCAAGCGCTGCATGGAGGGAGTGTACGTCCGGGTATGGCCCCACGGGCCGCGTTGCACGCGTTCGCCGGGACGCCGATGTGAACGGGTCTACAGCACCTCGACGAGGACCCACGCGATCACGACGAGCGCGATCAACAGGACGAGGGCGAGAGTCACACGCGACCGGGGCATCAGCGGACCTCCTTCCCGGTCTCGGCGGTCCGCGACGCGACCAGCGCACGGAACTTCTGGACGAGGACGTCCGCGATCCACTCCACCGCCACGGCGGCGAGGAGGAACAGCGGCAGCCCCATCACGAGCAGGATCGCGACCTGCAGCGCGAACGGCAGGGTGGCGAGCCAGAGTTCGACCCTGTCCCACAGCTGCAGGAACCCGGTCACGCAGGGATCCTACGACCGCCCGGTGGCGGCGGCGCGGCGGCCTCCCACCACCGAGGAGTCGAGCCCGCGGCGCCGCAGCAGCGCGGCCGTGCTCGGCTCGGACCCGCGCATCCGCCGATAGGCGTCCAGGAAGTCGATCGCCCCGCCCCGGGAGAGCACCTCGCGGCGCATCCGGTCGCCCGACTCCCGCTTCAGACCCCCGCGCTCGACGAACCACTCGGCGGCGTCGGCGTCGAGCACCTCGGCCCAGAAGTACGAGTAGTACGCGGCGGAGTACCCGCCGGCGAAGACGTGCTGGAAGTACCGCGACCGGTACCGCGGCTCGATCCCCGGGACGTCGAGGCCGGCGTCCGCCAGCACCCGGGCCTCGAACTCGTCGACGTCGGTGACGGCCTCGGCCTCCTCCGGCGAGAGGGAGTGCCACGCCAGGTCGAGCAGAGCGGCGGCGAGGTACTCGACGGTGGCCTGGCCCTCGCCGAAACGCTCGGCCTCCTTCAGCCGCTCGACCAGCTCCGCGTCGATCGGCTCCCCGGTCTCGACATGGCGGGCGTAGTGCGCGAGCATCTCGGGGCGGCGCGCCCACATCTCGTTGACCTGCGAGGGGAACTCGACGAAGTCGCGCGGGACCGAGGTGCCGGAGAACACCGGGTACTCCACGTCCGACAGCAGGCCGTGCAGGGCGTGCCCGAACTCGTGGAACATCGTGGTGACCTCGTCCATGGTGAGCAGCGTGGGCTGCCCCGCCGCGGGACGGGCGAGGTTCATGACGTTGACGACGACCGGGCGCGAGCCCAGGAGCCGCGACTGGTCGCGGAACGAACTCATCCACGCGCCGCCGCGCTTGGTGGGGCGGGCGTAGTAGTCCAGCAGCAGCAGACCCACGCCGGCGTCGGGCTCCGCCCGCTCGTCGTCGAACACCTCGATCACGCGGACGTCGGGCAGGTACCCGGCGAGGTCGGTGCGCTCGGCGAAGCGCAGGCCGTACAGCTGCGACGCCGCGTGCATGACGCCGTCGCGGAGGACCCGCTCGAGCTCGAAGTACGGACGCACGGTCGCGTCGTCCACGCGGAACCGCTCGGCGCGCAGCCGCTCGGACTCCCACGCCCAGTCGGCCGGGTGCAGCTCGCGCTCCTCCCCGCCGAGCAGGTCCTTGGCCTCGTTCCGGGCGTTGGTGACGGCGGCGTCGACCACGTCGAGCAGCAGGCCCCGCGCCGCGTCGGGAGTCCCCGCCGTCTCGACCGCGAGCACGTGCTCCGCGTGGGACCCCAGCCCGAGCAGCCGGGCACGCTCGGCGCGCAGGCGCACGATCTCCAGCACGATCGGGGTGTTGTCGTGGCCGGGGGTCGCGCCCCGGGCCAGCGAGGCCTCGGACACGCGGCGACGCAGCCCGGCGTCGTCGAGCCACGCGGTGATCGGCTGGACGGTGGGCAGGCCCAGCGGGATCAGCCAGCCGTCCCGGCCGGCGTCGGCCGCGCTCGCGGCGAGGGTGGCCCGCATCGACTCCGGGAGCCCGGCGAGCTCGGCCTCGTCGGTCACGGGGACGGCCAGCTCGGTGGTCGAGGCGAGCAGGTTCTCGCCGAACTCGGTGGTGAGCTCGGCGAGGCGGGTGTCGATCGCGGTGAGGCGGGCCCGGTCCGGGTCGTCGAGCGCGGCACCGGCGCGGAGCAGGTCCCGGTGGTGCCGGCGGACGAGTCGCTCGGTCTCCTCGTCGAGGTCCAGCTCGCCGGCCTCGAGCGCGGCGTGGACGGCGTCGACGCGGGCGAACAGGCCCGGGTCCGTCATCACGGACGAGCGGTGGGCGGCGAGCAGCGGCGAGACGACCCGATCCACGGCGAGGCGGGCGGGCGTGGCGTCCGGTCCGAGCAGCCCGTAGAAGAGGGACAGCACGCGGTCCAACGCCGACCCGGACCGCTCGAGGGCGACCACCGTGTTCTCGGCGGTCGGTGCCTCGGGAGTGGCGACGATCGCGGCGATCTCCGCGGCGTGGTCGTCGATCGCGGTGCGGATGGCCGGTTCCAGGTCCTCGTCGCGGACCGCCGCGAAGTCGGGCAGCCCGTACGGCAGCGGGGACTCGTCGAGCAGCGGGTGACGCGGGGCCTCGGGGCTCGGAAGGGTCATGCCGGGCAGTCTACGTCCGCCACCGACCCGTCAGAGCCACTGCGTGGCCGTCTCCCACGCCAGCCGCGCCGCGAGGATCGAGATGACGACCAGGAACACGGTGCGGATGAACTCGTTGCCGTGCCGCATCGCCATCCGGGCCCCGATGAACCCGCCCGCCAGGTTCGCCACCGCCATGCACCCGCCGATGAGCCACAGCAGTTCGCCGTGGAGGCCGAACACGAGGATCGAGGCGATGTTGGTGGTGAGATTGGCGAGCTTGGCCGCGACGGTGCCCTGGAGGAAGCCGAAGCCGAGCAGCGCGACGATCGCGATGACGAAGAACGAGCCGGTGCCCGGGCCGAGCACCCCGTCGTAGAAGCCGATCACGAGCCCGATGAGCGCGGAACGCCAGGTCCGCGCCCAGCCCGCGTGTCGCTCCTCGTGCACGCGGCCCATCGTCGGCTTGAACCACGTGTAGGCCCCCACCGCGATCACGGCGACCAGGACGATGGGGGTGAGCAGGTCCTTGGGGATGAACCGCGCCACCGACGACCCCGCCGCGGACCCGGCGAACGCCGCCACCACCAGCGGCAGCACCATCGCCACCGGCACCCTGATCTTCCGGAGATAGGTCAGGGTGGCCACGAGCGTCCCCGCCACGGAGGAGAGCTTGTTGGTGCCGAGCACCTCGGGGGTCGAGGCCTCGGCCGGCAGGGCGATCACCAACGCGGGGAGCTGGATGAGGCCGCCACCGCCCACGACCGAATCGACCCAGCCCGCGACGAACGCCGCGAGGACCAGGGCCACGAGGACCCAGAACGAGACGCCGAGGGCGGAGGACGAGACGATGCTCGCGACGGGGGTGGGCATGCCGATCACTGTGCTGTAATCGGTTTGTGTATATCAACCCTTACGGGGCCGATCCGGTCACCCTGGCCGCCGACCTGGCCAACCGCCGCCCCCGCTCCACCCGCGAACTGGTGGACCGCTGCCGCGAAGCGGGGGTGACGATCGACCGGGAGGCCTCGGACGCGGACCTCGCGGAGGTCGGGGCGTTCCTCGACGCGTGGCTCGTCGTCGTCGACACCACCGAGCCCCGGGGACGCGCCGACGCCCTCAACGCGCTCCTCGCCGTCCACGCCGAGCCCCCGCGCCTCACCGACCACGACGGGCACTGGCACGTCCACTACCGCGCCGACGACGTCAGCTTCGCCCGCTTGCTCACCGCCATGTTCTCCGTCGGCACCGCCCTGCACCTCACCTCACGCGGCATCGACCGGCTCGCGCGGTGCGCGGCCGACGACTGCGACGCCGTCTTCGCCGACACCACCCGCAACGGGCGCAAGGCCTACTGCTCGACGCGCTGCACCAACCGCTGCGCCGTGCGCCGCCACCGCGCCCGGGCCTGACGGCCGCCGGGCGGCCCGGGTCGCGGGACTACTTCTTCTCCGCGCTCGAATCCGCCGACAACGCCGCCACGAAGGCCTCCTGCGGCACGTCCACCCGACCGATGGACTTCATCCGCTTCTTACCCTCCTTCTGCTTTTCCAGCAGCTTGCGCTTACGGCTGATGTCGCCGCCGTAGCACTTGGACAGCACGTCCTTGCGGATGGCGCGGATGTTCTCGCGCGCGATGATCTTCGACCCGATCGCCGCCTGGACCGGCACCTCGTACTGCTGACGCGGGATGAGCTCCTTGAGCTTGACCGTCATCTTGTTGCCGTACGCCTGCGCGTGGTCACGGTGCACGATCGCGCTGAACGCGTCCACGGCCTCGCCCTGCAGCAGGATGTCGACCTTGACCAGGTCCGCGATCTGCTCGCCGGCCTCCTCGTAGTCCATCGACGCGTAGCCCTTGGTGCGGGACTTGAGGGAGTCGAAGAAGTCGAAGATGATCTCGCCCATCGGCAGGACGTAGCGCAGCTCGACGCGCGTCTCCGACAGGTAGTCCATGCCCTTCATCTCGCCACGCTTGGACTGACACAGCTCCATCGTCGTGCCCACGTAGTCGCTCGGCACGATGATCGTGCACTTGACGATCGGCTCGTAGACCTCGCGGTTCTTGCCCTCGGGCCAGTAGGACGGGTTGGTGACCTGGTGCTCGGTGCCGTCCTCGGCCACCACCCGGTAGACCACGTTGGGCGCGGTGGAGATGAGGTCGAGGTTGAACTCGCGCTCGAGTCGGTCGCGGGTGATCTCCATGTGCAGCAGGCCCAGGAAGCCGCAGCGGAAGCCGAAGCCCAGCGCCACCGACGTCTCCGGCTCGTAGTCCAGGGACGCGTCGTTGAGGCGCAGCTTGTCCAGGGCGTCACGCAGCACCGGGTAGTCCGACCCGTCGATCGGGTACAGGCCCGAGAAGACCATCGGGTTGGGCTCGGCGTACCCCGGCAGCGGCTCCTCGGCACCGTGGCGCGCCGCGGTGACCGTGTCGCCGACCTTGGACTGGCGCACGTCCTTCACGCCGGTGATGAGGTACCCCACCTCGCCGGGGCCGAGCCCCTCCGTGGCCTTGGGCTCGGGCGAGATGATGCCCACCTCGAGCGCCTCGTAGGTGGTGCCCGTGGACATCATCTTGACCTTCTCGCGCGGCTTGAGCGAGCCGTCCACGACGCGGACGTAGGTCACCACCCCGCGGTAGGTGTCGTACACGGAGTCGAAGATCATCGCGCGGGCCGGCGCCTCCGGGTCGCCCACCGGCGCGGGAATGGTCTCGCACAGCTTGTCGAGCAGCTCCTCCACGCCGGCGCCGGTCTTGCCCGACACCCGCAGGACGTCACCCGGCTCGCAGCCGATGATGTGGGAGATCTCCTCGGCGAACCGGTCGGGGTCCGCGGCCGGCAGGTCGATCTTGTTGAGCACGGGGATGATCTCGAGATCGTTCTCCATGGCCAGGTACAGGTTGGCCAGGGTCTGCGCCTCGATGCCCTGCGCGGCGTCCACCAGCAGGATCGCGCCCTCGCACGCCTCCAGCGCACGGGAGACCTCGTAGGTGAAGTCGACGTGGCCGGGGGTGTCGATCATGTGCAGGACGATCTCCTCGCCCTCGTGCGCACCGGAGCGCGGCACCCACGGCAGGCGGACGTTCTGCGCCTTGATGGTGATGCCGCGTTCGCGCTCGATGTCCATGCGGTCCAGATACTGGGCGCGCATGAGGCGCTCCTCGACCACGCCGGTCAGCTGCAGCATCCGGTCGGCCAGCGTCGACTTGCCGTGGTCGATGTGCGCGATGATGCAGAAGTTCCTGATCCTGGCCGGATCGGTGAACGTCGTCTCTGCGAAGTTGGGAATCTCGATCACTCCTGGAGGCGGGCCCGGGTGATGCTGGATTGCGGTCCGTCCGGGCGATCACCCCATTGTCACACGCCCGCAGCCCGAACACCCATCACGTATCGCCCGGTGGGGACGGCGTCCACGGTGCCGTCGTCGAGGAACCGCGCGGTGGAGCTGGTCATCGCGCGCATGTTGGCCGTCATGCGCTCCTCGCTGCCGCGCGCGTCGAAGAACACGGCGAGGTCGGTGGCGGCCCCGATCGGGAACACCTCCTCGACGATCCCGTCGATCACCGGGGCGTCCGCCGTCAGCGCGCGGACCACCGCGTGTTGCGTGTAGGAGGTGGTCGACTGGGTCCCGATCGCCACGGGGGTGTGCTCCTCGAGCCAGCAGTGGAGCCACTCCTCGCGCCCGATCCGCCCCGGCCGGCGCAGGAAGGCGATGTTCGCCATCCCCTCGCACCGCCCGTCCGGCCCGGGTTCGGGGGCGGGCAGGGGTTCGGAGGCGGTGGTCGACCACGCCGAGACGGGGCCGACGGCCCGCAGCGCCGTGATGACCTCGGCGCACGCGGTGGCCGAGGCGACGGGCACCCGGGCCCGGATCACCGCGAGCACGGGACGTTCGGTGACCCGGACGTCGATCAGCGCGCCGGCGACCTGCTCGTCGCGGACGTTGACCACGTACTCCCGGACGCCGAGCGCGGCCAGCGGCGCGGCGGCGGCCCCGCCGATCCGCGCGAGCACCTCCCCGGCCGCCTCCGGGCCCGCCGGGTCACCGTCGCCGCCCCACACCACCGCCACGAGCATGTCCATGGGCCGATCCTAGGGCGGTTACGCTGACGGGCATGGCTATCGACTGGGCCCGCGTGGGTCGCACGGCGGTCCGGATGGGCCGCAGATACGGACCGACGGTCGCACGCGAGGTGCGCAGGCGGTTGGACGACCGCGCGCCCTCCCCCGCCCTCTCGCGGCGGTCCGGCGCGGCGGGCCGGCCCGCCACCACCCGCACCGCCCCCACCTCGAGCCGCGCCCGCACGATCACCTACGCCCCGGACCTGGACGGTCACGCCGACCCGGGCGAGATCGTGTGGACGTGGGTGGAGTTCGAGGAGAACGACGGGCGCGGCAAGGACCGTCCGGTCCTGGTGGTGGGGCGCGACGGGGACCGCCTGCTCGGCCTGCAGCTCTCCTCGAGGGAGAGAAGGGACGACGACGAGGGGTGGCTCGGACTCGGATCAGGCCCGTGGGACTCCGAGGGCCGACCGAGCTGGGTACGCCTGGACCGGGTGCTGGACGTCCCCGAGCAGGGCATCCGACGCGAGGGCGCGATCTGCCCGCGTGAGAAGTTCGACCGGGTCGCCGAGCGGCTCCGCGCGGACTACGGGTGGCGCTGACGCCGGTAGTCCCGCGCCGCGAGCCCGAGCGTCGAGCGGAAGTCCGCCGCGAGGTGTGACTGGTCCGCGTACCCGAGCTCGGCGGCGACGTCGGCGATCGTCAGGTGACGGTCCCGCCGCAGCCGCAGCGCCGCCTCCTGCAGGCGGTAGCGGCGGATGATCCGCAGCGGGGACAGCCCGATGTGGTCCGCGGCCAGACGCTGCAGGGCCCGGGTCGACATCCCCATCCGGCGGGCCAGGTGGCCCACCCCGACGATCTCCGGATCGCTCTCCACCATCTCGATGAGCCGGTCGGCCGTACGCGCGCTCTCGGCCTCGCGCCCGGGAGCCCGGGCCGCGGTCGTCCACCACGCGGACATGACCCGGGCGGCCGCCGCGTCGTCGCCCTCCTCCATGCACCGTGCGACCTCGGCCTCGAGTTGCTCCGCCCCGGGGAACGGGACCTCCGCGTCGACGATCTCTGCGGGGGCGACCCCCAGCGTGGCCAGACCGACGGCGCGCAGGAGCACGCCGAACGCCCATCCCCGCCCCTCGAGATGCCGGGAGGAGGCGGACGTGGTCGGCCCGGACAGGGTGATGCCCCCGGGCTGGACGACCAGGTTCGCCGCGGGGAACGGCAGCAGCGCCTGGGTGGACACCTCGCCGTCCGGTAGGTCCCACCGCGCGATCCAGTACCACCGGACGAGGTGGGCCAGCCCGTCCGGCACCGCACGCCGGTGGAACGTGGGTAGTGCGTCGGGATAGAGAACGCCCCGCGCGTCGTCGAGACCGCTCATCCCGCACCCCCGATCCGTCGGAGTGGACATCTGTCGCGAATCTACAAGTTCGTGCGCGGCCCCGCCCCTAGCGTCATGGGCATGAGCACACAGGATCGGCCGGCCGGGGTGACCGGCGAGCACACGACGGACGGGATCCCCCACGGGCACACGAGCCTGACCCCGTTCCTGGCGCTGCGGGACCCCGCCGGGGCGCTGCGCTTCTACGAGTCAGCCTTCGGCGCCCGCGTCTGCGGCGTGACCGAGATGGGCGGGCTCCTCGTCCACGCCGAGCTCGACTTCGGTGCGGGCAGGCTGCAGATCGGCGCCGTCAACCCGGAGTACGGCCTCGTCGCGATGCCCGACGGCGACGACGACTGCTACTCGCTCGGCCTGTACTGCCCGGACGTCGACGGCGTCGTCGACCGCGCGGTCGCCCTCGGCGCGACGGTCCGCGAGCCGGTCACGACCTTCGTCTCGGGCGACCGCTACGCCTCCCTCCGTGACCCCTTCGGGGTGCGGTGGTCGGTGATGACCCGTGTCGAGGACCTCTCCGACGCCGAGAGCGACCGTCGGGTGGCCGAGTGGGCGGCGTCCCAGTAACGTTGTCTGGCGTCGACGGGGGTCGGCCGACGTTTTGGCCGGTGAGAACCCCACTGGTAAAGTGGGCCGTCGGTGTCCACCGGAGCACGTTCCACGTGCCCGCACGGACGAGACGACCAGACATCAGATCGGCGGGATCCCCTCGTGGAGCCGTCGACACACGACATAAAGGTGTGACGAGTGGCCAACATCAAGTCCCAGATCAAGCGGAACCGCACCAACGAGCGCAACCGCCTCCGTAACCAGTCGACCAAGTCGGCTCTGCGTACCGCCATCCGCAGCCTGCGCGAGGCCACCGAGTCCGGTGACAAGGAGAAGGCCGGCGCCCTGCTCGTCGCCACCTCCCGCCAGCTCGACAAGGCCGCCAGCAAGGGTGTCATCCACCAGAACCAGGCCGCCAACAAGAAGTCGGCGCTGACCAAGGCCGTCAACAGCCTCTGAGTCACCCCGGCGCTCCCGGCCGGGAGCCGCCCAGCCCCGCGTCAGCGCCACCGACGCGTCGAGGCTCCGAGGGCCCACCCCGCACCACGCGTGCGAGGTGGGCCCTTGTCGTGTGCCCGCCACCTCGGCCGTGAGACGCGGACGGGCGCCGGCCGTCGGCGGTGACCGTGGCCGTCGGCGCTGACCGTGGCCGCCGGCGCTGACCGTGGCCGCCGTCCGGTCAGAGCGAGGCCAGTGACCCGACCTCCCGCACCGCCCGCTCCAGCGCGAAGGACGGATTCTCCGCCTGCCCCTTGACCTCGCCGTTGAGACGCGCGACCACCTGCAGCGCACTGCCCAGGGTCTCGATGGACCAGTAGCGGGTCTGGGCGGTGACCTTCTTGACCTTCCACGGCGGCAGGCCCTGCTTGGCCAGCTCCCCCGGCGGCACGCCACGCTGCGTACCCACCAGCGCGATCGAGTTCACCGCATCCGCCAACGCGTCGGCCAACACGACCTCCGGCACGCCCGTGTGCAGCGCCCACTCCAGGGCCTCGATCGCCCCCGCGACGTCGCCGGTCACCGCGCGCTCGGCCACCGTGAACCCACTGACCCCCACCACACCCGAGTGGTAGCGCCGCACGGCCTCCACGTCGACCTTCCCGCCGGTGTCGGCCACCAGCTGACCGCACGCCGAGGCCAGCTGCCGCAGATCGGTGCCCACCGCCTCGACCAACGCCTCGCACGCCTCCGGCGCGACGCGGACAGCCAGGCCGCGGAACTCCGAGCGCACGAATCCCACCACGTCCATGTGCCGGGTGAGCTTGCCGGCGGAGTGCTCCTCCGCGCCGGCCTTGCGCAGGTCCGCCACCAGCGACTTGGCGCGCCCGCCGCCGGTGTGCTGGACCACCAGGACCGTCTCGGGCGGCAGGTCGCGCGCCGCGTCGAGCACCGCCGCCTGGGCGTCTTTGCCCAGCTCCGCCGCCCCGGTGATCACCACGATCCGGGCCTCCCCGAACAGCGACGGCGAGAGCAGCTCGAACAGCTGGGGCGCCGTCACCTCGGGCCCGCCCAACCTCGAGACCACGGGCGGGTCCTGCCCCGCCGGTGTCGCGGCGCGCACGGCCGAGACGACGCCCGTGGTGGCGCGCTCGGTGAGGAACTCGTCCTCCCCGAGCACCAGGTGCAACACAGCCGGCGCGGGCCCCGATGCCATCTGCGCTCCTCGTCGTCGTCGTTGTCGTGGTTCTCGTCGTGGGTCTGTTCACTCCGGTCGTCGTCCGGCGACCACCGCACCGTCCCCGACGCTCCCCGTCATCGTGCCACGACGCCCCGACCGGTCGCCCGGGCCCTGACCCGCCACCACCCCGGGCCTCACGAGCGGCGCTCGCCGTCCTCCATCACCATCCGCTCACGGGTGTCGCCGTGCACCGCGGTGCCCTCCGCGACCGGCTCGTGGAGGGCTCCCGAGGTGTCCGGGGCGGGCGTGCCCTTCCCGATCTCGGACTCCGAGAGCGTCCCCGAGAACCGCTCGGTGAGCTCGCGGAAGAGGCGATGCGAGGCGGTGGCACCGCGTGCCTTGGGCCCCACGGGCCGCTCCTGCTCCGGGTCGACGCACGCGTCGACGATCGCGTCCACCACGATGTCCGGGTCGTCCATCGCCGCCAGCCTCGGCGCGTGGCCGGTGTAGTTGCCCACGTGGTCCCACCAGGGCGTGTCGGCCGCCCACGGCAGGATGGTGCCGACTTTGATCGTCTCGTGCAGTCCGGCGAGCCGCAGCTCCTCGTTGAGCGAGCGGCCCAGGCTCGTGACGCCGGCTTTCACCGCGGCGTAGCTGGCCTGGTACGCCAGCGGCACCTCGCCGGCGACCGAACCGACGTTGACCAGCACGCCCTCGCCGCGCTCGACGAACCGTCGCAGGGCCACGTGGGCGCCGGTCATCATCCCCTTGAGGTCCACGTCGACCAGCCGGGCGTGATCGGCGAGCGGGATCTCCCAGAACAGGCCCATGACGCCGACCGCCGCGTTGTTGACCCACACGTCGATGTGGCCGAACCGGCCCTCGGCGGCCTGAGCGAGGCGCTCGACGGCGTCCGGGTCGCTGACGTCGGTGGGCACCGCCATCGCGGTGCCGCCGGAGTCGGTGATCTGCGCGACCACCTCGTCGAGGACGTCCGGGCGTCGGGCGGCGACGACGACGTGGGCCCCCAGCGCGCCCAGTGTCAGTGCCGTGCCGCGGCCGAATCCGCTCGAGGCGCCCGTCACCACGACCGTCCGCCCTGCCAGGTCTTCCCGATTGCTCATCCTGCCTCCTCAGGGTCGGCGACGCCGGGATCCGTTATCGCGGTTCATGGTCCGCCGCGTGCGTGGACCCTGCATCCGGTCGACCGGCCGGCCGGCGGGGCGACACGGCCTGACGCCGCGACGGGCAACGGATGCGGCACCCGGGGCGGCCCGCGATACTGGGCGGCGTGGAATCCGTGCTCGAGGCCGTACGGCGGTGGCGCCGCGACGACACGCCGTGTGCCCTGGCGCGGATCGTCCACACCCGGGGTTCCGCGCCCCTCCCGGTGGGCGCCGCGATGGCGGTCGCCGCCAGCGGCGAGATCGTCGGCGGGGTCTCCGGCGGCTGCGTGGACGGTACCGTCTACGAACTGTGCCGACAGGCCATCGACGACGGCCGGACCGTACTGGAACGGTTCGACGGCTCCGACGCCTCCCCGCTGTCCCAGGGCCCGACCTGCGGCGGGACCTCGGAGGTCCTCGTCCAGCCCGTCGACGACGCGGGCGACACGTTGCTGGGCCGCCTCGACGAGATGCTGCGCGGCCGCGAGCCCGTCGTGTTGGCCACCGCTCTCACGGGCGACCACGCCGGCGCCCACGTGCTCCTCGGCGCCGACGGCGCGGAGGGATCCCTCGGCGACGACCTCCTCGACCGGCACATTGCCCGCCTCGCGACCGAGCGACTCGGCCGGGCCGGCGCGGTCACGGTCGACACCGGCGCCCCGGGTGACCCCGACGGCCTGACCGCGTCCCACCGCGGGCGCTCACACGCACCGCGGGTCCTGCTGCACTCCTTCGCCGCCCCGACGCTGCTGATCTTCGGGGCCGGCGCGTTCGGTGAGTCCCTGAGCCGCGTCGGCGCGATGCTCGGCTACCGGGTGGTGGTCTGCGACGCCCGGCCCGCGCTGAACCGGCCGGAACGGTTCCCCGACGCCCACGAGGTCGTCACCCGCTGGCCGCACGAGCACCTGGACACCGTGCCGGTCGACGAGACCACCGCGATCTGCGTGCTCACCCACGACCACAAGTTCGACATCCCGCTCCTCACCGCCGCCCTGCGCGGCCCCGCGGGATACGTCGGGGCGATGGGCAGTCGCCGCGTCCACGCCGAGCGTCTGGAGCTGCTGCGGGCCGAGGGCCTGACCGACCGCGAGCTGGCGCGGCTGCGCTCCCCCATCGGCCTGGACCTCGGTGCGCGCACCGCGGAGGAGACGGCCCTGTCGATCGCCGCCGAACTCGTCGCGCACCGGCGCGGCGGCTCCGGCGCCCCGCTGGCCGGGCTCGAGGCGGCGATCCACACGTGATCGGACTCGTCCTCGCCGCCGGGGCCGGTCGACGGTTCGGCCGGCCCAAAGCCCTGGTCGAGTACGACGGCACGCGGCTCGTCGACCGCGCCGTGGCACTGCTGCGCGAGGGCGGGTGCGAGCGCGTCGTCGTGGTCAGCGGCGCCGCCGAGCTCACCGTGCCCGGCGCCGAGGTCACCCACAACCCGCGGTGGGACACCGGGATGGGATCGTCGCTACGCGTCGGTCTGCAGACGATCGGCGCCGGCGACGTGGTGGTGGTGCCCGTGGACATGCCCTGGCTCGGCGCCGAGGCGGTCCGGCGGGTCGCCGCAGCCGGGTCCGCACTGGCGGTCGCGACCTACGGCGGGGTCCGCGGCCATCCCGTTCTCCTGGGCGCCGATCACCTCGCCGGCGTCATCGCCAGCGCATCCGGCGACGTCGGTGCACGCCACTATCTGCGGGCGCACGCCCACCTGGTCGCCGAGGTCCCCTGCGACGACACCGGATCGCCGCGCGACGTCGACCGGCCCGAGGACCTGGCGGCCGCGGCCGGCGACCACAGCGTCCGCCGCGCCCGGTGACCCCCTGACCCGCGGTCGCCGCGGCCGCTGATCCCCGCCCGGCCGCCGGTCGCCGCGGCGCCTACTGGTCGACCGGAAGGTGCTCCAGCAGCGCGTCGGCATGGACGGGCAGGTCGCGGATGCGCGCACCGGTGGCGTTGTGGATCGCGTTGACCACGGCGGCCGCGCTGCCGACGTTGCCGATCTCCCCCGCCCCGCGCGTGCCCATCGGGGTCGCGAACTCGTCCACCTCGTCCAGCCAGACGGCGTCGATATCAGTGGCGTCGGCGTGGGTGGGGATGTGGTAGTCCGCGAGGTTCTGCGTGACGACGTGGCCGAACCGGGTGTCCCGGACGCTCTGCTCGTGCAGCGCCATGGACAGCCCGAAGGTCATGCCGCCGATGAACTGCGACCGCACCGCGCGCGGGTTGACCACGCGACCGATCGAGAACACGCCGAGCATCCGCGGCACCCGGATCTCACCCGTGTCGGCGTCCACGCGGGCCTCCACGAAGTGGGCGCCGAACGAGATCGCGCGGTAGCGCTCGAGCTCGGGGTTGTCCCCGGCGGCGGCGGTGGTCTCCGCGCCCGCCGGCGGGTCCTCGCCGTACCTCGTCCGGAACCGCCCGGCCGCGGCGAAGATGGCCGAGCCCCACGACGAGATTCCGGACGACCCACCGGCGACGGTGGCGTACGGCAGAGCGGTGTCGCCGATCTCCAGGGTGATGGACTCGGCGGGAACCCCGAGCGCGTCCGCGGCGACCAGGGTGAGCGCGGTCCACGTGCCGGTGCCGATGTCCACGGCGCCGACCTGCACGCGGTAGCGGCCGCCGCCCTCCGCGCGGATCGTCGCCCGCGACCCGGGCTGCACCATGTGCGGGTACGCGGCGCTGGCGACGCCGTAGCCGACCATCCAGCGACCGTCCCGGCGCGACGCCGGTGTCGCGGGGCGCCCGGACCACCCGAACCGCTCGGCGCCCTCACGCAGGCAGTCGACCAGACGCCGCGAGGTCCACGGTCTGCCGGACTCGGGGTCGGTCTCCGGGTCGTTGCGCACCCGCAATTCGATCGGGTCGAGTCCGCACGCCTCGGCGAGCTCGTCCATCGCGACCTCCGAGGCGAACGCGCCCGGGGCCTCCCCCGGCGCCCGCATCCAGTACGGGGCCGGCACGTCGAGGGGAACGGCGTGGTGGGAGGTCCGCCGGTTGGGTGCGGCGTACATCGAGCGCGACGGCACGGCCGACTGCTCGACGAACTCCTTGACCCGCGAACTCCCCGACCAGGCCTCGTGGCCGATCGCCGTGAGGCGACCGTCCGCGTCGGCCGCCAACCGGATCCGCGAGACCGTCCGCGGGCGATAACCCACGAAGACGAACATCTGCTGCCGGGTCACCGCGTACTTGATCAGCCGGCCCGGCAGGTGCATGGCCCCCAGCGCCACCAGCACGTCGTGGGCGTGCGGCGCGCCCTTGGATCCGAACCCGCCGCCGACGTGCGGGGCGATCACCCGGATCTGCCCGGTCTCCAGTCCCAGGACCGGCGCGAGCGTGGAGGCCACGCCGTGCGGGGACTGTGTGGAGTCGTACATGGTCAACAGGGGACCGTCCGGGTCCCAGTACGCGGAGACCGCGTGGGGTTCCATCGGGTTGTTGTGCTCCTCCGGCGTGGAGTAGCTCTGATCCACCACGTGCCCCTCCGCCCGCGCGCGGGCGAGCGACGGCCCCATCTCGCCGGTCGTCGACGCGGGCTCGTAGCCGCCGTTGACCACCTCGGGCTCGTAGACATCGGGGTGGTCGGTGCGGAACCCCACGTCGTGGGGCCGCTGCTCGTACTCCACCCGCACCAGCGACTGCGCCCACCGCGCCGCCTCCGCCGTCTCTGCCAGGACGAGGCCGATCGGCTGGCCGCGGTAGAGCACGTCGGTGTCCTGACAGATCGCGTACTCGCGCTCGGAGGTGTCGGCCAGCCGAGGCGTGTTCCAGGGCGTGAGGACGGCGAGCACTCCCGGCTGCGACTCTGCCTCGGAGGTGTCCATGGACGCCACGGAGCCGCGCGCGATGGTGGAGGTGACCGGGTGGAGGAACACGGGCTCGCCGGGTCCGGTGTGCTCGAAGGCGTACTGCGCGGTCCCGGTGACCTTGGCGGGCCCGTCGAGCCGCGGGGTCGAGGTGCCGATGGCGCTCATCGCGGTCCCTCCTGCCCGGTGGCGCCCGCGCGGCCGCCCGCGGCCTCCGCGGCGAGATCGCGCAACACGGCGATGATCGTCCGCCGTAGCAGCGGGACCTTGAACTCCGCACCCTCTACAGGCGTCGCGCCCGCCAGTTCGGCGTCTGCCGCCTCGGCGAACACCGCGGTGCTCGCCGTCCGGCCGACGAGCAGTTCCTCGGCCCTCCCCGCCCGCCACGGCTTGTGCGCCACCCCGCCGCAGGCGATCCGGACGCCGGTGATCACCTCGTCGTCGTCGACCTCGAGATGCGCGGCGACGGAGACGAGCGCGAACGCGAACGACGCCCGGTCGCGGACCTTCCGGTAGGTCGAGACGGCGCCGGGCACCGGCGGCGGCAGCTCCACCGCGACCACGAGCTCGTCGCGCTCGAGGACCGTGTCGAGATGCGGCCGGTCGTCCGGCAGGCGGTGGAAGTCCGCAGCCGGGATCCGACGCTCGCCGCCGGGCCCGAGGGCCACCACGGTCGCGTCGAGCACCGCCAGCGCGACGGCCATGTCGGAGGGGTGGGTGGCGATGCAGTCGTCCGAGTGGCCGAAGACCGCGTGGTAGCGGGTGTACCCACCGATCGCGGAGCATCCACTGCCGGGCTCACGCTTGTTGCACGGGGTGGTGACGTCCTGGAAGTACACGCAGCGGGTGCGCTGGAGGAGGTTGCCGCCGGTCGTGGCGAGGTTGCGCAACTGGGGCGAGGCCGCCGAGAGCAGCGCCCGGCTCAGCACCGGGTAGTCAGTGCGGATGACCGGGTGCCCGGCCAGGTCGGCGTTGCGCACGTTGGCGCCGATCCGCACCCCGCCCCCGTCCAGCGGGTCGACGGTGTCCAGCGGGAGCCGGGACACGTCCACGATCACATCGGGGGTCGCCACCCCGAGCTTCATCAGGTCGACCAGGTTGGTGCCGCCGGCCAGCGGCCTCGCACCGTCGTGTCGACTCAGCAGCGCGACCGCCGCATCGGTGTCCTCCGGGCGCTCGTAGCGGAACGGTCTCATCGCGCGCCCCCGTCACCGGTCGCGGCGGAGGAGTCCCGGACCTGTCGTATCGCGGCGACGATGTTCGGATACGCCGCGCACCGACACAGGTTGCCGCTCATGCGCTCTCTGATCTCGTCGTCGGTCAGGTCCACCTCGGCGTCGAGGTCCTCCGTGACGTGGCTCGGTGTGCCCCGCCCGGCCTCGTCGAGCATTCCCACGACACTGCACACCTGCCCGGGTGTGCAGTACCCGCACTGGAACGCGTCGGAGTCGATGAACGCCTGCTGGACCGGGTGGAGCCCGTCCGCGGAGAGCCCCGCCGCCGTGACGACGTCCCTCCCCTCCTGCGCCACCGCCAACGACAGGCACGAGGTGACCCGGCGGTCGTCGACCAACACGGTGCACGACCCGCACTGACCGTGGTCACAGCCCTTCTTGGGCGAGTAGTTCCCGATCCGGTCGCGCAGCGCGTCGAGCAGTGTCGTGCGCGTGTCGACGGTGACCTCGTGCCGTGCGCCGTCGACTGTGAGCGTGATGCGCATCTCCATGGACCGACTGTAGGGGTGGGTCCACGCTGTCCGCGACCGGTCGGCGTCGGCCGCGCGCGGTGGCCGATGCGCGGTCCGCGCCTACGCTCGAGGGTCCGGGACCATGCCACCGCGGGCCGCCCGACCGCGACGGAGAGGACACACACGTGACGACGACGCAGGCCGAGGCCACCGATCCACGCGAGGTGGCGCACCGCGTCTTCGGCTGGGACGAGCTGAGGCCGCCGCAGGCCGAGGCGGTCGAGGCGGCGGTGGGCGGCCGCGACGTCCTGGCGGTCCTGCCGACGGGTTACGGCAAGTCGGCGATCTACCAGCTCGCCGGGATCATGTCGGAGGGCCCGTGCATCGTGGTCTCCCCGCTCATCGCACTGCAGACCGACCAGTGCGAGGGCCTCAACGAACTCGCGGACTCCGCACCCACGCGCGCGTTGGCGATCAACTCCTCGATGGGCGCCCGCGCGCAGGCCGACGCGTGGGACGACGTCGTCGCCGGGCGCGTCGACTTCGTGTTCCTCACCCCCGAACAGCTGGCCAAACGCGAGGTGCTCGACCGCCTGCGCGAGGCCGGGCCGAGCTTCCTGGTGGTGGACGAGGCCCACTGCGTCTCCGCGTGGGGTCACGACTTCCGCCCCGACTATCTGCGTCTGGACGCCGCCCGGCACCGCATGGGCTCCCCGACCGTCATCGCGCTCACCGCGACCGCCTCGACGCCGGTGCGGGAGGAGATCCTCGACCGGCTCGACATGTCCGGCGCGCTCGTGCTCGCCGGCGGCTTCGACCGGTCGGAACTGCATCTCGCCGTGCGGCGCCATGTGGAGGACGACGACAAGAAGGACACGGTCGTCGAGCGGGCCGTGGAGCTGGCCGGGCCCGGGTTGATCTATACCGCGACACGCCGGTCCACGGAGGAGTACGCGGCCCGCATCGCCGAGCGCTCGGCCGCATCGGACCGCCCACTGAGGGTCCGCGCCTATCACGCCGGGCAGAAGGCGGCGGAGCGCGAGGAGACGCTGGGCGCCTTCCTCGACGGCGACCTCGACGTGGTGGTGGCGACGAGCGCGTTCGGGATGGGGATCGACAAGGAGGACGTGCGGTTCGTCCTCCACGCCGACATCCCCGACTCGCTCGACACCTATTACCAGGAGGCGGGCCGCGCGGGGCGCGACCGGGAACCGGCGACCATCGAACTGCACTACCGCAGTGAGGACCTGGGGCTGCGCAGCTTCTTCTCCTCCCACAGCGCCGACGAGGACGTCATCCGTGCGGTCGTGAGGAACCTGCGTCGCGCGGACGGCCCGGTGCGGCTGAGCCGGTTGAAGAAGGCCGTCGACGCCGGCGGCAAACGGGTGACGGGCGCGGTGAACCTCCTCGAGGCGGCGACCGTGGTCTCCTCCGGGCGCACGGGCATCGAGCTCATCGAGGATCTCCGCCCGAAGGAGGCGGTGGCGCGCGCGCAGGAGATGTCCGAGACCCTCGAGCGGATCGACCGTTCGCGGATCGAGATGATGCGCGGGTATGCCGAGACCGACGGGTGCCGACGACAGTTCCTCCTCGGCTACTTCGGAGAGGAACTCGCGGACCCGTGCGGGAACTGCGACACCTGCGATGCCGGCACCGCCGTGGACATCACGCACTCCGCCGCCGACTTCCCGCTGCAGTCAGCGGTGATCCACCGGGAGTGGGGTTCGGGGATCGTCATGAGCGTCGACGACGACCGGCTCACCGTGTTCTTCGAGGAGCAGGGCTACCGGACGCTGTCCCTCGACCTGGTCCGCGAGCAGGAGCTGCTCACGCGGGCGTGATCTCCGGCGAACCGGGCAGGCCCGCCGCGACCCCGGCGACGGTCTCGAGCCACCACAACGCGGGTGCGCACATCGCCGACAGCACCACGGCGCCGTCCTCCCACAGCGGGCCGAGCGCGGCGGCCGCCGTCCCCAGCACCGTCACGACCGGCACGGCCGGGGCGACGGCGATGTTCGCCGGCAGCGCCCAGGGCCCCGACGCCAGACCGGAGGCCACCAGGATCGGCAGCGTGGCCAGGTGGGCGACGATGCAGACCGCCAGGACGTCGGCCACCGGTCCGGGCATCCACGGCCGGCGCACCCGCAGGGCCACCGGTCGCGCGGCCACCACGAGCGCGGCCGTCGCACAGACCGACAGGACGAATCCGGTCCCCGTGGCGGTGCCGGGGTCGAGGAGGGTGACGAGCAGGACGATCGCCGCGAGCGCTGCCAGCGGGCGCCCCGTCCGTCGGGCACCGAGTGCGGCCAGGCCGATCGCCCCGGTTCCCGCCGCGCGCAACACGGCCGGTTCCGGCCCCACCACCGCGACGAATCCCGCGAGCGCGAGCCCTGCGGCGACGAGGCGACCGCGGCGTCCGACCCCCGTCGCCGCGGCGCCGAGCAGCACCGCGCCCACGACGTAGGTGGTGTTGGCACCCGAGACCGCCGCGAGGTGCGCCAGTCCGGAGGCGCGGAACTCGTCGCGGGTCCGCTCCGACACCCCGCCCTCGTCCCCCAGGACGAACGACGGCAGCAGCCCCGACGCCTCCCCTGTCAGGGCCCGCTCCGAGACCTCCCGGAACCGGTGCCGCACCGCCGCCGGAACGCGGCCCGTCCACCCCGGGCCCCGCGTGACCCGCGGTGGCGCGAGCGCCCTGAGGCCCGGGGGCTCCCCGGCCGAGCGGGGCTCCAGCACCGTCACCGAGGTCCGCACGCGAGTCCCCGGTGGCAGGCCCCGCCAGCCCGCCCGCGCGAGGAGCACGACGTCGAGCTCGCCCGTGCGCGCGGTCGCTCCCGTCCCCGTGACCTCCACCCGGACGGGGACCATCACCCCGCCGCCGCGTACCGGCCGGTCGAACCCCGTCACCACCGCCTCCACCCCGGTGCGGGCGCCTATCAGCTGCACCAACGGGTGCGCGGCCAGGGCATGCGTACGCGCCGCCTGCACTCCCGCCGCGACCGCGCCGACCGCGCACGCCAGGGCCAGCACCCCGAGCGCGCGGCTGTCGAGCCGCGAGCGGTGGCCGGCACCGGCGGACCACGTCGCGGCCACCGCGGCGGCGGCCGTCAGCACCACCGCCAGCGCGGCGGCGCCGACCGCGGCGTCGGCGACGGCAACGGCGGTGGTGATGAACACCGCGAGGGTGGGCAGGACCAGTCGGAGGTCACGGGCGGCGGGGCTCCCGCCCGGCGCGCCGTCGGCGTGCGGGGGCGGCCCCGGGGCCGGGTCGGTCACACCGTCACCAGGTCCCGCAGCTTCGCCAGGGTCGCCGGGCCGATCCCGTCGACCTCGACCAACTGGTCGACACTGGCGAACGCCCCGTTGGCCGTGCGCCACGAGAGGATCGCCGCCGCGGTGACCGGCCCGACCCCCGGCAGGGTCTCGAGGGCGGCGGCGTCGGCGGTGTTCAGGTCGATCAGCCCTGCGTCGCCCCCTCGCGCCTTCCCGGGGCCGGGCGCGGTGGGAGCACCACCGCCCGGGGACCCGGGGCCGCCCGGGGGCGACCCACCGGCGCCGGGCCCGACGATGTCGCTACGCGGCCCCCTCGGCCCGTCCGGTCCCGGGGCCACGCCGACGAGGATCTGTTCGCCGTCGGCGACCTTGCGGGCCAGGTTGAGCCCGTCGCGGTCCCCGCCCTCCAGCACGCCGCCCGCGCTGTCGAGCGCGTCCGCGACCCGGGCACCGGGCGCGAGGGTGACCAGCCCACTGCGACCGACCAGTCCGACGACCGAGACGACGACCGGCTCCTGCTCCGCACCGGGTGCCGCCCCGGCGGCGGAGGCCACCGGCGTCGGGGTCGCCGCCGCGGGTGGTGCCCCCGCCGAGGAGACGTCGCCTCCCCCGGCCGCGGCGACCGGCGAGGCGAGCGGCAGATCGGGCACGGGTGGGCCCTCGGGGACGGCGGCGAGCAATCGGTGGACGGAGAACGCTCCGAGCGCGAGCACCACCACCACGAGGGCGATGCCGGCGAGCCGGTCCGGCGCCCACCGGATCCGGGCCCACCACGGTGGGTCGGCCCACGCGGCGAGGTCGGGTTCCGCCGCCGGGACGCGTTCCGGCCGGTCGCCGTCGGCGTCCAGCGCGGCCCAGGGCACCGCCGCCGCGCGGGCGGAGCCTGCGGAGTCGGCGCCCGCCGCGGCGGGGTCGGCGGCGGCAGGGGCGGCCACCGGTGGCGCGAGCGCTCCGGCCAGACGGTGCAGCGCGGCCGCCCGCTCCGGATCGGCGGGTCGGGCCCGGGTCTCGGTTCGCATGGGCGCGACGCTAGCCCGGCGCCCTCCCCCGGCCGGTGTCGTGACAGGCGGTCAGTCCGCGTCCTGTGGAGAGGGAGAGGGGATGGGGAATTCGGTGTCGGCCAGGTCCGTCACGGACACGCCCACTGTTCCGGGGCCCAGGTGCCACGCGAGGACCTCGTCGAATTCGACGATGACGACCCGCTCCGGGAACGGGGTCTCCTTGCGGATCTCCGCGGCCATCTCCGTGGCGCGATCGGGCGCCTCGTGATGGTGGATCACCACGAGGACGTCGCCGCGCGACACCTCGTCGCGCAGCAACGCCCGGAGCCGCTCGTGGGCTTTGGTCGTGGTGCGCGCCTTGGCCGCGAGGTCGACCGCACCGGATCGGAGGACGATCACCGGACGCATGGCGAGCGCGCTGCCGAAGAGGGCGGCCAGGGCGCTGATCCGCCCGCCCCGGCGCAGGTGCTCCAGTGACTCGAGGGCCGCGTACGTCGACGCTCCACGGCACAGTCGTTCGGCGAGGTCGTAGGTCGCCGACAGTCCGAGCCCGCGACCCGCCGCCCAGGCGCACTGGGCGACGGCGGCGCCGAACGCCATCCCGGCGACCCGGGAATCGGAGACCATCACCCGGCCGCCGAACCGGGTCGCGGCGTCGCTGGCGGACTGCCAGGTCCGCGAGAGTTCCCTGGACAGGTGCACGGACACGATCCCCGTGCACTCCGGGTCGGCGAGGAGGTCGGAGTAGATGGCCGCCATCTCGTCGGGGGTCACCGCCGCCGTGGACACCGCCCGGTCCCCCTCCTCCACGACGTGCAGGGGGACGACCGTGATGCCGAACTCCCGGACCCACCCGGCGGGCAGGTCCGAGCACGAGTCGGTGACGAGCCGGATCGTCATGGCGCGTCCACCGGCGGGGTGATGCCCGCGTTCCACTGGTCCAGCCGCCACAGCACCCGCCGGGCGGCGTCGGTGGTGGGCGCGACCTCCGGCTCGGCGTTCGACACGGCCGGGTCCCCGGGCCGGGGGTGCGCGGACAACTGGACCCAGCAGGTGTTGCCGAGCCCGTTGAACACCGGGTACTGCTCCACGGGCAACTCGAGCAGGGCCGCGGTCAGGGCCGCGATGGCACCACCGTGGGCGACCATCACGGCCGGGTGCTCGCCCCAGTCGGGCGCCGACTCCACGAGCTCGTCGACGACCTCACGGGTACGCCGCGCCACGTCGATGCGACTCTCCCCCTGCGGGGGCGCCCAGCGGGGGCTGCTGCGCCACTGTAGCCGCGCGTCCGGCCACTGCCCGTCCACCTCGGAGTGGGTCATCCCCTGCCAGGTGCCCAGGTGCGTCTCCCGCAGTCGCGGATCGGTCCGGACCTCCAGTCCCACCTCGGACGCCAGGGCTCTCGCCGTCTCGTGCGCCCGCTGCAGGTCCGAGGACAGGATCGTCCACGGCCGGCGGGGGGCGAGGACACGACCGACGGCGTGCGCCTGCCGCACCCCGAGCTCACTGAGCTCGGTGTCCAGCTGCCCCTGCATCCGGAGCGAGGCGTTGTAGTGCGTCTGGCCGTGACGCAGCAGGATGAGACGGCGGGTCACCTTCGAGCTCAGAGCTCCTGGTCCCGCTGCGGCTCCTCCGGGGCGAGCGAGTCGTCGGACCCGCCGGCGCCGGCGGTCTCGGGACGGCGGGAGGTCTCCACGCCGTCGATCTCCACGACGGGGCAGTCCTTCCACAGGCGGTCGAGCGAGTAGTAGTCCCGCTCGTCGACGTGCTGGACGTGGACGACGAGTTCGTTGTAGTCCAACAGGGCCCAGCGGCCCTCGCGCGTGCCCTCGCGGCGCAGCGGCTTGTGGCCGGCCTCGCGGAGCTTGTCCTCGATCTCCTCCACCACGGCGTTGACCTGACGTTCGGTCTCGGCGGAGGCGAGGACGAAGCAGTCGGTGATGACGAGTTGGCCGGACACGTCGATCACGACGATGTCGGTCGCCAGCTTGTCGTCGGCGGCACGGGCCGCGACGGCGGCCATCTCAAGGGCCTCGGGGCTTGCGGTCACTGGGGGTTCTCCTCGGGGTGGGGTTCGATGGGGACGGGGATCCGGTGTACCGGGGCCGTCGCTGCGGGCGTGCCGTCGAGGCGGGTGGACCCCTCCGGCCGGTAGAGGTTGCGTTTGGCGATGTACTGCACGACCCCGTCGGGGACGAGGTACCAGACCGGGGCGCCGTCGGCTGCGCGCCGGCGGCACTCGGTGGACGAGATGGCCAGGGCCGGGATCTCGAGCAGGTAGATCCGTCCGTCCTCGATCTCGGTGAGGTGGGTGTCGGACAGCTCGAAGCCGGGGCGTGAGACCCCGACGAACGTGGCGAGTTCGAACATCTCCTCCCATCCGCGCCAGGTGAGGATCTTCTCCAACGCGTCGGCACCCGTGATGAAGTACAGGTCGGTCTCCGGGTGCTGGCGCAGCAGATCCTTGAGGGTGTCGACCGTGTAGGTCGGCCCCTGACGGTCGATGTCCACGCGACTGACCGAGAACCGCGGGTTGGAGGCGGTCGCGATGACGGTCATGAGATAGCGGTCCTCGGCCGGTGAGACGTCCCGGCCCCACTTCTGCCACGGTTCTCCCGTGGGGACGAACACGACGTCGTCGAGTCCGAACCGGTGGGCCACCTCACTGGCCGCCACGAGATGCCCGTGGTGGATGGGGTCGAAGGTCCCGCCCATCACTCCGATGCGGCGTCGCTCGCCGTCGGCGGTTCCCGTCGTGGTCATGGTCACCGAGTCTATCGGTCGGTCATGACGCGTAGTCGCCTGCCGCGCCCACCGCAGCGCGGGGTCACACGGGGAGCAGGCTGGAGACGACCGCCGTGAGCTGTTCGACGTTGCGGCATTCGTGCATGGGCACGTACTGGGAGTAGAGCCTGGCTGCCGAGTCGCCGGTCCCCCACTGTCGTCTCGGCTCCGGGTTGAGCCAGTGGGTGTGGCCGACCCGTTCGCTGACGAACTCCAGGGCGCCGACCGCCGGATCGCGGTAGTTGTTCCGGCCGTCGCCGAGGATGAGCAGCGACCCCGTCCGGGTCAGGGTGTGTGCGTACTTGTCGGCGAACCCCGCGAGGGCGTGGCCGTAGTCGGAATGCCCGTCGTAGGTGACGATCCGGGCTTCACGCACCATGCGGCTCATCGCCGAGCCGAGGTCGGAACCGGATTCGAAGTACGAGGTCACCTCGTCGGTGGTGTCGACGAACGCGAAGACGCGCACCCGGGAGAACTGCTCGCGCAGCGAGTGCACAAGCTGCAGGGTGAAGTGGCTGAAACCCGCGACCGACCCGGACACGTCGCACAGCACGACCAACTCGGGGCGGGCGGGCCGCGGCTTGCGCAGCACCAGTTCGACCGGCACGCCGCCGGTGGACATCGACCGGCGCATGGTCTTGCGCATGTCGATCGCGCCGTGCCGGTGCCGACGCCGGCGGGCGGCCAGGCGGCTGCCCAGCTGCCGGGCCAGTGGCCCCACCCGGCGCCGCAGCGCCTGGAGGTCCTGGTCGTTGGCGCGCAGGAAGTCCACCTGCTCGGCGGCGGGCCCCACCGCGTACTGGGCCACCCTGTCCCGTCCCACGGTCTCGGCGGTGCGGCGGCGGGTCTCGTCGGCGACCTCGCGCAGGAACCCGCGCACCATGTCCGCGGCGGCGTTGGCGGCGGCGGTCTTCTCCGCGTGTCGCTTGGAACCGTCGGGATCGAACGGGTCGGCGCCGAGCAGCCCGTCGAGGATCCTCTGCATGATCGAGTTCGTGTCCAGCGGGCTCAGCGCCTGGTAGGCGGAATAGCGCGGACCGTTCACCGAGTCGTAGGAGCCGAGCTGCTCCACCAGGAGCTCGGCCAGCGCCCGGGCCTTGGCGCGGGACTCGTCGGTGTCCTCGAGCAGGAGCGAGGCGATGAGCTCGTTCAGCGCGTCGGGATCCACCTTGCCGTCGTCGTCGGTCGGGATCTCCACCTCGAGCACCACCCCGTCACCCGGGGTGTGCGCGCCCACGGCGGCGGGGAACCACAGGTCGAAGAGCTGATCGAACACGCCCCGGTGCGTGGGCTTGTGGAGGATCGTCGAGGCCAGCGCCTCGCGCAGCGCGGCGCGGTCGAGCAGGTCGACGTGCACCATCGCCGAGGCCGCGTCGACCGCCTCGCTGGGGCCGACCGGGATCCCCTTGCGTCGTAGTGCGTCGACGAAGTCGACGAGGTGGCCGGACAGGCCGCCCGGGCTCTTCTGGGTCATCTCGCCCCCCTTCCGCTCGCCTTGCGCGACGGCGTCTAGTTGAGCCGCAGTTCGGCGGCGGCGCGCAGCTGGTCGGACTGGTGCTTGAGGACCACGCCGAGGGTCTGCAGGACGGTCTCGTCGTCGATGGTGTCCAGGCCCAGCGCCACGAGGGTGCGCCCCCAGTCGATCGTCTCGGACACGCTCGGCACCTTCTTCAGCGCCATCGCGCGCAGCACGCCCACCACGCGCACGAGCTGTTCGGCCAGCCGGTCGTCGAGCTCGGGCACGCGGGAGGCGAGGATCTTGCGCTCCAGCTCGGGCGTCGGGAAGTCGAGGTGGAGGTAGAGGCAGCGGCGCTTGAGCGCCTCGGACAGCTCGCGGGCCGCGTTCGAGGTCAGGACCGCGAACGGCCGGCGGGTGGCCTCGATGGTCCCCAGTTCGGGGATGGTCACCGCGAAGTCGCTGAGGACCTCGAGCAGCAGACCCTCGATCTCGATGTCCGCCTTGTCGACCTCGTCCACGAGCAGCACGGTGGGATCGCTGCGGCGGATGGCGGTCAGCAGCGGCCGCGACAGGAGGAACTCCTCGGAGAACACGTCGTCGCGCGTGGAGTCCCAGCCCTCTCCCTGGCCGGCCTGGATCCGCAGGATCTGCTTGGCGTGGTTCCACTCGTACAGAGCCCGAGCCTCGTCGACGCCCTCGTAGCACTGCAGGCGGATGAGTTCGGCCTCGGTGGCGGCGGCGACGGCCTTGGCCAGCTCGGTCTTGCCGACGCCCGCCGGGCCCTCGATGAGCAGCGGCTTGCCCAGCCGGTCGGCGAGATAGACCACCGTCGCGGTCGACCGGTCGGCCAGGTACCCCTGGTCGCCGAGGGCGTCGATGACGTGGTCGATGCTCTCGAACGCCGGTCGCTGTCCGGTGCGGGCTCGGTCCATGGGGCGGGTCCTCTCGGTGGGTGGTCTGTCGGGCCGCCCGGGGGCGGCCCGCTCGGGCGCGGGTGCCTTACGGCCGCACGTGCCCCTGACCGTGGGCGATCCACTTGGTGCTGGTGAGCTCCTCGAGTCCCATGGGACCGCGGGCGTGGAGCTTCTGGGTGGAGATGCCGATCTCGGCGCCGAAACCGAACATCTCGCCGTCGGTCCACGCGGTGGAGGCGTTGACCATCACCGCGGCGGCGTCGACGCGCGAGGTGAACGCCTCGGCCACGTCGATGCTGCGGGTGGAGATCGCCTCGGTGTGCCCGGAGGACCAGCGCGCGATGTGCTCGATCGCCTCGTCCACGCCGTCGACCACCTTGAGCGCGATGTCCATGCTGAGGTACTCCTCGCCCCAGTCGACGTCGTCGGCGGGGACCAGTCCCTCGAGGTCACCGTGAACGGTGACGCCGGCGGTGCGCAGGGCGCCCACCACGCGGTCGACGGCGGCGTCGCCGAGGGCGGCGTCGAGCAGGACGGTCTCGGTGGCGTTGCAGACGCTGCACCGGCGGGTCTTGCCGTTGAGCAGGAGGCTGATCGCCTCGTCGAGGTCGGCGTCTCCGTGGATGTAGAGGTGACAGTTGCCGGTGCCCGTCTCGATCGCGGGGACCTTGGCGTTCTCCACCACGGTCTGGATGAGGCCGGCGCCGCCCCGGGGGATCACCACGTCCACGAGCCCGCGCGCCTGGATGAGGTGGGTGACCGACGAGCGGTCCTCCGAGGGGAGCAGTTGCGCCGCGTCGACGGGCAGCTCGTGTGCGGCGAGCACCCCGCGCAGCACCTCGACGAGCGCCTCGTTGGAGTTGCGTGCCGAGCGGGAGCCGCGCAGGAGCGCCGCGTTGCCGGACTTGAAGGCCAGCCCGAACGCGTCGACGGTGACGTTGGGGCGCCCCTCGTAGATCATCCCCACCACGCCGAGCGGCACCCGGATCTGGCGGAGCTGCAGCCCGTTGGGCCGGGTCGAGCCGCGGGTGACGGTCCCGATCGGGTCGGCGAGCCCGGCGACCTGGCGCAGTCCGCCGGCGATGCCCTCGATCCGCTCGGCGGTGAGCCGGAGCCGGTCGAGCATGGCCTCCCCGGTCCCGGCCTCGATCTGCTCGGCGATGTCCGCCGCGTTGGCCTCAAGGATCGTCGACTCGGCGGCCACGAGCGCGTCGGCGGCGGCCAGCAGCAGCGCGTTCTTGCGCTCGGCGGTGAGCAGGGCCAGCTCGCGCGAGGCCGCGCGGGCGCGGCGGGCGGCGCCGTGGACGGCGTCGCGGACCGGGTCCGCGGCGAGTCGGTCGGCGTCCGTCTGGCCGGCGAGGTCGGGGGCGTCGAGGTGGCTGGTGGTCATGGGCGTCAGCTTACCGATGTGGGCCACGTCGACGTCGCAGGTGAGGTCGCGGCGGGACGGTCAGCGCCACCAGCCCCCGTCGGCGCGCCCACCCCGGGCCGCTACGCGCGCACGAGTACCGCGACCTGGAAGCCGCTGTCGTCGTCGAAGGGCCGCAGATCCCAGGTCGACCACCGCTGCTCGAGCCGAAGTCCGGCGCGCTCGGCGTCGAGGTCGAACTCTTCCCGCGTCCAGCCGCGGTCGAGTCCGAAGCCCACGACGAGCCTGCCGGGCCGTCCGTCGGTGGACTCCGACGCGGGGGCGAGCCGTGCCGCGAGGTTGGTCAGCACGGCACCGCGGTCGGCGGGGTCGACAAAGGCGAGGACGTTGCCGGCCGAGACGGCGAGGTCGAACGGCCCGGCGGCCCAGCCGTCGTCGGCGAGGTCGGCGACCTCCCAGCTGGCGTCGGGGCACTGTTCACGCGCCCGGTCGACGAGGTAGGGGTCGAGGTCCACGCCGGTGACGCGGTGGCCGCGGGCGTGGAGGTAGATGCCCATCCGGCCCTGGCCGCAGCCCACGTCGAGGATGCGGGCGCCGCGCGGCGCCATCGCGTCGACGAGCCGCGCCTCGCCGTCGATGTCGACGCCCTCGGCGACCATGTCGTCCCAGCGCCGCGCGTACCGCCGCGAGTGTTCGGGGTCGGCCGCCACGATCTGCTTCCATGTCTGCGCCATGGGCCCCAGTATGGCCGCCGTGGCGCGGTGGTGACGAGCGTGGTGGCGACGACGACGAGGTGGGCTCCCACCCGGCCCGCGGGCGGGTGGGTCAGGATCCGAGGCGGCGGAGGAGACGGAACGTGGTCAGGTCGGCGCCCCGGGTCTGGTTCACGAGGGTGGCCGCCGCGACCCCGCCGAGTAGGTCGACTGCCGCGATCGACCGGAACCCGCCGGTGCCGCCGTTGTGCCAGAGCACCCCGGGGGCGGCCCGGTGCCAGCCGAGGCCCATCCCCGGGGGCCCGCCCGGAGGGGTCGCGTGGGTGAGCCGGACGGCGTCGGCCAGGGCGGTGCGCGACGGGTCGAGCTGCGCGGCGAGATAGCGGGTGAGGTCGGCGGCCGTGGAACGCAGCGCGCCCGCGCCGGGGATACCGGGTAGGGGCCACGGGTCCGCGGGGCGTCCGCGGCCGCGGTGCCCGTCCGCCGCGCGTCGACGTTGCTCATCGGTCATCAGATCGTCGGTGACCGTGTCGGTCAGCCCGAGGGGGAGGCAGATCCGGTCGCGGACGAGGGTGCCGAAGTCGGTGCCGGTCGCGGTGGTCATCGCGATGCCGAGCAGGCCGGCGCCCAGGTTCGAGTAGGCAGGGGTCCCACGCCCCGGGGCGCGGCGGAGGCGGACGTCCGCGAGCCCGTCCAGGACGTCCTGCTCCGTCAGCTCGGCGTAGGGGTCCGCGCCGCGGCGCAGGTAGGCGAGGTTCTCGCGCATCCCGAGGCGTGCGGGCGAGCGCGGGAGCCCGGAGGTGTGGGTCGCCAGGTGCTGGAGCGTGATCTGCACGCCGTCGCGGTTCGGGACGTCGGTGCCGGCGGGGAGCAGCTCGCGGACCGGGGTGTCGAGCCGCCACCGACCGCCCACGACCCCGTCGGCGAGCAGCAGTGCGGTGAAGGTCTTGGTGATGGAGCCGATCTCGAACAGGGTGCGGGCGTCCGGGACGCTCCCCCGGCCGGTGTCCCCGCAGCCGGCGACGTGGGTGCCCCCGGGGGTTCCGGCCGCCACCACGACCCCCACCCGTCGGCGGGCCAGTCGGGCGACCGTCCGTTCGACCTGTTCCGCGGTGTCCGGTCCGTCGCTCGTCACGGTCCTCAGTCAACACCGGCCGGGTCGGCGTCGCACACCGGTGTCGGAGGCGTGGGGCACGATGGGCCCATGACCTCGCCGGCGGACAGCACCCCTTCACCCAGCCCGACGCCGTCGGACCCCGCGTCGCTGCGCGCGCGGGCCGACGAACTGCTGGGGGCCCTCGCGGGGCCGGGAGCGCGCCTGCGCGAGGACCAGTGGACGGCGATCGAGGCGCTGGTCGCCGACCGCCGTCGCGCACTGGTGGTGCAGCGCACCGGCTGGGGCAAGTCCGCGGTGTACTTCATCGCCGCCCGGTTGCTGCGCGAACTCGGCTCGGGCCCCACGGTGATCGTCTCGCCGCTGCTGGCACTCATGCGCAACCAGGTCGAGGCGGCCGCGCGGGCCGGGGTCCGCGCGGCCACCATCAACTCGGCCAACATGACCGAGTGGGACGAGGTGCGCACGGCCGTCCGCGCCGGCGAGGTGGACGTCCTGCTGGTCAGCCCCGAGCGTCTGAACAACCCGGACTTCCGCGACACGGTGCTGCCCGCGCTCGCGGCGGACGCCGGCCTGGTCGTGGTGGACGAGGCCCACTGCGTCTCGGACTGGGGGCACGACTTCCGGCCCGACTACCGCCGGATCCGCACACTGCTCGCCGACCTGCCGGAGGGTGTGCCGGTCCTGGCCACCACGGCCACGGCCAACGACCGCGTGGTCCGCGACGTGGCCCAGCAGCTCGGCGTGGGCGTGAGCGGCCTCGCGGGGCGGGCCCCGGCCCCCGACGACTTCGCTGCCTCCGACACCCTCGTCCTCCGCGGCGGTCTGGACCGCGAGTCGCTGCGACTGTCGGTGGTGACGATCGAGGACTCCGAGAAGCGGGCGGCCTGGCTGGTGGAGAACCTCGGCTCGCTACCGGGCAGCGGGATCATCTACTGCCTCACCGTCGCCGCCGCCGAGGACATGGCGGAGCTGCTCACCTCGGCCGGGCACCGCGTCAGCGCCTACACGGGACGCACCGATTCCGGCGAGCGGGAGGAGCTCGAGCGGGCCCTGTTGGACAACGAGGTCAAGGCGCTGGTCGCCACGTCCGCGCTCGGCATGGGTTTCGACAAGCCCGACCTCGGGTTCGTCGTCCACCTCGGTGCGCCACCCTCCCCCATCTCCTACTACCAGCAGATCGGACGTGCCGGGCGCGCGGCCGATCGCGCCGAGGTCGTCCTGTTGCCGGGGCCCGAGGACCGGGCCATCTGGAACCACTTCGCCTCGCTGGCCTTCCCGCCGGAGGACGTGGTCCGGCGGGTCCTCGACGCGCTCGAGCCCGACCGTCCGCAGTCGACGCAGGCGTTGGAGCCGGCCGTCGACCTCGGCCGGACGCGGCTGGAGATGGTGCTCAAGGTCCTCGACGTGGACGGTGCGGTCCAGCGGGTCCGCGGCGGCTGGGTCTCCACCGGCCGACCGTGGCACTACGACGCCGAGCGGTACGCGGGACTCGCGCAGGCGCGGCAGGCCGAGCAGCAGGCGATGATCGCCTACGAGCGCACGGAGTCCTGCCGCATGGAGTTCCTGCGTGCCCAACTCGACGACCCCACCCTCGACCCGGCGTCGCCCGGGTGCGGCCGCTGCGACAACTGCACGGGCGAGCGCCGCACCACCGACGTCGACTCCGGGGCGCTGACCCGGGCCCGCGAGGCGCTGGAGCGGCCCGGCGTCGCGCTGCCGCCCCGCCGACAGTGGCCCACGGGCCTGGCCAAGCTCGACGTGCCGCTCAAGGGCAAGATCGCCGACGGCCCGGACGAGGGCCGGGCGCTGGCGCGCCTCACCGACCTCGGGCTGGGCCAGAAACTGCGGGCGCTGCTCGCCGAGCCCGATCAGGACGCGCCCGAGTGGCTGGCCCGCGCCTGCGTGCCGGTCCTGCGCGAGTGGGGCTGGGCCGAGCGGCCCACCGGGGTCGTCGCCCTGCTCACCGGGGAGCACCCGCGGCTCGTCGCGAGCCTCGCCGCCGCGCTGGCGCGGATGGGGCGCATGGAGCCGCTCGGCGAGCTCACCCGCGACCCGGCGATACCGCCGGTGACCGCGCAGAACTCGGCCTACCGCGTGGCCCAGCTGTGGGGCACGTTCACCGGCCCGGCCACCGCGCCGGGCGGGCCGGTCCTGCTGGTCACCGACGTGCTCGGTACGGGCTGGACGGTCACCGAGGCGGCCCGGCACCTGCGGGAGTCCGGGGCGTCGGCGGTCCTGCCCCTGGCGATCGCCTCGCAGGCCTGACCGGTTCAGACCTGGCGCGCCATCGCCCGGCCGGCCTTCATCCCGGAGAAGATGCAGCCGCCGAGGAACGTGCCCTCGAGCGAGTTGTACCCGTGGACGCCGCCACCGCCGAAGCCCGCGACCTCGCCCGCCGCGTACAGGCCCGGGAGCGGCTCGCCGCCCGGGGTCAGGCACTGCGAATCGAGCGTCGTCTCGATCCCGCCGAGGGTCTTGCGCGTCATGAGGTGCACCTTCACCGCGATCAACGGGCCACCCGACCCGGCGGCCGAGCCCCTTCCCGGGCCGGAGTCCGCGAGCAGTCGGTGCGGCTTGGCCAGGCGGGTCAGCTTGTCCGTGAGCACGCGCCGCGAGTTGTGGATCGCCTGCACCTGGGCGTCCTTGGCGAACGGGTTGTCCATCTGCCCGTCCATCGCCAGGACGAACTCGCGCACCTTTTCCACGTCGAGCTCCGGCTCGCCGTCGCGCAGCAGCGAGTTCATGCCGGCGACCAGCTCCTCGAGGGTGTCCGCCACCACCCAGTCGACACCCTTCTCGACGAAGTCGGCGATCGACGGGGGCAGCCCGCTGCCCGCCTTGGACGCGAACTTCCTCACGCTCTTGTCGGTCAGCTCGGGGTTCTGCTCGGAGCCGGAGAGGATGAACTCCTTGCCGGCGATCGCCGAGTCGAGGATGAACCACGAGTAGTCCCGCCCGGCGCGGCGGATCGCCTCGATGGACGCGGTCGTGTGGAAGCCCGGGAACAGCGGCACGGGCATCCGGTCGCCGTTCGCGTCCAGCCACAGGGTGGACGGGCCCGGGATGATGCGGATCGCGTGCGAGGGCCACACGGGCGCGAAGTTGGCCACACCCTCTGTGTAGTGCCACATGCGGTCCCGGTTGATGAGGTTCACGCCCGACCGGGCGGAGATCTCCAGCATCCGGCCGTCCACGTGCTCGGGCACGCCCACGATGAGGTTCTCCGGCACATCGCCGAGCCGATCGGTCGGCCAGTACCTCCGCACCAGGTCGGGGTTGCCGCCGATGCCGCCGGAGGCCAGCAGCACGGCCGCGGCCCGGAACTCGAACTGCCCGGTCTCCTCGCGCGGGGACGCGACGCCGCGGTCGTAGTCGCACGGCACGAGCGTCGCACCGCGCACGCCCACGGCGCGGCCGTCCTCCACGACGATCTCGTCCACCCGGTGGCGCACGGCGAAGCGCACGAGCCCGGCGCGGGCGGCGTCGCGGACGGGCTCCTCGAAGACGCGGACCACCTCGGGCCCGGTCCCCCACGTCACGTGGAAGCGCGGGACGGAGTTGCCGTGCCCGTTCACGTCGCCGCCGCCGCGCTCGGCCCAGCCGACGGTGGGGATGATCCGCAACCCCAGGTCGTGCAGGTACCGCCGCTTCTCCCCCGCGGCGAACTCGACGTAGGCCCGCGCCCACTGCCGCGGCCAGTGGTCCTCGGGACGATCGAACCCGGCCGAACCGAGCCAGTCCCGCCACGCGAGCTCGAGCGAGTCGGAGATGCCGATCCGTCGTTGCTCCGGGGTGTCCACCATGAACAGTCCGCCGAGCGACCAGAACGCCTGCCCGCCGAGGTTCTTCTCGTTCTCCTGGTCCACCACGAGGACCCTCTTACCCGCGCGGCTCGCCTCGTAGGTCGCGACGAGCCCCGCCAGCCCGTGCCCCACCACGATGATGTCGGGGGTGAACCCCGGCTCGGGCGCGGGCAGTGGTCCGGCGTTGGCGGCGCGCGAGGTCGACGGCGTCTGCCACGCGGGGTACACGGGGTGGACTGGCCGGGCCTCGCCGGTGGTGCGGGCGGAACGGGACGCGGAGCTGGTCATGGGTCCAGTGTGCCCGGTCACTCCATCAGGTGGCGCAGGTATCGCTCGGGCGCGTCCAGGTACCGGCGGTAGTGGTCGACCATCGTCAGGTCCTCCCACCGCGCGCAGTGCATGCCCTCGTCCGACAGCTCGTACAGCGCCGCGCCCGGGACCGAGGCCAGGATCGGCGAGTGGGTGGCCATGAGGACCTGAGCGCCGCGCCGGTCCGCCAGCTCGAGCAGCAGCGCGACCAGGCGGAGCTGCGCGTCGAACGACAGTCCCGCCTCCGGCTCGTCCATCACGAACAGCCCGCCGTCGGCGAACCGGGACGTGGTGACGAGGTCCCAGAACGCCTCGCCGTGGCTACGCGTGTGAAAATCCCGCTCGGGGCCGGAGGACTGCAGGTAGGTGAACATGCTGTGCATGGTCTCCGCGCGCAGGAAGTAACCCCACTTGGACGCCCCTCCGCCCCGCACCAGGCGCAGGTCCTCGTGCAGCGGTGACTCCGATCTCCACGTGGTGTCGCGGCCGTGGACGGACCCGCCCTCGGCACCGAGCCCGTACGCCATGGCCACGGCCTCGACGATCGTGGACTTGCCGGCGCCGTTCTCGCCGACGAGCACGGTGAGATCGTCGAGCTCGAGGCCGTCGCCCACCAGCTGCGCGACCGCCGGGATCGAGTACGGCCACGGGGGCTCGGTCGCCCCGGGCCCGGCCACTGCGGCCGCGACCTCGGGGGCGGCGGTCACGCGGACCACGGGACGCGGGTCCAGCACACGGTCTCGGCTCACGCGGTCACGGTACCGTTGCCCTCATGCGGATCCACCAGATGAACTGCGGGACGTTCGCCGGGCTGGCCCCGACGCGCGTGCTGCTGGTGGAGGCCCCGGACGCCCTCGTCCTGGTGGACTCCGGGATCGGACTCGCCGACATCGCCGACCCGGCCGGGCGCCTCGGCCCGGCCCGGCACGTGCTGCGGCCGGCCCTACGCGAGCACGAGACGGCGGTCCGGCGCATCGAGGCCCTGGGACTGGACCCGCGGGACGTGCGCCACATCGTGCTCACCCACCTGGATCTCGACCACATCGGCGGGCTCGCCGACTTCCCCGGGGCGCAGGTGCACGTCTCGGCGCAGGCCCTGACGTGGGCGGTGCGCACGCCCCGGTTCCTGGAGCGCCGCCGCTACCGCCGCGCCCAGTGGGCGCACGGGCCGCGCTTCGCCGAGTACGCCTTCGGCACCGACCGGTGGGAGGGCTTCCGCGTGCACCCCCTGGACCACGTCGCGGAGGGGATGCTGCTGGTGGACCTGCCGGGCCACGCCGTCGGTCACGCCGGGGTGTTCGTGCCGGGGCGGGTGGGGGGCCCGGCCGCGGGCGGGAAGGGCGACGACGGCGAGGACGTCCTCCACGCCGGCGATGCCTTCTACCACCGGGGTCAGATCGGTCGGGCCGGACAGGTGCCGTCGTGGGTCCCGGTCGCCGAACGCGCCATGGCTCTGGAACCGGCCGCGGTCGAGGTGACGCACGCCCGGCTCGCCGGGCTGGCCGCCCGCCGGGAGGGCACCCTGGACGTGGTGTGCGCACACGACCCCTCGGGGCCCGGGGGGCTCTAGATGGTCCGCATCCGCGAGACGGCCTGGACACCGGCCGAACGCACCCCACCCGACCCCGACCTGCCCGAACGTGCGGACGCCCTGGCCGAGCTCATGCGGGGCCGCCGCTCGGTGGTCCTCACCGGGGCGGGCATCTCCACGCCCTCGGGAATCCCCGACTACCGCGGTCCGGACTCCCCCGGCCGCACGCCGATGACCTACCAGCAGTTCGTCGGCGACCCCGCCTTCCGCCGCCACTACTGGGCCCGCAACCACCTGGGCTGGCGGCACATGGAGGCCGCGCGCCCCAACGCCGCGCACCTGCTGCTCGCCGACTGGGAGCGCCGCGGCCTGGTCGCGGGCGTCATCACCCAGAACGTGGACCTGCTGCACCTCAAGGCCGGGAGCCGGCGGCTCGTCGACCTCCACGGGACCTATGCCGTGGTCACCTGCCTCGACTGCGGGCTGCGGCAGAGCCGGTGGGCCCTGCACGAGGAGTTGGACCGCCTCAACCCCGGCTTCGCCGAACGCGTCGCCACCCGCGGCGCGATCGAGGTCGCCCCGGACGCCGACGCCGTCCTGGAAGACACCGCCGACTTCCGGATGGTCGACTGCCCGCGCTGCGGCGGCGTGCTCAAACCCGACATCGTCTACTTCGGGGAGAGCGTCCCCGCGCACCGTGTGCTCGAGGCCAACGCCCTGGTCGACGGGGCCGACCTCGTCGTCGTCGTCGGATCCTCCCTCACGGTCCGGTCCGGGTACCGCTTCGTGCGACGCGCGGTCACCACCGACACCCCCGTCGCGGTGGTCAACCGCGGCCGCACACGCGCGCACGGCGAGGCCACCCTCACCATCGACGGCGACTGCGTCGACGTCCTCACCCGCGTCGACCGCGCGCTGGGCGGGTAGACCGCGGGCGACGCGAGTACCGCCCGGCCCGGACCTCCGGGGCGCGGTCGCTGTGCGGGCCGCCACAGGCGCACACTGGAACCATGAGCACAGATCTGAGCCCCGCGGCCGCGCTGGACCGACTCCTCACCGGCAACCGTCGCTACGTCGACGGCGCCAGCCTCCACGCCCACCAGGATCCCGCCCGCCGCGCCGAACTCGCCGGGGAGCAGCACCCGTTCGGTCTGGTCTTCGGATGCGCCGACTCGCGCGTGCCCGCCGAGGTCGTGTTCGACCAGGGCCTGGGCGACCTGTTCGTGGTGCGCAACGCCGGCCACATCGTGGACCCCTCCGTGCTGGGATCCATCGAGTTCGGCGTGGACGTCCTCGGCATCCCGCTGACCCTCGTGCTGGGACACACCTCCTGCGGCGCGGTCGGCGCCACGATCACCGCGATCGACTCCCACTCCACCCCGTCGGGCTACCTGCGCGACGTGGTCGAGCGGATCGCCCCGGCCGTGTTCGAGGCGCGGCGCGACCCGGAGGCGGGCTACGAGGACGTGGTGATCGAGAACGTCCGGCAGACCGTCACCGCGATCCGCGAGAAGTCCGCCGCCGTCGACCGCGCGATCACCGAGGGCCGCACCGCGATCGTCGGGGCGATCTACAACCTGGCCGAGGGGACCGTCACGCCGGTCCACACCGAGGGCACTGTCGACAGGGGCTGACCCGCGCCGGTCAGACGGCGACGAGGTCGTCCGCGTGCACCAGCGGGCGCCCCTGGCCGGCCGCGCCGCCGGCCGCCTCACGCTCGGCCAGGCGGGAGCGGACCTCGATCGAGTCGTACTGGGCGATCCCGCGGCCGACCACCCGACCGTCAGAGTCGTGGAGCTCGATGACGTCACCGAAGTGGAACAGCCCCTCCACACCGGTGACGCCGGCGAGCAGCAGCGACCGGCGGGCACCGGTCACCGCGCGCACGGCGCCGTCGTCGAGCAGGACCGCACCGCGGGCGTCGGCGGCGTGACGGACCCAGAAGCGGCGCGCGGTCATCCGCTCCGGCCGGGCCGCGAAGACCGTCCCCACGGTCGGCTCGGCGGCGAGTGCCTCGGCCGCCCGCTCGGCCGCGGTGAGCAGGACCGGGATCCCCGCGTCGGCGGCGAGGCGGGCGGCCGCCAGCTTGGAGGCCATCCCGCCGGTGCCCAGCGCTCCCCCGGCGCCGGCCACGACTCCGTCGAGATCGCCCTCGCCGCCGACCATCGTCACCGCGGTCGCGTCGCCCTTACGCGGGTCCGAGTCGTAGAGGGCGTCGACGTCCGAGAGCAGGATCAGGGCGTCAGCGCTGATGAGATGCGCGACCAGGGCCGCCAGACGGTCGTTGTCACCGAAGCGGATCTCGTTGGTCGCGACCGTGTCGTTCTCGTTGATCACCGGCACCGCCCGCAGGGTGCGCAGGCGGTCCAGGGTCCGCTGCGCGTTCGCGGCACTGTCCCGCCGGCCGATGTCGGCGGCCGTGAGCAGGACCTGGCCCACCACACGGTCATAGCGGGAGAACGAGTCACCCCACGCCCGCGCCAGCTCCAGCTGGCCCACGCTCGCCGCCGCCTGCTTGGCGGACAGCGTCGCGGGCCGGGTCGTCATGCCCAGCGGCGCCATCCCCGCGCCGATCGCACCGGAAGAGACGACGAAGACGTCCGAACCGCCGGTCATCCGCGCCTGACAGACGTCGGCCAGGGCGTCGAGCTCGGCACGCCGGATCCCGCCGTGGAAACTGGTGATCGCGGACGAGCCGATCTTGACCACCACGCGGCGGGCCGTGCCGATCCTACGGCGCAGTTCCCGCTCGGTGGTCACTCCAGGATCTCCTCGTCCGGGTCGATCAGACCGCGGCGCACCCGCTTGCGGTACTTGCGCTCGGCGGCGCCGATCCGCTCGTCCGACTCCAGGCGGATGTCCGTCCCGCGGCCCGTGCGCATGAGATCGACACCGGCCGGCGTCTGCGGCTCCCACTGGAAGGACACCTCGCCGATCGTGACGGTGCACCCCTCTTCGGCGCCGGCCTTGATGAGCGCGTCCTCGACGCCGATGCGGGCGAGCCGGTCGGCGAGGAAGCCCACGGCCTCGTCGTTCTCGAAGTCCGTCTGACGGATCCACCGTTCCGGCTTGGTGCCGGTCACCACGAAGCCGCCGCGCTCGGCGGGGTCGGGGCGGATGTCGAACTCCCCGGCGTCCACGGCCTTGGGTCGGATGACGATCCGTTCCGGCGCCGCGGGCGGGTTGGCCTTACGGTGCGCCTTGACCAGTTCGTACAGTCCGAAGCGCAGCTCGTCCAGGCCCTTGTGGGCGACCGCGGAGATCGCGTAGACCGGCCAGCCCCGCTCCTCGAACTGCTCACGCACCATCTCGGCCATGTCGGCCGCGTCGGGGACGTCGATCTTGTTGAGCACCACCACGCGCGGCCGGTCGGACAGGTCGCCGATCCCCGCGTCGCTCAGCTCGGACTGGTACGCCGCGAGCTCGGCCTCCAACGCGTCGACATCGGAGACCGGGTCGCGGTCGGACTCGAGGTTCGCGCAGTCCACGACGTGCGCCAATACGGCGGTGCGCTCGATGTGGCGCAGGAAGTCCAGGCCGAGTCCGCGGCCCTCGCTGGCGCCGGGGATGAGACCGGGGACGTCGGCAATGGTGAACGTGTCGTCGCCCACGGAGACCACTCCGAGGTTGGGCACCAGGGTCGTGAACGGGTAGTCGGCGATCTTGGGCTTGGCGGCCGAGAGCACCGAGACGAGCGAGGACTTGCCGGCGGACGGGAAGCCCACGAGCCCGACGTCGGCCATCGACTTGAGCTCGAGCGTGACGTCGCGGACCTCTCCGGGCTCGCCCAGGAGGGCGAAGCCGGGCGCCTTGCGGGCGCGGGAGGCCAGGGCCGCGTTCCCGAGTCCGCCCTTTCCGCCCTCCGCGGCGACGAACCGGGTGCCGGCGCCGACGAGGTCGGCGAGCACCTCGCCGTCCTCGTCGAGCACGACCGTGCCCGGCGGGACGGACAGGACGAGGTCCGCGCCCTGGGCGCCGTTGCGGTTGGCACCCATGCCGGGCTGCCCCTTTCCGGCGCGGGCGTGGGGCCGGAAGTGGAAGTCGAGCAGCGTGTGAACCTGCGGGTCCACGACGAGGATGACGTCGCCCCCGTCACCACCGTTGCCGCCGTCGGGGCCGCCGAGCGGCTTGAACTTCTCGCGGTGCACGGACGTGCAGCCGCGGCCGCCGTCACCCGCCGCGAGGTGGAGGACGACGCGGTCGACGAATCTCGACATGGTGGGGGCTCCTCCTGATGGTGGGCGGGGACGGGCAGCGGTGTCGCAAATGCTCTCGGGGGCCGGGTGTGGGGTCCGTCAAGACCCCGCCCGGCCCCCGAGGGCGATCAGATATGTGGTCGGCTGGAGGCTCAGGCCTCGGCGCCGGCCGGCACGATGTTCACGGTCTTGCGGCCGCGCTTGGTGCCGAACTCCACCGCACCGGCGGAGAGGGCGAACAGGGTGTCGTCGCCGCCACGACCGACGTTGACGCCCGGGTGGAACTTGGTGCCGCGCTGGCGCACGAGGATCTCACCGGCGTTGACCTCCTGGCCGCCGAAGCGCTTCACGCCGAGACGCTGCGCGTTGGAGTCACGACCGTTACGGGTGCTGGACGCGCCCTTCTTGCTTGCCATGTCCGAGTCCCTCCTTCAGGGAGCACGCCCGAGGGCGCTGAGCTGGTGGCCTACAGGGGCCGGGAGTGGATTACTTGATACCGGTGATCTTGACGACCGTCAGCTTCTGACGGTGGCCCTGACGCTTGTGGTACCCGGTCTTGTTCTTGAACTTGTGGATCCGGATCTTGGGACCCTTGGTCTGCTCGACGATCTCGCCGGAGACGGTGACCTTGGCCAGTGCGTCGGCGTCGGAGGTGACGGACGCGCCGTCCACCACGAGGATCGGGGACAGCGACACGGAGGTTCCGGCCTCGCCCTCGATCTTCTCGACCTTGACGTGGTCCCCTTCGGCGACCTTGTACTGCTTGCCGCCGGTCTTGACGATCGCGTACATCGAGGGCTTCCCCTTGCTTCTCGGGTGTGCGGCCGCCGGGGCGACCGCACCTGGTGTGCGGTGTTCTCTCATGCTCGCCGGCTCACGCCGGTCGGAGTTCGGAGGGCTCGGGGTCCGTGTGGACCCTGCCCGCGACTCCTCGCGCGGCGACATAGCGCCGCGACGAGCGACCTGTCAAGGTTACGGTCCGGCGGCACAGCAGGTCAAACCGACCGTGCCGCCGGGTCCGCGACCCGGTGTCTTCAGTCGCCCGTGGGGGCGGTCGTCGATCGCGTGGCGCGCCGCCTCGCGGGACGCTTGCGTGGCTCGGCGACCACGGCGGTCGGCGCCTGGGCCAGCGGCGCCGCCTCCACTCCCGCCGGGGGCCCGGCCGGAGGGCTCGCCTCGGGGGCGGGTGCCGGGGGCGTCGCTGCCGCGTCCGCCGTGGCCGCCCCCGCCTCGCGGCGGGTGGACCGGCGCCGGGGCCGTCGGCCGGACGTGGTGCCGGTGGACGAGGCGTCCGCGGTCTCGGTCGTGGACGTGGCGTCGACCTCGGCCACCGCCGTGTCCGCCTCGGCGACGACGGCGGACTCGGCCTGCGGCGTCTCGACGACCTCTGCCGCGGCGGTGTCCTCCGCCGCGGTCTCCGGGGCGGGGGCGTTGTCGGCCGCGCGGCGCGACGCGCGGCGACGACGCGGGGGCCGGGTGGTGCCCACGGCGTCCGACGAGTCGGCCTCGTCCGGCCGGGGTGCCTGCGCGGGCGTGTCGGACTCTGCCGCCGCCGAGGCGGCGTCGGGAGCCGCCCCGCCCGCGGGGGCCCCGGTCGGCGGGGCGGTCACCACCACCGGTGCAGGGGCCTCGGTGGCGCGACCGTCCTTCTCCCCCGTCGGCGTGCCGGGGGTCTCGGCGGCGGGCTCACCGGCTCCGGCGGCGGGCTCACCGCCGCCCGTGTCGGGCTCTCCGTCCTGGCTCTCGGCGTTCTGCCGGGCGATCGCCAGTGCGGCCGGGTGCGCGGCGGGCGCGGGGCCGTCCTTGCGCGGGGCCTGCTTGGGAGCGGCCGACTCGGACTCGCCGGCCTTGCCGTTGCCGCCCTTGCGACGACCGCGCCGTGCGCCCGGCTCGTCGGCGTTGTGCGACTCGGTGTGCAGCGGGTCCGCGTGGATGACGAGGCCGCGGCCCTGGCAGTGCTCGCACGGCGTGGAGAACGCCTCGACGAGGCCGGTACCGAGCTTCTTCCGGGTGAGCTGGACCAGGCCGAGCGAGGTGACCTCGGAGACCTGGTGGCGGGTGCGGTCACGCCCGAGCGCCTCGGTGAGGCGCCGCAGGACGAGGTCGCGGTTGGCCTCGAGGACCATGTCGATGAAGTCGATGATCACCATGCCGCCCACGTCGCGCAGGCGCAGCTGACGCACGATCTCCTCGGCGGCCTCGAGGTTGTTCTTGGTGACGGTCTCCTCGAGGTTGCCGCCGGAGCCGGTGTACTTGCCGGTGTTGACGTCGATGACGGTCATGGCCTCGGTGCGGTCGATCACCAGGGAGCCACCCGAGGGCAGCCACACCTTGCGGTCGAGCGCCTTGGCCAACTGCTCGTCCACCCGGTGGGTCGCGAAGACGTCCACGTCGGGGTTGTCGTGACGTTCGAGCCGCTCGACCATCTCGGGCGCCACGCGCGAGACGTAGTCGTGGACCGTGTTCCAGGACGTCTCGCCCTGGATGACGAGCTTGGAGAAGTCCTCGTTGAACAGGTCGCGGACGACCTTGACGAGCAGGTCGGGCTCCTCGTACAGCGCGACGGGCGTGCCGGATCCGGAGTCGGTGCGCTTGGCGGCCGCCTCGGAGATCTCGGACCACTGCGCGGCGAGCCGCTCGACGTCGCGGCCGATCTCCTCGGCGCTGACCCCCTCGGCCGCGGTGCGGATGATGACGCCGGAGCCCTCGGGGACGACCTCCTTGAGGATCCCCTTCAGGCGGCGGCGCTCGGTGTCGGGCAGTTTGCGGGAGATGCCGGTCGAGTTGCCGTCCGGGACATAGACGAGGAACCGCCCGGCCAGGGAGATCTGCGTCGACAGGCGGGCGCCCTTCTGCCCGACGGGGTCCTTGGTCACCTGGACCAGCACCATGTCGCCGGACTTGAGGGCCTGCTCGATCCGCCGGGCCTTGCCGCCGAGCCCGGCGGCCTCCCAGTTGACCTCGCCGGCGTAGAGCACGCCGTTGCGGCCGCGTCCGATGTCGACGAACGCCGCCTCCATGCTGGGCAGCACGTTCTGCACGCGGCCGAGGTAGACGTTGCCGACCATCGAGCGGGCGGACTCGGTCGTGACGAAGTGCTCGACGAGGACCTTGTCCTCGAGGACGCCGACCTGGGTCATGAGACCCCGACCGTCGGCGCGCTGCTTCTCGCGCACCACCATGACGCGGTCGACGGCCTCGCGGCGGGCGAGGAACTCGGCCTCGGACAGGATGGGCTGACGGCGACGCCCGGCCTCGCGGCCGTCGCGCCGACGCTGACGCTTGGCCTCGAGGCGGGTGGAGCCGGTGATGCCCTGGACCTCGTCGGCGGAGGTGCCGGAGGCCTGGCCCCCGCGTCCGGAGCGACGGCGCGCGTCGCGCTCGTGGACCTCGGTGTGGGGCGGGTCGTCGCTGGAGGCCTGGGACTCGTCGGTCCCGGCACCACCGTTGCGACGACGACGACGGCGACGCCGCCTCGAGCCCGACGGAGCACCCGTGGAGTCGTCCGACTCGTCCCCGTCGTCGTCTCCCGTGTCGTCCTGCCCGCCGGCGTCGTCGGCCGTGGGGCCGTCGGAGTCGTCCGCGTGGTCGCGACCGGACCCGCGACCCCGGCCCGCGGCGTCGCTGTCGGGTGCGTCCGCGTCGTCGGCCGCACCGGTGTCCCGGGCGGCCCCGGACACCGTGTCGGAGTCCGCGTCGCCGTCGGTGACGGTATCGATGCCCTGGCCGTTCTGCTCGTCGCCGCCCTCACCGCGACCGCGGCCACGGCCACGGCGACCGCGCCGACGGCGCCGGGCGCCGCCCTCGCCGGTGTCGGACTGGTCAGTGGACCGGTCGCCACCGGAGTCGGACTGCTCAGCGGACCGGTCGCCGCCGGAGTCGGACCCGTCGGGCTGCTCAGCGGTCCGGTCCCCGCGGGAGCCGGGCTCCACGGTGGCCCGGTCCGTGTCGGCGTCGGCCCGCCGGGACTGCTCGGCCTGCTCGGCGCGGCGGCGGCGCGAGGGCGCCTGTTCCGCGGCCGCGGCGGCGGTGTCCTCGGGCGAGAGGAACAGGGGTGAGAACGAGGGGGTCGCGGTGGAGCGGCGCCGGCGGTTCCCGGGCTCGGCGGAGCCCACCTCACCGGTGACGATCGCGATCTCGGGAAGCGGCGGACGCTTCCTCGCGTCGGCTCCGCCCCCGGACCCCGCGTCCCCGGCGTCGGCGCCCCGGGTGGTGGCCGGGACGTCGGCGGGGTCGGTCCCGGCGGGGGTGGTCTCGTCAGCGGTCCGCGCGGCGCGCTTCTCCGCTACCGTGGCCTTCTCCGCGGTCTTCTCGGCGGTGGTCCGGCGGGCCGGGCTCTTCTTGGCGGCGGCCTTCTTCGCCGCGGCCTTGCGCGGCGCCTTCTGGGCGGGCGCAGCGGTGTCCGCGGCGGGGGCCTGCGCGGCCGCGCCTTCCCCGGCGGCGGCGGGGGCCTGCTCACCGGCGCCTCCACCGGCGTCTCCGGAGCGACTGTTGAACCAGGTCAGCAGCACCTCGCGGGTCACGCCGGACTGGGCGCTCTTGATCTCGACCCCGATCCCGGCCATCGCGGCCAGGAACTCCTTGCTGGTCATGCCCACGGCCTTGGCCGCGGCGTGTGCGCGCATCCTCTCGGGCAGCGCGGCGAGGTCGTCGATGGTCAGGTTCGGATCCGACACGTGTCTCCTCCGGCCGGACTCCGGGCGCGATCACGTCACCGGGAAACCGGTGACCCACGCCGCCGCACGGGGTCGGGCGTCTTCTGGTCTCGGCCCCGCCGTGGCGGGGCTACGTCTTGTGGTCCGCGATACCGGGACGAACCGGTCCGCGGGTGGCGGGCGCCCGTTCCGGGGCGGACTGGTGGTCCACTCGCCAGGATGGGCTGGCCCCATTGTCCCACACCGAACGTCCGGGCGTCGCCGTCCGGGCACCACCAAATGGCGATGCGCCCGTCGGCGGGGCCGACGGGCGCAGGGGCGGCGCGGTCGCCGCGGGGGACGCCGCGGTCTAGAGGCCGGGGAACCAGAGGGCGATCTCGCGCGCCGCGGACTCCTCGGAATCCGAACCGTGGACCAGGTTGAGCTGGGTCTCCAGGCCGTAGTCGCCGCGGATGGAACCCGGGGCCGCCTTCTCGACGGGGTCGGTGCCGCCCGCGAGCTGACGCCACGCGGCGATCGCACGGGGGCCCTCGAGAACGCCCGCCACGACCGGGCCCGAGGTGATGAACTCCAGCAGGGAGCCGTAGAACGGGCGCTCGGCGTGCTCCGCGTAGTGCTCCGCCGCGGTCTCCTGCGGGACCCGCCGCATGTCCATCGCCACTATCCTGAGCCCCTTGGCCTCGATACGGGACAGGATGGTGCCGGTCAGGCCGCGCTCGACTCCGTCGGGCTTGATGAGGAAGAAGGTTCTCTCGGTCACGGCGGCAATGCTACAAGCACTCACACCACCCCCGACTCCCGGCGGGCCGTTCAGTCGTGCTGGCTGGGCAGGTAACCCCCGGCCATCCGTCCCGCCAGGTCCCGGCGCAGGAACAGGATGTAGGCCCACACCGCCGCGAACAACAGTCCGCAGACACCCATCGACCAGTGCACCGCCCAGCCGGCCACGGCCAGGGCGGCCAGCGTCAGATTCATGGGGATGGCCCAGGGCCTGCGCTGGAGCCCGCTGGCCACGATCATCGCGATGGCCAACAGACTGACGAACCACACCTTCCACGGCTGGAAGTGCGCGCCGTCGTCGAGCCGGGCGATCACCGTGAGCACCAGACCGATCACGATCGCCTCGAGGACCAATGTGCCCGCCATGATGCCGCGCAGACCCTTCCACGGGTCGACCGACGGTTCGTGGGCGGCGCCCCGGGGTCCGGGGGTCGGGTCGGTCACTGTGCGTCCTTTCCGAACAGACTGCGGGCGGCGCCGGCGGTGACGACCGATCCGGTGATGAGGACCCCGACGCCGGAGACGTCGTCGTCGGCGGTCGGGTCCGGGACCCCCACGAGGTCGAGGGCGGCGCTGACCGCGTCGGGCAGCGTCTCCACCACGTGGACGCGCTGGGCCGTGAAGCGCTCCTCCGCGATCCGCGCGAGGTCGTCGAGCCCCATCGCCCGCGGGGACGCCGACCGGGTGACCACGACCTCCTCCACCACCGGCTCCAACGCGGCGAGGAAGGCGTCGGCGTCCTTACCGTCGAGCATGGCGACCACGGCGACCAACCGCTTGAAGTCGAACTCCGAGGTGATCGCCTCGGCGAGCGCGCGACCGCCGTGCCCGTTGTGGGCGGCGTCGACCAGGACGGTGGGGCTGGAACTGAGCCGCTCGAGGCGACCCGGGTTGTCGACCGCGGCGAAACCCGCCCGGATCAGCTCCGGGTCCAACGCCCGGTCCGGCCCCGCACCGAAGAACGCCTCGACCGCGGCCAGGGCGGTCGCCGCGTTCTCCGCCTGGTGCTCCCCGAACAGGGGCAGGAACACCTCGGGGTACTCGCCCCCGAGCCCGCGCAGGGTGAGCTGCTGACCGCCCACGGCCAGTCGCCGCTCCACGACGTCGAACTCGGAACCGAGGCGGGCCACGACGGCCCCGACCTCGACGGCGCGGCGGATCAGCACCTCCATGGCCTCGGGTTCCTGGCGACCGATCACGGCGACCGGGTCCCGGGGCAGCAGGTCGTCCTGCGGACCGGGCTGGATGATGCCCGCCTTCTCCCCCGCGATCGTGGCGAGATCCTCGCCGAGGTACTCGGTGTGGTCCAACCCCACCGGTGTGATCACCGAGACCGCCGGGCGCACGACGTTGGTGGCGTCCCAGGTGCCGCCCATCCCCGTCTCGATGACGGCGACGTCGACCGGGGCGTCGGCGAACGCGGCGAACGCCATGGCCGTGAGCACCTCGAAGTAGCTCATCCGCGGCCCGCCGGACGCCTCGGACCGCTGATCCACCAGCTCCAGGTAGGGCTGCAGTTCCCGGTAGGTGTCGACGAAGGTGCGCGCGGTGATCGGCTCGCCGTCCATCGCGATGCGCTCGGTCACACTCTGCAGATGGGGGCTCGAGTTGCGCCCGGTGCGCTGGTGGAGCGCCCGCAGCAGGGCGTCGATCATGCGGGTGACCGAGGTCTTGCCGTTGGTGCCGGCGACGTGCACCACCGGGTACGCGTGCTGCGGGTCGCCGAGGATCGAGGTCAGCTCGGCGATCCGGTCCAGGCTCGGCTCGAGGCGCGACTCCGGCCACCGGGTGGCCAGCTCCTCCTCGACCGCGGCGAGCTCCGCGGTGTCGGCCTGCCACTCGGGGCTGCCCACCTCGGGGATCGGGCGCGGCGGCAGGTGGTCCTCGCCGTCGTTCTCCTCGTCGCCCGGGATCGGACCCCCGAGCGGGACGCCCGACACCAGCCCGTCCTCGCCGAGCATCTCGGCGACGTCCTCCTCGGTCGGGGTGTCCCACCCCTCCTCCGGGTCATGGGGCGGGAGCCACTTGCGGTCACTCACGCGGAGCCACTCCCCGCGGGCATCGCCTCGAGGCGGGCGGTGATCCGGGCGACCTCCGCCTCCGCCAGGTCGCGTCGGGCGCGGATCTTGTCGACCACGTGGTCGGGCGCCTTGCCCAGGAACGCCTCGTTCCCGAGCTTGGCGCCGGTGGTCTCGAGCTCCTTGTGGGCCGCGGCGAGGTCCTTCTCCAGCCGACGGCGCTCGGCCGCCAGGTCGATCGTGCCCGACGTGTCGATCTCGACCTCCACCGTCGACAGACCGAGCCGGACCTCCAGTGAGGCGGTGGCCGTGAAATCATCGGCTGCCGGGGTGAGCCGGGCCAACGAGGCCACCTGGTCGAGGAGGTCGGTCGGGAGGTCGGCGGCCTCCACCCCACCCATCCGCGCCGGCACCCGCTGGCCGGGCTTGAGCCCCTGGTCGGAACGGAACCGCCGGATCTCCGTCACCAGCGTCTGCGCGTCGGCCACCCGACGGACCGCCTCCGCGGCGTCGTCGGCCGGGACCACGTCGCCCGGCCACTGCGCGATCACGAGCGACTCCCCGTCCGTCAGCGCCGTCCAGAGGGTCTCGGTGACGAAGGGCACGACCGGGTGGAGCATGCGCAGGAGAACGTCCAGGACGTGGCCCAGCACCAGGCGTGTCCGCTCGGCCCGCTCCGAGGCGCGGGACTCGTCGTCGTTCCCGAACTGGACCTTCGCGAGCTCGAGGTACCAGTCACAGACCTCGTCCCACGCGAAGTGGTAGAGCGCCTCGCACGCCTTGGAGAACTCGTACCGCTCCAGCGAGTGGTCGACCGTCTCGCGCACCTGGCCCAGCCGGTGCAGGATCCACCGGTCCGCATCGGTGAGATCGGCGGCGGCGGGGAGCACGCCCACCTTCGCCCCGTTCATGAGCGCGAACCGGGTGGCGTTGAACAGCTTCGTCGTGAAGTTGCGCGAGGCCTGCGCCGAGTCGTCGCCCACCGACAGGTCGCCGCCGGGGTTGGCGCCGCGGGCCAGGGTGAAGCGCAGCGCATCGGCGCCGAAACGGTCGACCCAGTCCAGCGGGTCGATGCCGTTGCCCTTGGACTTGGACATCTTCTGCCCGTGCTCGTCGCGGACCAACCCGTGGAGGAAGACGTCGGTGAACGGGACCTTGCCCGGCGCCGCCTTCTCGCCGGTCAGGGTCTGCCCGACGAACGTGCCGAACATCATCATCCGGGCGACCCAGAAGAACAGGATGTCGTACCCCGTGACCAGCACCGACGTCGGGTAGAAGCGCTCCAGGTCCGCGGTGCGCCCGGGCCAGCCCATCGTGGAGAACGGCCACAGCGCCGAGGAGAACCACGTGTCGAGGACGTCGTCCTCCTGCGTGTACCCGGCGGGCGCCTGCTCGTCCGGTCCCACGCAGACGACCTCGCCCTCCGGTCCGTACCAGATCGGGATCCGGTGGCCCCACCAGAGCTGGCGCGAGATGCACCAGTCGTGCATGTCGTCGACCCAGTCGAACCACCGCGGTTCCTGGCTCGTCGGGTGGATCACCGTGTCCCCGTGGCGGACCGCGTCGCCGGCCATCTTCGCCAGCTCCTCCACACGGACCCACCACTGCAGGGACAGCCGGGGCTCGATCGGCTCCCCCGAGCGCTCCGAGTGTCCGACTGAGTGCAGGTACGGCCGGATCTCCTTGACGATCCGCCCCTGCGCCGCCAGGTCCTCACGGATCGCCTGACGCGCCTCGAAGCGGTCCATGCCGTCGTAGCGGGTGCCGGTGCCGGCGATGTGCCCCGTCGCGTCCATGATCGTGGGCATCTCGAGCCCGTGCCGCTGACCGATGGCGAAGTCGTTGGGGTCGTGCGCGGGGGTCACCTTGACGGCGCCCGTGCCGAACTCGGGGTCCACGTAGTCGTCCGCGACCACACGCATGGTCCAGCCGTCGCGGAACGGATGCGGGATCTCGGTGCCCACCAGATGCGCGTAGCGCTCGTCGTCCGGGTGGACGGCGATCGCGGTGTCACCGAGCATCGTCTCGAGACGGGTCGTGGCCACGACCAGGTGCGGCTCGGAGTCGTCCATCGCGCCGTAGCGGAAACTGACCAGCTCGCCCTCGACGTCGGCGTACTTGACCTCGATGTCGGAGATCGCGGTCTGGAGCGTGGGCGACCAGTTGACCAGCCGCTCCGCGCGGTAGATCAACCCCTTGTCGTAGAGCTCCTTGAAGATCGTCTGCACGGCGCGGGACAGGCCCTCGTCGAGGGTGAAGCGCTCGCGGGACCAGTCCACGCCGTCACCCAGGCGACGCATCTGCTCACCGATCGTGCCGCCGGACTCACGCTTCCACTCCCAGACCTTCTCGATGAAGGCCTCGCGACCGATCTCGTGCCGGTCGATCCCCTCCTCGCGGAGTTTGCGGTCCACGAGGGTCTGCGTGGCGATGCCGGCGTGATCCATGCCCGGCAGCCAGAGCACCTCGTACCCCTGCATGCGCTTACGCCGCGTGAGCACGTCCATGAGCGTGTGGTCGAGCGCATGGCCCATGTGCAGGCTGCCGGTGACGTTGGGCGGGGGCAGGACCACCGAGTACGCGGGCTTGTCACTGGACGCGTCGGCCTCGAAGTACCCCGCGTCCACCCAGCGCTGATACAACTCGCCCTCCACCTCACCTGGATTCCAGGAGGCGGGCAGGGCGTCCGCGCGGTCGGTGTTCTGGGAGGAAGCGGCTGGAGTCGTCACCCGGCCATCCTAGGCCGTACCCGCCGGGCCCCGACACACGCCGTCGGGCCGCGCGGGCCGCGGCGTCAGTCGGCGAGACCGAGCTCACGCACCGCGTCGCGCTCCGCGACGAGCTCCGCCACCGAGGCGTCGATGCGGGCCCGCTGGAACTCGCCGATCTCCAGGCCCTCCACGACCTCCCACTCCGCCCCGCGGCTGCGACACGGCAGCCCCGTCACCACGCCGGGGACCGTGCCGTACTCGCCACCGGACGGCAACGCGACGGTGGTCCAGCTCTCGCCGGAGGTGCCACGGACCCAGTCCCGCATCTGGTCGACGGCCGCGCCGGCGGCGGAGGCGGCCGAGGACGACCCGCGGACCGCGATGATCTCGGCCCCGCGGCCCGCCACGCGCGGTATGAACGTGTCCGCCAGCCACTCCGGTTCGAGACCGGCGGTGACCGGCTCACCGCCGCGCGTCAGGAAGGTCACGTCGGGGAACTGGGTCGCGGAGTGGTTGCCCCACACCACCACCCCGTCGAGCTCGGAGACCCGTGCCCCCAACCTCGTGGCCAGCTGGCTCAGTGCGCGGTTGTGGTCGAGTCGCATCAGCGCGGTGAACCGGCCCGCGGGGACGTCGGGCGCGTGGCGATGGGCGATGTAGGCGTTCGTGTTGGCGGGGTTGCCCACCACGACCACGCGGATGTCGTCGGCCGCGTGGTCGTTGACGGCCCGCCCCTGTTCACGGAAGATCGCCCCGTTCGCGGTGAGGAGGTCGGCCCGTTCCATCCCCTTGCCGCGCGGCTTCGCCCCCACGAGGAACGCCGCGTTGGCGCCGTCGAACGCCCGGGTCACGTCGTCCGTGATCTCGATCGAGTCGACCAGCGGCAGGGCACAGTCCTCGATCTCCATGGCCACGCCCTCGGCGGCGACCACCGCCGACGGGATGTCGAGCAGCCGGAGACGGACGGGCGTGCCCGGCCCGAAGACCAGGCCGGACGCGAGCCGGAACAGCAGCGAGTACGCGATCTTGCCGGCCGCACCGGTGACGGTGACGGTGACCGGGCTGTTGGTGCTCATCTTCTGGGCCTTCCGGGGACGACGACGGGGTCGGTTCCCACAGTAGTGAGAAACCGACCCCGTGCCGCGTGCCCGGTCGACGCACCCGGTCGCGAGCGGTGTCGCTGGTCAGGTGTGGATCTGCGCCGCCGTCTTCTGCCGGACCTCGTCGATCGTCACGTCGGGCGCCAGCTCGACGAGCGCGAAGCCCTCCTCGGTGATGTCGAGGACGCACAGGTCGGTGACGACCCGCTGGACACAGCCCTTGCCGGTGTACGGGAGGGTGTTCTCCTCCATGAGCTTGATGTCACCCTTCCGGGTGACGTGATCCATCATCACGATGACGCGGCCGGCGCCGTGGACCAGGTCCATCGCGCCGCCCATGCCCTTGACCATCGCGCCCGGGATCATCCAGTTGCTCAGATCGCCGTGCTGCGAGACCTGCATGGCTCCCAGCACGGCCACGTCGACGTGCCCGCCGCGGATCATCGCGAACGAGTCCGACGAGGCGAAGAACGCCGCGCCGGGCGCTGCGGTGATGGTCTCCTTGCCGGCGTTGATCATCTCGGGGTCCAGCTGCTCGCGGGTCGGGTACGGCCCCACACCCAGGATCCCGTTCTCCGAGTGGAGCGTCACGCGCACGCCCTCCGGGAGGTAGTCGGGGATCAGCGTCGGCATCCCGATGCCGAGGTTGACGTACTGGCCGTCGGTGAAGTCCGCGGCGATCCGGGCCGCCATCTGCTCGTGGGTCCAGCTCATGACAGGTCCTCCCCCTTCCTGCTCAGCTTCTCGATCTCCACGCCCGTCTCCTGCCGGCCGACCTCCACGACGCGCTGGACGAAGATGCCGGGGAGGTGGACGTCCGCCGGGTCGATCCCGCCCTCGGGGACGACCTCCTCGGCCTGGACGATCGTGACCCGGCCGGCCATCGCGGCGTCCGGGTTGAAGTTGCGGGCGGTCCCGCGGAACTGCAGGTTGCCGGCGGTGTCCGCCCGGTGCGCGTGCACGAGGGCGAAGTCGGTGACGATCGCCCGCTCGAGCACGTACTGCTGGCCGTCGAACACCCGGACCTCCTTGGGCTCGGAGGCCACCGCCACCCCGCCGTCACCGTCGTAACGCAGCGGCAGACCACCCTCGGCGACCATGGTGCCGACACCGGCCGGGGTGTAGAAGGCGGGGATCCCGGCGCCGCCGGCGCGCATGCGCTCGGCCAGCGTGCCCTGGGGGGTCAGCTCCACCTCGAGCTCCCCCGACAGGTACTGGCGGGCGAACTCCTTGTTGGCACCCACGTACGAGGCCGTGGTCCGGGTGATACGGCGGGCCTCCAACAGCTTGCCGAGGCCGAAGCCGTCGGTCCCGCAGTTGTTGCTCACCGTCTTCAGATCGCCCGCGCCCTGGTCGAGGAGCGCATCGATGAGGACGGCGGGGATGCCGACCAGACCGAAACCTCCCACGGCGAGGGACGCGCCGTCCGGGATGTCGGCGACCGCCTCGGCGGCCGACGAATAGATCTTGTTGGTCATGTCACACACGGTACCGCGTGTTCGCATCTGGCACAACAGTTCGCCTTGCGAACGCGCCCTGGCCGCACTAGCCTCTCATTCAACGAGAACGTGTCGCCCCTGTCACAGGCGCGGTCGTATTCTGTACGTCATGCGGAGCATCGTTCGACATGCGGACGTATGAGCTGCCTTCATATCGCCTTCGACCGAGAGGACGCCATGTTGCACCTCCCCGACCGGTACGTACCGGATCACGACGCCAACCCGCCGCTGCACTTCGCCGAGTACGGCACCACGCGGCTGCGTGCCCCCAGGAACGAGCTCGTCCTGCTGCCCCAGCGCATGGGCGAACTCACCGGGCCGGTCTTCTCCGACACGGCCGTCACCGCGGCCGAGGCCGATCTGACGTTGGTGGGCGAGGGCGAGGCCATCGGCCAGCGGATCATCGTCCACGGCCGCGTCCTCGACAGCGACGGGCGCCCCGTGCCCGACACCCTGGTCGAGGTCTGGCAGGCCAACGCGGCCGGCCGGTACCGCCACCGCAACGATTCGTGGCCCGCACCTCTCGACCCCAACTTCAACGGGGTCGGTCGCTGCATGACCGACGCGCACGGCCGGTACCGCTTCCTCACCGTCAAGCCCGGCGCCTACCCGTGGGGCAACCACCACAACGCGTGGCGTCCGGCGCACATCCACTTCTCGCTCTTCGGCCGCGCGTTCACCGAGCGGCTCATCACCCAGATGTACTTCCCGGACGACCCGTTCTTCTTCCAGGACCCGATCTTCAACGCCTCCCCCGCGGGCGCCCGCGAACGCATGATCAGTGTGTTCGACTACGACACGACCGAGTCCAACTGGGCACCGGCCTACAAGTTCGACATCGTCCTGCGCGGCAGCAACGCCACCCCCTTCGAGAACGGCGAGGAGCACTGATGATCGACACCGCCAACCCCCAGGCCCCCCGCTATCCCGCGCTGACCGGGCGCGACCAGGACGAGGTTCCCTTCGGGGTCACGCCCTCCCAGACCGTCGGCCCCTACGTCCACATCGGGCTCGAGCCCGACTGGACCACCTCGGGGACCCTCGCCGAGCCCGGCAGCCCCGACCACATCCGGGTGTCGATCGCGGTGGTCGACGGGGAGGGCACCCCGGTCGCCGACGCGATGATCGAGACGTGGCAGGCCGATGCCTCGGGCCGGTTCGTCGACGACGTCCCGCTGGTCGGCGGCTCGGGCTTCACCGGGTTCTCCCGTGTGTTCGCCGACGAGACCGGCACGGTCACCATCGACACGGTGCGTCCGGGCGCGATCGGGGACGGAGCGGGCGGTACCCAGGCCCCGCACCTCGAGGTGGGCGTCTTCGCCCGCGGGATCCTCAAGCGCCTCGTGACCCGGTTGTACTTCCCCGAGGACGTCGAGGCCCACGCGGGCGATCCCGTCCTGGCCCTCCTGCCCGAGGACCGTCGCGGCCTGTTGATCGCCGACCACCGGGACGGGACCTACCACCTCACCATCGCCCTGCAGGACTCGCCGGCAGGGCCCGAGACCCCGTTCTTCGACCTGTGACCGGCACGCGCGGCCCGCTGTTCGACCCGGTCTTCGGGTCGTCCCACGCCGACTTCTCGGACGAGGCCTGGGTCGGCGCCCTCGTCGAGGTCGAGGCGGCGCTCGCGCGGGCCGCGTCACGGTTCGGCCTCGTCAGCGCCCCGACCGCGCAGGCCCTGACCACTCTCGCGGCGGACCCGTCCCGGATCGAGGGCGCCGACCCGGCCACGTTGGGAGCGGCCTCGATCTCGGGCGGGAACCCGGTCATCCCCCTGGTCACCGCACTGCGGTCCGCGGTGGTCGGCCTCGACGACCGCGCCGTGCCCGGGGAGGTCCACGTGGGGGCCACCTCCCAGGACGTCATCGACAGTGCGGCGGCGCTGCTCGTCCACCGGGCGGCCGGGCACCTGCGCGCACACGCCGACCGCGTCGTCGTCGCCTGCGCCGACCTCGCCCGCACCCACCGCGGCACGCCGCTCGCCGGTCGCACCCTCGGCCAGCAGGCGCTGCCCACCACCTTCGGGCTCGTCGCGGCGGGGTGGGGCCGGTCGGTCCGCGTGGCCGCGACGGCGGCCGTCCGCGCGGCGGCCGCCGTGTCCGTCCAGTTCGGGGGCGCGGCGGGCACACTCGCGGCGGTACACCCCCACGGCCCGGCGCTGGCCGATGCGGTGGCCGACGAACTCGCCCTGCCCCGCGCGCTCGCCCCCTGGCACACCGACCGCGCGGAGCTGACGCTCTACGCCGGCGCCCTCGGCGCGACGGCGGGCTCGGTCGCCAAGGTCGCCGGTGACGTCATCCTGCACGCGGCCACCGAGATCGGTGAACTGTCGGTACGCGACGCGGGCGGGTCCTCGGCGATGCCGCACAAGCGCAATCCCACCTCGGCGATCGAGGCGCGGGCCGCCGCGATGCGCGTCCCCGGGCTGGTCGCCACGGTGCAGGCCGCCGCCGCCCACGAACACCAGCGCGCGGCCGGGGCATGGCACGCCGAGTGGGAACCGCTGTCCGATCTCCAACGCCTCACCGTCGGCGCACTGGCCCGCCTGGCCCACACCCTCGAGAACCTCGACGTGCACCCCGATGCGATGGCCCGGAACCTCGACGTCACCGGCGGGGCCCTGCTCGCCGAGCGCGTCGTGGTCGCCATGGGGCGCGACCGGCCCGACGCCCGCGGCCTCGTCACCGACGCGTGCCGCCGCGGTCGACTCGACTCGGACGAGCGCCTGATCGACGCGCTCGGCGCCGGGAGACTGCGCGACCTGCTCGACCCGGCCGGCTACCTCGGGCACGCCGCCGACCTGGTCGACGCCCTGCTCCCCACCCTCACCCCCATCGACGGAACGACCCAGGAGGAGACCCGATGACCACGACCGGGATCGCGACCCTGTCCCACGAGGACCGCCGACCGCAGGACGCGGGGCCCGACACCCCCACCCTCGTCCTGCTCGGCTCACTGGGATCCGACCACTCCATGTGGTCGCACCAGATCCGCGAGCTGTCCAAGCTCTTCCGGGTAATCGCGGTGGACCACCGCGGACACGGCGGGTCGGAGCTCATCCCGGGCCCCTGCACACTCGACGACCTCACGGCGGACGTCCTCGCGCTGCTCGACTCGCTCGAGGTGGGGACCTTCCACGTGGCGGGGCTGTCGCTGGGCGGGGCCGTCGCACAATGGCTGGCGATCCACCACCCCGACCGCATCGAATCCGTGGCACTGCTGTGCACCGCGGCCCGGTTCGGGGAGCCGCAGGGATGGACCGACCGCGCCGCCGCCGTGCGGGACGGCGGCATGGAGGCGGTCGCGGACGCCGTCGTCGCCCGGTGGATCACCCCGGCCCTGGCCGAGCGCGACCCGCGCCTGAACGCCTCGCTCCGTGCGATGATCACCGCCACCGACCCCGAGGGCTACGCCGCGTGCTGTGACGCCCTGGCCGGGTACGACGTGCGCGCCGATCTCGGCAGGATCGGGTGCCCCACGCTGGTCGTGGCCGGTGACGAGGACCCCTCCACCGCACCCGACGTGGTGAGGGAGATCGCCGACGGCGTCGACGGGGCCCGTTTCGTCGTGCTCTCCCCCGCCGCACACGTGCCCACCGTCGAACTGCCGGGCCGGGTCACGGCCCTGCTGCGCGAGCACGTGATCGCCGCCGCCGGCGGTGCCACCTACACCGCCGGTCGCACCGCCGCCCACGACGCCGGCATGCGGCGCCGCCGCGAGGTGCTCGGCGACGCGCACGTCGACCGCGCGGTCGCCGGGACCACCGACTTCACCGCCCCGTTCCAGGACTTCATCACCCGCACCGCGTGGGGTGACGTGTGGACGCGCCCGGGCCTGGACGACGTCCAGCGCCGCCTGCTGACCATCGCGGTCCTCACCGCCCTGGGCAACGACGGCGAGCTGGACATGCACCTGCGGTCCGCGTTCCGTGCCGGCGTCCCCGCCGAACTGGTCGCCGAGGTGCTGCTCCACACGGCGGTCTACGCCGGGGTGCCGAAGAGCAACCACGCCTTCGCCCTGGGCAAGGCCGCGCTCGCGGAGCTCGAGGAGCGCGGGTGACCACTGTCGACCAGGCGGCACCCGCGGGGCGGGACGACGACACCGCGCGGGCGACCTCCGCCGACTACGTGCAGTCCCTGGCCCGGGGACTCGCGGTGATCCGGGCCTTCGGCGCCGACAACCCCCGGCAGACCCTGAGCGAGGTCGCCCGCAACACGGGACTGACCAGGGCCACCGCCCGACGGTTCCTGCTCACGCTCGTCGAACTCGGCTACGTGGACTTCGACGGCTCGACGTTCGAGCTCACCCCGCGCATCCTGGACCTGGGGTACAGCTTCCTGTCCGCCACGCCGCTGCCGGACGTGGCCCAGCCCCACCTCAAGCGACTCAGCACGCAGCTCGGCGAGTCGTCCTCGGTCTCTATCCTCGACGGTCCCGACATCGTGTACGTGGGGCGCGTCCAGGTGAGCAGGATCATGACGGTCGGCATCACCATCGGCACGCGCTTCCCGGCGTACGCGACCTCGATGGGCCGGTGCCTGCTCGCCGGACTGGAGCCGTGGGAACTCGACGACTACTTCGGGTCCACCCCGATCGAGCCGCGCTCGGCCTCGTCACTGTCCGACGAGGCCGCCCTGCGTGCGGCCATCGACCTGGTCCGCGAGCAGGGTTGGTGCCTGGTCGACCAGGAGCTCGAGCCCGGTCTCCGCTCCCTGGCGGCCCCCGTCCGCGACTCCGAGAACCGCACGGTCGCGGCGATCAACATCTCGACCCACGCCATGAGGTACACCCCCCGCCAGCTCGTCGACGAGTTCGTCTCACCGCTGCTGGCCACCGCCGACGCCATCACCCGTGACCTGGTGGCCGTCAACCGCTGACACGACCCACCCACGCACGACCCGAGAAAGGCCCTCCCATGACCGACGCCGTGATCTGTTCCCCGCTCCGCACCCCCGTCGCCCGCTTCGGCGGCGCCTTCAAGGACATCCCCGTGGAGACCCTCGCCGCCACCGTGATCCGGGCGCTCGTCGAGCGCACCGGGATCGAGGGATCCCTCATCGACGACGTGGTCCTGGGCCAGGGTTACCCCGGGGGCGAGGCACCGGCGCTCGGCCGCGTGGCCGCCCTCGACGCCGGGCTCGGCATCGACGTGCCCGGGATGCAGCTCGACCGCCGGTGCGGTTCCGGGCTGCAGGCCGTCCTCACCGCGGCGATGCAGGTCTCCACGGGGGCGTGCGACCTCGTGGTCGCCGGCGGTGCCGAGTCCATGAGCGGCGTCGAGTTCTACGCCAACCCCTCGCCGCGGTACGGCATCCGCGGTGACGGCGTGCAGCTGGCGGACCGCCTCGCGCGTGCCCGGCTCACCGCCGGCGGCCGCGATCACCCGGTCCCGGGCGGCATGATCGAGACGGCCGAGAACCTGCGGGCGCAGTACGGGATCTCCCGCGAGGACCAGGACGAGCTCGCCGTGCAGTCCCACCAGCGCGCGGTCGCCGCCCAGCGGGCCGGCAGGTTCGACGCCGAGATGGTCCCCGTCGAGGTCCCGCAGCGCAAGGGCGACCCGATCGTCGTGGACACCGATGAGCACCCCCGGGCGGACACCACCATGGAGTCCCTGTCCCGCCTGCGCGCCATCCGCGGCAAGATCGACCCGGAGTCCACGGTCACCGCCGGCAACGCCTCCGGCCAGAACGACGGCGCCGCCGCCTGCCTGGTGACCACCCCGGAGAAGGCCGCCGAGCTGGGGCTCACCCCGGTCGTCCGGTTGGCGGGTTGGGCCGTGGCCGGCGTGGCCCCCGAGACCATGGGCATCGGTCCCGTCCCGGCCACCGCCAAGGTCCTGGACCGGCTCGGGCTGACGCTGGCGGACATGGACGTCATCGAGCTCAACGAGGCATTCGCCGCCCAGACGCTGGCCGTCCTGCGCGAATGGGACCTGGACTTCCGGAGCGATCGCCTCAACCCGAACGGGTCCGGCATCTCGCTCGGTCACCCGATCGGCGCCACCGGCGGGCGGATCCTGGCCACGCTCTGCGGCGAACTCGAGCGCCGTGACGCCCAGTGGGGCCTGGAGACCATGTGCATCGGCGGCGGCCAGGGACTCGCAGCGGTCTTCGAGCGCGTCTGAGTCATCCCGGGTGCGCCCTGTGCAGGGCACCGTGTCGCGGTACGGATCGCGTACGTGATCCGTATCGCGAACATTTTCGGAGATTTCTTCTCACTCAGTGATAAGCGGCCTTCCCGGCCCGGTGGTGGTCGGCGACACTATGTTGCGTTTCACAATCGGGCCGGGGAGGACGCCACATGGCGACGGAGGATCCGCACGGCGGGGACCGCTCGGTCCTCGGCCGTGCCTTCGCCGTGCTGGGAGCGTTCGATGACCGCCACCGAGTCCGGACCGCCTCGGAGATCGCGCGCGCCGTCGGACTACCCGTCCCCACCACCCACCGCCTCTGCGCCAAACTCGCCGACCTGGGAGCACTGGACCGCGACGAGTCCGGGCGCCTGTCCATCGGCGAGGCGATCTGGGAACTGGGGCACCTCTCCCCCCGCCGCCAGGGCCTTCGCGAGAGCGCCCGGCCCTATATGGAGGACCTCTTCGTCGCCACCCGGGAGAACGTCCAGCTCACCACCCTGGACGGCGCCGAGGTCGTCTACGTCGAGCAGATCTCGGGACGCCAGGCGATCTCCGTGAAGTCCCGGGCGGGAGGTCGGCTCCCCGCCCACGTGTCGAGCGGGGGCCTCGTCCTGCTCGCGCACGCGCCCGCCGACACGGTGAACGCGGTCATCGACGCGGGCCTGCAGGCCCTGACACCGAACTCGATCACCGACGAGCGCACACTACGGGCCACGCTCCACGAGATCCGCCGGCGCGGGCACGCGATCTGCCGACAGATGGTCGACCCGCACTCGGTGGCGCTCGCCGCCCCGGTCCACGACGGCCCCTCGGTGGTCGCGGCGCTCTCCATCGTCGTCTCCCCCTCGACACCCACCGAGCCGCTGATACCCGCGCTCAAGGCCACCGCGCGCGGCATCTCGCGCGCGCTGGCCGGGTGACCACACCCCGCCCGGGACCCGCCCTCCGGGGACATCCGCGGTCCCGGCCGCGCGCCGCGCCGGATCACATCCACCCCCACCTCGCCCACCCACCACCCCGGAGGATCCATGAAGACCCAGGTTGCGATCGTCGGAGCCGGCCCGGCCGGCCTCATGCTCTCCCATCTGCTGCACATCAACGGGATCGAGTCCGTCGTCTTCGAGAAGCGCAGCCGGCACGACGTGGAGGGCACGATCCGAGCGGGCATCCTCGAACAGGACATCATCAACCTGCTGGTGGACACCGGCGTGTCCGACCGGGTCCTCCGGGACGGCGAGCCGCACGAGGGCATCGAACTGCGGTTCAACGGCCAGGGCCACCGGATCGACTTCCGTGAACTCGTGGACCGCGAGGTCAACGTCTACCCACAGCACGAGTTCCTCATCGACCTCATCGCCCGGCGGCTCGCCGACGGGGGCGACGTGCGGTTCGAGACGAGCATCGAGTCGGTGCACGATGTCGAGACCGACACCCCGTCGCTCGTCTACCGGGACGCCGACGGCGAGGACGCCGTCCTCCACGCCGACATCATCGTCGGAGCGGACGGCAACCGCACCGTCACCCGCGCCTCCATCCCCCTCGCCGACGACGAGGCGCGACCGGGCGATCGCCGGGTCGAGCACATCAACCAGTACCCGTTCGCCTGGTTCGGCATCCTCGCGGAGGCGCCCAAGACCAGCGAGGAACTGATCTACGCCAACCACCCCAACGGGTTCGCGCTCATCAGCACCCGCTCCGAGACCGTGCAGCGGCACTACCTGCAGTGCGACCCCAACGACTCCGTCGAGGACTGGTCGGATGACCGCATCTGGTCCGAGCTGCACGCCCGGGTGGACGGTGAGGGCGCCGAGGTCAAGGACGGCGCCATCTTCGACAAGTCGATCCTGCGCTTCCGCAGTTCGGTGAACATGCCCATGCAACACGGTCGCCTCTACCTCGTCGGCGACGCCGCCCACACCGTCCCGCCCACCGGGGCGAAAGGCCTCAACGTGGCCGTCGCGGACGCCTGGGTGCTGGCCCACGCGGTGATGCGGTTCTACCGTGACTCCGAATCAGACCTGCTGGACGCCTACACCGACCTGGCCTCACCGCGGGTCTGGCGAACCCAGCACTTCTCGTGGTGGATGACCCAGATGCTCCACCGCATCCCCGCCCACACCTCGTTCCAGCGTCACCGGCAACTGGCGGAGCTGGACGCGGTCACCCGTTCCCGTGCGGGTCGTACGTACCTCGCGGAGCTGTACACCGGAACCCCCTTGCCCCGCTTCGACGGTGGCTCGGTCACCGGCATCTGACCTGAAAGGACTCCCCCGATGAAATCCGCCACCCGCCCCGGCACCGGGACGCCGCCGACAGCCGGTAGATCCGCCGCGTTCGTCGCCGCGCTCTGCTGGATCGCCGTCCTGCTGGACGGCTTCGACCTGGTCGTGCTGGGCGCGATCATGCCCGCGCTCACCGACCCCGACAGCGCGTACTTCAACACCGATGCCGGGACCGCCACCGCGATCTCCGTCGCCGGGCTCGTCGGGATGACGATCGGCGCGCTGACGATCGGAACCCTCACCGACCGTCTCGGCCGCCGCAAGCTGCTCATCCTCTCCGTCGCCGGGTTCTCGGCGCTCACGTTCGTCACGGCGTTCGTCGACACCGCGTTCCTGTTCGGCGCCCTGCGCTTCCTCGCGGGGATCGGCCTGGGCGGCTGCCTGCCCACCTGTATCGCGATGGTCACCGAGTTCACGCGCACGACCAAGGCCGGATCGGCGACCACCACGGTGATGACGGGGTACCACGTCGGCGCCGTCGCCACCGCCGCACTCGCCCTCGTGCTGCTCCAGCCGTTCGGGTGGCCGGCGATGTTCGTCGCGGGCGCAGTGCCCGCCCTGGTGCTGGTCCCGCTGATGATCCGGTACCTGCCGGAGAGCCCGTCCTACCTGTGGGCGCAGGGCCGGCGCGACGAGGCCCTGGAGATCGCGAACGCGTACGGACTCGAGACGGACCACCTGGTCGAGCGCGAGGACGACCTCGCCGCGTCCGGGACCGCGGGCCAGCGCCCGCCCGGCATCGCCTCGCTCTTCCGCGGCCCGTACCTGCGGACCTCCGTGGCGATCCTCGTCACCTCGTTCATGGGCCTGCTGCTCGTCTACGGACTGAACACCTGGCTGCCGAAGCTCATGCAGAACTCCGGCTACGACCTGGGCAACTCTCTGGCGTTCCTGCTCGTGCTCAACGTGGGCGCCGTGGCGGGCCTGCTGGTGGCCGGCCGCGTCGCCGACCGCATCGGCCCGCGGACCGCGGGACTCATCTGGTTCTCCGCCGGCGCGGTCTTCCTCGCGCTGCTGTCGATCCGTCTGCCCCTCGCGGGCATCTACGTGATGGTGTTCCTCACCGGCTGTTTCGTCTTCAGCTCCCAGGTCCTGGTCTACGCCTTCACGTCGACGCGCTACCCCGCGGCGATCCGCGCGACCGCCCTCGGCATGTCGGCCGGCTTCGGACGGATCGGTGCGATCACCGGACCGACCCTCGGCGGCGTTCTCCTCGCCGCCGGGCTGGGCCACCCGTGGGGCTTCTACGCGTTCGCCGTGGTGGGCGTGCTGGGCGCGATCGCGCTCAGCGTGACCACGATCGCGCCCGACCGCTCGGCGTCCCCGGCCGCGTCCGTCGATCGCGGCTGACCCCGCCCTCTCCCGCGCCGACGCCGGGCCGCTCTCGCGAGCGGCCCGGCGTCGTCTGTTCGAGCAGTGAGGGGCCCGGATCAGTCCTCGATCCGGGACGGGTGCCGCGTCAACGCCATGACCTCCATGTCCATATACGGGAACAGCGGGAGCCCCTGGAGCAGCTCGTGCAGTTCATCCGCCGACTCGACGTCGAAGATGCTGATGTTGGAGTACTGGCCGACGATCCTCCAGAGCTCCTTCCACTTGCCCGAGCGCTGGAGCTCCTGGCTGTACGCCTTCTCGCGCGCCACGGTGTCGGCGCGCACCTCGGGATCCATGTCGTGCGGGATCTTGACGTCCATCCGGACGTGGAACAGTGCCATGGTCGGCCTCTTTCGTGTCGTGGGTGGTCTGGTCGGTGGGGGCGACGTCAGCGGCGCGTGAACCGCTCGACCGCGTCGTGGTCGAGCTCCACGCCGAGGCCCGGTCCCTCCGGGAGGTGCACGCGACCCTCCTCGTAACGGATCGGGGTGGTCACGTAGGTCTCGGCCAGCAGCAGCGGCCCGAACAGCTCGGAGCCGTAGTTGAACCCCGGCTCGGCGCACGCCAGGTGCAGGGAGGCGACCGTGCCGATGGGCCCCTCCAACGAGGTCGCGGCGTGGCAGGCGATGCCCGCCGCCCGCGCGATGGCCACCGTCTCCTTACCGCGGGTCAGTCCGCCGAGCTTGGTGGTCTTGACCGCGATGACGCCGGCGGCGTCACGGCGGGCGACCTCCAGCGCGTCGTGCGGGGACTGCACCGACTCGTCGGCCATGAACTGGACGGGCAGCGAGCGGTTGAGCTCGGCGAGCACCTCGATCTGCTCGGTGGGCGTCGGCTGCTCGATGAGCTCGATCCCGACCTCGACCAGCGCCGGCAGGTGGACGTTGGCGGTGAACCGGTCCCACCGGGCGTTGATGTCGACCCGCAGCCCGGCGCGGCCGTTGAGCCTCTCGGCGAGCGCCGCGATCCGGGCGACGTCCTCGGCCGGATCCAACGCGCCCATCTTGAGCTTGAAGGTGCGGTGGCGATCCGCCGCCAGCAACTCGTCGATCTCCTCGACCATCTCCTCGAGCGGCATCGCGCCGAGCGCCCAGGTGCACTCGATCGAGTCCCGCACCGCGCCGCCGAGCAGGGAGCGGACCGGCACGTCCAGCGCCCTCGCCCACGCGTCGAACATGGCGATCTCGAGGGCGGCCTTGGCGAAGCGCCCGCGTGCGACGACGCCCTCCATCGCCTCCAGCACCGCGGGGATCTCGTCGACCCGCCGACCGACCGCGACCGGGGCGAGGTACTTCTCGACCAGCACCTGCATGGTCTCGGCCGACTCACCGCCCCACCAGGGCCCGCCCGGGGTGACGCCCTCGCCGTATCCCACCACACCCGACTCGGTGGTGACGGACACGAGCAGGATCGACTGGGCCGTGGCGGTGGTCGTCGCGAACTTGTGCGGCCGGATGAGCGGCACGTCGAGGATCCGTGTCTCCACGGATCGGATGGTCAGATCAGACATGAGGGTCCTTTGCTGGGTCGGCCGGTGAACCGCCGACGCCCCGGTCGCGTGTGGCGACCGGGGCTGGCGGAGGGGATGCTGCGTCGATCGCGCCGGTCAGGCCACGTAACGCTTCTCGGAGACGGGATCCAGGACGAAGTCGTACTCGACCTCGTCGATGCCGTCGGCGTTGGGCTTCGGGTGCAGGACGAGCTCGGGCTTGACGGCGCCGGCGACGTCGTCGTCGACCCACTGGCCGCCCTCGAAGTACAGCTGGGTGGTGATGAGGCGCTTGCCCGGGGCCGTCACCTTGAGGTGCAGGTGCGCCGGACGCCACGGGTGCCCGCCGTAGCTGGCGATGAACTCACCGGTCGGGCCGTCGTGCGGGATCTGGTACGGAGCGGGCTGGACCGTGGTGATGTGGAAGTGGCCCTCCGCGTCGGTGGAGAAGGTGGCGCGCAGGTTCCACTCCGGGATGCCCAGGCCGTCGTCGAACTGCGAGTAGTAGCCGTCGGAGTCGGCGTGCCACAGCTCGACGGTGGCGCCCTCGATGCCCTTGCCGTCCAGGTCGCGGACCTGACCGCGGAAGACGAACTTGGTGCCCTTCTCGTCCTCACGCATCGGCATGACGCCCTTGGAGCCCAGGTTCGGGGCGTCCGGCACGTAGTACGGGCCCTCGATGGAGCCCTTGGTGCCGCTGAAGATCCGGCTGTTGGAGTCCTCGATGAAGTGCTCCAGGAAGACGTCGAGCCACAGCGGCCACTCGCCGCCCTCGCCGACCTCGATGAGCCACTGCTTGAGGACGCGGTACTCGTCGTAGGTGACCTCGTGCTCGTAGATCACCTCGGACAGCTTGGTCAGCACGTCCTTGTAGATGGCGGCCGCACGCTCCTTGGAGGTGTCGGAGGTGAAGCGGGTGCCCTTGAACTTGTCCGTCGCGGCGGTTCCGGAGCCGGCGGCGGTGGGGACGGCGGTGTCGGTCATGACGCTCCCTCGGGGTGGTGTCGGTGGGTGGATCGGACCGGCTGGCCCGGTCGATGACCTCACTGTGCGCTGAAAGTGATGTGTCGTCAATCACCGACCTTTACAGACGTAGAGGACATTTCGTGCGCTCAGCGAACACCTCCGACGCGAACCCGCAGGTCGGCGGGCTGGACCACGGTCCGCGTTCGCATCGCGAACACCCTGCACCTAGGTATGACTAGGAGGTGCCCTAGTGTGATCGACCACACAGCCTGGCACCGTGGAGTCACACCGGAAGGAGGCCGCACTGCGGCCGGAACCGACCCACGCTAGGAGCCCTCGATGTCAGATCGACTCGACCACGTCCAGGCCACCCTCGAGACCGCGCTCGAGGACCGCCCCGAGGACGGCATCATCCGCGCCAACCGCCGCATCTTCACCGACGAGGAGATCTTCGAACTCGAGATGAAGCACATCTTCGAGGGCAACTGGGTCTACCTGGCCCACGAGAGCCAGATCCCCGAGGTCGGCGACTACTTCACCACCGACATCGGACGTCAGCCGGTCGTGATCACCCGCGGCAAGGACGGGCAGCTCAACTGCCTCATCAACGCGTGCTCGCACCGCGGCGCGATGCTGTGCCGTCGCAAGACCGACAACCGCACCACCCTGACCTGCCCGTTCCACGGGTGGACGTTCTCCAACTCCGGGGAGCTGCTCAAGGTCAAGGACCCCCGCGACGCCGGGTACCCGGAGCAGTTCAACACCAACGGCTCCCACGACCTCCGCCGCGTCGCACGCTTCGAGAGCTACCGCGGCTTCCTGTTCGGCAGCCTCAACCCGGACGTCCTGCCGCTCGCCGAGCACCTCGGTGACAGCCGCACGATCATCGACATGCTGGTCGACCAGTCCCCGGAGGGGCTCGAGGTGCTGCGCGGGTCGTCCACGTACACCTATGACGGCAACTGGAAGCTGCAGGCCGAGAACGGTGCCGACGGCTACCACGTGTCGGCCACCCACTGGAACTACGCGGCCACCACCGCGCGCCGGGGTTCGGGCGAGTCCAAGAACGAGACCAAGGCGATGGACGCCGGCACCTGGGGCAAGCAGGGCGGCGGGTACTGGTCCTTCGACCACGGCCACCTGCTGCTGTGGATGTGGTGGGGCAACCCCGAGGACCGGCCGCTGTGGGAGCGCCGCCAGGAGCTCGCCGACCAGATCGGCGAGAAGAAGGCCGAGTTCATGGTGGGCGCCTCGCGCAACCTGTGCCTGTACCCGAACGTCTACCTCATGGATCAGTTCTCCTCCCAGATCCGGCACTTCAAGCCGATCTCCGTGGACAAGACCGAGGTCACGATCTACTGCATCGCCCCCAAGGGCGAGAGCGCCGAGGCGCGGGCGGCCCGCATCCGCCAGTACGAGGACTTCTTCAACGCCACCGGCATGGCGACCCCGGACGACCTCGAGGAGTTCCGCTCCTGCCAGAAGACCTACCTCGCCGACGCCGCGCCGTGGAACGACATGACCCGCGGCACCACCCACCAGCTCAACGGCCCGGACGAGACCGCCCGCGGCCTGGGCATGGAGAACGTCCTGTCCTCCGGGGCGAAGACCGAGGACGAGGGCCTGTACCCCGTCCAGCACGCCTACTGGGTGGAGACCATGCAGCGCGCGCTCGAGGCGGAGAGGGCCGCACGTGAGGCCGACGAGCGTGCCGTCCGCGAGGACGCGGCCGACCGCACGCCGCAGCCCGCGACGGTCTCGACCGACGCCTGAGACGCCCGCAGTCCGAACCCTCCCGCCCCACGAAAGGCCTGATCATGACCGCACCCGCCGTGGCGTCGATCTCAGTCGACGAGATCTCCGCTTTCCTGTTCCGCGAGGCACGCCTGCTCGACGACCGTCAGTTCGAGCAGTGGATCGAGTGCTACCGCGAGGACGCGATGTACTGGATGCCCGCCTGGGATGACGACGGCGAGCTCACCACCGACCCCTACTCGGAGATCTCGCTGATCTTTTACCCGAACCGGGCCGGGATCGAGGACCGGGTGTTCCGCATCCGGACCGACCGCTCGTCCGCCACGTCGCTGCCCGAGCCGCGCACCAATCACCTCATCAGCAATGTCGAGGTACTGGACCGCCGTCCCGGCGAGGTCGATATCCGGTTCAACTGGCTGTCCTCCTACTACCGCTACAAGACGACCGACCAGTACTTCGGCACGTCCTTCTACACCCTCGACGTCACCGGTGAGTCGCCGCTGATCACCTACAAGAAGGTGGTCCTGAAGAACGACTACATCCACCACATCGTGGACGTCTACATGGTGTGACACCACACCGCGCCGGCGCCCCCGACGGGGCGCCGGCACCCACCCGGTCGCCGTGCGCGGCCGACACCGCCAGCGACCAGGAGTGAACCCCATGAGCTATCAGGTGGCCCTGAGCTTCGAGGACGGCGTGACGCGTTTCGTCACCTGCGGTCCTATGGAGACCGTCGCCGACGCCTCGTACAAGGCCCGGATCAACATCCCCCTCGACTGCCGGGACGGCGCGTGCGGGACGTGCAAGTCCCTGTGCGAGTCCGGAGAGTACGACGGCGGCGACTACATCGACGACGCGCTCACCGACGCCGAGGCCGAGGCCGGCTACTGCCTGCCGTGTCAGATGGTGCCGCGTTCCGACCTGGTCCTGCAGATCCCCACGACGTCGGACGTCGCCAAGACGACCGCGGCCGCGCACCCCGCCACCGTGACGGCCGTCGAGCGGCTGGCGGAGGGCGCGTTCGCGCTCACGGTGGAGCTGGACGACCGCGACGCGCTGGCGTTCCTGCCCGGCCAGTACGTCAACATCGCCGTCCCCGGCACCGACCAGACCCGGTCCTACTCGTTCTCCACCGGTGCCTCCTCGACGCACCTGTCGTTCCTCATCAAGTACGCGGCCGGCGGCGCCATGTCCGAGTACCTCGCCCAGCGCTGCGCTGTCGGCGACCGGCTCGAACTGACGGGCCCCATGGGCAGCTTCTTCCTGCGCGAGTCCACGCGACCGCTCCTGCTGCTCGCGGGTGGCACCGGGCTCGCACCGGTGCTGTCGATCCTCGAGACGCTCGCCGCGGCCGGCACGACCGACCGCCCGATCCACCTCATCTACGGCACCTCGTTCGACACCGACGTCGTGTACACCGACCTGCTCGACGAGTACACCACCCGCATCCCCGGCATGACCTGGGATCTCGTGGTGGCCGACCCGGACACCGTCCACCCCAACTCCGGGTACGTCACCGGCCTCATCACCCCGGAGCACCTGCACGACGGCACCGCCGACATCTACCTGTGCGGCCCCCCGCCGATGGTGGAGGCCGTGCGCGGGTTCCTGGACGACGAGGGCCTGCAGGTCACGCACTTCTACTACGAGAAGTTCACCCCGGCCGCCGCGGCGCCCGCCCCGTCCGCCCCCGCGGAGACGGGCCCCGACCCGGCGCAGCCGGTGGAGGAGGGCTCCCTCGTCGTCGACACCGCCACCCCCGCACCGTCCGCGGACGGTGACGGTGACGAGGCCGCGGCGCCCGTCCCCGAGGACACCGCCGACGTCGCCCCCGCCGCGGCGCCCGCAACGACCCCCGCCGCGCGCGTCGCCCCCGTGACCCCCCTCCTCGCCCGCTCGCCGGGCGAGCCGGTGCCCCCGATCGAGGCCCGGCCCGTCGGTTACGTCCCGCCCGCCCCGGGCGGTCACCCGGCGCCCGCGGCCGCCGCGGCCGGGCCGCAGGCCCCCATCGCCGCCCGCCCGGTCGGCTACACCCCGCCCGCGCCCGGACTCTCCACCGCACCGGTCGCCGCGGCCGAGCCGGAGGCGCCCATCGCCGCCCGACCCGTCGGCTACACCCCGCCCCGGGTCACGCTCCGCCCCTCCTCCGGGGCGGGCGCCGCGCAGACCGCCACGACCATCTCGCTGGCCCGCGGCGACCGGTCCGAGACCATCACCTCGGCGCCCGGCGTCGTCAGCGGCGAGGTCCATCCCGCGATCGGCCACTCCGACGCCCAGTTCGACGCCCGCATGGCGCTCGAACTCGGCGTCATCGAGCTGACCATGGGCCGCCTCGACGCCGCGCGCCTGGCCGAGTTCCGGATGCTCGCCGAGTCGGCGAACCAGTACATCGAGGGCGACCACTTCCTCGACCCCGAGCGGTTCACCGCCGCGAACGCCCAGTTCCACGAGTTCCTGTTCCGCTGCACGGGCAACGACTCGCTGCTGCAGGCCTACCGCATGCTGGAGGTGACCCAGGTGATGAACAGCGTCCTGCCCGACGCCCGCTGGGTGTCCGAGGAGATCGTCCCCGAGCACCTGGAGATCGTCACGGCGTTCGAGACGGTCGACCGGGACGCGGCGCGGTACCTCATCCGCCGCCACACCGAGCACGCCAAGGCCACCATGCGCACGGCGCTGGCCGAGCAGACCGCGGAGGCGGCGTCGTGAGCGCGCCCGTCGGCGAGTACGACCCCACTCCCCCCGTGATCGCCCCGGGCCGGTTCGCCGGGCGGTCGGTGCTCATCACCGGCGCCGTCCAGGGCATCGGCCGAGCGGTGGCCGATCGGGTGGTCCGCGAGGGCGGGCTGGTCACCGTGGTCGACCGCGCCGACCTCATCACCGGGGTCGCCGAGGAACTGACCGCCGTGTCGCCCGACGGCCATCGCGTGGTGCCCGCCCGAGCTGACCTCGAGACCTTCGAGGGCGCGCAGGCCGCCGCGGAGGCCGCGCTCGGGGCGCACGGCCGGATCGACACGCTCATCAACAACGTCGGCGGCACCATCTGGGCCCGGCCGTACCAGGAGTACGCCCCGGAGCAGATCGAGGCGGAGATCCGCCGGTCGCTCTTCCCGACCCTGTGGATGTGCCGCGCGGTCCTGCCGACGATGGTCTCCGCGGGCGCGGGCACGATCGTCAACGTCTCGTCCGTCGCGACGCGCGGGGTCAACCGGGTCCCGTACGCCGCGTCCAAGGGCGGTGTCAACGGCCTGACCTCGGCGCTGGCCCTGGAGGCCGCGCCCCACGGGGTCCGTGTGGTGGCCACCGCCCCCGGCGGGACCCTGGCCCCCGAGCGCAAGATCTCCCGCGGCGGCGACGCCCGCACCGAGCAGGAGAAGGCCTGGTACTCCCAGATCGTCGAGCAGACCGTCGACTCCACGGTGATGGGCCGCTACGGCACCCTCCACGAGCAGGCCGCGCCGATCTGCTTCCTCGCCTCGGACGAGGCCTCCTACATCACCGGATCGGTGCTCCCGGTCGCCGGTGGCGACCAGGGCTGACCGGCCCGTTCCCCCTCCCGAGCCGGGCGGCCCTCCCGCCCGGCCCGGCCCTCCCGACCGTTCCACGCGACCGGTCCGGTCCCCGGCGACCGGACCCCGCGACCGACCCCTTCCACCGGCACCCCGCCACCACCTGAACGGAGCCCTCCCGTGTCCCAGAGCACTCCCGTGCCCTCCAGCCGCCCGGTGCCCTCGAGCCCGCCCCCGGGCGGCGGCACCCCCTCCGACGTGTGGGAATCCCCCGCACACCGCCGGACCGTCTACGGCGTCCTCGCCGTGGTCGCGATGGCCATCCTGTTCGACGGCTACGACCTCGTGGTCTACGGCGCGGTCCTGCCCGCGCTCATGGCCGACCCCTCCCAGATCGGCGCCCTCGGCGCGGCGCAGGCCGGCGCGCTCGGCTCGTACGCCCTCGTCGGCGTGATGATCGGTGCCCTGAGCGCGGGCGCCGTGGGTGACCGGATCGGGCGCCGACGGATCATGCTCGGCGCGATCGCGTGGTTCTCCATCGGCATGGCCGCCACCGCGTTCGCCCGGGACATCACGACGTTCGGCGTCCTGCGCCTGCTCACCGGCCTGGGGATCGGGGCCATCGTCGCCACGGCCGGCGCGATCATCGCCGAGTTCGCCCCGGCGGGCCGCCGCAACCTGTTCAACGCCGTGGTCTACAGCGGGATCCCCGCGGGCGGCGTCCTCGCCTCCGCGCTCGCGATGGCCCTGCGGGACCACATCGGGTGGCGCGGCCTGTTCCTCATCGGCGCCCTGCCGCTGGTGTTGATCCTGCCGTACGCGTGGTTCGCGCTGCCCGAGTCGCCGCGCTGGCTGGCCTCGCGCGGCCGGACCCGGCGCGCGGCCCTGATCTGCGAGGCCACGGGCCTGCCAGCGGAGATGGCGCGGACCGAGGGCGTGCCCCCCACCGCGGGCACGTCGACGGAGAAGGGCGACGACGACGAGGCGCGCTACCGCACCGGCTTCGCCGCCCTGCTGTCGCCCCGCTACCGCCTGGGCACGGCGCTGCTGGGCTTCATGAGCTTCGCCGGGCTCCTGCTGACGTACGGCCTCAACACCTGGTTGCCCACGATCATGGAGAACTACGGGATCGACGCCAAGAGCTCGCTGGGATTCCTGCTGGTGCTCAACGGCGGTGCGATCGTCGGTGGCCTGGCCGCGTCCTGGCTCGCCGACCGGCACGGGCCGCGCGTGATCGTCGCCTGCTCGTTCGTCCTGGCGACGCTGGCGCTGGTCGCCATCACCCTTTCCCCGCCGCTCGCGCTGGTGGTGGCGCTGGTCGCCGCCGCGGGCATGGGCACCATCGGCACCCAGGTCCTGCTGTACGGCTTCGTGTCGAACTACTACGAGACCGGCGCCCGCGCGGCGGGCGTGGCGTGGTGCGCGGGCTTCGGTCGCCTGGGCGGGATCCTCGGCCCGGTCATCGGCGGCTTCCTCGTGGCGGCCGGCCTGGAGGCCGACACGTCCTTCCTGGTGTTCGGCGGGATCGCCCTCGCCGGCGCCGCGCTGACGCTGGCCGTGCCCCGCTCACCCGGACTGCCCGAACCCACCCGGACCGCGGCGCCCGCGGCCCCGCTCGGGTTCGAACCGGACGCCGACGCCGCCCCGCCGGCGGGCGTGGGTACCGGGGCGGGCCCCGTCGACGGGACCGTCTCCCCCGCCCGGACGGATCTACGCTGACCGCATGACCTTCGCCCATCCGGTTCCCCGTTACGGTCACCACCGCGCCGCGGATCGCCTCCACGCGATCCACGGCGCGGTGGTGGGCAAGCGGTCCTCGATCGTCCTGGTCACCGCGGCCGACGGGGGTGGCAAGAGCCACCTCGTCGACTCCGTCGTCGCCGAACTGTCCGGCGTGACGTCCGTGCTGGTCCGGGCGTTGCCGTGGGAGAAGGACGCCCGGTGGGTCGTGGCCGCGCGGGTGCTCGAACGCCTACCCCGTCCCGAGAACGAGCCCGCCCGCCGGCCCGCCCCTGAGGGGTCCGAGGTGGCCGGGGTGGCCAGGGGGGCCGAGGTGGCCGGGGTCGCCGAGATGGCGCATCCGGGCGAGGAGGACGGGGGCCGGGTCCTGGTCGAGGCGCTCGCCCTCGCACTGGTCTCGGCCGGTCCGGGGGCCGTCGTGGTGGTCGACGACGCCGAGTACGCCGACCCCGCCTCCCTGAGGGGCCTCGCCTCGGCGCTCGAGGCCGCCGCCGGGGCCTCCGTCATGCTGGTGCTCACCCTGGGCAGCCCCGCGCAGGGACCGTCGGCGGAACTGTGCTCCGCACTCGCGCGGGAGACCGTGCGCCTGGGTGCGCTCGACCAGTCCGAGATCCGCACGCTCGTAGCCACCCGGACCGGCCGCGAGCCGTCCGCCGCCGCGGCCCGACGTCTCCTCGACTACACGGGAGGCGAGGCCGGCGCCGTCGCGACGGTCGCCGACGAGGCCCCCGACTCCTGGTGGAACGCCCCCTTCTCCGTCCCGCCGCTGCCCGCCTCCGTGGAGCGCGAGATCGGCGCCCTGCTGGACGGCATGGACCCCGGTCACCGCGCGGTGATCGAGGCCGCCGCCGTCCTGTCACCCCCCGTCAACTACGACGCACTGGCCGCCCTGCTCGCGGCACGGTCCCGCGCCACGGTCTCGCCCGGGGTCATCGCGGCCGCCCTCGACGTGGCCCACGGTGCCGACCTGGTCCGCGTCGAGCTCGAGCCCGGCGCGGCCAGCGTGCGGTTCCGCTCCCCGCTCCTGAGGTCCGCGGTGCTGCGCGGCGTCCCGCCCAGCCAACTCCTCCGCATGCACGCCCTGGCCGCCCGGATCGCCGACGACGCCGGGAACCTCGACGCCGCGCTCGACCACCGCGCCTCCGCGTCGATCGGGCCGGATTCGGAGCTGTCCGAGACCCTGCGGGCCCGCGCCCTCATGCACGCCCGCGCCGGACGGTGGAGCGCGGCCGGGCACGCCTACCTCACCGCCGCCGCACTCACGCCGGACGTGGGGCGCACCCGCGACCTGCAGATCGACGGGGTCGACGCCCTCCTCAACGCCGGCCGGATCAGCGAGGCGAGGTCTCTGGCGCAGAGCCTGGAGCGCGTGCGGTCCGACCCCCGCCGGGACGCCGTGCTCGGCTCCCTGGCCCTCCACCTGGGCCACGCCGGCGAGGCGCAGGTCCTGCTCGACCGTGCGCTCGCCGCCCGCGAGGACCCCGCCTCCGGCGCCCCGGTCTCGGACCCGGTGAGCCTGGCCCAGAAGTTCGTCGTGCACTCCCTGTGCCAGTGGCGCCCCGGCCGCATCCGCCACTGGGCCACCGTGGTCACCGGCAGCGGACGCCCCGATCAGCCCGAGGTCGAGGAGGCCCGGGCGATCGAGACGCTGGGCCGCGCCATCGAGGACGGGGCCGACGCCACGCCGCCCGTCGAGGAGCGGCTCGCGGGCCTGGCCCCCGCGGTCGCGCAACGGTTCGAGATGGCGTCGGGCTGGATCGCGCTGGCCCGCGACGACCTCGAGACCGCCCGGCGCCACCTGGGCTCGGCCGTCCCCACCGCCGACGTCTCCGGCTCCGCCCGCATCTCCATCTGGGCCCAGGCCTGGCTCGCCCGGACCCTCCTGCTGCGCGGCGACTGGGACGACGCCCTCCGCGTGGTGGACACCGCCGCCCGCCGGGTCGACGACCTCGAACTGGACCTGCTGGCCCCGGTGGTGCACTGGCCCGGCGCCGTGATCCGCTCGATGCGCGGCGACCACCTCGGCGCCGCCGCGCACCTGCGGAACCTCACCACCAGCGCCGACGCGTACCCCGTCCAGGTCATCCCGTCGGCGATGGCCCGGATGCAGGTCGCGGCCGCCACCGGCGACTACACCTCGGTCCGGCTCGCCGCCGAACCCCTCGTCGCCCTTGCCGCCCGGATCGACATCGACCAACCGGGCTACTGGCCGTGGCACGACCTCTACGCCCACGCGCTGGTGCTGGCGGGCCGACTCGACGAGGCCGAGACGCTCATCGGACCCGCCGAGTCCCGCGCCGAGCGGCAGGGCCACCGCTCCACGCTCGCCCGCCTCGGCGCCGTCCGCGCCCGCATCGCCGCCGTCCGCGGTGACGTCGACGAGTGCAACCGGATCTTCCGTCGCAGCCTCGACCAGCTCGACGGACTCGCCATGCCCTACTACTCCGCGCGCATGCACTTCGGCTACGGGCAGACCCTCCGCCGCGCCGGCCGCCGCCGCGAGGCACACCTCGCCCTCGGCACCGCCCGCGACATCTACGAACAGCTCGGTGCCCGCGCCTACGTGGAACGCTGCGAACGCGAACGCCGCGCGGGCGGCGTGGACGTCGCCCGCACCGGCGGCAACAGCACCCTCACCCCCCAGGAGAGCGCCGTCGCCACCCTCGTCGCCGCCGGCCGCACCAACGCCCAGGCCGCCGAGGAACTCTTCCTGTCCGTCAAGACCGTCCAGTACCACCTCACGCGCATCTACTCGAAGCTCGGGGTCCGGGGCCGCACCGAACTCGCGGCCTACGTCTCCCGCAACACCGAGCTGTTCGAGACCGCCACCGATCCGACTGGAGAACTGTGACCGCCGACCCCACGACGACCGCCGCCCCCGCGGCCTCCGTCACCGCCGGGCGCCCCTCGCCCCGCCGGGTGCTCACCGACCTCGGCCCCCGCGAGTTCGCCAACGCCCTCATCGCCCTGGTCTTCTCCGCGACCGGCCCCGTCGCCGTCATCCTCACCGCCGGGAGCCAGGGCGATCTCTCCCCCGCGCAGCTGTCCTCGTGGATCTTCGGCGTCTTCTTCGCCAACGGCCTGCTCACCATCGGCATGAGCTGGATGTTCCGCACCCCGCTGGCCTTCTTCTGGACGATCCCCGGCACCGTCATCGTCGGCAACTCCCTCGCCCACCTGCGATGGTCCGAGGTGCTGGGGGCGTACGTCGCCACGGGCGTCGTGATCCTGCTGGTCGGACTGACCGGCCTGGCCCGCCGGCTCATGGACTGGATCCCCATGCCCGTCATCATGGCGATGGTCGCCGGGGTCTTCCTCCAGTTCGGACTCGATCTGGTGTCCTCCGTCTGGTCGTCCGCCGCCGTCGCCCTCCCGATGGCGATCGTCTTCGTCGTCGTCGGCTCCGTCCCCCGACTCGCCCGGGTCGTGCCGCCGATCCTCGCCGCCATGCTCGTGGGGATCGTCGCGGTCGTCGCCACCGGCGGCCTGTCCCGGGGGATCCTCGACGACGGTCTCATCGCCGCACCCATGCTGCAGGCGCCCGAGTTCACCCTGCGCGCCATGACCGAGCTCGTGGTCCCGCTGGCCATCACCGTGCTCGTCGTGCAGAACGGGCAGGGCATCGCCGTGCTACGCGCCAAGGGGCACCACCCGCCCGTCTCCGCCTGCGCCGTCGCCTGCGGACTCTGGTCGCTGCTCGTGTCCGCCATCGGCGCGGTCTCGACCTGCCTGACCGGCCCCACCAACGCACTGATCGTCTCCTCCGGCGACCGCGACCGCCACTACGCCGCCGCCATCACCAACGGTGCCCTCGCCCTGGTCGTGGGCGTGCTCTCCCCCGCCTTCGTCGGCCTGATCCTGGGCACCCCCGCGGCGTTCATCGCCGCCCTCGGCGGGCTGGCGATGCTCGCACCACTGCAGTCGGCGTTCGTCACGGCGTTCCGCACCGACCGCGCCCTCGGCCCGCTCGTGTGCCTGCTCGTCACCGTCGCCGACGTGTCCCTGCTGGGGATCTCCGCGCCGTTCTGGGGCATCGTGCTCGGCATGGCCGTCTCCGCCCTCCTCGAGCGGCGGGTCATGAGCTGACCCCGCGGCGAGACACGAGACGGCCCCCGCCGTGTGGCGGGGGCCGTCTCGTGTCCGTGGTGGCGCGGCCGACCGGTGGCCGGCTCCGTCAGCTCACGCCGAGCGCTCGCGGGGCTCCTCCTCGGAGACCGGCACGATCGTCGGCAGGACGTTGTCGCGCACCGTCTCGCCTGTGACGACCACACGGGCGACGTCGTCGCGGCCCGGGATGTCGTACATCACCGGCAGGAGCACCTCCTCCATGATCGCGCGGAGGCCGCGGGCGCCGGTGCCGCGCAGGATCGCCTGATCCGCCACGGCCTCGAGCGCGTCCTGCGTGAACTCCAGCTCCACGCCGTCCATCTCGAACAGCTTCGCGTACTGCTTGACCAGGGCGTTCTTCGGCTCGGCGAGGATGTTCACCAGCGCCTCGCGATCCAGGCTGGTCACCGTCGCCACCACCGGCAGACGCCCGATGAACTCGGGGATGAGGCCGAACTTGACCAGGTCCTCCGGCATGACCTCGCTGAAGTTCTCGGTGGTGTCGAGATCGCTCTTGCTGGCCACCTCGGCCCCGAAGCCCAGGCCCTTGCGACCCACGCGGTCGCCCACGATCTTCTCCAGGCCCTGGAAGGCGCCCGCCACGATGAACAACACGTTGGACGTGTCGATCTGGATGAACTCCTGGTGCGGGTGCTTCCGGCCGCCCTGCGGCGGCACCGACGCCTGGGTGCCCTCGAGGATCTTGAGCAGCGCCTGCTGCACGCCTTCCCCGGAGACGTCTCGCGTGATCGACGGGTTCTCGGCCTTGCGGGCGATCTTGTCGACCTCGTCGATGTAGATGATGCCCATCTCGGCGCGCTTGGTGTCGTAGTCCGCGGCCTGGATGAGCTTGAGCAGGATGTTCTCCACGTCCTCGCCCACGTAGCCGGCCTCGGTCAGCGCCGTGGCGTCCGCGATCGCGAACGGGACGTTGAGCATCTTCGCCAGCGTCTGCGCGAGGTAGGTCTTGCCGCAGCCGGTGGGGCCCAGCATGAGGATGTTGGACTTGGCCAGCTCGACACCGTCGCCACGCCCGAGCGCCGCGCCCACGCGGATGCGCTTGTAGTGGTTGTACACGGCCACCGCCAGATTGCGCTTGGCCGCGTCCTGACCCACCACGTACTCGTCGAGGAACGCGTGGATCTCGGCCGGCTTGGGCAGTTCGTCCAGGCCCGCCTCCGGCGAGTCGTCGACCTCGGACTCGATGATCTCGTTACACAGCTCGATGCACTCGTCGCAGATGTAGACCCCGGGACCGGCGATCAGCTTCTTGACCTGCTTCTGGCTCTTCCCACAGAAGGAACACTTCAACAGGTCGCCGCTCTCACCCACACGCGCCATGAGTTCTACGTCCTCGCATTCCGGGGGCGCCGATGTCTCGCCCCGTAGTCGACGGTACGCGGAAGCGGCCCCGAAAGCCGCCCCACGTGATCAGTTCATTGCACCCGACGGCGCGCCGCTCCTGGAAGCGGCGCGCCGCCGCCGCGTCAGTTGCCCGCCGACAGCTTGCGGTAGTCGAACACCGTGTCGATGATGCCGTAATCCTTGGCCTCCTCGGCCGTGAGGATCTTGTCGCGGTCGGTGTCCTTGCGGATCTGCTCGGCGTCGCGGCCGGTGTGCCGGGACAGGGTGGTCTCCATGAGGCGCCGCATGCGCTCGATCTCCGCCGCCTGGATCTCGAGGTCCGAGACCTGGCCCTGGATGCCGCCGGTGGCCGGCTGGTGGATGAGGATGCGGGCGTTGGGCAGCGCGGCCCGCTTGCCCTTCGTGCCCGCCGCCAGCAGGACGGCGGCGGCCGACGCGGCCTGCCCCAGGCACACCGTGACGACGTCCGGGCGCACGTACTGCATGGTGTCGTAGATCGCCATCAGCGACGTGAAGGAGCCACCCGGCGAGTTGATGTACATCGTGATGTCGCGGTCCGGGTCCTGGCCCTCCAGGACCAGCAGCTGGGCCATGATGTCGTTCGCCGAGGCGTCGTCGACCTGGGTGCCCAGGAAGATGATGCGCTCCTCGAAGAGCTTGTTGTACGGGTTGGACTCCTTGACTCCGTAGCTGGAGTGCTCGACGAAGGAGGGCAGGATGTATCGGGAGGTCGGCAGTGAGGTCATCGGTGACTCCGTGGTCGTGTGCGGGGCGGTTCGGTCGGCGGGCGGGAACCCGTGGGAGAAGGGCTCGATCACGACGGTGAGGTCCCGCCGGACTGCGACGCACGCGAGATCACGTGGTCGACAAAGCCGTACTCCTTGGCCTGCTCCGCGGTGAACCAGCGGTCGCGATCGGAGTCCTCGGTGACCTGCTCGAACGTCTGCCCCGTGTGGAAGGCGATGAGCTCCGCCATCTCACGCTTGGTCGCGGCGAACTGCTCCGCCTGGATGGCGATGTCGGCGGCGGAGCCACCGACGCCCGCCGAGGGCTGGTGCATCATGATCTTCGCGTGCGGCAGGGCGAACCGCTTGCCCTTCGCCCCGGCGGCCAACAGGAACTGCCCCATCGACGCGGCCAGACCCATGCCGTACGTGGCGACGTCGCACTCCACGAACTGCATGGTGTCGTAGATGGCCATGCCGGCCGTCACCGAGCCGCCGGGCGAGTTGATGTACATCGCGATGTCGCGGGACGGGTCCTCCGCCGCCAGCAGGAGCATCTGGGCGCAGAGGCGGTTGGCGATATCGTCGTCCACCTGCGAACCCAGGAAGATGATCCGTTCCTGGAGGAGACGCTCGTACACCGAGTCGCCGAGAGTGAGTCCGTGCGACCCCGGCGAGCTGAGGGCGGGCTGCGTCGAACTGGGCTGAGCCGCTGAACCGTTCTGGGCCACGGGGAACCTACCTTCACTCATCGTCTTCACCGCTCGCGCGGCGCCCGACCGACCGGCGGCCGGGGAACCGTTACGCCAACACTAACCAACGCCGACGACGGAACCGTCCCGCCGGGGCGGGTGTTCGCTCTCAGCGTCGGGCGTGGCCGCCGCGGGCCGGCGGCCACCACCTCAGAAGCGACGGGGCCGGGGTCCACGTGTCGTGGTCCCCGGCCCCGTCACGGCCGTCCCGCCGTCGGCGGGCCGGCGTGGGTCAGGCGTCCTCGCCCTTCGCGGCACCGGCGTCGGCGGCCTCGGCCGCGTCATCCTCGGCCGCCTCGACGGCGTCGGTGGCGTCGGTGGCGTCGGTGGCGTCCTCACCGGTTCCGAAGAACTCGGAGGTGTCCACGACGTTGCCCTCAGTGTCCTTGACGGTGACCTGCTGGATCACGTCGGCCAGGGCCTTGGAGCGGCGGACGTCGGAGAACAGCGAGCCGAGCTGGCCGGCCTGCTGGATCTGCTGCACGAACTGGTTGGGGTCCATGCCGTAGCGCTGGGCCTGGAACAGGATGTGCTGCGTGAGCTCCTCCTGAGAGACATCGGTCGAGGCCTTCTCGGCGACGGCGTCCAGCAGGAGCTGGCTGCGGATCGCGCGCGCGGCGGCCTCGCGGGTGTCGGCCTCGAAGGTCTCGCGGTCGAGTCCCTCGGCGGCGAGCATGGTGTTGATCATGTCGTCGTCGTGCGCGGCGTCACCGAAGATCGAGTGCAGCTGCTGGTGCGCCTCGTTCTCGACGATGCTCTCGGGGGTCGGGACGTCGGCGGCCTCGAGCAGGGCGTCGAGGACCTTGTCGCGGATCTCCCCGGCCAGGCCGGCCTTGGCCTGCTGGGCGACCTTCTCGGTCAGGTCGGCGCGCAGCTCCTCGAGGGTGTCGAACTCGCTGGCCATCTGCGCGAACTCGTCGTCGGCCTCCGGCAGCTCACGCTCCTTGACGGACTGCACGGTGACGGTGATGACCGCCTCCTTGCCGGCGTGCTCGCCGGCGACGAGCGAGGAGGTGAACTCCTTCGACTCGCCGGCCTTGAGGCCCGTGACGGCCTCGTCGAGACCGTCGATGAGGGTGCCCGAGCCGAGCTCGTAGGACAGGCCCTCGGTGGAGGCGTCCTCGACCGGCTCGCCGTCGACGGTCGCCGCCAGGTCCACGGACAGGAAGTCGCCCTCCGTGGCGCCACGCTCGACACCCTTGAGGGTGCCGAAGCGGGCACGGAGGTTGTCGAGCTCCGCGTCGACGGCGGCGTCATCGGTCTCGGGCGCCTCGACGGTGACCTCGAGCTCCTCGAACTTCGGCAGTTCGATCTCCGGGCGCACGTCGACCTCGGCCGTGAACTCCACGACGTCGTTGTCCTCGAGCTTGGTGACCTCGATCTCGGGCTGCGTGAGGACCACGAGCTCGTGCTCGTCGACGGCCTGGCTGTAGCGCGAGGGGATCATGTCGTTGATGACCTGCTCGAGGACGGCCGGGCGACCGATCCGCGACTCGAGGAGCTTGGCCGGGGCCTTACCGGGGCGGAAGCCCGGGATGCTGACCTGGCCGGCGAGCGACTTGTAGGCCTTGGCGAAGTCCGGCTCGAGCTCGGCGAACGGCACCTCCACGGTGATCTTGACCCGGGTCGGGTTGAGCTGCTCGACAGTGCTCTTCACGGTGATGTTCTCCTAGGAAGTCTTCTGGGGTTCGTGTCTTTCGGCTCCGCTGGTCGGGATGACAGGATTCGAACCTGCGACCCTCCGCTCCCAAAGCGGATGCGCTACCAAGCTGCGCCACATCCCGGTGGGTCGCGCGGCCGACCACCCCGCTGTCTCGCACGGGAAATCCGCCGGGCCGCCAAACCAACTCGCCCAGTGTACGACAGGCCCATCCCGCCGCCGATTCCGACTTCTCGGCCCGGGAGTTGGGGACGCCGCGCGGCGTCCGGTAGTGTTATCTCCGCGTGAGCGGGACCGGGACAATAATCCCAGGTCAAGCCCACTGACGCGGGTGTAGCTTAATGGTAAAGCCCCTGCCTTCCAAGCAGGATACGCGGGTTCGATTCCCGTCACCCGCTCCACAGACGGCCACACGGCGTCACCTGCGGGGCATCACCCATCCGGGCGGTGCCCCGCAACCGTTTCCGGGAGGGGCACTTTAGCCCAGACTTTAGCCAACTAGTCCGCGTTCCCCTCGTCGTCGCCGCCGCCACGCAGGCGCCCCCGCGGATGGCGTCTCGCCCGTCTGCATGACCGGCGCGCCCTCAGCCGCCCCTGCCCATGGCGTCTCGCCCCGACCCCGGTACGCGCGAGACGCCATGGTCGCGCGCGGCTGCGCTTCCCGCCGACGGACCCGCCCCGGATCTGCGTCGCCGAGGCCGCCCGGTCAGTGACCGCCCGGCCCCGGCTGGCAGGTGGGACACCAGTACAGCGTCCGCGCCTCCATCGCCTGCGCGCGCACCTCGTCGCCGCACACCCGGCATTCCCAGCCGTCGCGTTGGTAGACGTAGTTGCGCGGCCGGTCGGCGCCCCGCCTCGGTACGTCGCCGTGATCGTGCTCGGGGCGGATGGTGTGGATGGCCCCGGTCTGCACCCCGACCTCCATCAGGGCGACGAGGTCGTCCCACACGGCGTCGAAGTCCGTCCGGTCGAGTTCCCTGCCGGGCAGGAACGGGTCGATCCCGTGCCGGAAGAGCACCTCGGCGCGGTAGACGTTGCCGACTCCGGCCAGGATCTTCTGGTCCATCAGCAGGGCGCCGACCGGCCGGGCGCTGCGCGAGATCCGGCCCCAGGCGCGATCCGGGTCGGCGTGCGGGTCGAGGGGGTCGGGGCCCAGTCGGCCGCGTACGGCGCCGACCTCCGCCTCGGCGATCACCTCGCAGCGGGTCGGTCCACGCAGGTCGACCCAGTGCGCGGGGCCGCCGTCGGCGATCGCGCCCACCCGCATCCGCACCTGACCCACCGGCGCCGGCGGGGCCTCGCCCTCGGTCACGAGGTGCGTGTCGAAGAACCCGTACAGGCCCAGGTGGACGTGCACGGCTAGGCCGCCCTCGTAGTGGTGGAACAGGTGTTTTCCGACCGCCGTGGCGCGGTCGAAGTACCGGCCGTCCACGGCCACGTGGTCCGCGAACCGACCCTGGGGGCTGGACACACGGACGGGCCCGCCTGCGAAGTACTCGGTGTGCAGGCGGGCCAGCCGGTGGAGGGTGTGCCCTTCAGGCACGGTGAGGCTCAGGCCCCGGGGACCGCGGGGGCCTCGCCGGTGCGCTCGTACTCGGCGAGGATGTCGATACGGCGCTGGTGCCGCTCGGCGCCCGACCACTCCTGGTCGAGGAACGCGTCGACGATCGCCAGCGCCTCCTCGCGGGAGTGCATGCGGCCACCGATGCCGATGAGCTGGGCGTTGTTGTGCTCACGCGCCAGCCGTGCGGTCTCCACGCTCCACGCCAGGGCACACCGGGCGCCGGGGACCTTGTTGGCGGCGATCTGCTCGCCGTTGCCGGAGCCGCCCAGGACGATGCCGAGGCTGCCGGGATCGGCGACCACCTTGCGGGCGGCGTCGATGCAGAACGCCGGGTAGTCGTCCTCGGCGTCGTAGGTGTGGGCGCCGCAGTCGACCACCTCGTGCCCGGAGGCCTTCAGGTGCTCGGCGATGGCGTTCTTGGTCTCGAAGCCGGCGTGGTCCGCTCCCAGGTAGATGCGCATGGCGGAGATTCTGCCACGCGGCACCCGCCGCTCACCCCCGGGCGTCAATCGAACTGCGGGGCCTCGGTCCGTGAGCGCTTGAGCTCGAAGAAGTACGGGTAGTCGGCGAGCATCGCGGCGCCGTCGAACACCTTCCCGGCCTCCTCGCCGCGCGGGATGCGGGTCAGGACGGGCCCGAAGAACGCGGTGCCGTCGACGTGCAGGACCGGGGTCCCGACCTCGTCGCCCACCGGGTCCATGCCGCGGTGGTGGGAGGCTCGTAGCTCGTCGTCGTACTCATCGGTCCCGGCCGCGGCGGCGAGGCCGGCGTCCAGGCCGGCCGCCTCGAGCGCCTCGGTGATGACGGTGGGGTCCTCGATACCGCGGCCCTGGTCGTGGATGCGGGTGCCCATCTCGGTGTACAGCGTCCCGAGCACCTCCTGCCCGTGGCGCCGGGCGGCGGCGATCGCCACGCGCACGGGACCCCAGCCGAGCTTCATCTTCTCCATGTACTCCTCGGGCAGGTCGCGGCCGTCGTTGAGCACGGACAGGCTCATGACGTTCCACGTCAGGGAGATGTCGCGGACCTTCTCCACCTCGAGGATCCAGCGGCTGGTGACCCACGCGAAGGGGCACAGCGGATCGAACCAGAAGTCGACGGTACGGGTGGCGGGCTGGGTAGCTGCGGTCATGTCCCCATCCTCCCCGTCCGGCGGGCGCGCCGCCACTGCCGCGTGCGTGACGGACCCGGGTGGTAGGACTGGTGCGGTAGCCGAACCCCACCGAACCGAGGTCCCACAGATGCGCTCGCTCAACCTCACCCGCGCCGACGCCGCCGCGCGGTCGGAACTGCTCCGCGTCGAGTCGTACGACGTGGAGATCGATCTCACCGACGGCGGCGGTGGTCCCGGGTCCGGCACCTTCCGCTCGCGCACCGTCGTGCGGTTCTCCTGCACGCGCCCGGGCGCGGAGACGTTCATCGACCTGCGGTCGGCCGTGATCCGGTCGGCGGTGCTCAACGGCCGGGAACTGTTCCCGGCCGGGGAGGAGAACCGGTACGACGACGAGGAGGGCCTCACCCTCCCGGACCTGCAGGCGGAGAACGAGCTCGTGGTGGACGCGGATCTGGCGTACACCACCACCGGTGAGGGCCTGCACCGGATGGTCGATCCGGCGGACGGGGAGGTCTACCTCTACTCGCAGTTCGAGACGGCGGACGCCAAGCGGGTGTTCGCCTGCTTCGACCAGCCGGATCTCAAGGCCCGCTACACCCTCACGGTGACTGCACCCGAGAAGTGGGTCGTCGTGGCCAACACGCTGGCCGAGGAGTCCCCGGCGGAGGGCGGCGGCGTGATCCACCGCTTCGCACCGACCGAGATCATGTCCACCTACCTGGTCGCGCTCATCGCGGGCCCGTACCACGTGGTGGAGGACGCCTACACCGACGAGCACGGCACCATCCCCCTGCGGCTCCTGTGCCGCGCCTCTCTCGCCGAGCACCTCGACGCCGACCGGCTCTTCGCCGAGACCAAGGAGGGATTCGGCTTCTACCACCGCGAGTTCGGGCTGCCGTACGCGTTCGGCAAATACGACCAGATCTTCGTCCCCGAGTTCAACGCCGGCGCCATGGAGAACGCCGGCGCGGTGACGTTCCTCGAGGACTACGTGTTCCGGTCCCGCGTGACCGGCTACCGCTACGAGCGCCGCAACGAGACGATCCTGCACGAGATGGCCCACATGTGGTTCGGCGACCTCGTGACCATGCGGTGGTGGGACGACCTGTGGCTCAACGAGTCGTTCGCCACCTTCGCCTCCGTGCTCGCCCAGGTCGACGCGACGCAGTACACCGAGGCCTGGACGACGTTCGCCAACGTGGAGAAGTCGTGGGCGTACCGCCAGGACCAGCTGCCCTCCACGCATCCCGTCGCCGCGGACATGACGGACCTGGAGACCGTCGAGGCAAACTTCGACGGGATCACCTACGCCAAGGGTGCCTCGGTACTCAAGCAGCTCGTCGCCTACGTCGGCCGGGAGCCCTTCCTGGCGGGTCTGCGCGCGTACTTCGCCGAGCACGCGTTCGGCAACGCCGAGTTCGACGATCTGCTGTCGGCGCTCGAGAAGTCCTCGGGGCGCGACCTGTCCGACTGGGCCGGCCAGTGGCTGCGCACCACCGGGATCAACCCGATCTCCGTCGACGTGGCGACCTCCGGCGACGGCGCGGGGGCCCGCATCTCCGAGCTGACGGTGGTCCAGGGACCCGCCGCCCCCGGCGCCGGCGAGCTGCGTACCCATCGCCTCGGCGTGGGCTTGTACAACCGCGATGACAGCGGCGCGGTCATCCGGACCGCCCGCGCGGAACTGGACGTCACCGGCGAGCGGACGCCGGTCGCCGACCTGGCCGGTCAGCCCGTCCCCGACCTGATCCTCCCGAACGACGAGGACCTGACGTACTGCTCGGTGCGGCTCGACGAGCGTTCGCTGGCCACGGTCCTGGACTCCCTCGAGGACATCGCCGACCCGTTGGCGCGGACCCTGTGCTGGTCGGCGCTGTGGGAGATGACGCGGGAGGCGCGGCTCCCGGCGCGCCGGTTCGTCGAGGTCGTCTCCCGGGCCGTCCCCCGCGAGTCGCAGATCGGCGTGGTCCAGCGCGTGCTCACGCAGGCGCAGACCGCGCTGGCCCGCTACGCCGATCCGGACTGGGCCGCCGCCAGCGGCTGGGCGACCTTCTCCGGGGCGATGCTCTCCGCGGCCCGCGACGCCGAGCCGGGATCGGACCACCAGCTGGCCTTCCTCACCGCGCTGTGCGCGTGCCCCATCGGTATGGACCAGCGGCGCGTGCTCGGCACCCTGCTCGACGCCGGTGCGGACGAGGCGGGGCTGCCCGGCCTCGTCGTCGACACCGACCTGCGCTGGACCGTGCTCACCGCGCTCGTCGCCGCCGGCGTCGAGGACACCGACAGGATCGATGCCGAACTCGCCGCCGACGACACGGCGGGGGGAGCGCGCCGGGCCGCCACCGCCCGGGCCGCCCGCCCGACCGTCGCCGCGAAGGAGGAGGCCGAGGAGCTGCTCCTCACGACCGGGGACGACGCCCCGACCAACGCGATCGTGCGGGCCACCCTCCTGGGCATCGATCTGCCCGGCCACGAACACCTGCTGAGCGGTCTGTGCGAGCGATACCTCGACGACGTCACCGCGTTGTGGAAGGCCCGCCCCGGCGACCTCGCGCAGACCGTGGCCGAAGGGATCTTCCCCTCCTGGGCGGTCGACGCCGAGACCGTGGAGCGGTTCGAGAAGGTGATCGCGGACGAGTCACGGCCGGCGTCGCTGCGGCGGATCATCGCCGAGCAGACGGCGGACATGACCCGCGCCCTCGCCGCCCGAGCCGTCGACTCCGCGGCGGCCGGGTAACAGGGCGGCCGACCCCCGGCGCCGGCCGCCGCGACGTCCCGGGCCGGCCGCCACGAACTCCCGGCGCCGGTCGCCGCGATCTCCCCGGGCCGGCCGCCGGCGGGTCAGGCGGCGTCGAGGTAGAGGTAGTCCTCCCAGTACGGGCCGATCTCCCGCAGCTGCGAGACAAGCCTCCATGTCCGACCACGCGGGGCGACGAGCGGCACCGTGAGCTCCCAGCCGAGCTCGGAGAGCAGCTTGTCCGCCTTGCGGTGGTTGCACGGCGCGCACGAGGCGACGCAGTTCTCCCAGTTGTGCGCTCCCCCGCGGCTGCGCGGGACGACGTGATCGACGGTCGTGGCCTTGGCGTTGCAGTAGCCACAGCGGTGCCCGTCCCGGTGCATGAGCGCGGCGCGCGTCATCGGGACCTGCGAGCGGTACGGGATCCGGACGTACTCGCGGAGCCGGATGACGGAGGGGACGCGCACCGAGGTGTCCACCGACCGCACCACGACCTCCACCGGGTGCTCGTGCACCACGTCGGCCTTGCCACCCAGCAGCATCACCACGGCTCGGCGGGCCGGCAGGGCGGTGAGCGCCTCGTAACTGGCGTTGAGCAGCAGCACGCGCGGCGCCGACGCGAGCGGGACCGGCCGGTCCGGGACCGGCTCCAGTCGCTTGGGGGTCCGCGACCCCCGTTGTCGGTACTCCGAGTTCTCGCGCACTGCTGTGCCCATGGTCGGTCTCCGCTCGTCTGCTCCGAGCCCAGTGCATCATCGGTAACCGGGCCCGGGGTGAACCTCGCCTGCAACGATGATGCACCTTCGGTGAACTCTTCGCGCGGTTTATTAGTGGCCGGGCTGGTCGGGTGGGCCTGGCCGGGCTGGTCTGCTGGGCCTGGCCAGGCTGGTCGGGTGGGCCGGGCGGGACCGGTCGCGGCGGGGCGGTGGGGGCGGCGCCGGTTGTGCTCCGCGACGCCCCGCTCGGGGCAGCCACGCCGGTCGGACCGCCCTGTACTCCGGCTTTGGACGCAACCATGGAGGTCCGAAGCGCGAATCACCACCCTGGCTGCGTCCAGAGTCGCCATGAGTGCGTCCATCCGGATTCACGCGCCGAGGGGCGGACGCGGCCGCGCCAAGGGCGAAGGCGGGCCGGTCGCGGGTCAGGGGCGGGCCGGTCGCCGGTCAGGGGCGGGGCCGGGGCGGCTGCACCACCTGCGCGGGGGCCCGCGGGTGTCCGCCCCGGAGACCCGCGAGCGACCGCGCGGGCATGATGGACGTCATGAGCAGCAGCACGTTTTACGACGAGGTCGGTGGGGCGGAGACGTTCCGGAGGATCGTCCACGAGTTCTACCGCCGCGTGGCGGACGACCCCGTGCTGCGCCCGATGTACCCCGAGGAGGACCTGGGCCCCGCCGAGGACCGCCTCCGGATGTTCCTCGAGCAGTACTGGGGCGGACCCACCACCTATTCCGAGCAGCGCGGGCATCCACGGCTCCGGATGCGGCACAACCCGTACGTCGTCGACCGCGCCGCCCACGACGCCTGGCTCACCCACATGCTCGCCGCCGTCGAGACCATCGACCGCGACACCCTGGACGACGAGCGCCGCGCCGCGCTCGTGGACTACCTCACCCGTGCCGCGGCCATGATGGTCAACACCGCCGACGTACCGTGACCCGGTCCCCCGCCCACGCGCGGAGAGCCTGGGAGGACATGGTCCTGTACCAGATCTACCCACGCTCGTTCGCCGACTCCGACGGCGACGGGACGGGGGATCTGCAGGGCGTCATCGACCGGGTCGGGCACCTCGAATCCCTCGGCGTGGACGGGGTGTGGCTCTCCCCCATCATGCGCTCCCCCGGGGTCGACCACGGTTACGACGTCTCCGACCCCCGGGACGTGGATCCGCTGTTCGGCGACGTCGGCACCCTCGGACGCCTGGTGGAGCGACTGCACGCGGCGGGGATGGTCCTCATCATGGACCTCGTCCCCAACCACACCAGCGCGGAGCACCCGTGGTTCGCCGGCGCGGTCGCCGCCGGACCCGGCAGCCCCGAGCGGGCGCGCTATTTCTTCCGCGACGGGCGCGGCGAGGACGGCGCCGAACCGCCCAACAACTGGCCGTCCGTGTTCGGCGGACCCGCCTGGACCCGCGTCACCGAACCCGACGGCACGCCCGGGCAGTGGTACCTCCACCTCTTCGCCCCCGGACAACCCGACCTCGACTGGTCGCATCCGGACGTCGCCGACGACCTGGAGCACACCCTGCGGTTCTGGCTCGACCTCGGCGTGGACGGGTTCCGGATCGACGTCGCCCACGGACTGGCCAAACCCGCCGACCTCGCGGACCTGCCTGACGACGTCGAGATCGCACAGCTCGTCGTCGACACCCGTGACGCACGGTGGGACCGGCCCGGCGTCCACGACATCCACCGACGGATCCGTCGCGTCCTCGACACCTATCCCGGCACCGCGGCGTTCGGCGAGGTGTGGGTGGGACCGGTCGACCGGTTCGCCCGCTACCTCCGGCCCGACGAGCTGCACTTCGCGTTCCACTTCGCCCTCACCGGCGCCCCGTTCGACGCCGCGTCGATCCGCGAGGCGGTCGACTCGACCCTCGAGGCCGCGCGGGTCTCGGGCGCCGCACCCACCTGGGCGCTGTCCAACCACGACGTCGTGCGCGAGGTGACCCGCTACGGCAACGGCGCCCACGGCACCGCCCGCGCGCGGGCGATGCTCCTCGTCGAGCTCGCCCTGCCGGGCATCACGTTCGTCTACAACGGCGCCGAACTCGGCCTGCCGAGCGATTTCTCCATCCCGCACGACCGGCTCACGGACCCCACCTGGGAACGCACCGGTCACGCCGAGACCGGCCGCGACCACTGCCGCGTCCCGATCCCGTGGGACGGCGACCGGCCGCCGTACGGCTTCTCGGACACCGCGCACACCTGGCTGCCGATGCCCGCCGGGTGGGAGACGCTCACCGTCGCGGCGCAGGAGACGGACCCGGACTCCACCCTCGCGCTGTACCGGGAGGCGGTACGTATCCGGCACTCGTGGCCGTCGACGCGGTCCCCGGGGATCGTGTGGGGAGAACAACTTGACGGGTGTCTATCGTTTTGGCGCGAGGACGGCCCGGTGCTGTGCATGATCAACACATCGCGTCGCCCGGTGTCGCTTCCCGACGGCGACGTGGTGCTCGCGTCGGGGCCACTCGACGGGAGGACACTGCCGCCGGACACCGCCGTGTGGCTCCAGCGCTGACGAGGAGGAACTCGGGACATGCGACTTTCCGGTAAGACCGCGATCGTGACCGGAGGGGCCGGCGGCATCGGCCGAGGCATCACGCGGGCGTTCGTCGCCGAGGGTGCGAACGTCCTGGTGGTGGACATCAACGACGAGGCCGGACGGGCGCTGGTCGACGAACTCGGTGACGCCGTGCGTTACCTCGGCGCCGACATCTCCGTGGAGGCCAACGCCGAGACGATCGTCGCCGCGGCCGTCGACGCGTTCGGGCGACTCGACGTCCTGGTCAACAACGCCCACGCCTCGCGCCAGGCCCCGCTGCTGGAGACCACCGGCGAGATGATGGACCTGTCCTTCTCCACCGGGTTCTACCCCACCTTCTGGCTCATGAAGGCCGCGCACCCGCACCTCGCGGAGCGGGACGGCTCGGTCATCAACTTCGCCTCCGGCGCCGGTATCAGCGGCAGCCCGACCCAGGCGTCGTACGCCGCCGCGAAGGAGGCGATCCGCGCCATCAGCCGGGTCGCGGCCAACGAATGGGCCCGCGACGGGATCAACGTCAACGTCATCTCCCCGCTCGCGCTCACCGAGGGCGTGGAGGCCTACATCGAGGCCAACCCGGGCATCGAGAAGCGGCTGCTCGCGGGCACCCCGATGCGGCGGTTCGGCGACCCCGAGTCCGACATCGGCCGCGTCGCGGTGTTCCTGGCCAGCGACGACGCGTCCTACATGACCGGGCAGACGATGATGGTCGACGGCGGCAGCGTCATGCTCCGCTAGTCGGCCCGCAGCCTGGGGACGAGGACGTCGCGGACGGTGTCCGGGTTGCGCTCGACCACCACCCAGCGGCGTCCCAGGTCGCGGGCCGCCACCGCCGTGGTCCCCGAACCCGCGAACAGGTCCACCACCAGTTCGCCCGGCTCGGTGGCCAGCTCCACGATCCGCCGGAGCAACGCCTCCGGTTTGGGCGTGCGGAACCCGTCGACCCCGGCCGCCCGCAGTTCGGCACGCGCGGTGTCGGTCGAGCCGACCTCCTGGGCCAGCCAGATGGTCTTGAGCTTCTTGATCCGGCCCAGCTCGAACCGGTCCCGCTGGTAGACATCGACGCGCGGGCCGCTGCGTCCCCTGACGGTGCGACACACCAGCTCGTCGATCCGCTCCCGCGCCCGGTCACGCGACCACCGCCACACCGCCGGCGTGAGGTCGCCGAACACCGGCAGGATCTCGACCAGCCCCGGGCCGGGCTCCACCGCCACGACCCCGGTCTCCGGGTCGCCGTAGAGCGGATACGTCATGGTGGGTGTGGTGCGGGGGTTGAACCGCTTGTTGGTGTTGCGCAGGGGCAGGAGCCGGAAGCGCACGCCGTCGTCACCGGTGAGCGGGAAGTCGGCGGGATCGACGGCGGAGGCGACGCCGCCGGCCAGCCGCACGCGCTCGGGGTCGCGGGCGTACACCATGAGGCGGTCGTGGGAGCCGGCGAAGAACCGGTCCAGCTGGCGGCCCTTGGGATTGCTCTCCACCGTGAGGTCGGCGATGAACGCGTCGGTGCCGAACACGTCGTCGAGCAGGCAGCGGACGCGGTGCGCCTCGGCGTCGTCGAGATGGACCCACACGGTCCCGGTGTCGGCGAGCAGCGTGCGCGCCACCACGAGGCGGGCTTCGATGTAGTCCAGCCACTCGAAGCGCGGCATGTTGTCGTGGTACGAGTCGAAGCGGCCACCGCGGTTGTACGGCGGGTCGAGGTAGACCAGCTGCGCGGCGCCGGCCGGGGCGAGTCCGTGCCCGGCCAGGGCGCCGGCGGCCTCGGGGATCCGCGCACCGTCGCCGACGAGCACCGCTCCCGCGTGCTCACCGGGGAATACCGCCTCGATCCGGGGCGCGGGCCCCTGCTCCCCGGGGGCCGGCCCGCGGCCACGTCCCGGCCAGGACACCTCGAAGCCCGCGGCGCTCACCGCAGTGGTTCGAGGCTGAGGGCGTCGGTCCGGCGGAACGCCGTGCCGAAGCGGGCGTCGAGACGGAGCCAGGCCCCGCGCTCGCTCACCCGCACCGGCTCCCCCTCCGGTGCGCGGCCCGCCTTCTCCGGCACGAAGCCGCACATCACCATCGAGAACACCGTGCGCATGTCCACGCCGAGGGGATGGTCGGTGTCCGCGCGGACGGTGAGCGCCGCCTGGTCCAGCAGCGACGGCGGGAGCCCGGCCGGGCCGGCGTTCTCGCGTGCCGCCTCGCGCCCCGACTCGGTGAGGTCGAGGAAGACCTGCGCGGGCACGTCCTCGACGCGGGTGAACCCGTCGGTGGGCGGCAGCAGGCCCTGCCACGCGGAGAGCAGCGGCATACCCGGGTCGATCCGCCCCTCGAGATCACCCGACGGCAGCACGTCGAGTTCGGTGAGCAGGTGGTCGGCGCCGCAGACGACGTCGCCGCCGGGGCACGTGCCGCCGAGGGCACGCACGACGAGCGCGCCGAAGGGGGTGCGGCCCCACACCCGCATCCGGTCACCGCTCGAGGTCAGGCGGACGACGGCCGCCTCGTCGAGCCGCAGCAGTCGCCGCAGCAGGACGCGGAGATCATCGCGGTCGGCGGGATCCGGGACGCGGATCATCCCGTCGGCGGGGACGGGGGCCGTCACGTCCGGTCCTCGTGCCGGAACTCCAGCAGGTAGCCGCGCTCCTCGCGGGTGAACCGGCGGGGCCGCTGGGTGGTCAGGTCGAAGGCGGCGATCGTGGCGGTGCAGTCCACCGCCGGCGGGGCGGTGTCCGGGGTGGTGCGGGCGCGGACCTCGTGACGGGCCACGAACATGGCCCCGCCGACCTTCTCGCACCACATCCGCACCCGGATCGGCCCGTCGGCGTGCCGGATTTGACCGCGGTACCGCACGTTCAGATCCGTCATCACCGCGCCGGCGGTGAGCGTGGCGGTGGGCAGGCCCTCGGCGAAGAGCCACGGGATGCGCGCCTCCTCGATGAGGGTGATCATCCGCGCGTGGTTGACGTGGTGGTACAGATCCTGGTCCGACCACCGGACGGGCATCGCCGTGGTGAAGACCCGCCGACCCGGCTCCCCCGAGGCGCCCAGGGGTCCACCGGCGTCATAGACGAGCTGATCGGTCACCCGGCCGACCCCTGATCGGTGATCGCGGCCGGCTGCCGGGCGGCCTCCAGCACGTGGCGAACACCGGAGGGGATCTCCACGGACGACGAGGTGGAGGTGTCGTAGGCGACCATGACCACCCGCAGGGTGCAACAGATCTCGCCCGCGGCGTCGTAGATGGTCTGGCGGATCTGGTACGAGGTGGTGCCGACGTGCTCGACCTCGATCTCCACGTCCACCGAGGTGGAGTCACGCAACACCGGGCGCAGATGGTCGATCTCGGTCCGACGCACGACCTGCGGGAGGTTTCCGAGGCCGAACTGCCCCAGCCGACTGCGGATGAACAGGATCCGCGCCTCCTGGGCGTACTCGATGTACTTGATGTTGTTGACGTGCCCGAACTGGTCGAAATCCGCCCACCGCACCTGCAGGGTGCAGCGGAACGTCCCGGCGTCCGCCATGTCCTGTCGCGTCATCCCGCCTCCTCCCGGTGTCCGAGCAGCGCGGCCCGCTCCTCGGGGGTGATCTCCAGTGTGGTGGTCTCGTCCGCCGCCGTCACCACCATGACGGTGTCGATGACCGCGCACGGCTCGGCACCCGTGGAGTCCGAGCCGATCGAGGTCCGCATGGTGTACGAGGTGCGGCCGACGCGCAGAGTCTGCACGTCGACCCACACCGCGGGCACGCCCATGGGGATGGAGCGGCGGAAGTCGATCTCCATCCAGCGTGCGAGCGCCACCGGCACCCGGGACCCGGGGACGCCGAACTCCTCGCGGAAGAAGAGGATGCGGGCGTCCTGGGCGAACTCCTGGAACTTCACGTTGTTGACGTGGCTGCCCACGAAGTCGGTGATGCGCAGCGGGATGTGTACCCGGTGCACGACGCCCGGCGCACCGCTCGCGTCCTGTGCCGCGGCGGTGTCCGTGTCCTGGGTGGTCGGTGTCGCCATCCGTGTCAGCCCCGGGTCAGCTTGCGGTGGGTGACCCGGCTGGGGCGGGCGGCGTCGGGGCCGAGGCGCTCGACCTTGTTCCGCTCGTAGCCCTCGAAGTTGCCCTCGTACCAGTACCACTGGCCCTCGGCGACGTTGCCCTCCCACGCGAGGATGTGGGTACAGGTCCGGTCGAGGAACCACCGGTCGTGCGAGATGACCACAGCACACCCGGGGAACTCCTCGAGGGCGTTCTCCAGGCTGCCGAGGGTCTCGGTGTCGAGGTCGTTGGTGGGCTCGTCGAGGAGGATCAGGTTGCCGCCGACCTTGAGGGTCAGTGCCAGGTTGAGGCGGTTGCGCTCGCCACCGGAGAGCACGCCGGCCTTCTTCTGCTGATCGGGTCCCTTGAACCCGAACGCGCTCAGGTAGGCGCGCGAGGGCATCTCGTTCTGGCCGACCTCGATGAAGTCCAGCCCGTCGGAGACCACCTCCCACACCGACTTCTCGGGGTCGATGTTGGCGCGGTTCTGGTCGACGTAGCTGAGCTTGACGGTGTCGCCGATGCGGACGGTCCCGGCGTCCGGCTCCTCCAGTCCGACGATGGTCTTGAACAGGGTCGTCTTACCGACGCCGTTGGGCCCGATCACGCCGACGATGCCGTTACGGGGCAGCGTGAAGCTGAGGTCCTTGATGAGGATCCGGTCGTCGAAGCCCTTCTGGAGGTCGTTGACCTCCACCACCACGTTGCCGAGGCGCGGCGGGGTGGGGATCTGGATCTCCTCGAAGTCGAGCTTGCGGTGCTTCTCGGCCTCGGCCGCCATCTCCTCGTACTTGGCCAGACGGGCCTTGGACTTGGACTGGCGGGCCTTGGCGCCGGAGCGCACCCACTCGAGCTCGGCCTTGAGGCGCTTCTGCAGCTTCTGGTCCTTCTTGCCCTGCACCTCGAGGCGCTCGGCCTTCTTCTCCAGGTACGTGGAGTAGTTGCCCTCGTAGGGGTGCAGCTTGCCGCGGTCGACCTCACAGATCCACTGCGCGACGTGGTCGAGGAAGTAGCGGTCGTGTGTGACGGCCATGACGGCGCCCGGGTAGGTCGCCAGGTGCTGCTCGAGCCACAGCACGCTCTCCGCGTCGAGGTGGTTGGTGGGCTCGTCGAGCAGCAGCAGGTCGGGCTTGCTCAGCAGCAGCTTGCACAGCGCGACGCGACGGATCTCGCCACCGGACAGGTTGGTGACCGGAGCATCACCCGGCGGGCAGCGCAGGGCGTCCATGGCCTGCTCGATCTGCGAGTCGACCTCCCACGCGTCGACGGCGTCGAGGTACTCCTGGAGGACGCCCATCTCCTCCATGAGCTCATCGGTGTAGTTGGTCGCCATCTCCTCGGCGACCTCGTTGTACCGCCGCAGCTTGACCATGGTCTCGCCGAGGCCGTCCTCGACGTTCTCCTTGACGGTCTTGGCGGGGTCGAGCTCCGGCTCCTGCAGGAGGATGCCGACGGTGGCCTCCGGGTCGAGGAAGGCCTCGCCGTTGGAGGGCTGGTCGAGCCCGGCCATGATCTTGAGGATCGAGGACTTACCGGCGCCGTTGGGGCCGACCACGCCGATCTTCGCACCGGGGTAGAAGGCCATCGTGACGTCGTCGAGGATCACCTTGTCCCCGTGCGCCTTCCGAACCTTCTTCATCGTGTAAATGAACTCGGCCATTCTACCCTCTCACCAGCACAAATAGGTCTCATCACCGCGGGTGGGCCGCGGGCACGACCCCCATGTTACGTGTCCGCCCGCGACCCGGGCGTCCGCGGCGGACGCCCACCCCACACGCCGCGGCATCAGGGCGCGGCCACCCCCGCGAGCTCGCCGTCCTCGGCGGCCTCCCCGTCCGGGTGGTCCAGGTCCTGCGATCCGATCTCCATGGCGTTCTCGTCGGTCTTCGCGCGCCGCACCGTGACGTCCATGCGCGACAGGTCCGGACCCAGCGCGCTGACGCGCATCTCCAGGTCACGCATGACCCGGCCCTCGCGTTCGTACTCGTTGGTGAGCAGGCGACCGTGCAGGATCACTCCGTCGCCCTTGCACAGGACCCCGGACGCGCGTTGGCCGAGTCTGCCCCAGCAGTTGGCGGAGAAGTAGAGGGTGCCGCCGGTCTTCCACTCCCCGGACTGGCGGTCGAGGTAGCGGCTGTTGCTGGCCACCCGGAACGTGAACACCTGGTCGTCACCCACCCGCCGGGAGGTGGGGTCGGTGATCACGGTGCCGCGGACGGTCGTCTGGGTCTCGTTCATGGGCTCGCTCCTGTCACGTTCGGCCGACCGTGCGTCGGCCTCGTGACCCGAGGGTGCCCCACCTCGTCGTCGTCGCCCCCCGATCCCACCGCCCGCGGTGGTCCCCCTGTGGAGGGGGAACGGCCTGTGGACAACGGTGACCGGTGGGGGTCGACGACGACGGGGAGTTCGGTTCTCAGCGCCGGCGGTCGGCGCGGGCCATCTCCGAGAGCATCTCGTTGTAGGCCCTGAGCTCGGCGTCGTCGTCGCGATCGGCCTGTCGCTCCCCGCGCCGCGCCTCGCGCATGTCGCTCTGGTACCACTGCCAGGCCAGGGCCAGCATGACGATCACCAGCGGGATCTCCCCCATCGCCCAGGCGACGCCGCCGCCGACCCGCTGGCTCTGCAGCAGGTCCGGGATCCACGGCAGCCCGATGCCCGAGTACCACCGCTCCGCCAGCACCGTCGGGTAGTTCATGAGCAGGATGCCGAAGAACGCGTGGAACGGCAGGGAGCTCAGCAGCACCATCAGCTTGTACATGGGCGAGAAGTGCCGCGGGGCCGCGTCGACGCCGATGATCACCCAGTAGAACAGGTAGCCGCTGATGAGGAAGTGGACGTTCATGAACATGTGGCCCAGATGCTCGGAGGCCAGCGTCTCGTAGAACCCGCCGAAGTAGACGAGGTAGAAACCTGCCACGAACTGGACCGACGCCACGATCGGGTGGGTGAGGAACCGCGAGATGGGGCTGTTGATGAACTCCACCAGCCACTCGCGGGGGCCCGGCGGGTTGCCGCGGCCGGCCGTCGGCAGCGCCCGCAGCGCGAGCGTGAAGGGGCCGCCCAGGGCGAGCAACACCGGGACCAGCATCGAGATGAGCATGTGGCCCACCATGTGGCTGGCGAAGTCGGCCATCATGAACATCCCCATGCCCGAACTGGTCGTGAGGAAGAGGGTCACGCATCCCGCCACCCAGAACGCCGTGCGGCTCGGCGGCCACGAGTCTCCCCGGCGACGCAGGTGGATCAGGCCCCACAGGTACAGGCCGAGCAGGATCACCGAGGCCAGGCCCAGGACCAGGTCGAACCGCCACGTGCCGAACACGGTGGCGAAGCCGAACGGGCCGGGCAGTTCGAAGCCAAGCAGGGCCTCCTGGCGGGTGGGCACGTACAGCGGCGCCGGCGGCGGGGTGCGGCCCAGCGAGACGGACAGGCCGATCGTGCCGGCCATGACCACGGCCTCGGTGACGATGATCCGCAGCATCGTCGTGCGGTCGACGGGGGCGTTGGCGCCCGCCGACTCGATCCTCGCGATGACGCGACGCCGCATCGCCAGCCCGAACAGGGCCAACAGGCAGAGCACCAGGGCCTTGCACACCACCAGCAGTCCGTACGTGGAGGTGAGCATGTCGGCCGGGTGCAGGCGGACCAGCGCGTTGATGACGCCGGAGATGCCCAGCGCCACGATCGCCACCGTCGCCACCACCGAGTACCGACGCAACGCCAGGGCGACCCGGGTGCCGCCGACCCACGTGTGGGCGATCACCGCGATGAGGCCGCCGATGTAGAACGCGGCGCCGAACAGGTGGATGATCAGCGAGTTGGTGGCGATGTCGTGCGCGGTGCTGCCCGACGCGTGGCCCGTCGCCGCCACCGGCAGCAACGACAGCGCGCTGACGCCGAGCCAGATGACCGACCATCGCCAGCTCAGCGTGAGCCGCTGGCCGATGCCGGCGACCAGCGCGATGATCGCGGCCCAGCGCCACGAGGACGCCACGTCGATCTGGGTGACGGCCACCAGCCACTGGTCCGGCGGCAGCGACTGCCAGAACGTGCGCCCGGAGACGTCGGAGAGGGTGAGCGGGATGAGCAGCGCCGCCGCGACCGCCCACGCGATGTTGGCCCAGGACGAGACCTGCTGCATGCGGTAGCCGTCCACATCGAGCGTCCTGTCCTTCTGCGGCGGAGTGAAGAACGCCGCGAACAACGCGGCACCCACCGCCACCGACGCGAGGAGCTCTGCGATAGACCGCAGCGCCGGCAGCCCGGCCGTGGTGAGCACACCCGGGTCCGGAACGCCCACCAGCTCCAGGGCCACGTCCCGCGAGAGGGCGGACAGCGGGATGACCACACCGGCCGCCACCACCGCCAGGAGCAGGACCAGGAGGACGATGCTGCGGGTTCCGAGCCGCCCGCCCGAGGCGGGAACGGTCTTCGACGACGTCATGACCACCATCGTAGGAACCCGGGCGCCCCCGGGCCGATTCGCCACTGTCCGGCCCACCCCCCGGGATCGGTTACCATTCTCCCGGCGACGCCCGACGCGCGTCGTCTGCCTCCGTAGCTCAGTGGATAGAGCATCCGGTTTCTACCCGGCTGGTCAGGGGTTCGAATCCTCTCGGGGGCACAAGGTTTACGCAGGTCAAGCGGCATTTATGCCGTGCGATTCGCAGGTCGTGCAACTGGCGTACAAGTTGCCTTGTGTTGGTCAATAGAAATGGCCCCGTAGCGCGGGAACGCTCGGGGCCAGCGACCAAGACGAGGTAACCGTCATGGCCAACAGCCAGCATCCCACACCGCCACCGCTCACAGGCGACGACATCACTCACTTCCGGCGCATCATCGCCGGCGGACCGGGCAACGACCGGCAGAAGATCACCGTCGAGGTCGTCAGCCTGGTCGACAACGGCGAGGCATCCCCGCCGATCCTCTCGGTTCACGGCGAGCTCGACATGAGCCCCGACCAAGCCGTCGAGATTGCCGACGCGCTCACCGCGGCCCGCGCCGCCTACGCCGTGGCGCTCAAGGCTCACTGGGAGTCACTGCGATGAGCACCGTGACACGCACCCCCGGCCAGCGTCCCCACTGGTGCCTCGACGACCAGCCCGAGGAACCCATGACCGAAACCGCCACCGGCGCGGAAATCGTCACCTGGTCCCGGTACTTCGCACCCAAGGGCGTCTCGTGGGAGGTCGGCATCTTCGCTGAGGACCGCCTCTCCCTCGACGGCCTCGAGGCCGGCCCCACCGTGGTTCGCGTATTCGATCCAGAGTGCGACCTCACTCCCGACGAGGCCGAACGGTTCGCCCTGGCAATCATCGACGCCGTCAAGACGGCCCAGAACGCTCACTGAGCCGTCTCCGTCCAGTCGTGGCCCTCAGGTCCACGACTGGCGCGGTGATCGCTCAGCATGCGATCTAGGGCGTTCTCTGGACAGTTCCGCCCCTAACCAACTGTCTCCGGTGTGCACACCCACGAACCGGCGTGGGCGCTCCCTGCATGGTGTCCGGCCGGACATGCCAGGGGGTCACGACAAAGCTCGCACCCGTACGGGGCGGGCTACTCGTCGTGGGCAGATGGTCTATGCCGACATGGTGACCGGGCAAACTCTGGGGAAGGGGCAACTAGCGACCGATCCCCGTAGGGGATTCATTTGGCCGTAGCGGTGAACCACCTCGTCAGCGTTGCATCGTCTCCGGCGAAACACTCACCTGCCACCGTAAAAACAGTAACTTGACGGCATGAACAAAAGCACAGATGCGAATCGAGATGTCCCTGCGAAACTCTTTGCCCCTCGAGTCGGTCAAGCGCCGTATAAGGTAAGCGCGACACTCCTCACGTTCTTGCACGAGTCCCCCGATGCTGTGCTCGCAGAAGCGGAGACTAAGGATGGGTCGACCAACTGGCGGCTCTACTGGCTTGAGGGTGATGTCGTCGGACTCGTCGAGGCGTCCGCGGCGGTTGAGGGGTGGGCCAACGACACGCAAGATGATGTCACCCCCGACATTTCAGTCACGATGGTGCGACTATCGGCGGTAGGCGACATCCAGTTCGACGTTGCTCAGACCAGACTGGACCAGTGGGGCAGTGGACACCAGGTCACCGGGACAATGATCGTTGAGACTGGCGTCGATTCGATTCGTATCCCGCAGCAACCGTCAGGCACAGCCAAGGCCGACCAAGTGTCAGATTTTCACTCTGCACTCTTGGAGGCGTGGAGGGGCTAAGTACCTTCAGCGACTGCGCCCGGGACGGCCTCTGCGCACCGGTTGTGTCGGTGCCGTCCGTCCCTGCGAACCGTCGGTCCCCTGTGCATCGGCTCGCCACACACCGAACACGCGAGCATCCGCCGGCGGTCCTTCGACCGATACCGACACCGATCCGAACAGAACCGCTGCCGCGGCGACCGGGCCACAAACCCCGCCGAACACTCGTCACACTTGCGATCCATCGGACATCCTCACGTCGAATAGCGGCGAACTACAAGCAGCGCCCCACCAGCGGAAACGATCAGCAAGACCGTGTTTCGGGGGGACGGGGGTATTGGAAGCAATGCCGTGGGGGCTTCCGTGTGGCGTCGAGGGGTCACCCCCCACCCCCTGTGCGGCTGGTGACGCCCCCGACCGTTGTGGCCGGGGGCGTCGTGGCCGTGGTTACTCGGCCGGGGTGGTGAGCGTCATCTTCACGAGGGCGCCCTGCGAGGGGAACGCGAATCCGACGCGCATGGTGGCGCGGACGGCGACCCGGTCGGAGTCGAAGTAGCGGCTCGAATCGGTCTCGAGGCGGACGTCGTCGCGCAGGACGGTGAGGACGCGGCTTGAGTCGACGGCCCAGGCGGTTCCCGCGGTCAGGCTCGAGGACACGTGGACGGGGATGCCCAGGACCTGCCTCGAGGTGCCGGCGGTGGCGTCGGTGCCCAGCAGCGGCTGCGCCGAGCCGGTCCCGACCTTCACCTTGGCGAGTGCGAGCGCGTCGTCGGGATGCATGACGAACGCGGTGACGGTTGCGCCTGCGGCCTCGGCCTCGGCGAGAGCATCGGCGAACACGTCCACGCTCGAGAGTTCGCCGGTCGCGGTTGCGGTTGCGGTCAGGCTGCCGAGTCCGGCCGGGGCGGGGCTGGCGAGGTCACCGAAGAACGCGGCGTCGACCTGTCGGGCCATGCTGCGGGCCAGTCCCTCGCCAACGATCTGGGCGGCGGCGGGGCTCGAGTCCTCGGCCAGCTCTCGCGACAGGATGGTCAGGCCGGCGACCTTGGCCGGGGTGACGATGATCTCGTCGATGGTCGGATCGTCCGGGGTGATCTCGGCGCCCTCGGCGACCCATGCGGCGCCGGCGTCCTCGGTGACGACCGGGACGTGGAAGTTGGTTCCGGCGGTGCGGACGGTGGCGGCGACGGTGGGGTTGAACGCGAGCGCGGCGCGGGTGACGGGTTCGACGATGAGCGGCCCGTACTGCTCGGGCAGGATGCCGCCGACGTCGGAAGTGGTGGTGTAAAGAGCCATGAGGCTTGCCTCTCAGGAGTGCGTGAATGGGTGTCCCTGGTCCGGTCCTGCCGGTCCCTTGGTTGCCCTCCTGGGGCTGCGGTGACGGCCCGCGCTGCCCGCCGGGTGGTGGGCCGTCACCGTTGATTCTACCCTCTGCCGGGTCGGATCACGTCGGACCATGAGGCGGTGACGGTGTCCCCGGTTGCGGTGGCGCCGGATGCTCGCCCGCCCCGCCTGTATCCCTGCGGTTTGATGCCGAACCGGTCGCGGGTGGCGCGGACCGCCTCGGTGACGGCGTCGAGGTCGAGCCGGCCGGTGTCGTCGACGAGGGTGTCGAGGTCAGGTTCCGCGGCCCAGAACGCATCCGACTTGATGCCGAACCGTGCGACCTCGGTTTCGACGAGTGCCCGCCGTAGGTCGGTGACGTGGGCGGCGAGCTCGTCGGCGCGGGCGGTCGCTTGGTCGCGTGCCGCCTCGGCTTCCTTGGCGCGGTGCCGGTACTTGGCGGCCTCGTGGTTGGGGTTGTCGGGCTCGTCGTCGTGCTGGTCGACGTCGGGGGCCTGGTCCTCGAGGACAGTGTCGGGGGCGTCGAGGGTGGGGTCGGTGGTCTCACTCATGGTGGTTCCCTTCTGGGGGTTCGATGCCGAGTAGCAGCGGGCTAACGGCGAGGGTTTCGGTGGTGGTGGTGACGCCGTGGGCGTCGAGTTCGGTGACGGTGACCTCGGTGTGCTGGGCGAGTTCCCAGCCGGTTGCGAGGTCGACGCGGTCGGTGGCCGGTGGTCGGGTTCGGCGGTCGGCCCGGTCGGCGATGAGCCGGCGTAGGTCGTTGATGTCGTGCTCGTCGGTCATTCGGTTCCCTTCTCGACGGTGTCGACGAGGGCGTCGGCGAGTCGGCGGGCGTCCCTCGGTGACAGGTGGACATGCACGTTGCCGATGGACAGGCGGGCGCCCTTGCTGGTGGGTTCGACGTTGAGGTCGGCGAACCGGGGGGCGATCCTCACGCGGGTGATGTGGCTGGTCATCATTTCTTCCCCTTGCGTCGGCGGCGGCGTCGGTCGCGGGCCTTGTGTGTGGGCCAGGTGTCGCCGTTGCGGACCGGTGCCCGGTACGTGGCGATGAGCCTGAGCTTGTAGTCGTTCACTGGGCGGTTCCCTTCTGGTGGGTGCGGACCGGTCGGCCGCGGTGGTCGTAGGGGACCCCGGCCCAGATTCCGGCGCGTTGGTTGGGGCGGGCGTTGCCGGCGTAGTCGCGGCACTTGGTGAGGATCGGGCAGGTTCCGCAGATTCCTTGTGCGAGGGTGACGCGGACGCTGTAGTCCTCGGCGGCCTCGTCGTCCCGGCGGGGGTCGAACAGTTGCCACCGGCCCAGGCAGGCGGCGCCGGTCCAGCGGTCCCGGCCGGCCAGTAGTTCGGTCAGTGGGTTCACGCCGTCATCCCGTCCGGTTCGGCCGCTTCGACCGGTTCGTCCGGTTCACCCAGGGGGGGTAAACCCAAACCGGACGTTGCCGCGTCGAGGGATCTGGCGGTGTATCCGCGGGTGCGGTCGTCGGTTGGCTGCCGCGTGGTGTGCACCTTGTACGCGCTCGAGAGCATCCGCCCCATGCGTTGCACGGTCAGCGCCCGCCCGTATGAGCTTTCAGCGCCCCACACTTCGGGGTGAGCGATGATGAGTCGTCGGACGAGGTCCTCCGATCCCACGAACGATTCCCACGGTTTCCACACCTCGGCGATGTGGTCGATGAGTGCCAGCGCCGGCCGCTTCTGCACGTGACCTTCCTCCCGTTCAGTCTTGAGTTCCTCGGCCTCGGTTGTGGCGAGCTCGTCGACGGTGGCAGGCCAACGGCCCCCGGCGACGGTGGCGATGCGCTTGAGCGGTGACCAGCGTTCGCGGGCCCGGCCCTTGATCCCCTCGGGTAGTGGTGGCCTGTTGACGGCGACCTCGTCGGCGACGACCTCGGCCCACGCTGCGATGCGTGCGGCGAGCTGGTCGGCGTCGTCCTCGATTGCTTCCCAGTCGGATTCCTCGACGGTGTCGTCGTGGTCGCGCATGAGGACCACGCGGATGCACCGGGATCGGGTGTCGTCGGGCAGGTTCGGTGATATGCCGGCCATGAGGACCGGCGAGTATGTCGACATTTCCTGCACTTCCCAGCCGTCCTTGACCGGGACGAGGACCGGGCGGGTTCCGCCCCGCTTGTATCCGGTGTTGATGACGCTGAGCAGGTCACCGACGCCGTCCCGTTTCGGGTCGAGGTTGCGGTCGGCCTCGTCGATCAGCAGGGTCCGGGGTTCGCTGCGAACCATGCGGGCCAGTAGTGCCGCCGACGACAGGGCGGAAGCCTGCGAGGGGGAGAAACACAACCGGGCGAAGTGTTCGACGACGGTGGTCTTGCCGGCCTCGGGCATTGGCGAGTCGAGCAACAGCCGCGGGGTTGTGTAGAGCTGCCCCATGAAGTGCGTGTGCACGGCCCACAACGCGAGGATGTCGAGGTCACCGGGTGAGGTCGTGCGAACGTATCGGGCGAGCCAGTCGCGGACCTCGTCGAGAATCGGTTCCGTCCGGTCGACAGTGACCCCCTCTATCGAACCGGACGAACCGGTCGAACCGGTCGAACCGGACATATCGGGGGCGGTACCCCTACCGGACGAACCGGACAGACCGGTCGAACCGGACGAACCGGACGGGTCCGGTATGTCGCGGGGCTGGTCCATGCCGGCGGTCAGACCGGATCGGATCGTGGCCGCTGCCTCGTGGTCGTCCAGTCCGATTCCCCGCGCTGCGGCGGCGAGCTGGTCGGCGACGTCGTTGGCGTCGGCACCGGCTGCGACGACGAGGGTTCCCAGGTTGTAGGCGGCCCGGTTGAGGGTGTCGTTACGCGACCCTTCTGGGGCGCCCGCTACGGCGTCCAGTTCGGCGGCGAGGGCGGCAGCCCAGTATCGGCCCCCGCGCTCGTCACCGTTGATCCTGGGGGCTACTGCGGGCCTCTCGCGGACCACCGGGCGGCGCACGACCCGGTCGAGTAGGTGGGCGGGTAGGTCTGCCGGTTCGGTGTCATCCTCGAGGACGTACCGGCCCCCGTCAGGGTGAACACTCGGCGGCATGACGAGGTACCCGCTCGAGGTCTTGACGTCGATCCCCTCGGCGCCGTCGAGTTTTCCGCGGACCCGGTCCTCGATCCCCTCGGGTAACCATGCCCACACATGCCAGCCGCCCCCGCCGGTCTTGGTCCGATAGGTGGGCGGGAGGTCTCCCAGCGCGTCGAGCGTGCCACCGTGCCGGGGGTCGACGTCGAGGACCACGACACCGGCCGGGGGTCGGGCGGCGATGTTCGCGTCGGGGGTTGCGGTCCACCATGCGCGGATCGTGGCCGGGTCGGTGGTCGCGTCGTCTTTGCCGTGGGCAGTTGCCGGCCGCTTCGTGCGAGGGACGAGGGGGAACACCTCGAGCCCCTGGGCGGCGTAGGCGAGGGCGTGCTCGAGCATGGTCACTGGATCACCGCCTGCGGGGTGAGAGTGACCAGGACAAGGTACGCGTACTTGCCCCGCTCGCGGGCTCGTGTGACGGCCCGTTCAGCCGATGCGAGGGTCAGGAACAGGCGGCGCCGGTATCGGCCCTCACCGGTTTCGACGAGGACGGCGTACCCGGCTGCGGCGGTGAGCACACTGTCGTGGCGCGGGGTAGAATCGTCAGCAGTCGGATGGTTTGGGGCGCCCTCGTTCACAGCGGGGGCGTTCTCTTTTGCGCTCACGCTCACGCACCCCGCTTCACAGCGGCGAGGGGGCGCATCATGGCGTCGAGCTCGTCGAGGTCGACGCGGATCATGCGCGGCCCCAGGCGGTACCCGGTGATCCGACCCTCGGCGATCCATCGGCGGATGGTCTGGTGGTGGGCGTCGACGTACTCGGCAGCGTCGTTGATCGACACGTACCGGCGTTCTGGTGACTGAGACACAGAAACTCCCGTGAAACGGCAAAACGCCAAGCGGCAGCCACCTAGTTCGGTGTCTGTGCTCGGCGTCCCATGCGGGGTTCCCGTGTCTTACGGGGCTGTCTGGCCGTTCGTCGAGACCTTCATCGCGTGCCGTGCGGCTCGGCCTGGTGGCCGGCGATTCTCCCTCGACTAGCGTTCGACGTTATGCGCGGGCATTACTACCCGTGCCACTGAAGTTACACCCATGTGATTAAGTGCGCAACCGTGCGCTACTACTCCCCCATCATCTGAGACATTCGGGCCGCGATCTCGGCATCACGGCCGGCCGCAGCGTGCTGGTAACGCATGCTCATGGCCGGCGTGGTGTGGCCCAACCTCGACATGAGTTCCTTGGTTGTGGCACCGGCGCGGGCAGCGAGCACGGCGCCCTGGTGCCGTAGGTCGTGGAACCTTAGCCCCGGCCGTTCGATGGACTCGGCAGCGGCCTTGAACGTGCGGCGCAGGGTCCACTCGTCGAGTACCCCGTCAGCCTTGCCAGTGAACAACAGCGAGTCACGGCCCCTGCCGACGTGCCGCTCGAGATGGTCCAGCACGGCGGGCACGATGTGCGGCGGCACCGTCACGTCACGCACCCCGGCGTCGGTCTTCGGGGTCGAGAACACCGGCTTGGATCGTATGAACGTGACACCGCGGCGCACGTAAACCTCGGTGCCGTCCGGTGCCACGTCCCGGCGGCGTAGTGCGAGCACTTCCCCACGCCGTAGACCGCACCACGCGGCCAGCAGCACCACAAGACGAATCTCGTCGGGCATAGCGGCAGCGAGGCGGTCCAGCTCTCCTGCGGGCAACACTTCAATCTCGTGGACACGCTTGGTCTGGGACGCCCCGCGGATGCGGCACGGATTGGCCTCGATGAGCCCATCGTCGACGGCGGTTCCCAGGATGGTCCGCAGTAGCGCGTAACAGTGCGCGTTGCGGGTGGCCCCACTCCGGTCCCGGCCACCGTTCGGCGCGGACGGGGTAGCCACGAGGGCGGCGTGCCACTTGCGGACAACGGCCGGGGTGATCGCGGTCAGGTCGAGGTCTCCCAGTTCGGGCAGGATGCGTGTCTCGAGCTTGGATCGGTACGCCGTGCGGGTCGACGGTTTCAGGTTGCGTTCCTCGAGCCAGGTTCGGGCGTAGTCAGCGAGAACTACCGCCGGGACCTCTTCTTGCGCCTTGAGCCTGTCGGCCGGAGGAGTCCACACGTCGAGGTCGATCAGGCGGCGCTCGTGGGCGCACCATGCGGCGGCGTCGTCGTGGGCGTGGAACGTGGCCGGGGCGAGATGCTTTGCACCGTCCGGCCCTACGTAGTGAGCCTGGTACCGGCCTGACGGTAGTTTGCGGATCGCTCCGAATCCCCGTCTGGCGCCCCGCTTGTTTCCCATCGCGGCCTCTCTCGTGCAACTCGCATGCAAGACCTATCCGATCTTGTGTTCACTCATGCTATCGTATGCGCAAGAGGCGATAACGTCTCTGACCAGCACAATCAACTATCCGGGCAGGTCACGGCAGGTAAACCGGAACGGTTCACGAAGGGTTCGAATCCTCTCGGGGGCGCTGGTGTCGTTCTGATCAGAGGCACTTTCCCGCTCTGACGGCACTCGCCGTTAAGAATTCGCGGGGAGACGACCGCGAATCCCCCGCGACCGAGACCGTTGGCATTTGGCTACTCGGCCGCGCCGAGCCGGCCCTCGAGGTAGCTCACCCGTCGCTCAAGGACGACGACGACGACGGACATCGCCCCGTCGAGGAATTGCCGGGCACGGGGCAGGGCGCCTCCGTAGGACGCGGTTAAGAGGCATAAGTTCGTCGGGGTGAATTCCGCAGTTTCTTGTCGTTATAACCGCGCGGTGGATGGCCGGCTAGCAGCACGGCACGATTCTGCGTGTCGGAGGCTCGTCGTAGCCTCGACGCATGGATTGGGAGCTGCTGGTGGCGGGTCTGGCGTTCGGCATGAGCGGGCTGAGCTGGTGGGCGGCGCGGAAGTCGGCGAACGCGGCGGTGAGATCGGCTGACTCCGCGGGCGAGCAGGTTGCGGTGATGCGGACGCAGACCGAGATCCAGCGTGACCAGCTTGAGACGATGCGAGAGGCCAACAGACTGTCGCAGAGTGACCCTCCCATGCCACTGCTCAATATGCCCCGACTGCCGGAGTTCACCATTAGGCACAACCGGGGTGACGGGTACGTGGTCGCCAATAGCGGTCAGGGCACGGCGTACGACGTCGAGTTCGATCCCGGCAGGCTGGTCTGGCGTCCGAGCAACGAGCTGCCCACCGTCTGGGACAGCGCTCACGCCGAGTACGTCATCATCGCGGCCACGTGGGGGTCGGACCCGCTGGTCCGCGTGACCTACGCGACCGAGCCTGCTGGCGAGCGACGGACCCAAATGGTCGCGGTGCCCGGGAAGGGTCAGACCGGGTAGTCGTCGAGTCGTATCGTCGAGGCCTGACTGGCCCAGCAGCCGACACCGGTGAGGCGTCGGCCCCCCTCGACGCCCTCCCGGCGGCCCTGCTCACGGCCGCTCCGCGCCGACCTGTTCGTAGACCTGCCCCACGGGACGTGCGAGCAGCCGCTGCGCCATCTCGGCCTTGAGCACCTCCAGGTGTGCGTCCTCCTCCGGGGTGCGGTCGGGCTTGGCGCCGAGCGAGATGAACTCCTCGGTGACCAGGCCCTCGTCACGCAGGCGGAGCAGGACGACCCTGCCGCGGTAGGTGAACTCCCAGACGTAGCGGGCCAGGACCGGACCGCGCTCGGGCAGCGCGAGTGCGGAGTCGACCTCGTACCGGTCGTCGGTGACCGCCCGGAGCACCAGCTCCACGGCGTCGCGCCCGCCGGGGCCGGGGAAGGCCGTCCGGACGGTGACCTCCCGGCGTTCGACGGGCTCCGCGCCGTCCCGCCCGAGCAGCGCGACGGCGTGTTGGAGCGCGCAGAAGCCGTGCGCCACCCCGCCGGGGAATCCGGGGCCGTGGTAACGGTTGGCGTCCTCGATGGTGAAGTCGAGAGCGACGCCCGCCTCGTGGACGCGCAGAGTGCCGGTCATCGGTGTCCTTCCGAGGCCCATCGCAGGGCCGAGTAGAGCAGTTGGGTGGCGCCGGGCATGAAGCCGGAACCGTGGTGATAGACGGGGTCCATCGTGGTGACGAGCACCCTCCCGGGCGTCGAGGCCTCGTCGATGTAGAGCAGCGAGCCGTCCACCTCGCCCTCCGGGGTGTGCAGGTCGACCAGGCTCGCCGCGCCCTCGGGCGGGTCGAGCACCCCGTGGTAGTGCCAGGCCAGCGCCTTGTCGGCGAACCACGCGGCAGCGGGATGGTCGGTGGCCGTCCGGCGGATCCGGGAGTCCTCCCCGGTCCGCCACCACCAGAAGATGGTGGGCCTGACCTGCTCTCGGACGCCGGGCCACCAGGTGTCGACGCTGTTCTCGCCCAGGATCACCACGGTCGCCCCGGCCTCCGCGCGGGCACGAATCGCTCGCGCCCACGGGGTGAGCAGGTCGGTCCGGATGCGGTCGGCGACCACCACCACGTCGGCATCATCGAGATCGGTGGGCGAGCCGGTACGGGCGTGGACCGGCCGGATGCCGTAGGGCTCCAGCGCCGGGTCCGCCAGGGTCGCCAGCTGGGCGTGGCTGCCGCAGTGCAGCATCGCCATGCGCGGGGGTCGCGGGGTCACTTGCCCTCCAACCAGTCGAGGAGATTGTCACGGAGCGCCCCGGTGCCCCGGTCCTCGGACGCGAACGACATGAGGTCGTTGCCCGCGTGGACCAGGACCTCACCGGAGCCCAGCGGGAAGACCAGGTCGATCGGGCCGGCGATCCGGCCCAGGGTGTGCACGACGGTGGCACCGTGGGGCAGGTCGAGGTAGTAACCGCGCCCGTAGAACCCGGCCACACCCACCTGCTCCCGCTCCTGCGCGGACCAGCGTCCGGGTGGGGTGTTGTAGAGCAGGCCGGCCGGATCGACGCCGGCCCACACGGGGTGCTCGGTCACGCGGGTGAGCGCGAGATCGGCGGGCCCGCGGTACTCGGCTCGGCGCCATCGCGACAGCCCGGTGAGGAACGGGCGCTGCACGTGGCCGTTGACCACCACGCGCAGCCCGGCTCGGACGAGGTCGTCGAACTCCCCGCGGTGTTCGGCGAGGAATTCCTGGTCCACGTCCCCGGACAGGTACACGCCCGTCACCTCGGGGGTGCAGGAGTCGAACAGGTCGTAGACGTCCACCTCCCTGAGGCCGCCGCCGTTGTCGTCGTCGTACTCCTCTCCCCGGTTCGAGGGGCGCGGTGCCATCACGGCCTTGAGAACGGTCATGCCACTCCCCTCCCGAAGTCGGGGACGGTGAGCCGGCGCACCGCGCTCGGCGTGGCGACGTCGGCGGTGACGATCTGCACCCCGTACATCTCGGTGAGGAGCTCGCCGCTGAGCAGCTCGCGCGTGTCGCCGAGGTGACGGGTCTCCCCGTCGACCATGAGCATCGATCGTTCGGCGATGTGCAGCGCGTGGTCGGGGTGGTGGGTGGTCATCACCACGGCCATGCCCTCGTCGGCCAGCGATCGCAGCACCGCCAGGATGCGGGCCTGGTTGGCCAGGTCCAGCGCGGAGGCGGGTTCGTCGAGCACCAGGGTCTCGCAGCCGGACACCAGGGCCCGGGCGATGAGTACCATCTGCCGCTCGCCTCCGGAGAGGGCGCCGAAGTCGCGGTGCGCGAGGTGGCCCACGCCGACGCGCTCGAGCGCTGCCATCGAGGCCTCGCGGTCCCCGGCCGTCGGACTGGAGTACAGCTTGACCCTGCGGGCCCGGCCCATGAGCACCACGTCGAGCACGTCGAAGGAGAACACCGACTGGTGGGTCTGGGGGACGTAGCCGACGCCGCCCCGGGCGGTCACCGTGCCCGCGACGGGCTCGTGGACCTGCGCCAGGCACTTGAGCAGGGTGGTCTTGCCGCGGGCGTTGGGGCCGAGGATCGCCAGGACCTCACCCGGCTCCACCGACAGGGTCACGTCGCGGAAGATCCAGGGCCGGGAGCGCCCGTAGCGGAACGAGATCGCGTGGACGTCAAGCATGGGCCCCCCAGATGGCCGAGCGGTTGCGCAGCAACAGCACCACGAAGAACGGGGCGCCGATCACCGCGGTGAGGATCCCGAGCGGGAGCTCGGCGGTGCTCACGGTCCGGGACAGGGTGTCGATGAGCACGAGATACCCGGCGCCGAGCAGGCAGCTCGCCGGCAGGACCACCCGGTTGTCGGTGCCCACGACCATGCGGACGAGGTGCGGCACCACCAGCCCCACCCAGCCGATGACGCCGGCCACGGCGACGGCCCCGGCGGTCATGAGGGCGACGCAAGTGAGCAGGACCAGCCGCATCCGGCGGGGATCGATCCCCAGGGAGGCGGCGTCCTCGTCACCCATGGACAGGATGTTGAGCCGCCACCGCAGGGCGAGCACGACCGCGCCGGACAGAGCGATGGGCACCAGGGCGATGAGCACCTTGGAGTAGTTCGCCGAGGCGAGCGACCCCATGAGCCAGAACACGATCGAGGGCAGCTCGCTGTACGGGTCGGCGGTGTAGGTGACGAAGGAGACCATCGCGTTGAACAGGGCGCCCACGACGGTGCCGCCGAGGATGATCATGAGCAGGGAGCCGCCGGGGACCGCGCGGGCGATGCCGAGCACGATCACCAGGGCCAGCACCCCGCCGAGGAAGGCCCCGCCCACGAGGGTGGCGCCGCCGATGCCGGTGAGCAGGACCAGCACGCCGCCGAACGACGCGCCGGACGACACCCCGAGGATGTCGGCGCTGGCCAGCGGGTTGCGGAAGACCGCCTGGGTGACCGCGCCGGTGAGAGCCAGGCCGGCGCCGACGATGATCGCCAGCAGGACGCGCGGGAGCCGGACGTCCATGACGACCGTGTACTCCTGCGCGAACCACGTCTCCCTCAGCGGCAGGACCTGCCCGAGCAGGATGCGCACGACCTCGTTGGGCGGCACCGTGTAGCGACCGACGGCCAGGGCCGCGACGGACACCACGACGAGCAGGAGCGCGAACAGCCCGAGCGCCACCAGCGGGCGCCGCCGACGGGGCGCGTCGGCGGAGCGGGGTCGCTCCGCGGTGCCCGGCGCGACCGGGTCAGCGAGCGAACTGGTCATAGTCGGCCGAGCCCGCGTTGAGGTCGGTGCGCAGGACGCGGTCGATCTCGTCCTCGGAGATCTGGTAGGCGAAGAGGTCGTCGAATCCGGCGCGGATGTCCTCGCGGAACTCGGCGGTGTCCTGGCCCGGGTAGAGCACGTGGTGCATCCAGGCCCACATCAGCGGCGACTCCGCGCTCGGCACCTGCCAGCGGTACCCGCCGAGCGGGGTCTTGTAGACGCGCTTCTCGGCGACGGCGGTGACCGAGGCCAGGCGCGGATCCGCGTAGACGTCCTCGGGGGTCATCTCGTCGAAGCCGGACAGGAAGATCACCTCGGGGTCCCAGGTGAGGATCTGCTCGGGGCTGACCTGGCCGGAGTCGGAGACGAAGTCCTGGCTCACGAGCTCGGCGCCGACGAGGTCGAACTGGAAGCCGTCGTAGCCGGTGCCGGTGGTGGTGCCGTAGCCGTCCCCGGTGCGGGAGAGCATCATGGCCCGGGGCCGCTCCTCGGAGCGGGCGGCGACCTTCGCGCGCATCTCCTCGATCTCGTTCTGCTGCCAGGCGACGAGTTCCTCGCCCCGCTCGGGCTTCCCGGCGACCTGGGCGAACAGCGTGATCCAGGTCTCGAGATCCTCCTGGGTGCCGTACTCGAGCCCGACGACCGGGAACCCGGCGTTCTCGATGGGGTCGATCACCTCGGCGCCGCTGTCGCCCCACTGGATCACGACGTCCGGGTCGAGTTCGAGGAGCGTCTCCACGTTGGGGATGAAGTCGTTGCCGGCGATGGTCGGTGACTCGGCCGACGCCGGGAACATCGTGGCGAACATGCCGCCCTGGTTGGCCTTGAGGGTGGAGGAGTTGATGCCGACGATCCGGTCGTAGCTCCGGTCGACCGCGGCGAAGATCGACGGGGCGGGCATGACGGCGAAGGCGACCTTCTCGGCCGGCCCGTCGAGGGTGATGGTCTCGCCGCGCTGGTCGACGATCGACAGGATGTCCCCGCCCGCGTTCGTCTCCGATCCGGCCTCGGCGCGGGTCGAGCAGCCGGTGAGGGCGAGGGCGGCGACGACGCCGGCGGCGAGCGCGGACCTGACGGCGCGTCGTCGGGGTGTGGTGTGCGTTGACATGCGTTCTCCATCCGGATCGGCGGCGGACCCCGGTGGTCCCCGCCCGAACGGATCGGAACGTTAGCATAGGCATACCTAAGTAAGGCTGAGCTATCCCATGTCAACCCTGTTGACGCGCACCGACTCCGGCGCGGACGACCTCAGCCAGCCGCCTCGCGAGCGCCTCAGCCAGCCGCCTCGCGAGCGCCTCAGCCAGCCGCCTCGCGAGCGCCTCAGCCAGCCGCCTCGCGAGCGCCTCAGCCAGCCGCCTCGCGAGCGCCTCAGCCAGCCGCCTCGCGAGCGCCTCAGCCAGCCGCCTCGCGAGCGCCTCAGCCAGCCGCCTCGCGAGCGCCTCAGCCAGCCGCCTCGCGAGCGCCTCAGCCAGCCGCCTCGCGAGCGCCTCAGCCAGCCGCCTCGCGAGCGCCTCAGCCAGCCGCCTCGCGAGCGCCTCAGCCAGCCGCCTCGCGAGCGCCTCAGCCAGCCGCCTCGCGAGCGCCTCAGCCAGCCGCCTCGCGAGCGCCTCAGCCAGCCGCCTCGCGAGCGCCTCAGCCAGCCGCCTCGCGAGCGCCTCAGCCAGCCGCCTCGCGAGCGCCTCAGCCAGCCGCCTCGCGAGCGCCTCAGCCAGCCGCCTCGCGAGCGCCTCAGCCAGCCGCCTCGCGAGCGCCTCAGCCAGCCGCCTCGCGAGCGCCTCAGCCAGCCGCCTCGCGAGCGCCTCAGCCAGCCGCCTCGCGAGCGCCTCAGCCAGCCGCCTCGCGAGCGCCTCAGCCAGCCGCCTCGCGAGCGCCTCAGCCAGCCGCCTCGCGAGCGCCTCAGCCAGCCGCCTCGCGAGCGCCTCAGCCAGCCGCCTCGCGAGCGCCTCAGCCAGCCGCCTCGCGCAGCCGGGCGAGCAGCGGCTCGGCGGCCTCCTCGAGGAACCTGTCGAGGGTCGAGTCGCCGATCTGGATGAGCGCCACGTCGGTGTACCCGGCCTCCCAGTAGGGGCGGACCTTCTCCACGATCGCGTCGAGGTCGGGCCCGCAGGCGAGCTGCTCCCCCACGTCTTCGGGCCGCACGAACTGCGTCGCGGCGGCGAACCCGGCGGTGGTGGGCAGGTCGGAGTTCATGGCCCAGCCGCCGGCGAACCACCGGAACTGGTCGTGGGCGCGCTCGACGGCCGCCTTCTCGGACTCGGGGTCCCAGCTGATGGGGATCTGGGCGATCGCGCGCGCTCCGTCCCCGATCCGGGTCTGCCCCTCGAGCGCGTTCCACTTCTCGATGTAGGCGCTCTCGGGTTCGGTGGCGATGAGATGGTCGCCCAGGGGCCCGAGATGCGCGAGCGCCTTCTCCCCGCCCGCGGCCACGCCGATCGGGACCCGCGTGTCCGGCAGGTCCCACAGGCGGGCGGAGTCCACGCGGAAGTGCTCGCCGGAGTAGGTGACCAGTCCGCCGTCGAACAGTTCGCGGATGATCTCCAGCGCTTCGACGGTCATCTCGTGACGTTCGTCGACGGAGGGCCAGCGCTGCCCCACCACGTGCTCGTTGAGGTTCTCACCGGCGCCGATACCGAGCATGAACCGCCCGTCGGACATGATCTGCACGGTGGCGGCCTTCTGCGCGACGACCGCCGGGTGGTAGCGCAGGATCGGGCAGGTGACGTAGGTGCACAGGTCGACCCGTTCGGTGACGTGGGCGACCGCGCCGAGCACGCTCCACACGTACGGCGCGTGTCCCTGCGAGCTCAGCCACGGGAAGTAGTGGTCGGAGGCCACCTCGAAGTCGAACCCGGCCCGTTCGGCCTTGGCCGCGTAGCGCACGAGTTCCTTGGGGCCGGACTGTTCGGTCATGAGGGTGTATCCGAAGCGCGTCATGCCGATTAATCGTGCGCGCGTCCGGCCCTCGGCGCCACCGGTCGGGATCGCCGGACGGGGTGCCGGCAGGGATCGCCGGTCGGGGTGGTGAACGGTTGCCACGCCGGGCGGTGCACGGCACCGTCGGGGGCATGACCTCTCAGCGCGCGCTCCTGCTCGACGTCGACGGCACCCTGGTCGACTCCACCTACGTCCACGTGTGGACGTGGGTCCGCGCACTGGCAGAGGCCGGCGCGCCGGTGCCGTTCGTGCACGTCCACCGCCGAATCGGTAAGGACGGTTCCACGATCGTGGACGAATTGCTCGATATCGCGGGGGTCGACGACGACGAGGACCGCGACCGCATCGCGGGCCGGGCGAAGGACCTGCACGGTGAGTACTACGCGGAACAGGCGGGGTCGCTCCGGATCCTCCCCGGGGCCCGCGAACTCGTGCGCGGCGCCAAGGAGCGCGGGTGGATCACGGTGCTGGCCACGTCGGCGCCGCCGTCCGAGTTCTCCCGGGCCCGCGAGTTGCTCGACATAGACGAGGTCGTGGACGCCGTGACCACCGGTGAGGATGTCGACCAGGCCAAACCGGATCCGACGATCGTGGCGATCGCCCTGGAGCGCTCGGGCGTCGAGGCCGCCGATGCGGTGATGGTCGGCGACGCAACGTGGGACGCGATCGCGGCGACCAAGCTGGGCATCCGCTCGGTGGCCGTGCGCACGGGCGGGATCGGCGACTCGGAGCTGCGGGACGCCGGGTTCGCCGAGATCGTCGACGACGCAGCGGCGGTGCTGGAGCTCCTCGAGTCCGGCCGTCTCTGATCCGTCGAGCAGCCATTCGCCCGGGGCCCGCGCCCGCGTCCGGCCGCATCGCCCGGGCCGGGACCCAGCCCCGTGTCCGCCCGGACCCAGCCCGTCCCGTGTCCGCCCGTATCCGACCCGTCCCGCGCGTCGGCGTTCGCCGCGCCAGCCGCCATCGCTCCGGCGTCCATCGCGCCAGCACACCCACCCCCCAGATGCGCTGCCTCTGTGACCTACGCTGCCCGGATGCTCGTTGACCCGGCACCTGCGCTGGCGAAATGGACCACTCCGCCAGCGCGAGCCCGCGAGGCAGCGTAAGTAACGGCACTCGCGCTGGCTCCGCGCACACCCCGGCCGCGGCCGCCCCCCGAACCGCGGGTCGCCGCGAGGCCAGGGGCAGGCCGCGAGCTCTACGCGGACCAGCCGCCCGCCCAGCGCTCGCCAGCATCCAGCCCGTCCCGCGCGCCGGCGTTCATCGCGCCAGCCGCCATCGCTCCGGCGTCCATCGCGCCAGCACACCCACCCCCCAGATGCGCTGCCTCTGTGACCTACGCTGCCCGAATGCTCGTTGACCCGGCCCCAGCGCTGGCTAAATGGACAACCCCGACAGCGCGAGCCCGCGAGGCAGAGTAAGTAACGGCACTCGCGCTGGCTCCGCGCACACCCCGGCCGCGGCCGCCCCCCGAACCGCGGGTCGCCGCGAGGCCAGGGGCAGGCCGCGAGCTCTACGCGGACCAGCCGCCCGCCCAGCGCTCGCCCGCCTCCAGCCCGTCCCGCGCGCCGGCGTTCTCCGCGCCAGCCGCCATCGCTCCGGCGTCCATCGCGCCAGCACACCCACCCCCCAGATGCGCTGCCTCTGTGACCTACGCTGCCCGAATGCTCGTTGACCCGGCCCCTGCGCTGGCGAAATGGACCACCCCGCCAGCGCGAGCCCGCGAGGCAGCGTAAGTAACGGCACTCGCGCTGGCTCCGCGCACTCCCCGGCCGCGGCCGCCCCCGAACTGCGGGTCGCCGGGAGGCCAGGGGCAGGCCGCGAGCCCTACGCGGACCAGCCGCCCGCCCAGCGCCCGCCCGCATTCAGCCCGTCCCGCGCGCCGGCGTTCGCCGCGCCAGCCGCCACCGCGCCGGCGTTCATCGCGCCAGCACACCCACCCCTCAGATGCGCTGCGTCTATGACTTACGCTGCCCGGATGCTCGCTGACCCGGCACCTGCGCTGGCGAATTGGACCACCCCGCCAGCGCGAGCCCGCGAGGCAGCGTAAGTAACGGCACTCGCGCTGGCTCCGAGCACACCCGGGCCGTCCGCAGCGCCCAGACCCCTGCGCTGAGGACCCGCGGTGGGCGATCCGCCGATCAGCCGCCCGCGGACCGCGACAGCCCCCCGAACCGCCAGCCCTCCCCGCGCGCGCCGGGAGGCCAGGGGAAGTCCGCGAGCCCTACGCGGACCAGCCGCCCGAGGTCTCGGCGCGGGTCGGCGTCCGCACCGGCAGCAACAGGAGCAGTCCCGCCGCGAGCACCAGGCCGATACCCGCGATGCCCGCGCGGTCGGTGGCGAACGCCCAGGTGAAGAGCCCGAACAGTGCGGGGGCGAGGAACGAGACCGCACGCCCCGTGGTGGCGTAGAGGCCGAACATCTGACCGTCACTCCCGGCCGGGGCGAGCCTGGCCAGGAACGACCGCGACGCCGACTGCGCCGGCCCCACGAACAGGCACATGAGCAGACCGAAGACCCAGAACATCGCGGGGCCCTCGACGAACAGCAGCACGGTCATGGTCGCGATCATCGCCACCAGCGAGCCGATGATCACCGTCTTGGGGCCGACCCTGTCGTCGACTAGGCCCGCGGCCGCCGCCCCCAGCGCCGCCACCACGTTGGCGGCCACCCCGAAGACGAGGACGTCCCCCGGCGCCAACCCGTACACCGTCACGGCCAGGATCGCCCCGAACGTGAACACCCCCGCGAGCCCGTCCCGGAAGATCGCGCTCGCGATCAGAAACTTCACGGTGCGGGGGTCCCGCCTCCACAGATGTTTCAGATCGGCCCAGAGGATGCGGTACGACTCGACGAAGCCGGGCTCGTCGTCGTCGACCTCTCCCGCGCGCCCTCCCCCGGCCGCCCCGCCGGACGGGCGGTGTTCGGGCACCTTCCGCAGCACCGGCAGAGCGAAGAGCGCGAACCACACGGCCGCGAGCAGACACACCAGCCGCACGTTCATGCCGCCGTCGGTGGTGATGCCCAGCAGCCCCCGCTCCGGGCCGTCACCCGCGATGAACCCGAGGAAGGCGCCGAGCAACAGGAAGATCCCGCCGAAGTAGCCCATCGCCCAACCGAAGCCCGACACCCGGCCGACCGTCGACGGCGTCGAGACCTGGCGCAGCATCGAGAAGTACGCGACCTCACCGAACTCGAACGTGATGGACCCCACCGCCAGCAGGACCAGTCCGACGAAGAACCACGGGTAGGGCGCATCGGCGTCGACGAAGAACATCAGCGCCGTGAGCAGCACCGTCGCGTACGTCCAGATCGCCAGGGACCGCCGGCGGCGGCCGCCCCGGTCGGCCCGCTGGCCCATCACCGGCGCCGTGAGCGCGATGACCAGACCCGCCACCGCGATCGAGACCGAGAGCCACGTCGCGGGAGACAGCGGCCCGTCGAGGCCCGCGCCCACGGAGTCGGTGAGATAGACAGAGAAGACGAATGTCACGATCACCGCGTTGAACGCCGCCGACCCCCAGTCCCACATCCCCCACGCCAGAACCTGCCCGCGCGGGGTGCGCGCCGGGACGTCCCCCGGCAGCCGGGACGGGTTCTCAACAGGTACCGGCGACCCGGTGCTCTTCGACTGGTTCACATCCGTCACGCTATCCGCCCGCCCCGACAGTGAGGTCCACGTCGTCGATCGGGCGCGGCGGCCCGGCCGGTACGCTCAGCCTCGGCCCGCCCGCCCGCAGCCCCGAGGAGCACCATGTCACTGCCCACGCCCACCACGTCGAACCGAGCGGTCGTCACCGGCGCCTCCTCCGGGATCGGCATGGCGCTGGCCACCGAGCTGGCCCGGCGTGGGCACTCGCTGATCGTGGTGGCCCGCAGCGAGGGCATCCTGCGCAACCTCAAGACCCGGCTCGAGGCCGAGTACGGCGTGAGCGTCGAGGTCAGCCCCTGCGACCTGGGCAACCCCGCCGAACGCCAGCCGCTCCTCGACGAGCTGGCCGGACGGGAGATCTCCATCCTCTGCAACAACGCGGGCATCGCGACCTTCGGCCCGGTCGCCGACCTGGATCCCGCGTACGAGAAGCAGCAGGTACAGGTCAACGCCGTGGCGTGCCACGACCTCGTCCTGGCCGTGCTGCCCGGCATGGTCCAGCGGCGCGCGGGCGCGATCCTCAACGTCGGCTCGGCCGCCGGCAACATGCCGATCCCCAACAACGCCACCTACGCCGCCACCAAGGCGTTCCTCAACACGTTCTCCGAGTCCCTGCGCGGCGAACTCAAGGGCACCGGCGTCAACGTCACGCTCCTCGCCCCCGGCCCCGTGCGGACCGAGGAGATCGCCGAGGAGGACAAGACCTTCGTCGACCGACTGGTCCCCGATCGCCTGTGGGTGGACACCGAGTACACCGCCCGGGTCTCGCTCGACGCGCTCGCCCGCAACAAGATGCGCATCGTCCCCGGCCCCCTCAGCCAGGCCATGTCCGTCGCCGGCAACTACACCCCCCGCGGGCTCATGGCCCCGATCGTCGGCAGGTTCTACGCCAAGCTCGGAGAGGGCCAGCAGGGCGGAGCCTGATCCACCGCCGGCGGGCCCGGCGAACCTGCGGCGATATAGTCGAGTGATGCCCGAGCCGACCTCCGCCGAGACCCCTGCCCCGACGTCCTCCCCGACGCCCCACCAGGAGTCCAAGAACGACCGCATCGTCTGGATCGACTGCGAGATGACCGGCCTCGACCTCTCGAACGACCGGCTGGTGGAGATCGCCGCCCTCGTGACCGATTCAGAGCTCAACGTGCTCGGCGACGGCATCGACATCGTCATCCACGCCGACGACGCCGCGCTCGACGCCATGGTCCCCGTCGTGCGCGACATGCACGCCTCCTCCGGCCTGACCGAGGAGATCCGGAAGTCGACGGTCACGGTCGCCGAAGCCGAGAAGCAGGTCCTCGACTACATCCGCGAGTGGGTGCCCGTAGCCGGGTCCGCTCCCCTGGCCGGAAACTCGATCGGCACCGACCGCGGGTTCCTCGCCCGCGACATGCCCGAACTCAACTCCTACCTGCACTACCGGATGATCGACGTCAGCTCCATCAAGGAGCTGTGCCGCCGCTGGTACCCGCGGATCTACTTCGGCCAGCCCGAGAAGGGCATGTCCCATCGCGCCCTGGCCGACATCAAGGAATCGATCCGCGAGCTGCAGTACTACCGCGCCACCGCGTTCGTCCCGCAGCCCGGCCCGACCAGCGACGAGGTCAAGAAGGCCGCCGCCCAGTTGCCCCCGGTCGAGTAGGCGCCACCTGGCGATTTCCCGGTGGGGCCACCTAGGGGGTAAAGTCGTCAGCGCTGTCCGCGAGGGCAGCGGTGGTGGCTGTAGTTCAGCTGGTAGAGCACCAGATTGTGATTCTGGTTGTCGCGGGTTCGAGTCCCGTCAGCCACCCCGACCGCGATGGCGGGTGACGTGCACTTCGGTGCGGGTCGCCCGCCATTCGCCATTTGGCGGTGCGTCGGGGGTCACCACCGGTTGCGGGACTGCTCCGCCCACCCCACCAGGCCGTCGAGCGAGACCTCGGAGCCGTCGTCCAACACTCCCCTGCCGTGCCAGGTGCCGAACGCCTGATGCGTGCGCACCGCCAGCACGCCGAGTTCGGTGATGTCGCGGCGCAGATGGAACGGCGTGAGCGTGGCGTCCACCCGCTCGCCCTCCACTCGCCAGGGCGCGGACGGGACGGAGACATCGTAGCTCCAGCGCAGGTCCTCGCCGATCTTGTGCATCCGGCCGTCGACGAGGATCCCGTTCTCCGTGGACCCGGTCCCGTCCGTCCACTTCCCGCCGACCTGCAGCGCCCGCGTCGAGCCGTCGACGACCCCGCTGCCGGCGCCCCAGTTCCACGTCGTGGCGTACCGCCAGCGCCCCCGCCCACGGTCCAGCACCGCCCAGCCGGTGCCGAGGTCATGCGTGGCGCCGTCCAGTGTCACCGTCCCCGTGACGGGATTCGCCAGATCCTTGAGCGTGTACTGGAACCGGCCCGCACTCCACGGGACCACCACCGCGAGACAGTCATGCCCCGGGCGGCCCACCTCCAGATCGATCCGCAGACCCCGCGCCCGCACACGGATGGAGGTGCAGTCCTCGTCGTCGTCGTCGTCGACCTCGATGGCCACCCGGCCCCCACCCACGCCCGCCGACGCGCGCACCGACCCGTCGCCCGGCTCGTCGCCGAACCCCAGCCGGTGCATCGGCCGGACGCCCCCGCGCACCGTCTCCCGCCCCGTGGCGCGGTCCAGGACGTACACCGCACAGTTCGACAGGTAGTCCAGCCCCGCGACCGTCAGGCCCACCACGAAGCGATCAGAGACCACTCCCCAGTACTCCCACCGCTTGGTGCGCCCCCAGCCGCCGATGTGCGTCCGGTGCAGGGGGCGCCGGGACCAGCCCACGGCGTCCGGGGCGAGCTTGCGGCCGTGGGCCAGGTCGACGGGTCGGGAGATCTCGCGCTCGAGTGTCACGCGATCACTGTCGCACGACCGGGCCACGCCGCGACCCCGCGGGCACGGGCCGAGCCCGGCGACACACCGCGATGGGCCGATGCGGATGCGGGCCGAGAGAGGGGCGACCTAGGGTGCGGGTGATCCGACCTACCAGGAGGGACCGTTGCCGACACTCGATCTGCTGCTCCTGGTCGTGGTCCTGCCCGCGATGGCCCTGGTCTCCACCGGGCTGGCCATGTGGGCCCTGGGCATCCCGTTCGCCCTCGCCCTGCTGCTGGGCACCGCCATCTGCCCCACCGACCCCGTCCTGGCGTCGGCGGCGGTGACCGGCGACCCCGCCGAGGAGGACCTGCCCGAACACGACCGCCAGCTGCTGTCGTTGGAATCCGGGGCGAACGACGGACTCGCGCTGCCCCTCGTCCTGGTCGCCCTGGCCGTGGCCACTCCGCTCACGGCCGGACAGGTCGCCACTGAAGCCCTCTGGCAGATCGGGGCAGCCCTGGTGGTGGGCGTGGTCGGCGGTGTCGCCGCCGCGAAGGCCCTGCACCTCGCCGAGCGACACCACGACACCGAGAAGGGGGCCATGCTCATGTACACCCTGCTGCTGGCGATCCTCGTCCTCGGCGTGTCCGGGCTGATCGAGGCCAACGGGGTGTTCGCGTCCTTCGTCGCCGGACTCGCGTTCAACCTTGCCAGCTCCGGCTCCGAACGCAAGACGGAGGTGGAGATCGACGAGGCCGTCAACCAGTTCGCGGTTCTGCCGTTCTTCCTCGCCCTGGGGGCGATGATCCCGTGGGGCACCTGGGCAGAGCTCGGCTGGGGCGCCGTGTGGCTCACGGTCGGCGTCCTGGTCCTGCGTCGACCGCCGCTGGTGTTCGCCGTGATGAAGCCCCTCGGCCTGGGCGTGCGCGACGCCGCCTACCACGGCTGGTTCGGCCCCGTGGGAGTGGCCGCAGTGTTCTACCTGACCGAAGAGGCCAGCCGAGCGGGAGCGGACCCCGTGCTGCTCGGCGCGGGAACGCTCGTCGTGGTGGCGAGCACCGTTGCGCACGGCGTCTCCGCCGCCCCCGGCCGCGCCCTCTTCCGTGCCGCAGCCGAGCGCGGGCGGGCGACGACCTCGTCGTCGTCGCCGTCGTCGTCCTAGGCCGCGCCGCGGTCGGCGTTACCGGCCTTCCACGTCTCCCACGGCACGTTCCAGTCGCCCAGGCCGTCCCAACCCGGCAGCGTGTCCCCCACGGTGCCGGTGACCTCGAAGATGTCGCCGCGCTTGGCGTTGTCGTAGAACCACTTGGCGTCCGCCGTGGTGACGTTGAGGCACCCGTGGCTGGTGTTCTGGCTTCCCTGCGCCCACACCGACCACGGCGCCGCGTGCAGGAAGATGCCGCTGTAGGACATGCGCGTCGCGTACTGCACCGGGGTGCGGTAGCCCTCCGCCGAGTCGACCGCCACACCGTACGTCGACGAGTCCATGATCATCGACGCGTGCTTCTCACCGATCACGTACGTGCCGTTGGGGGTCGGGGTGGCGTCCTTGCCCATCGAGGTGGGCATCGTCTTGATGACCTCACCGTTGCGCTCGACCGTGATCATCTTGGTGGAGTCGTCGACCCGCGAGATCACCGCGTCACCGATCTGGAAGTTGCTGCGGGCGTCCTGCTGGCCGTACATGCCGCCGCCCAGGTCCTCGCCGTAGATGTCCACGTGCACGTCGATCGTGGTGCCCGGCGTCCAGTACTCGGCCGGCCGCCACCGCACCTCCTGATTTGAGACCCAGTAGAATGCGCCCTCGACCGCCGGCTCGGTCGTGATGTGGATGTTCTCCTGGGCCGCGCGACGATCCGCGATCGGCTCGTCGAACATCACGGCGACCGGCTGCCCGATGCCCACGACCGAACCCTCGCCCGTGGTGAGGTACGCCGCGGTCATGATCGAGGGGGTCAGGGTGGTGAACGTGGAGTTCTTGCGGGTGACCAGGCCGGCCTCGTCGGTGGCGGAGGACTCGACGGTGTACTGCCTGCCGTATCCCAGGTCCTCGGTGGTGCGCCACTCGGTGAACTCCGGGTTGAACTCGCCGCGGACCTGCACACCCTCGGGGTTGCGGACCACCACGGAGTCCAGTCTGCCATTCTCCGCCGTGAGGACGATCGGCTCGGCCGGGTTCGCGTCGGTGGCGCCGTCAGTCACCGACAGGTCGATCACCGCGGCGGGAGCGGCGGGCGCCTCGGCGGCCGCCGGCTCCTCCCCCGCGGTGTCACCGATGGTGCAGCCGGTGAGGACCAGCGCGCCGGTGAACACGACGGTCAGACCGAGACGGGCCTTGGACCGGACCCCGGTCGCTCGCCGCCCCGTCCGATCCGTTGTGCGCAGCTTCACTGATTGGCCCCTTCCGAACTCACTCTTCCACCGGGCGTGGCCACGACCGGGGGATGTCTACACCAGTATGCCTGCAGAGATGCCCGTGCTCCATATCGAAACCCCCCGCGCCGCCGGGTCGCCGGCATTGCCGTGTCACCGCGAACACCCCGCGTGACCTGGCGATTTCGTGATCCGGCCCGGCGGCTGTTACTGTTCTTCTCGCACCAAGCAAGGCCGCCAGGCCGGCGAGGCGAGCGCCATTAGCTCAATTGGCAGAGCAGCTGACTCTTAATCAGCGGGTTCGGGGTTCGAGTCCCTGATGGCGCACAGAACGGGTAAGCCCCGGGTCTCACGACCCGGGGCTTTTTCGTGTCCGCAGGGATGCCGGGTCCCCGGGATCGCGGCCCCAACGCCACGAGAGACCCTGCACGCGACGAGAGACGTTGCACGCCACGAAAGGCCCTGCACGCCACGAGAGACCCTGCGCGCAGACGAGAAGAGCGTTCCGCACCTGTCCCCGGTGGGGAGGTGCGGAACGCTCTTCTCGACGGGGCCGCGGCGGGCCGCGGCGGGCCGCGGCGGGCCGCGGCGGACTCAGAGGGCCCGACGCGCCGCCAGGTAGGCCTCGATGCGCTGCCGCTCCTTGCGCTTGTTCACCATGGACACCGTGACCCCGCCGACGACCAGCGCGGCGATCCCGCCGAGCACCGCCAGAACTCGCGGATCCCTGAGGGCCGCGGTCGCGCGCTCCTTGCCCTCGGTCGCGAGGTTCTTGGGGTTGACCCGGTCGATGATCTCGTCCAAGGTCGTCGCGAGATCGTCACGTGCCTTGGCGATATCGCCCTCGATGCTGTCGTAACTCCTGGACACGAGACCTCCGTCGATCGCTCGTCCGCGGGCGTCCCGCGGGTCTTGACCACGCCCACGCTACTGCACACCGACATGATCCGCGCCCGACCGCCGGTGCATCGGATAGGTTGGGAGGGTCCGACGCCCCGACTCGACCCCAGGAGCACCGGTGACCACACCACGGCTCGAGGTGGGCCAGCCGGCCCCCGCGTTCACCCTCCCCGACGCCGACGGGAACCCCACGTCGTTGCAGGACCTCCTCGCGGAGCACGGGAAGGTGCTCGTGTACGTCTACCCCGCCGCGATGACGCCGGGGTGCACGACCGAGACGGTGGACTTCGAGAACGCTCTCCAGCAGCTCCGCGACGCGGGCCTGGGCGTGGTCGGCGTCTCCCCCGACGCCCCGGAGAAACTGGCCCGGTTCCGCGACAAGCACGACATCACGTTCCCGCTCCTGTCGGACCCCGACAAGACAATGCTCACCGAGTGGGGCGCCTTCGGCGAGAAGAAGAACTACGGCAAGACCGTCATGGGCGTGATCCGCTCGACCTTCGTCGTGGAGGCCGACGGCACCATCTCGATGGCCCGGTACAACGTCCGCGCCAAGGGGCACGTGGCGATGATCGCCAAGCTGCTCGGCGTGGAGCTCCCCGAGCCGCAATCGGCGGAGGGCTGACCCACCCATGACAACCGACTCGTCCGAGCGCGCCCAGGGGCCGTCACGGGACACCTCCGACGAGGCCGTCCAGGACGAACCGAACATCCTCGTCCCCCGTCGCCGGCCGATCCAGGAACGCAGCCGCCGCAAGTTCCAGGCCCTGCTCTCGTCGGCCCGGGAGGTCCTGGTCGAGGTGGGCTTCGACTCGTTCACGTGCGAGGAGGTGGCGTCGCGCGCGGGCGTGCCCATCGGGACGCTGTACCAGTTCTTCGCCAACAAGTACGTGTTGGTGTGCGAGCTCGACCGACAGGACGCGCACGGGGTCATCGAGGAGGTCGAGCGCTTCGCGCAGAAGATCCCCGCACTGGACTGGCCGGAGCTGCTCAACGACTTCCTCGACCACCTGGCCGATCTGTGGCTACGCGATCCGTCGCGGCGCGCGGTGTGGTTGGCCACGCAGGCCACTCCGGCGACCCGCGCGACGGCCGCGGTCAACGAGCGCGAGATCGCGCGGATGATCGCCAGCGTCCTGGCACCTCTCATGCCCGCCACGGAGCGGGAGCGGCGCGCGTTCATGGCCGAGGTCCTGGTCCACGTCGCGTACTCGATGCTGAACTTCTCGGTCAGCGCGGGCCCGGTGCCCGGCGGCGAGACGGGCGAGACCGGGGTCTCGGCGGGCGGCGAGGACATGCACGACGCGACCGTCACCGAACTCAAGCGGATGCTCACCGCCTACCTGTGGCTGGCGGAGAAGGAGGCCCAGGCCGACTGAGGCGGCCTCCTCCCGTCGGCGGGAGAGCGGGGGCGTCTACGCGGGCAGCCGGGCCTCGAGCACGACGAACGCGATCGCGGATCCGCCGTCGTGGCTGAGGGAGACGTTCCAGCGCGCGTCGTCGCCGAGGGTCGCGGCGATCTGTCGGGCCACCTCCCCGCCGAACCGCACCGTCGGCCGGCCCCAGGCGTCGCACAGTGTCTCGATGTCGGACCAGCGCAGCAGGTCGGGCGAGATGGGCGGGGGCGCGCCGTACAGCGCGGCGGACCACGCCTTGATGACCGCCTCCTTCGCGGCCCAGCGGGCGGCGAGGTGGCGGGCGAGCGGGTCCTCGTCGCGGCGGGGTGTCACCGCTCCGGGCGGTGTCGACGACGCCGTCGGGCGCGGCGACAACGCGGGCGATGACGATGACGACGACGAGAACCCGCCCACCGGGGCGGCCCCGCGCGCCTCGGCGCGTTCACGACACTGCCTCCGCTCGGCGGCCGAGAACGCCCGCGTGAGCCGGGTCCCCGGTTCGGCCAGAGACGCGGCGAAGGCGCCGAGGTCGACGATGTCGACCCCGACGCCTCTCACCCCGTGCGTCACCGTCCGGTGGCCTCCGCGGGGGCCACCCCGGCGGAGAGGACGCCGTCGGCGTCCACGCGCGCGGCCGGATCGAGCAGGACCGCGGCCTCGCGCTCCTTGACCTCGTCGGCCGTGCCCTCGCCGAGGCGGCGGGCCTCGGGCCGGGTGTAGAGCGCCTCGCCACCGTAGATGGCGTCGGTGAGGCGACGGGCGCCCTCGCGCTCGCGGCGCTGACCGGCCTCGCGGATGCGCTCGGCCTCGTCGGCGCCGAACTCGGCGGCGACGGCCCGGTGGAAGGCCTCCGGGTGCGTCACGGCGATGAGCCCGGACACGTGCCCGAAGCCCAGCGAGGTGAGCAGTCCGGCCTTGAGCGGCAGGTCACCGCCCAGCTGCAGGGTCTCGCGCAGCCACACCAGGTGCCGGTGCCGGTCCAGGACGTCGTCCACGCAGTCGAGCGCCCGGTTGGGCGGCAGGGTGCCCGACCGCAGCATCTGGGTGAGCCCGATGAGCTGGAACGCCGCGGCGCCGCCCTTGGCGTGGCCGGTGAGCGTCTTCTGCGACACCACGAACAGCGGGTTGCCCTGGGACCGCCCGATCGACGCGGCGAGCCGCTCGTGCAGGTCCGACTCGTTGGGGTCGTTGGCCTTGGTCGAGGTGTCGTGCTTGCTCACCACCGCCACGTCGTCGGCGGTGAGGCCGAGCGCCGCGAGCCCGCGGGCCAGCGGCGAGCGCGAACCGCCACGACCGGCACCGAGGGCACCCAGCCCGGGGGCCGGGATGGAGGTGTGCGCACCGTCGGCGTAGGAACCGGCCCACGCGACCACGCCCTGGACGGGCAGGCCCATGCGTGCGGCGACGTCACCGCGCGCCAGCAGGATGGTGCCGCCGCCCTGCGACTCGACGAACCCGCCACGTCGCCGGTCGTTGGCCCGGCTGTAGTGACGCTCGTCGATCCCCTTGGCCGCCATGGCCGCGGAGTCGGCGGTGGCGGACATGTCGGCGAAGCCCTGGATGCCCTCGATGGACAGGTCGTCGAACCCGCCCGCCACGACGAACTCGGCCTTGCCGGCGCGGATCTTGTCGAAGCCCTCCTCGACGCTCACCGCGGTGGTGGCGCAGGCCGCCACCGGGTGGACCATCGAGCCGTAGCCGCCGACGTAGGACTGCATGACGTGCGCGGCCACCACGTTGGGCAGCGCCTCCTGCAGCGTGTCGTTCGCGCGACTGCGGCCCAGCAGGCCGTCGACGTAGAGCGACCGCATGCTCGTCATGCCGCCCATGCCGGTGCCCTGGGTGTTGGCGACGTCGGCCGGGTGGACGTGGGCCAGCAGCTCCGCCGGGGTGAAGCCCGAGGAGATGAAGGCGTCCACCGTGGCGACGAGGTTCCAGGCGGCGACCCGGTCGATGCCCGAGACCATGTCCGCCGGGATGCCCCACGCGGTGGGGTCGAACCCGGTCGGGATCTGCCCGCCGACCACGCGGGTGAGCGTGGTGCGACGCGGGACGCGGATCTCGGTACCGGCCTTGCGGGTGACGGTCCACTCGCCGTCCTCGCTCTGCGTGACCACCGTGTTCTCGGGGTCGTCGGCGAGGTAGGCGCGGGCCTGGGCCTCGTCGTCCACGACGAAGGACAGGTCCTCCGGCAGGAACACCGAGGTCAGCTGCGGCGCGGTGTTGGAGAACATCTCGGCGCGGGTGTCGTCGGCGTACGTACGCACGCCGACCCGGGCCAGGACCTCGTCGCGGAACCGCTCGGCGATGTCCGCCTCGTCGATCGCCTCGCCGGTGGCCGTGACGGTCCAGCCGGCGCGCGGCGAGTCCTCCCACGTGATGAGCCCGGTCGACCAGGCCAGTTCGACCACGCCGGCGGCGGTGAGGTCGCCGGTGGTCTCCACCTCGAAGCGGGTACGGGCGCTGCCGTAGGGGCCGACCTCGCCGGCGCCCACGATCACGACCATGTCCTCGAGCGACTGCGTGACCTCGCCCCACTCGGGGCGCTCGTCGGTCGCGACGGTCGGCAGCGAGGGCAGCGCGGCGATGGTGCCGGTGGTGTCCTCGTCCGAGCCGGACGACGCGGCGGCGGGGCGGTCCGCGGCGAGCGCGGCCATGTCCAGGTCCGCGGTGCCGAGGCCTCCGGTGAGGTCCACGGTGACCGGCTCGGAGTCGGCCGCCTCGCGGAACTCGGGCGTGCACCAGCGCAGCAGTTCGCCGGCGATCCCGTCGGTCGACCACGTGGACACGCCCGCGGCCTCGACGGCCTCGACGAGCGGGTCGTTGTGGCCCATGAGCCCGGTGCCGCGGACCCAGCCGATGATCGCGTGGATGAACGTCACCCGCTGCGACCAGGCCTTCTCCGAGCCCCACTTGGCGATCATGGCGTCGAGGGCGGCCTTGGACTCGCCGTAGGCGCCGTCACCGCCGAAGATGCCGCGGTTGGGCGAGCCCGGCAGGACCACGTGCAGGCGGGAGTCGACGTCGGTGTCGGCGCCGATCGCGCCCAGCCCGGCGACGAGCTTCTCCACGCTCCACAGCAGGACGCGCATCTCGGTCTCGGCCCGGGGGCCGGCGTCGGCCATCGAGCCCTGGACGCGCGGCGCGGCGAACGGGAACAGCAGCGTCGGCGTGAGCGCCGGCTTGAGCACGGTGGTCTGGCCACCGGCCGACTCCGAGTGCTCCGAGCCGACCCACTCCACGAGCGCGTCGACGTCCGAGTAGGAGGTCATGTTGGCGGGCAGGACCCACAGCGCCGCGCCGCCACGGGCGTGGGAGCGGTAGAGGTCCTTGAAGAACGCCAGTTTGGCCTGGTCGAGGCTCGACGTGGTGGCCACGACCGTGGCGCCACCCGCCAGGAGGCGACCGGTGACCGCGGCGGCGATGGAACCCTTGCCGGCGCCGGTGACGACGGCGACGTCGCCCGCGTACTCGCCGACGAACTCCTCGGCCGCGCGCTCGGAGATCTCCAGGTAGGTCGCGGCGAGGGCGTCGCGCCGGGCGTCGGTCGCCCGGGCCGCCCACCAGCGGGCCTGCTCGGCGACGATCTCACCGGCGCCGCGGAAGGCCTCCGCGGTGTCGGCGGGCACGTCCGAGGCGGTCCAGAGGCGGGCCAGGTCCTCGCGGGCCGAGGCCCAGCGGTCGTCCAGCAGGACGGCGCGGCCGGCGTCGAAGGCCGGGGCCACGACGCGTCGCCAGTCGGTGCCCAGCTCGGCGGCGACGAGGTCGGCGAGCTCGGAGTCCGGGTCGGCGTCGGCCAGCAGGTCCACGGCTTCCGGCTCGAGATGTCCGAGGCGGGTGAGCAGGCCACGGGCCGCCTCCGCCAGGACACCGTCGCGACCGGTGAGCTCGTCGGCGAACTCGGTCAGTGCGGCGGAGTCGACGACCCCGCCACCACCGGCGCCCGAGGAGGGCATGGCCACGGACACGCCGTGGGCGGCGCCGACCGCCTGGACGGCCGCGTCGATGAGGGCGTCGAGTCCGGCGACGTCCTTGACGCCCGAGGCGTCGAGGGTCGCGAGGTCGCCCCCGCGGATCGAGGCGCCCTCACGGGTGCCCAGCGCGATCTCGGCGGTCACGTGGTGGGCCCAGCCGGTGCCGAGCTCCCACGCGCCGGTCACGCGCTCGGTGATGTAGGCCGCGCGCTTGCCGGTGCGGCCCAGGACGGCACGGAGGGCCTCGCCGACCGCGTCCGACAGGACGGGGCCGAACGGGGCGTAGCCGCGGGCCAGGCGCGAGACCTGGTCGGCCAGGGTCGGGAAGTCCGCCTCGGCCGCGCCGTCGATGGCGCCCAGGCTCAGCTCGGTGCCCAGGTCCAGCAGCAGCTGGTTGCGGCGCGACGACACGCCGTCGCACAGCGTCTCGATGGAGTCGCCCGCGGCGATCTGCTCGGGACGGACCTTGGTGCGCAGCGCCACCAGCATGCGGGTGGCGGCGGGCGCGCCGAAGTCCAGGTCGTCCGGGCGGGGCGCGCCGGGGGCGGCGGCCGGGGCCGCGGTGGTCTCGACCGCGGTCGAGGATCGGTCCGCACCGGCCGTGCCGGGGGTGTTGACGGCCGGTGCGGGGTCTGTGGGGGCCGCCTGGTCGGCGGCCGGAGTGGTCCCGGTGGCGTCCACCGGGTCGTCGTCGACCTCCACGCTGGGCGGCAGGGTGCCGTACAGCGTCGCCGAGTCGCGCTCGACGTTGATCACCTGGGCGCGCGGCCCGCGGTGGGTGAGCAGGTCGAGGGTCTTGGAGGCGAGGTTCGCCACGGTCGGGGCGTTGGCCACGCCGACCTCGATGAACTGCTCGACGCCGAGCCCGCCGCGCTCGATCGGCGTGAACAGCAGCTCCTGGGTCTCGATCCAGCGGACCGGGCTCGCGAACTGCCAGGCCAGCAGCTCCACCAGGAGCAGACGACCCAGGCGGGTGGGCGTGGCGGCCCACGCGTCCCAGTTCGCGAGCACCTCGGCGAGGGACTCGGCGGGCACGAGGTCGGCGATCTCCTGCACGAAGTCCCGCTCGAGGCTGAACAGGCGCGGCACGAGGTTCGGGATGTAGCGGCCGACCAGCACGTCGATGTCGATGTCGTGCGGGATCAGCGCGTCGAGGGTGGCCCGGAAGTCGGGCACTCCCCCGCGCAGGACCGTGGAGTGGAACGGCACGTCGATGCCCGGCACCAGGATGAAGGCGTTCTTGCCGCCCGAGCGCTCGAGCTCGCGGTTCACGGCCTTCTCCAGTGCGGCGCAGCCGGCGACGGTGCCGGCCAGGGCGTACTGCGAGCCGGCGAGGTTGTAGTTCACGATCTCGATGAACTCGCCGGACTCGCGGGCCACGTCGGCGACCCACGCCCCGATCTCGTCGTCCGAGATCCCCATCTGCGACGGGCGGATCGCGGCCATCCGGTAGTCCGAGCGGCCCTCCTCGTCACGCGGGACCAGCTGGTGCATGGTCGATCCGCGCTGGAAGACGATCTCCAGCAGCGGCTCGAGCTCCAGCACGCCGGAGATGGCGGCCAGGGCGTCGTACTCACCGATCGAGTGGCCGGCGAAGTAGGCGTCGTCGATGAGCAGGCCGTCGGCCTCGAGCTCGGCCCGCTGCGCCACCGCGAGGCACGCCATGGCGACCTGGGTGAACTGCGTCAGGTAGAGCACGCCGTCGGGGTGCTTGTGGACGGTGCCGCGGACGGTCACCTCGGTGGGGTTGTCGCGGGCGATCGCGAGGATCGAGAAGCCCAGGGCCTCGCGGGTGTGCTTGTCGGCACGGTCCCAGATCGCGCGGGCGGCGGGGCACCGGTTCCGACCCTCCATGCCCATCCCCTTGGCCTGGATGCCCTGGCCGGGGAAGGCGTAGACGGTGCGCGGGGCCTCGGTCAGCGCGGTGGCGGCCAGGACGGTGGCGCCGTCGACCGTGCAGGTGACCTCGAGGACCTGACCGCCGGCGTGGCGACCGGTCTGGACGGCGCGGACCGAGATGTGGTCGCCCGGGCGGACCGGGGCGAGCATGCGGGCGGTCCAGCCGGCGATGCGCAGCGCGGGGGTCCGGCCGTCGGAGGCCTGGACCGCGTGCTGGGCGGCGGCCGACAGCCACATGCCGTGCACGATCACGCCACCCAGCCCGGCCAGCTCGGCCGCGGTGTCGGAGACGTGGATCGGGTTGTGGTCACCGGAGACCAGCGCGAACGCGGTCATGTCGTGCGGCGCGGTGAGGGTGGTGGCCACGCGCTGCTGGCGGGTGGTCTCCGCGGGCGTGGCGGTGCCGCCGGCCGCGGTGACCAGCGCGCCACCGGCCGGGCGGGGGTCGCCGACCTCGGCGCCGCCCGTGCGGCCGCGGATGGCGAACCGCTCGGACAGGGTGCACAGCGGGGTGCGGGTGCCATCGGGGCCGACCGTGGCGACCTCCACGGAGACCTCCACGACGCGACCCAGATCGGTGTCGCGGACGCCGCCGGACCGGGCGACGACGACGAGGTCGGTCGTGGTCCGGGGCAGCGCCGCGTGCATGCGGATGCCGTGGTCCAGGTGCACGAGGTCGAGCAGTCCCTCGACGACGGTGCCGGTGCCGCGCGGGCGACGTGTCGCGCCGAGCACGGCGAAGACGGCGGGCCACGCGGCGCCCACGAGGGCGTCCGGGACGCCGGCGGAGGGCGCGAGCGAGGTGGGCAGGCTGCCGGCGGTGACGCCGGTGTGGTCCGTGGCCAGGGTCGGCTCGAAGGTGAAGCGGGCCGTGGCGGCACCGTCGGTGACCTCGGGCAGCGCCTCGATCACGGTGCCACCCGCTCCCCCGCGGCCGACGCCGGCGGCGGTGGACAGCAGGGTCCGCATGGCGGACTCGGCGGCCTCGTCGCTGACGACGGGGGCGGCGCCGGTGGCGACGGACTCGCCCACGGTGATCGAGATGGTCATCTCGGCGGGCCCGATGGGCAGCGTGAGGTCGACGGTCCGGCCGTCGGCATCCGGGGTGAGCACGGCACCCGAGACGGGGTGGCGACCGACGCCGTCGGCGTCGATCTCCCAGGCGTGGAGCACGCCCAAGCGGTGGACCGGGTTCACGACGAGGCGGCCGGCCCAGGTGACGTCGGGGCTGTTGAGCACGTCGGCGACGGGCCCGGTGGCGGTGGTGACGACGCCGCGGCGACGGCTCGACACCGCCTCGGTGCCGGGCAGGTAGCCGCGGACGCGGTCCGCGGTGGCGGCCTCGAAGCGGTCGAGCAGTTCGCCGACCGGCTCGTCGACGCGGGTGATGCCGGCCACGGCGGTGGTGCCGGGGATGACGCACACGGCGTCGGCGTCGTAGCGCGGGTCGTGCGCCTGCCACAGGGAGTCGGAACGCCACCAGCGGCGCACGTCGCCGTCGACGACGGGGACGAACGGGACGGGCTTGCCGGGCATGCGGCAGATGTCGAGGAACTCGGCGGCGTCGGCGGGGTGGAGGACGGCGGTGCCGAGCTCCGGGTAGCGCGCGGCGAGGGTCTCGATCACCTCGGCGGGGCGCTCCATCGACTCCACGCGGGGGAAGGCGGAGCGGATGCGGCCGGTGTCGGCGGCGTCGAGGCGGGCCTCGGTCCGCTGGACCATGCGGTGGAAGCGATCGCGGATGGTGGGGTCGAGCCACACCGAGCGGGTACCGGCGGCGACGTCGCCACCGAAGTCCGCGCCGAGGTCGAAACCGTCCCCCTCGCGGGCGACGGTGCCGTCGGCGTCGGCGCCGGCGGCGAGGGAGAGCTCGACGAAGCGGCGCAGCCACTGCTCGTAGGTCATCGTGTCGAGGTCGCCGAAGTACGGCTTGGCGGTGCCGTTGATGGCCTCGATGATCTCGGAGCGGCGGGCGGCCACGGCCTCGGCGTCGCCGGCGACCTCGTCGAGGAGACGGCCGGTCCGTGCGGCGGTGTTGTCGATCTCGTGGATGTCCGCACCCAGCTGGCTGCGGCCGGAGGCCATGCCCCCGTCGGCCTGGCCGGCGCCCACCCAGGCGTCGACGCCGACGGTGTCGACGAGCAGCTGCTTGACCTGGGGGCTGGTGGTGGCCTCGAGGGTCGCCATGGCGGCGGTGCCGACGAGGATGCCGTCGACCGGCATGGCCGGGTAGCCGTGGTCGTTGGCCCACGAACCGGTGAGGTAGTCGGCGGCCCGCTCGGGGGTGCCGATGCCGCCACCGACGCACAGGACGACGTTCGGGCGCTCGCGCAGCTCACCGTAGGTCGACAGCAGGAGCGCGTCGAGGTCCTCCCACGAGTGGTGGCCGCCGGCGCGGCCGCCCTCGACCTGGACGATGACGGGCATGTGCGGGACCTCCGCGGCGATCCGCACGACCTGGCGGATCTGCGCGACGGTGCCCGGCTTGAAGCTGACGTGGCGCAGCCCGGCCTCGGTGAGCTCCTCGATGAGGGCGACCGATTCGTCGAGCTCGGGGATACCGGCGGTGACGATCACGCCGTCGAAGGGGATGCCCGCGGCGCGGGCGCGCTGGACGAGGCGCTTGCCGCCGACCTGCATCTTCCACAGGTACGGGTCGAGGAACAGCGAGTTGAACTGGGCGCTACGGCCGGGCTCGAGCAGCTCGGCCAGGCGGCGGGTGTTCTCGGCGAAGATCGCCTCGGAGACCTGACCACCACCGGCGAGCTCGGCCCAGTGACCGGCGTTGGCCGCGGCGGCGACGATCTCGGGGTCCACGGTGGTGGGCGTCATGCCGGCCAGCAGGATCGGCGAACGCCCGGTGAGGCGGGTGAAGGAGGTCTCCACGTGGACGCTGCCGTCGGGCAGGGTGATGAGCTGCGGCTGGAACGCGGTCCACGGCCGCTCGATGGGCGGGGTGGCGCCCGGGGTGAAGAGGTTGCGCAGGCCGCCGCGGGTGGCGGCGGGGACGACGCCCACGCCCTGGCCGCGGACCACCGAGCGGTTGAGGCGGGTCAGCGCCTCGCCGGGGCCCATGTCGAGGATCCACTGGGCACCGGAGTGCAGGGCCTCGGCCATCTCCTCGACCCAGTCGACCGATTCGATGAAGACCTGGCGAGCCAGGTGCACGGCGCGCTCGGTGTCGAGGTCACAGGCGCGGGCCCAGCGGGCCACGATGTCGACCGCCGGCGCCATGGCCGGGTGGTGGAAGCCGACCTCCACGTCGAGCGGGTCGAAGACGGGGGCGAAGACCTCGCCGCCGGTGAGCTTGGCCTCGCGGCGGCGACGGGACTCGGCCTCGAGGTCGGCGCAGTGACGGCGCAGTTCCTCGAGGTCGTCCGGACGGCCCACGACGACGTGGCGGCGCTGCGCGTTGCGGATCGAGACCGAGGGACGGATTGAGGCGTCGAGCCCGGAGAACAGCTCGTCGACGAGCGAGCGGAGGGTCTCGCCGTCGATCCCGGAGACTCCGACCATGGGGCTGGCCTCGCCGCGACGGAACAGGCCCACACGCCGCCCGACGAGGGTGGCGGCGGCACCGATCAGCTCGGCGACGGCGAGCAGCCGGTCGTCGATCGAACCGAAGGTCTCCACCGACTCGACGGCCAGGATGCCCTGCGAGTGGCCGACGACGGCCGCCGGCGTGGTGTCGTTCACGTCGAAGCCCTCGGCGGCGAGAGCGCGCAGCGCACCGATCTGGGTGAGCAGCACCGCAGGCAGCGACACGGCCGCGGCGGAGAGCGAGGCGTCGTCGGGCAGATCCGCGCCGTCCTCGTCCTCACCCGTGGTGGTGTTGGCCCACTCGATCGGCCGGAAACCGTGCGTACGCACGACCGCGATCTCGTCGTGGACCGGCTCGGTCAGCGCGACGGAGGCGTCGACGAGGTCCTGGAGCTCCGGCCCGATCCCGGTGCCGTCGATGAGGTCGCTGAGCGCGTCGCGCCAGGCGATGCCCTGTCCTCCGAAGGCGAGCGCGTAGGCCGTACCCTCGCGGAGCTCGTCCGCCAGGGCACGCGCGGCGGCACGCGCCGCGAACCCGGTCTCGAGCGGGCGGGGGGTGAGGTCGCGGTCGTCGATCGTCACGTGTGGAACTCCTTGGCACTGCGTCAGGGTCATCGCCGAAATCGGTGTGCGGTTTCGGCGCAGCGCACAGATTGCCACACGAAGTTGAGGCGGGCCTCAGATTGAGGGGGTACGACCGACCGATTCGGGGGGTCCGGCCCCCGGCCGCCGGGTGATCCCCACCACAGAAATACCTGACGCGGCCCTCATATCCTCAGGTGAGGCCAGCCTCAGGTTTTCAGATCGCGGCGTTACCCAATCGTTATCTTGTTCTCAGCGGGTCTGGGCGCGGTCCCGGCGTGTCGCTGCCGGGCTCACGCGCCGCAGCGCAGTGCTTCCATCTGCCGCGCGCCCAGGCCCGCGACCGGACACAGTTCCGCGGCCAGCCGGCGCGGGCCCGAGGACCACTCGACGTGGGCTGTGCGAACCGGCTGGCCGACCGCCACCGTGACCAGGCCGCCAAGCCCGGGTAGCTCCTCCGCGCCCAGCGCACCCGCGCCCACCGTCTCCACGGCGACGACCTCGGCCACGGAGGCGGCCCCGGGCGCGGGGATGAGGCGCAGCTGGATCCGGTGCCCGTCGAACGCCCCGACCCAGGCGGCGAAGGTGCCGGTGCCGTCCGTCCGCAGGTCGAGTGTGTAACCGTGGGCGAACCACGACCCGGTCTCGCGCACGACGTCGGACGGCGAGAGGACCGCCGGCGCGATGACGGGGGCCACGTCGCCGCCGGCGGTGAGGCCCACCCGCTCCACCACGACGGGAGCGGCCGGCCCGAGCGGCCCGGCCCCGGGCGGCGCGGCCGCCACCGACGCCCCACCGGCCGTGATCGTCACGAGCGCCGCGGCGACGAGCAGCCGATTCGCGGTCTGTGCTCCTAAACCGTGCCTCATGGGATTACCCTAATCACACCAGCCACGTGTTCGAGTACCCGACTTGCGTCGTTTCGATCACCAAATGGCAACCGTCCGACTAGAAGTAGGGGACCCGGAGCGCGGCTCACACCCGAGCATCTCGCCGGCTCCCCCGCTGAGGAGGAATTCATGTCCGCACCCGCCGCCACGGGCCGAACCCGGAGACGCGAGTCGTTCTCGGGACGATCGGTCTTCGTGTTCGCCGCCATCGGCTCGGCCGTAGGCCTGGGCAACATCTGGCGCTTCCCCTTCGTCGCCTACGACAACGGCGGCGGCGCGTTCCTCATCCCCTATCTGGTGGCGCTGCTGTCCGCCGGCATCCCGCTGCTGTTCTTCGACTACGCGATCGGGCACCGCTTCCGCGGGTCCGCTCCTCTGAGCTTCCGCCGTATGAACCGCTTCGCCGAGCCGATCGGTTGGATTCAGGTCCTCGTGTCGTTCGTGATCGCCGTGTACTACGCCGTCATCCTCGCGTGGGCCGCCTGCTACGCCTGGTTCTCTCTCGACGGCCGCTGGGGTGAGACCTACGAGGAGACCGCCACGTTCTTCGCGGAGGACTTCCTCCGCGCGGGTTCCGGGTTCGGAGTCGAGTTCGTCCCCCTCATCACCGCTGTCCTCGTGGCGGTGTGGCTGATCACCCTCGGCGTGCTGATCGCGGGTGTCCAGAAGGGCATCGGCCGCACCGCCCAGATCTTCATCCCGCTCCTGGTGATCCTGTTCATCGCACTCGTCATCCGCTCGCTGTTCCTCGAAGGGGCGATGGACGGTCTCAACAACTTCTTCACGCCCGACTGGGGTGTCCTGACCGACCCGGGTGTGTGGATCGCCGCGTACGGCCAGATCTTCTTCTCCCTCTCGGTGGGCTTCGGCATCATGCTCACCTACGCCTCCTACCTCAAGCGTCGGTCCAACCTCACCAGCTCCGGTCTCGTGGTGGGTTTCTCGAACTCGGCCTTCGAGGTCCTGGCCGGTATCGGCGTCTTCGCCACCCTCGGATTCCTGGTCTCCTCGGCCGCGGGCGCCGGGTGGGACGACGTGAGCGGCGGGCCCGGTCTGGCCTTCATCGCCTTCCCGGCGCTCATCTCGCAGATGCCCGGCGGGCCCATCTGGGGTGTCGTCTTCTTCGTCTGCCTCATCCTGGCCGGCCTGACCTCCATGATCTCCATCGTCGAGGTGGTCATCTCGTCCTTCCAGGACAAGGTGGGGGTCTCCCGCCTCACCGCGACCCTGGCGGTCGGCGGACCGATGGCGGTCATCTCGGTGCTGCTCATGCCCACGGAGACGGGCCTGCAGAACCTCGACATCCTCGACAAGTTCGCCAACAGCATCGGCATCGTCGGTATCGCGCTGGTCTCTCTCATCGTCGTGATGTTCGCCCTGCGCCTGGGGCCGACCCTGCGCGACCACCTCAACTCGATCTCGTCGTTCCGGGTCGGTCCCATCTGGATCGTCTGCATGGCCGTCGTCACGCCGCTCGTGCTGGCCTACGCGCTGTTCGGTGAGATCCGCAGCCTCATCTCCGAGCCGTACGAGGGCTACGACGCCGCGGTGCTGGGAGTGTGGGGCTGGGGCATGATCGCCGCCATCCTGGTGCTCTCGGTGATCCTGTCCCTGCTCCCGTGGCGGGGCGCCACACACCTCGACGGTCCGCCCCGGGCCGACGACGACCCGAGTGACCTCTACTACGAGGACGCGCTGACCCGCGCGGGCGACACGGACGCGCCGCGCGCCACCTCCACCACCACCGACCCAGAGAAGGAGGGCTGACGCATGGACGCTCCGGCGATCATCATGATGGTGCTGTTCCTGCTCGTGATCTGGGGCGGCATGGCCCTGAGCATCGGGCACTTCGTCAGGCACCCGGACGACATGACGGAGGAGAACGCGGCCCGTGAGGCCACCCCCCGCTGATCCCGCTCACCCGACCCCCGAGGCCCCGGTCCCCCACCAGGGAGGCCGGGGCCTCGTCGCGTGCGGTCATGGGTCGCGCGCGGTCACAGGCTCCGGAACAGGTCGCGGGGGTCGTACCGGTTCTTGATCTCGCGCAGGCGCTCGAAGTTGGAGCGGTACGCCTCGCGGGTGACCTGTGGGCCGGTCTCGGTGGTGTACCCGATGTAGAGGCCGTCGACGTGCGGACGCATCGCCGCCCAGGCGGCGTCGACGAGCCGCTCCCGGCCCGGCAGCATCCACGCGGCGACGAACACCTCCGCGTCGCGGTGGGCGAACGCCATCGCGTCGGCCGCCACATCGTTCACCGCCCCGCCGACCGAACGGAGCTCGAGGCGGGCGACGGCGGGATCCCACAGGAGGGCCTCGAGCGCGTCGATCGTCGCGTCCGTCATCTGGCGCACGTACCCGTTGCGCATCCGGATGGTCTGCTGGCCGACGTGCCGCTGGTCGAGGGGCGGTACCAGCGCCGCGTAGGGCGCGACCTGCGCCTGCTGGCGCAGCACCGGGCCCAGCGCGAGCAACGGGGTGAGTCCCGCCGAGGCGGCGTCGACGTCGTCGTCGGCCCAGATCGCCTGGAGTCGGGCGACCGGCGGCTGTGCGCCCTGGCCGCGCTGCATGTTCACGAAGGTCGTCAACTCCCGGGGCGCGTGGCGCATCGCGTCCGACCAGGCCCGGAGGAATGCGGCGGTGTCGGTGACGTCGTAGAGGAACTCGCCGTAGACGATGTCCCCGCTGCCCAGGTCGATCGCCTCGAGCTCGAGGGCGGTGACCACGCCGACGTGGCCGGCGCCGCCGCGGACGGCCCAGAACAGGTCGGGGTTCTCGTCCGGTGCGGCGCGGAGCACGGACCCGTCGGCCAGCACGATCTCGGCGGCCACCACGTGGTCGACGGTCATGCCGTACCGGCGCACCATGTAGCCGAGACCGCCGGAGGTCCCGAGTCCCCCGACCCCGGTGTCGCCGAAGTTCCCGGTGGTCATGGCCCATCCGCGCTCGGCGAGGACACCGGCCACGTGGCCCCAGGTCGCGCCGGTGCCGATCCGGACCCGGCGTGCGGACCCGCCGGTGATCTCGAGGGAGTCGAGACCGGACACGTCGAGCAGGATGCCGCCGGGGTGCACCTCCACTCCCATCCCGTGTCCTCCTGACCGCACGGCGAACGACGCCGGTTGCCCGGCCGCGTAGCGGACCGCCGCCACGACGTCGTCGACGTCTCGGGCCATGATCACCGCCCCGGGTCGCCCGCTGTACATGTAGCCGGAGCGGACGTCGGCGTATCCGGCGTCCCGCGGGGTGATCACGCGGTCGCGGAGCCGCTCGGGCACGGCGGTGAGGTCGACGGCGTCGCTGAGTTCGGCGGTGGGGTCGGCCCGGCTGAGCCGCCGGACACCCCGGACGGTGATGGCGGGGCGCTCGAAGGCGGGCCCGGCCGCCCCGCCTCGTTCGGCGGACACGCGCTCGCGGACGTCCGGTGCGACCTCGGCGCCGAAGCGCTGGAGCGTGCCCGGGTCGTCCGAGCCGAGGATGAACCCGGAGAACCCGTACCGCAGGGCGATCTCGGAGATCTGCTCGGCTGTCTGGTCGGGGCCGATGTTGAGGATGCGTCGGATCTCACGGGGGGATCGCCCGGCGGCGGCCGCGGCGTCGTCGACGCGGGCGTTTCCCTCGGCGAGGTCGGCGAGGGACGAGAGGTAGGACATCGACGGCAACCACCCGTCGGCCTTGCGGCCGACGAGGCGGAGCATCCGGGGTTTGTAGGCGCCCAGCCAGATCCCGATGTCGTGCGCCGGTTCGGGTCCGCGTCGCGCGCCGTCGACCCGGTGGTGGTCGCCGTGGACGCGCAGCGGGCGCTCCTCGGTGGTCTCCCACACGCCCCGGATGATGTCGATGCCCTCTTCGAGCGCGGTGACGCCCTGCCCGGGCGTGAGACGGTCACCCCCCATCGCCGCGATGCCGTCCCAGAACGCCCCGGCGCCCAGCCCGAGCTCCACCCGGCCGCCGGAGAGCAGGTCGAGGCTGGCGACGGAGCGGGCGAGCACCGCGGGGGGCCGCAGGGGGAGGTTGAGGACGTTGCCCGCGAGGTGGACTGTCTCGGTGCGGGCGGCCACATAGCTGATCAGGGTCCACGTGTCGAGGAATGCCGCCTGGTACGGGTGGTCCTGGAACGTCACGAGGTCGAGTCCGGCGGCCTCGCTGAGCTGCGCCAGGGCGATGGGCCGCTCGGGGTCGGAGCCTGTCGGGGTGAGGAAGCTGCCGAACATGAGCGGATGCCCGTAGTCGGTCATGACCCCTCCCCGGTCTCGTCCCGGTGCCACCCGGGCGGCCCGTCCGTTCCGGCCTCGTACTCGTCCATCGGCACCGCTCCGTCCTCCCATGCCTCGATCACCGGCGTGAGTATGCGCCAGCACTCCTCCGCGATGTCCCCGCGAACCGTCAGGAGGCGGTCTCCGTCGAGGATCCGCCCGAGGATCTGCCCGTACGGCAGTAGTCCGCCGTCCCCGGGCGCGGAGTCGAGGCGGGTGGGCTCGACGGAGGTGGCGTCGGGCGCGGTGGTGGCCAGGTCCAGGGTCACCCGGCGCGGGGCGATCCCGATCGTGAGGCGGGTGGGTGGCGCGTCCGCGCCGAACGCCGCCGGCGTCTCGCGCGGTGGGCGGAACGTCACGGTCACGCCCATGACGTCGTCCGCCAGCGCCTTGCCGGCCCGCAGCCGGACGGGCACCCCGCTCCAGCGCGGGTCGCGGATCTCCAGCAGGACCTCGGCGAGCGTCTCGGTCCCGCGGGCCGCGTCCACCCCGTCCTCGTCGACGTAGGACGGCACGTCGCGGCCGCCCACGCGGCCGGCGGTGTAGCGGGCGCGCCGGGACGAGGCGACCGGGTCGCCCTCCCGGACGTGGGTCGCGCGCAGGGTCGCCGCGATGCGGTCGTGGAGCCCGGTGGCGTCGAGCCGTCCCGGCGTCTCCATGGTGGTGAGTGCCATGACCATGAGCAGGTGGGACTGCAGCATGTCGACGAGCGCTCCGGCGGAGTCGTAGTACCCGGCGCGGCCCTCCAGGGCGAGTGTCTCGTCGGCGACGATGTCGATGCGTTCGATGTGCTCGGCGGACCACACGGGTTCGGTGATGCGGTTGGCGAACCGGATCCCGAGGAGGTCCAGCACGGCCGCCTCGCCGAGGAAGTGGTCGACGCGGTGGATGCGGTCCTCGCCCACGAGGCCGGTGAGTGCGGTGTTGAGGTCGCGCGCCGACCCCGGGTCGCTGCCGAAGGGCTTCTCCAGGGCGAACCGCACGTCGTCGCGCAGGGGCCGTCCGCGCAGCCCCTCGCAGGCGGTGGCGGTGATCGCCGGCGGCAGGGCGAAGTGCAGGACCACGGGGCCGTCGAGGCCGTCGATGAACGCGGCGAGCGCGTCGGCGTCGGTCACGTCGAGGGTCTCGAAGCGGGACTCCGCGGCGATCCGCCCGGCCCGCTCCTCGTCCAGGCGTCCGGCCCGGAGCGCCGTGTGCACGAGGTCGCGCCACTCGCCCGGGCCCCTACCGGACCGGCCGGAACCCACGACGCTGACGTCGCGGCCCGGGTCGCGCGCCAGGAGCGAGCCCAGGCCGGGCAGCAGGAGGCGTTCGGTGAGGTCGCCGCCGGCCCCCAGGATCGCGAGGGTGGGGCGGGCGGTCGCCGAGGGTCTGGTGGTCGGCATGCGGTGGGCCTCCCGGTGGGTCGTCGCCCGACCGGTTCCGGCCGGGCACGTCGCGGCGTCGAGCCCGACGCTACCCGCGCGATCGGCGGTCGGGCGGGCGTCGGGGCAGTAGCCTCGGCCCCATGGTCACCGAGTCGAGCGATACGGCCCCCGTCGAGGTACGGCACCTCATCCAGCAGTGGAAGCGCCTCGACGAGGTGCTCGCCGGGCTGAAGAAGGACGACTGGACGGCGCCGACGGCCCTGCCCGGGTGGAGCGTCCGGGACGTGGTGGCGCATGTCGCGGGGACCGAGCACATGCTCGCGGGCGAGCCGGTGCCGGACGTCGAGTTACCGCCGTCGGCGCGCGAGTACGTCCGGAACCCCATCGGGGAGCTCAACGAGAAGTTCGTGCAGGAGGCCCGCTCGCTGGCGGTGGAGGACGTCTTCGCGGACTTCCGCGAGGTCGTCGCCGAGCGCACGGGGCAGCTGGCGGAGATGTCGGCCGCGGATCTGGAGGCGGAGACCGGCTCCCCCGTCGGGAACGTCCCCTACCGGCGGTTCATGGGTGTGCGGGTCTTCGACTGCTGGGTGCACGAGGACGATGTCCGGCAGGCGATCGGCATGCGGCATCAGCTGGGCGGGGACATCGGCCGGTTCGCGGTCGGTGAGATCCTGGGCGCGCTCCCCCGCGTCGTCGGCAAGAAGGCGGCCGCGCCGGACGGCTCACGTGTCCGGTTCCGCGTCGTGGGTGACGGGGACGCCGATCTGCCGCTGGTCACCGACGTCGTGGTCGACGGTCGGGCGTCGCTCGCGGACGTGGACGAGTCGGTGCGACCCACCGTCGAGCTGGTCTTCGACACCGTCACCTTCGTGCGCGCGACGACCGGCCGGATCACCGCCGAGCCTGGCGCCGGGGTGGAGATCAGCGGGGACGAGGAGCTGGGCCGGGCGGTCCTCGGGTCGTTGGCCTTCACCATCTGACCCCCGGGACGTGGTGACGACGACGAGGAGCTCGCCGGCCGGACGGCGGTGGCACCGCCCCGGTCCGCACATCGTCGTCATGGGCGTGACCGGTGCCGGGAAGTCGACGGTCGCCCGGGCGATAGCCGATCGGGCCGGGGCGCCGTTCCTGGACGCGGACGATCTGCATCCGCCCGCCAACCGGCGCAAACTGGCCGCCGGTGAGCCCCTGACCGACGAGGACCGGTGGCCGTGGCTGGCGGCGGTCCGGGACCGGATGGGGGACCACGACCACTCGTGCGGGCCGGGGGCGCCCGGTCCCTTCCGAGGGCTCGTGGTGGCGTGTTCGGCGCTGCGCCGTGCCTACCGCGACGTGCTCCGCGAGGTGGGGCGTCCGGTGTTCTTCGCGGAGCTCGGCACGGACGCCGAGCTGATCTCGGCGCGGCTCGCGGCCCGGCGCGGGCATTTCGCGTCGGCGCGGATCCTGGGGTCGCAGATCCACACTCTGGAGCCGCTCGGGGCCGACGAGCTCGGGATGATCTGCCCGATCTCGCGGCCGGCGGACGAGATCGCCCGGGACGTGCTGGCGGCGCTCGCTCTCTGACGGTGCGCCCGGGGAGACTTGAACTCCCACGTCCGTAGACACTGGAACCTAAATCCAGCGCGTCTGCCAATTCCGCCACGGGCGCATCACCCGGGGGTACCGGGCGAGATGAGCTTACCGCGTGGTCAGCGGTACCGTGGAGGCGTGTCCGACACCTCGAGTCCCCGCGCGGCCGGAGGCGATCTCGCGTCCGCGGATCCGGCGTCGACGCCGACGCGGGTCAAGCACCGCCCGGCGTGGATCGCGTTCGTCGTGCTGGGCGCGATCGTCTGCGTCGGCATGGGCCTGTGGCAGTTGGCGCGTTACCAGGAGGCCAGCGGCACGGTCCAGAACCTCGGCTACACGTTCATGTGGCCGTTCCTCGGGGGCTTCCTCATCTACGCGTACCTCAAGTACGTGCGGATGGAGGCCGCGGAGGACGAGTGGGCCTCGGCGTCGGCCGGTGCCGCGGGGGCGCCCGGCGCCGCCGACCGTGATGACGACGGCGGCGATGACGACGACGACGAGCTCGACCCCCGCGCCGCCGCCCCGCAGGTCGCCGGGCGGGGCGGAACGGGCCGGGACCGCTTCGGCGTCATGACGGAGATCCCCGCCGACCTGCTGCCGACTCGTCGCCCCGCCGCGGACGAGGGGGCCCGTGACGAGGGCCTGGACGCGTACAACGCCTATCTCGCCGAGCTGGCCCGGAAGGATCGGGCGGCCGGCGGCAACCACCGGGAGAGATCCGCTTCATGACCGCAACCACCACGCCGTTGACCGACGACCGCAGGCCGGATCCGGGCGGGAAGGTCGCCGGGGCGCTCAAGCGCTACCGCGTCCTCGCCTGGATCACCGGTGTGTGGCTGCTGGTGCTCACCGTGGAGATGATCTACAAGTACCTCGTCCTGGAGAACTCCTCGGACGCCCCCGACTGGTTCACCTACATCGGCCAGGCGCACGGCGTGTTCTACATCCTGTACCTGTTCATGACGCTGGACCTGGCCATCAAGGCCCGCTGGCCCGCGTCGCGCACGCTGCTCACGGCGCTGGCGGGCACGATCCCGTTCCTGTCGTTCTGGTTCGAGCACAAGCGGACCCGCGACGTGCACGCCGAGTACGCGATCTGACCGCCGCGGAGGTGCCACCGCCGGCGTGACCCGGGGTGCCGTCAGGCGCGCGCGGCGAGCTCTCGCAGCGCCGGTGCCAGCGCCCGCAGCGCCCTGCCGCGGTGCGACGCGGCGTCCTTCTCCTGCGGGCTGAGCTCGGCCGCCGACCGCCCGGACCCCTCGGGCAGGAACAGCGGGTCGTACCCGAACCCGCCCTCCCCGCGCGGCTCCCGCAACACGACGCCCGGCCAGCGGCCCTCCTGCACGACCTCGCCGCCCGGTACCCCCGGACCGACCAGGGCGCACGCCGAGACGAAGCCGGCGCCCCGACGCTCGTCCGGTACGTCCGACAGCTGCGCGAGCAGCAGCGCGTTGTTGGCGGCGTCGTCGCCGTGGCGGCCCGCCCAGCGCGCCGAAAGCACCCCCGGCATCCCGTTGAGCGCGTCCACCGCCAGTCCCGAGTCGTCCGCCAGGCACGGCAGGCCGGTCGCCGCCGCGCCCGAACGCGCCTTGATCAGGGCGTTCTCCGCGAACGTGGCGCCGTCTTCCGGCTCCTCCGGGAACTCCGGCACCTCGTCCAGGCCCACCGGGTCGATCCCGACGATCCCCTCGGCCTCCAGCACCCGCCGCAGCTCGGCCAGCTTCTTGGCGTTGCGACTCGCCACCAGCAGTCGGACGGCCACGGCTACTTCGCCCGGTTCCGCGCGGCGGGCGGGCTCGGCAGCGCGCCCGGGTACGGCGCCGCGAGCGCCTCGCGCTGCAGCTCGAACAACCGCTCGCACCCGGCCTGCGCCGAGTCGAGCATCGCGTCCAGCACGTCGCGGCCGAACGCCGCGCCCTCGGCGGTGCCCTGCACCTCGATGAGCTTCCCGCCGTCCGTGCACACGACGTTCATGTCCACCTCGGCGCGCGAATCCTCCTCGTACGGCAGGTCGCACAGCACCCGGCCGTCCACCACACCCACGCTCACCGCGGCCACCTGCCCGGTCAGCGGGTTCCCGGTGACGGCGCCGCTGGACTGCAACCACGTGATCGCATCCGCCAGCGCGACATACGCCCCGGTGATCGCGGCCGTGCGCGTCCCACCGTCGGCCTGCAGGACGTCACAGTCCAACGCGATGGTGTTCTCCCCCAGCGCCGACAGGTCGATGCACGCACGCAGGGACCGACCGACCAGACGGCTGATCTCGTGCGTGCGGCCGCCGACCTTGCCGCGGACCGACTCGCGGCCCGACCGCTCGTGGGTCGCCGCCGGGAGCATCGCGTACTCGGCCGTCAGCCAGCCCAGGCCCGACCCCTTGCGCCAGCGCGGCACCCCCTCGGTGACACTGGCCGTGCACATGACGCGGGTCTGCCCGAAGGTGACGAGCACCGACCCCGCCGGATGCGAGGTGAAGCCCCGCGTGATGGTCACGTCGCGCAGCTCGTCGACGCCGCGTCCGTCTGCCCTGCTGAGATTCGAAGAGGTCACGACCGCCGATCCTAGCGGGCGCCCGACTAGACGGTGAGGCGCAGATCCGGCTCGGCGAGCAGGATCTCGCCCTCGAACTCGGCGGCCGCCTCCGCCCGCACCGCCTGGTGGTCCGTCCACGGCGGGATGTGGGTGAGCACCAGCCGCCCCACCCCGGCCCGCCGAGCGGTCAGCCCCGCCTCGCGGCCCGACATGTGGATCCCCGGCGGGCGCCCCTCCTCGTGCGTCCACGACGCCTCGCAGAGCAGGACGTCCGCGCCGACCGCCAGCTCGACCAGGGCGTCGCAATAGGCGGTGTCCCCGCTGTAGGCCAACACCCTCCCGTCCCGGCACTCCAGGCGCATTCCGTACGACTCGGGAGGATGCTCCACCCTCTCGGCCCGCACCCGCAGGGCGACCTCGTCGTCGTCGCCCCTCATCTCCACCTCGGGCGTGACATCCCACGTCGACACGTCGAACGTGTCCGACAGGTCGTCCACCGCGCCCGGCTCCTCCGCCGACGCCACGCCGATCCGGTACGCCGTCCCCGACGGCCCCACCAACGGCACCCGACCGGCGCCCCGCGCGCCCGGACCGAACCGGCGCAACACCAGCAGGCTCGGCACGTCCAGGCAGTGGTCCGCGTGGAGGTGCGACAACAGCACCGTCGCGTCCTCGGGCGCGACGTGCCGCTGCAACGCGCCGAGCACCCCGGGCCCCATGTCGATCACCACGGGCGCCAGACCGTCGACCTCCACCAGGTACCCGGACGCCGGCGACGTGGGCCCGCCGATACTTCCCGAGCAGCCGAGGACAGTCAGAAACATGGGCACCATCGTGCCACGGCGCACCGCGTGTCGTGGTGTCCGACGCGGTCTCCGCGACGCGTGTCACGACCCGTCACCGCGCACCCGCCCGGCCCACCGCCACGAGGCCCGGCCCCAGGAACCGCGACGCCACCCGCCGGAACGCATCCGGATCTCCGGTGACCAGGTACTCCCGCGTGGGCGGATCGGACGGGTCGTGCGGCCGGAGCAGATCCCCGGCCGTGAGCACGCGGAGCACGTCCTTGGCCGTCTCCTCCGCGCTCGAGACCAGCGTGACGTGATCGCCCGCCGCGAGCTGCACCACCCCGGACAGCAGCGGGTAGTGCGTGCAGCCCAGCACCAGGGTGTCGACATCGGCGTCCCGGATCGGCGCCAGGTACGCCTCCGCGAGGCCCAGCACCTGACGTCCACTGGTGATGCCCCGTTCGACGAACTCGACGAACTTCGGGCACGCCACCGACGTCAACTCGATGCCGGCCGCCGCGGCGACCGCGTCGTCGTACGCCCGCGACGCCACCGTCGCCCGGGTCGCGATCACCCCGATCCGGCCCGACCGCGTCGTGGCCACAGCCCGCCGCGCCGCCGGCTGGATGACCTCCACCACCGGCACCGGATACCGCTCCCGCGCGTCCCGCAGCATCGCCGCCGACGCCGTGTTGCACGCGATCACCAACGCCTTGACCCCGCGGTCGACGAGTTGGTCCGCCACGGCCAGCGCGTGCGCGCGGACCTGCGCCAGCGGGAGCGGGCCGTACGGCCCGTTCGCCGTGTCTCCCACGTAGACCACCGACTCGTCCGGCAGCTGGTCCACGACCGCGCGGGCCACCGTCAACCCCCCGGCGCCCGAGTCGAACACACCGATCGGGGCCCGGGCATCCGGGGCCGTCACCTGCGCGGTCCGACCGGGCCCCCGGCCGGACCCGCCGCGAGCTGCCGCGATCCGCGCTCGCGCCTGAGGCCGTACGCCGACGCCACGCCGCCGATAGCCCCGCCGAGGTGCCCCTGCCACGACACGCCGTCGAGCATCGGCGACAGCCCCGCCAACGCGTCGAGGCCGAAGTAGAAGCCGATCACCAGACCGATCACGATGTGCAGGACGCGACGGGAGAAGAAGCCGCGGACGATGACGTAGAAGATGTAACCGAACACGATCCCCGACGCCCCGATGTGCACGGTCCCCGGGCCGCCGAGCAGCCACGACACGATCCCCGAGGCCAGCCACGAGACGAGCGTGACGCCGACCAGCGGCCGGATCCCGGACAGCGCGATGATCGAGCCCAGGACGAGCAGCGCGACGGAGTTGCCGATGAGGTGCGCCCAGTCGCCGTGCAGCAGCGGCTGGAACACGATGCCGAGCAGCCCGTCGGTCGACAGGGGCTGCACGCCGTAGTCGTCCAACGTCTGCCGCGGCCCCACCGTCGCCACCAGGACGCGGTCCGCGGCCTCGACAACCCACATCAGGGCGACGAACGACCAGAGCAGGACGAGGGCCGGCCAGCGCCGCGGGCCCGGGTCCGCCGGCCGGGACGCGCCGGTGCCCGGCCAGGGCGATCTCGGGTCACGGTTCACGATGTTCTCCTCACTGCCCGTCTCACAGCCCGTCTCACTGCCCGTCCAGGGCGCTGCACAGGGAGTCCTGCATGAAGGTCAGCCAGTGGTACACGTCCAGCTGGGCCGAGCGGGGGTCGTCGTCCGGCACGTACTCGGGGATGTCGGTGGCGGGCTCGCCGTTCGTCGACCCCGCCTCGAGCAACACGGCCCCCAGTCCCAGCCGCACGTCGTTGAGGCAGCGCATCCACGCGCCCGCCTGGTCGAGGGTGAGCGACACCGTCCCGCCGCGCGACGGCAACGAACGCAGCACCACGCCCGCGCAGTCGAGCTTGGCGTCGATGATCGCCGGCTCGTGGAGCATCCGCATGCCCGCGCTGTGGGCGCGCGCGACCGCCGCCCGGTCCGCGTCCGACCCGTCCGGGCGATCGGCCGTCTCCGGCCGGTGGAAGTCCGGCAGCAGCCGCGCCAGAGGCGCCTCGGCCGGGAGCTCGGAGTGTCCGCTGCGCATGCCGGTGAGTTCCGCCAGCTCGTCCCGCGGCGCCGAGTCGCGACGCTGCTCGAGCATGTCCACGATGTTCGACACGAGCGCGTGCAGGATCTGCACCTCGTGGCTCTCCATGACCGACCTGATGCGCGGCCCGGCCAGGGACCCCTTGCGCTGCCAGGCCTTCACCGGCTCACGCCTCCCGCTGCATGGTGGCCCACAACCCGGCCTCCTGCAGCTTGCGCACGTCGTTCTCCACCTTGTCGCGACTACCGGACGACACCACCGCCCGCCCGTCGTTGTGGACCTTGAGCATCAACTCGTGGGCCTTCTCCCGGCTGTACCCGAACACCCGCTGGAACACGAACGTCACGTAGCTCATGAGGTTCACCGGGTCGTCCCACACGACGGTCAACCAGGGGTTGTCCACCCCGCCGTCGAGGTCCGCGTCCGTGGACTCCACGGGCACGGCCGACGGCATCGCCATCACCGGGGCGAGCCACCGGACGGCCGCAAGCGGTGTCGTCACAGGGTGCATGCCTCCCAGGATACGGATTCGCGCCGGGTCGGCCACGCCGTAGAGTCGGGCCCGTGACCTCGACGACCACTCCCCCAGTCACGCCCGACGCCGGGCGACCGTCCACCGCCCTGCTCACGGACAAATACGAGCTCACCATGATCCAGGCGGCGCTCGCCGACGGCACCGCCGACCGGCCGTGCGTGTTCGAGGTGTTCGCCCGCCGTCTGCCCGCGGGCCGCCGGTACGGGGTCGTCGCCGGCACCGGGCGACTCATCGAACGGCTCGCCGACTTCCGGTTCCGCGACGAGGAGATCGACGCGCTGGCGGACTCGCTCGACGAGCGGACCCTCGCCTGGCTGCGCGACTTCCGCTTCACCGGCGACGTCGACGGCTACCCCGAGGGCGAGCTGTTCTTCCCCGGCTCCCCCGTCCTCGGCATCCGCGGTGGCTTCGCCGAATGCGTCCTGCTGGAGACCCTCGTCCTGTCGGTCCTCAACCACGACAGCGCCATCGCCTCGGCCGCCGCGCGGATGAACTGGGCCGCCGACGGTCGCCCCATCATCGAGATGGGCTCGCGGCGCACCCACGAGGAGGCCGCGGTCGCCGCGGCCCGCGCCGCCTACCTCACCGGCTTCGACGCCACCTCCAACGTCGAGGCGACCCGCCGCCACGGGGTGCCCTCGGCCGGCACCTCGGCCCACGCGTTCACCCTGCTGCACACCGGACCGGAGGGGCCGGACGAGGCCGCCGCGTTCCGCTCCCAGGTGCGGTCCCTCGGCGTGGGCACCACCCTGCTGGTGGACACCTACGACATCACCGCCGGCGTGCAGACCGCGGTCGAGGTGGCCGGCCCGGACCTGGGCGGCGTCCGCATCGACTCGGGTGACCTGGGTGTGCTCGCCCGCCAGGTCCGCGACCAGCTCGACTCCCTCGGGGCCTACAACACCCGCATCGTCGTCTCCGGCGACCTCGACGAGTACGCGATCGCCGCGCTGCGCGCCGAACCCGTCGACGTGTACGGGGTCGGCACCCGGCTCGTCACCGGCTCCGGCGCCCCCACCGCGGGCATGGTCTACAAGCTCGTCGAGGTCGACGGCATCCCCGTGGCCAAGCGTTCCGCCCACAAGGAATCGCTGCCCGGCGCCAAGCGCGCGATCCGCCTCCACCGCCGTACCGGGACCGCCGTCGAGGAGGTCCTGCTGCCGTGGTCCGCCGAGGCGCCGGACGAGAACGGACTGGAGATGCGCGAACTCATGGTCCCACTGGTCCGGGGCGGTGAGACCGTGCCGGACCTGCCGACCCTGGAGCAGTCCCGCGCCCACCACGCCTCGGTCATGGTCTCGCTGCCCTGGGAGGGGCTCGCCCTCAGCGAGGGCGACCCGGCGATCCCCGTGCGCGTCGTGCCCCCGGCCGCGCGCTGACCCGGCCCCTCCCGCGGGTCGCCCCCGCCGCCGCCCCCCCCCCCGCCCGGTCCGGTGGGCGGGTCCGGTGTCCGGGCGGGCCGCTAGGGTATCCGCGTGACCGACTCGCTCCCCTCCGTCTCCGAGCTGCTCGCCACCGCGGTCGAGAGCCTGGGCGGCAGCGAGCGGTCGGGCCAGGTCGCCATGGCCGAGGCCGTCGGCAACGCCCTGGCCACCGGCGAGCACCTCGCCGTGCAGGCCGGCACCGGCACCGGCAAGTCCCTCGCCTACCTGGTGCCCTCCCTGCGCCACGCCGTCGCCACGGGCGGCACGGTGGTGGTGTCCACGGCGACCATCGCGCTGCAGAACCAGTTGGTGGACCGGGACCTGCCCCGCCTGGCCGCCGCGCTGCGCCCCGAACTCGGCGTGAGCCCGTCCCACGCGATCCTCAAGGGGCGCGGCAACTACCTGTGCCTGCACCGGGTGAGCACCGGGCCGGTCGACGAGGCCGACCCCGAGGAGATCGAGACCGAGGAGCTCTTCGACCTCCCCCTCGGCGGTGAGTCGACCGCCGCGCGCCCGCCCCGCCAGGCCTCCACCCGCGACACCGGCCCCAGCTCCTGGCTGGGACGGGAGATCGCGCGACTGCACGACTGGGCCCAGGAGACCGACACCGGCGACCGCGACGACCTGCCCCGCGGTGTGTCCGACGCGGCCTGGCGTCAGGTGTCCGTCACCAGCCGGGAATGCCTGGGACAGGTGTGCCCCGAGTTCACAGAGTGCTTCGCGGAACTGGCCCGCCAGAAGGCCGGCCAGGCCGACGTCGTGGTGACCAACCACGCCCTGCTCGCGATCGACGCGATGACCGATGTCTCGGTGTTGCCCGAGCACGACGCCGTGGTGATCGACGAGGCCCACGAACTGTCCGACAGGGTCACGGGCGTGACCACCGCCGAACTCACCGGGGCCGCCGTCATCCAGGCCGCCCGCCGGGCGGCCAAGCTCGTCGACCAGCAGACCGCGGACCGCATGGTCGCCGCCGGGGAGGGCCTGGCCACCCTGCTCGAGATCTGCCCGGAGGGGCGGTGGGACCTCCTACCCGAGGGCGCCGACCTCGCCCTGGCCGCCGTGCGCCACACCGCCGAGAACTGCCGGAGCGCGGTGCCCGGACCCAAGCCCGGCGAGGCCGCCAACGACCCGCAGAGCGCCTCCGACCGGCAGAAGACCCTCGCCGCGCTCGACGAGATCGCCGACGCCGCCGACCGCATGCTCTCCTCCTACGAGAAGCCGGTCACGGAACGTCTCGAGATCGTGTGGATGAGTGTCGAGGAGCGACGCGGCCGGATCCTGCGGGTCGCGCCCCTGTCCGTCGCGGGGCTGCTGCGCACGCGCCTGTTCGCCGAGTCGACCGTCATCCTCACCTCGGCCACCCTCACCACCGGTGGGAAGTTCGACGGCCTCGCGGCCACCTGGGGTCTGCCGCCCGCGTCCTCCGCCCGCCCGGACACGACGAGCGCGGTCGCGCTCGAGCCGCCGTCCGACGACGACGCGAGTGCCCTGCGCTGGACCGGTCTCGACGCGGGCTCCCCGTTCGACTACCGCCGCAACGGCATTCTCTACGTGGCCGCCCACCTGCCCGCGCCCGGCCGCGACGGCACCTCCCCGGCCGCCGAGGACGAACTCGTGGACCTCATCACCGCTGCCGGCGGGCGCACGCTCGGCCTCTTCTCGTCGATGCGCGCCGCGAAAGCGGCGGCCGAACTGCTGCGCGAGCGGCTGGACACCCCGGTGTTGTGTCAGGGCGAGGACTCCACCGCCAACCTCGTCGCGCAGTTCGCCGCCGACGAGGAGACCACCCTCGTCGGCACGCTCTCGCTGTGGCAGGGCGTCGACGTCCCCGGGCGGTCCCTGTCCCTGGTCGTGATAGACCGCATCCCGTTCCCCCGGCCCGACGACCCCCTGCTCTCCGCGCGACAGCGTGCGGTCGGGGCCCGCGGGGGTAACGGATTCCTCGCCGTCGCCGGTAACCACGCCGCCCTCCTGCTCGCCCAGGGCGTCGGCCGCCTGCTCCGGCGCACCGAGGACCGCGGCGTGGTCGCCGTGCTCGACTCCCGCCTGGTGACCGCGCGGTACGGCGGCTACCTACGCGCCTCGCTGCCGCCGTTCTGGCAGACCACCGACCGCGACGTCGTGATCGGCGCGCTGGAGCGCCTGCGTAACGCCTGACGCACGTCAGGTGGCCGGGCCGGGCCCGGCCGCGAGTGCGAACTCGGCCGCGACGACCCCCCAGCCGATGCCGCGGTGCGAGATGCTCGTCCACCCACCCGCCGCCGCCAGCTCGGCCACGCGCTCCGGCGACCGCGGTGCGGCCGCCGTGACCGCGAACTGCAGGACGGTCTCTTCCGCCGCGGCCGGGGAGAGCCCGTCGGGAGCGCTCGCGTCGATCACGACCAGCCGCGGGGCCAGGTCCGCCAGGCCACGGAGATGGGCACACGCCGCGTCGTCATCGAGATGCCCGAGCAGCATTGCCGACACGGCGACCGTCGCCCGGCCCCCGCCGCCCCCGGCACCGTCCCCCACCGACCCGGCACGCACCGTCGTGAGCCCGTGTCGGCGGGCGAGGTCCTCGACCAGACGCGCCCCCGGCCCCACGACCACGACGTCCCCGGTCCCGAGGGACCGCAGGACACGCACGAGACCGTGCTGCAGGTACACCAGCGACCCGGACTCATGGGCGAGATGGTCCGCGAGCTCGGGATCCCTGCGCAGTGAGTCCGAGAACGCCTCCCCGTGCGCGATCTCCCACGCCGGCGTGCCCGAACGCAGAGACCGACCGAGGTGCTGCAGGGCGAGCGCGCGGTCGGCCTCGGGTCCGGCGAACTCCTCCCTCGCGTGCGGGTCGTCGAGCAGGTCCTCCGCGGCACCCGAGAGCGCCCACCGCCCGTCGGACCCGGGCTCGAGCAGGGCGAGGGAGGCCAGTCCGCCCAGAAGCGGCCCGAGCTCCCCCACGGCGCCGATCCGCTCCCCCAGCTCCGCGGCCGACAGTGCACCCCCGCGTACCGCCTCGAACAGGCCCAGCTCCAGCGCCGCCCGGACCATGAACCACCCGACCGGGAGGCCGGGCAGCGCGGGACCCGGGGACCCCGCGGCGTCCTCGTCCGTGTGCCAGTACCCCGTGATGCTCCGGTGCCCACGCCCCACCGTGGGGCCGATCCGTCGACGCAGGGCGAGGAGCGCCCGGGATTCCCCGGCGGCCCACACGAACGGGCGGTCACCCAGGTCCTCCGCCGCGCTGATCCGGTCGAACAGTGCCGCGTAGGTGTCCGCCCCGGCCACCCCCGGCCGCTCGAGCGTGACACTCGTCGCGGACCCGGCGGGCAGGTCACGGGGCGCGTCATCGCCGACCACCACGGCGACGTGCACCGGCACCGGCACGGTGACCTCGGTGAGGAACCTCCGGATCGCGGGGATCGCCGTGTCGTCCCCCAGGAGCACGATCGCGGTCACGTCGTCCGGGAGGACCATCGAGGACTTCGGCCCGGCGAAGCTCAACGTGTCCCCCGGCTCCGCCGCGGTCGCCCAGCGGGCGGCCGGCCCGTCCCCGTGGAGCACGAAGTCGATCGAGAACGCACCGGTCACCGGGTCCACGTCATGCGGGGTGTAGTCCCGGGTCAGACGATGCTCCGACGGCGTCCACTCGATCCCGTCGGGATGCTGGCGCGGCAACGCCGCCGCGACGTCACCGTCCGCGGCGAGGATGATCTTGACGTGGTCGTCGAAACCCGGCGCCGCGAAACCCGGGTGCTCCAGGCCGTCGCGCGTGAACGGCCGCAACTGCTCGCCCCCCAGACGGACCCGACGGACGCGCCCCGGCAGGGTCTGCACGTCCGTCACCACGGCGGTGCGGACCACCAACGGGTGGATGAGGAGGTCGGGCCGGCTCATCGGCGGCCCGCCCCACGAGGTCGCCCAGCAGGGGTCGTACGGATCATCGGTCCTCCGGCTTCGAGTCAGTGAGGTGAGCCTAACCACCAGGCACTCGATGAAGGGTAGAGGCAGGGCGCGGGCGAGGGCTCGCCGGACGCGACACGGCTATGATCCGGATGCGACATGTTCTCCTGCCCGGGCTCTCGTCCCGCGGCCGCCTCCGAGGAGCCCGATGGGATTTCGCCGCGAGCTCGCCGATGCCGTCCCCGAGAACCGTGTCCGCTTCGTCGGTCACCCCGAGCACGTCCACGAGGTCCCCCATCTCGTCCACATGGTGATGGGCCGCGGTCACCTCCGCGTCGACGGCGAGTCGATCACCCTCGAGCCGCGCACGTCGGTCCTCCTGGCCCCGCTGGTGCCGCACTCACTCGAGCTGGACGAGCACTCGATCGCGCTCGGCCCCTTCCTCTCCCACCGCGCCAGCCCGGTGGAGCGGGTCCGCAGGCTCGGGGTGGTCCCGGAGATCACGCATCTCATGCTGGCCCGACTCGCGGCCCAGCCGTACACCGATGAGCAGGTCGCGCCGTTCACCGACGGCCTCGAGGAGATCCTCGCCCACCTGCACACCGACGAGTTCGCCGCGCCGCTTCCCGTCCACCCCACGGCCCGGCAGATCGCTGCCGCGGCCACCGGAACGGCCGACACCCTGGCCTCCCTGTGCGCCGGTGCCGGGATCAGCACGCGGCAGGTTCAGCGTCTCTTCCTGGCGGAGACCGGTCTGTCGTTCCACCGCTGGCGCACCCGCCGACGGCTCAACCGTGCCATCCGTTCCCTACGGGGCGGCTCGAGCGCCGAGGGCGCAGCCCGCGCCGCCGGGTACTCGGGTCGCGGGAGCCTGCTGCGGGCGCTGAGCCGGGAGACCGGGGTGCCCGTCGAACTCCTGAGGGACGATCCCCTCGGGCACCTCGTCCACGCGAGACGACCGGCGCCCGTCTAGGCGGGTGCGGGCCGGCCGTCGGCGGCGATGACGGTCAGTGACCCCGGAGCCACCTCCGTGTACCCCGCGTCGACCACTGCGGCGACACCCGGCGTACCCGCGGCGACCGCCTCGGACAACGCCCGCCAACGGAGGTGATCGGCCTCGCGGACCGCGATCGGGCACCCGTCGGCGATCCAGCGCTCGAGTCGGCCGCGCGACATCTCGGCGATGAGCAGCATGACCCCGTGGCCCACCTGCGCCGCGGCCTTGCCGACCGACATCTCGAGGGCGCGGTCGATCCACACCACCGGCGCCCCCGGCTCCGGTTCCGGCGGCTCGTCGCGCGCCAGGTCCGTGCCGCCGATCTGCAGCTTCCCCAGCCGCGGGTCCACCTCGTCGACCGGGCCGGGCACGAACGCCCGCGCCGCGCACCCGTCGACCTCACGGGTGATCCCCGGCACCTCGAGCGCGGCCCGCCACTGGGCGCCGCGCGCCCGGCGGGCGATCTTGCGCATCCGGGCGTCGAGCCAGTCGGCGTAGGCCTCGTGCCACGGCCCACCCGGGGCGACACGCTCGTCCAGACAGACCGCCGCGACGGCCCCGGCCACCGCCTCCAGCAGGGATGTGCGGCGCGGGGGCTCGTTCTTGGGCAGGTGGAGCACGATCGGCATCGCCCGCACCGTCGACCGGTCCTCCGGGTCCTCGGCACCACGCGACCCGGCCCGCAGCCGGGAGTGGCACCAGTCGAGCGCGGACCCGGACGCCGCGCGGCCCCCTTCGCCGGCTGCGGCTCCGGGGCCGTCCGTCACGTGAGTGGGACGCGGCGATAGGTCCCCGCCGCCGTGTCCGCGGCCTCGATCTCGTCGCGGGTGATGCCGAGCACGAACAGAACGGTGTCGAGGAACGGCTTCGACAGCGAGGCGTCCGCGACCTCCCGCAGCGCCGGCTTGGCGCAGAACGCAATACCCAGGCCCGCCGTGGTGAGCATGTCGATGTCGTTCGCACCGTCCCCGACGGCGACGGTCTGGCTCAGCGCGATCCCGAGCTCGTCGGCGAACTCCCGGAGGTACTCCGCCTTCGCTTCACGGTCGACGACCTCCCCGACCACCCGCCCGGTGAGCTTCCCGTCGACGATCTCCAGCGTGTTGGCCTTGGCGAAGTCGAGGCCGAGTTCCTCGACGAGACCCGCGATGACCTGGATGAAGCCCCCGGAGACCACTCCGCACCGGATGCCCAGTCGCTTGAGGGTGCGGATGGTGGTGCGGGCGCCGGGCGTGAGGACGATGTTCGCGGCGACCTCGTCGAGGACCGAGGCCGGCAGGCCGGCGAGGGTGGCCACCCGCTCGTGGAGGGACTGCGCGAAGTCGAGTTCACCGCGCATGGCGCGCTCGGTGACCGCGCGGACCTCCTCCTCCTTGCCGGCGTGGGCGGCGAGCATCTCGATGACCTCGCCCTGCACGAGCGTGGAGTCGACGTCGAAGACGACGAGACGCTTGGACCGCCGCCCCAGTCCCGCGCCGTCGACCGAGATGTCGACCCCGTGGGCGTCGGACAGCGGGGCGAGGGCCTCGCGGAGCCGCGCGTCGTCGGCCGCGTCGCGCCGCGCCGTGGACACGTGGAGCTCGATCCCGGTCACGGGATAGTCGGCGATCCCGCGGATCCAGTCGATGTTCGCGCCGATCGAGGCGAGCGCCCCCGCGACGGCCGAGAAGGCCGACGCCGTCACCGGGCTCCCGAGGATCACGACGGCGTGGGTGGACGGTGGGGCCGCGGGCGCGATGTCGTCGAACTGGACCTCGAGGTGCATCCCGAGTTCGTGGATCTGCTCGGTGAGTTCGCGGACCACCGCGACGACGTCGGCGTCACGGTCGACCCGGACCATGAGGCCGAGCGAGAGGTGGCCGTTGACGACGACCTGCTCGACGTCGACGAGGTCGGCGTCGTGGGAGGCGAGGACGGACATGACCCGCGCGGTGACCCCGGGCCGGTCGGGCCCGGTGACGGTGAGGAGGGCCGGGGTGCCGGAGGTGCTCACAAGTGCTCCTGACGGGTGATCGTGGTGGGCGGTGCTGGGGTGGGGCGGGCTGACAAACGGGAACCCCGCCGGTGGACGAGCCAGCCGACGGGGTTCCCGGGACCTGTGCCCGTGGGTGAGTACGGGCGGGTGGTCAGCCCTGCTGCGGAGAGGTCCCGCGCTCCGCGACGTCCTTGACGGCATCCGGATCCTGGGACTTCTTCCGACCGCCGACGTGCGCCTCGGCACGCATGCGCTCGCTCATATGCGGGTAGTGCAGCTCGAACGCGGGGCGCTCGGAGCGGATGCGGGGCAGCGTCACGAAGTTGTGGCGCGGCGGCGGGCACGAGGTGGCCCACTCCAGGGAGTTGCCCGCGCCCCACGGGTCGTCGACCGTGACGATCTCGCCGTAGCGCCAGCTCTTGATGACGTTCCAGATGAACGGGAGCATCGCGATGCCGAGGATGAACGAGCCGACCGTCGAGATCTGGTTGAGGACGGTGAAGTTGTCCGAATCCAGGTAGTCGGCGTAACGACGGGGCATGCCCTGGTTACCCAGCCAGTGCTGGACGAGGAACGTGGTGTGGAAGCCGATGAAGATCAGCCAGAAGTGCAGCTTGCCCAGCCGCTCGTCGTACATCCGGCCCGTCATCTTGGGGAACCAGAAGTACACGCCGGCGAAGGTCGCGAACACGATCGTGCCGAACAGCGTGTAGTGGAAGTGCGCGACGATGAAGTAGGTGTCCGAGATGTGGAAGTCGATCGGGGCCGACGCCATCATGACACCGGTCAGACCACCGAAGAGGAAGGTGATGATGAAGCCGAGGGCGAACATCATCGGGGTCTCGAAGGTGATCTTGCCCCGCCACATCGTGCCGATCCAGTTGAAGAACTTCACGCCGGTCGGAACGGCGATGAGGAACGTCATGAAGGAGAAGAACGGCAGCAGCACCGCGCCGGTGACGTACATGTGGTGCGCCCACACGGCCATCGACAGCGCGGCGATCGCCAGGGTCGCGAAGACCAGGCCGGCGTAGCCGAACAGCGGCTTACGGGAGAACACCGGGAAGACCTCGGACACGATGCCGAAGAACGGCAGTGCGAGGACGTACACCTCGGGGTGACCGAAGAACCAGAACAGGTGCTGCCACAGGATCGCGCCGCCGTTGGCCGGGTCGTAGATCCGGCCGCCGAACGTGCGGTCGTAGAACACGCCCAGGGCCGCTGCGGTGAGCAGCGGGAAGATGAGCAGGATGAGCACGGACGCCACGAGGATGTTCCACGTGAAGATCGGCATACGGAACATCGTCATGCCCGGGGCACGGAGACAGATGATCGTGGTGACGAAGTTGACGGCACCGAGGATGGTGCCGATACCGCCGATGCCCACGCCCAGGATCCACAGATCGGCGCCGACGTTGGGCGAGTGGATCTTATCCGCGAGCGGCATGTACATCGTCCAGCCGAACGACGCCGCACCACCGGGTGTCAGGAAGCCCGACAGCATGATCGTGCCGCCGGCGGCGAACAGCCAGAAGCCGAGCGCGTTGAGACGCGGGAACGCCACGTCCGGGGCGCCGATCTGCAGCGGCATGATGTAGTTCGCGAACCCGACGACGATCGGGGTGCCGTAGAGCAGGAGCATCACCGTGCCGTGCATGGTGAACAGCTGGTTGAACTGCTCGTTCGACAGGAACTGCATGCCCGGGAAGAAGAGCTCCGCCCGGATGAGCAGGGCCATGAGGCCGCCGATGAAGAAGAAGATGAAGCAGAGGACGATGTACATGATGCCGAGCATCTTGTGATCGGTCGTCGTCAGCATCTTCCACACGAACGAGCCCGGCCGGGAGTTGCCGGTGGGTTCACCCGGTGGGTGGTCGAGTTCGTGGACCGGCTTGGGGGCCACTGCGGTCATAAGGGTCCTCCTGAACGCCTCACCCGACGTCGCGGGTCGAACCACCGACCCCACGTCGAACGCATAGGAATAGTGCGTGACCGCAATCCTAACCCTCGGCTGAGAGCGACGCCCATCCGACCCGTCGATCTCGTCACCGGTGCTCACCCCCGTTAACGGCGTCACCCGCCGCAGCGCGGAGCGCCCGTCGCCGGAGGGCGTCGACCTCGGCGGGAGCGTCCGCGGCGGACCCATCTCCTAGGCTGTTGTCCCATGAACGAAACCGTTCCCGTCCTCCGCCGACGCCCCGGGCGGGGGTATGCGCGGCGTGCCGCCCGGGTCGCCCTGCCGCTCGCGGCCGGTCTGGCGCTCGCCGCGTGCGGCCCCTCCCCCGTCGACATGGTCGAGTACCCCGTGACGACGACGCCGTCGCGGATGGCGGGCGAGGAACTGCAACGCTCCGCGGAGCCCGAGGAATCGTGCGCGCCCGCGCCGGCGCCCGCCGAGTTCCCCGGCGCGGGCACCCGCAGGGTCGACTCCACCGGGCCGGGCCCGGACAGTGTGGCGGTCCCGAGATCGCCGGAACGCATCCTCGCCCTCGGTGTGGGGGCCGTCGACACCGCCTGCGCCCTGGGCCTGCAGGACCTCGTCGTCGGCACCGCCGGGCTGCCCCACGACGCCGCCGTCTACCTGCCCGACCCGCTGTTGGCGCTGCCCGCCCTCGACCTCGGGGGCGGGGCCGACGCAGCCGGGATCGCCGATTCCTCGCGCGGCCTCGCACCGGACCTCATCGTGCTGGCGGGGACGGCGGACCTCGATCCCGCGCTCGTCGACGTCCTCTCCGGCGTGGCCCCGACCGTCGTCTACCCGGGCGACGTCCTCGACTGGTCGGAGGCGACCGAGTCCGTGGCGGACGCCTACGGTCGGCCGCGGGCCGGGGGCGACCTCCTGCTGGATGTCATCGACCGGGCACGCGTCACCGAGGGCGCGACGACACCCTCGGACACCTGGGTGTCCCTGGTCTCGGTCGCCGATGGCTCCGGCGAGGGCGCGCGTGTGCAGGATCCGGACACGCTCGGCTCTCTCATGTTGGAGGCCGTGGACGCCGGGCGCCCGCCGGCGCAGCGCACCCGGGCCGGCGTGCGGGTGCCGCCGCTGCCGGAATCCCCCGCCGTGGGTGACGAGCTCGACGGCGACGTGATCTTTGCGGTGGTGGGCGGTCGGCCGGAGTCCGAGGAGGCGGCGCGCGAGGTCTTCACCTCGGATCGGTGGAGGGAGCTGGACGCCGCGGGCGCGAACCGTGTGTTCGTGATGGACAGGGCCGTGTGGGAGGGCGCCGGGCCCGTCGCCGCGAGAGCGGTTCTCGAGGACATCCGGAAGTCGATCAACGGGATCGCCCCGGACGGCTAGAGGCGAGGCCGGCCCCCGGCGTGGATACGGCGACACCGCTCCGCCGGTCGGTGCTCCCCCGACAGCCCGACGCCCCTGCGACCACGGTCGGTCGCAGGGGCGTCGTCGTTCACGGAACCCGGGTCAGAAATCCCAGTCCTCGTCCTCGGTGGCCTCGGCCCTGCCCATGACGTAGGAGCTGCCGGAGCCGGAGAAGAAGTCGTGGTTCTCGTCGGCGTTGGGGCTCAGCGCGGACAGGATGGCCGGGTCGACGTCCGTCTCGTCCTTGGGGAACATCCCCTCGTAGCCCATGTTCATGAGCGCCTTGTTGGCGTTGTACCGCAGGAACTTCTTGACGTCCTCGGTCCAGCCGACCGGGTCGTAGAGGTCCTCGGTGTAGTCGGCCTCGTTGTCGTACAGCTCGAACAGCAGCTCGAAGGTGTAGTCCTTGAGCTCGTCCCGCTCGGCCTGGGTGACGTGCTCGAGACCGCGCTGGTACTTGTACCCGATGTAGTACCCGTGTACGGCCTCGTCGCGGATGATGAGCCGGATGACGTCGGCGGTGTTGGTGAGCTTGGCCCGCGAGGACCACCGCATGGGCAGGTAGAAGCCCGAGTAGAACATGAACGACTCGAGCATGACCGAGGCGATCTTCCGCTTGAGCGGGTTGTCCCCGGCGTAGTAGCCGAGGATGATCTTGGCCTTGCGCTGCAGGTTCGGGTTCTCCTCGGCCCACCGGAACGCCTCGTCGATCTGCGGCGTGGAGCACAGGGTGGAGAAGATCGTCGAGTAGCTCTTGGCGTGCACCGACTCCATGAAGGCGATGTTCGTGAGAACGGCCTCCTCGTGCGGGGTCGAGGCGTCGGGGATCATGCTCACCGCGCCGACGGTCCCCTGGATCGTGTCCAGCAGCGTGAGCCCCGTGAAGACGCGGGCGGTCATCGTCTGCTCGTACTCGGTCAGCGTCTGCCACGACGGGATGTCGTTCGAGACGGGCACCTTCTCGGGCAGCCAGAAGTTGGTGGTCAGCCGGCCCCAGACCTGGTCGTCGACCTCGTCCGGGATGCGGTTCCAGTTGATGGCCGACACCCGGTCGACGAGCTTGGGCTGGATGCCGGCGGCAGGGCTGTGGGAACCCGGGGCGTGCAGCTCGGCGGTCATCGGTTCTCCTCTGTGAAGCGGGTGGGGGTCGTGGCGCGGCACCGGCGGGTCAGAGCATGCACGAGACGCAGCCCTCGACCTCGGTGCCCTCGAGCGCGAGCTGACGGACCCGGATGTAGTACAGGGTCTTGATGCCCTTGCGCCACGCGTAGATCTGCGCCCGGTTGACCTCGCGGGTGGTGGCGGTGTCCTTGAAGAACAACGTCAACGACAGGCCCTGGTCGACGTGCTGGGTGGCCGCCGCGTAGGTGTCGATGATCTTCTCGTACCCGATCTCGTACGCGTCCTGGTAGTAGTCCAGGTTGTCGTTGGTCAGGTAGGGCGCCGGGTAGTAGACGCGCCCGATCTTGCCCTCCTTGCGGATCTCGATCTTCGACGCCACGGGGTGGATCGACGACGTCGAGTTGTTGATGTAGCTGATCGACCCGGTCGGCGGCACGGCCTGGAGGTTCTGGTTGTAGATGCCGTACTTCTGCACGTCGGCCTTGAGGGCGCGCCAGTCGTCCTGGGTGGGGATGGCGACGCCGGAGTCCGCGAAGAGCTGACGCACCCGCTCGGTGGCCGGCTCCCACGACTGGTCGGTGTACTTGTCGAAGAACTCACCGGAGGCGTACTTGGACTCCGGGAACCCGGCGAACCAGGTCCCCCGCTCACGCGCGATGAGGTTCGAGGACCTCAGCGCGTGGTAGAGCACCGTGTAGAAGTAGATGTTCGTGAAGTCGATGCCCTCCTCGGACCCGTAGTAGATCCGCTCCCGCGCGAGGTAACCGTGCAGGTTCATCTGACCCAGGCCGATCGCGTGCGACTCCGAGTTGCCCCGCTCGATCGAGGGCACCGAGTCGATGTGCGTCTGGTCCGACACCGCCGTCAGACCCCGGATGGCGGTCTCGATGGTCTGGGCGAAGTCCGGCGAGTCCATGGCCTTGGCGATGTTCAGCGAACCGAGGTTGCAGGAGATGTCCTTGCCCACGTGGGAGTAGGACAGATCGTCGTTGAACTCCGAGGGGGTCGAGACCTGGAGGATCTCCGAGCACAGGTTGGAGTGCGTGATCTTGCCGGCGATCGGGTTGGCCCGGTTCACCGTGTCCTCGTACATGATGTACGGGTAACCGGACTCGAACTGCAGCTCGGCGACGGTCTGGAAGAAGTGCCGGGCGTTGATCTTGGTCTTCTTGATGCGGCTGTCCTCGACCATCTCGTGGTAGTGCTCCGAGATGTTGACGTCCGCGAAGGGCTTGTCGTAGATGCGCTCGACGTCGTACGGCGAGAACAGGTACATGTCGTCGTTGCGCTTGGCGAGCTCGAACGTGATGTCGGGGATCACGACGCCCAGCGAGAGGGTCTTGATCCGGATCTTCTCGTCCGCGTTCTCGCGCTTGGTGTCCAGGAACTTGAAGATGTCCGGGTGGTGCGCGTGCAGGTACACCGCGCCGGCCCCCTGGCGGGCGCCCAGCTGGTTGGCGTAGGAGAAAGAGTCCTCCAGCAGCTTCATCACGGGGATGACACCCGAGGACTGGTTCTCGATGTGCTTGATCGGGGCGCCGTGCTCACGGAGGTTGGACAGCAGCAGCGCCACCCCGCCGCCGCGCTTGGACAGCTGCAGGGCGGAGTTGATGCCGCGACCGATGGACTCCATGTTGTCCTCGATACGCAGGAGGAAGCACGAGACGGGTTCGCCGCGCTGCTTCTTCCCGGAGTTGAGGAAGGTCGGGGTGGCCGGCTGGAAGCGGCCGTCGATGATCTCGTCGACCAGTCGACGCGCCAGCGTCTCGTCACCGGCGGCGAGGGTGAGCGCCACCATGCAGACGCGGTCCTCGTAGCGCTCGAGGTAGCGCTTCCCGTCGAAGGTCTTGAGCGTGTAGGACGTGTAGTACTTGAACGCGCCGAGGAAGGTCGGGAAGCGGAACTTCTTGGCGTAGGCGTGGTCGAACAGTTCGCGCACGAAGTTGCGCGTGTACTGGTCCAGGACCTCACGCTCGTAGTAGTCCTTCTCGACGAGGTAGTCGAGCTTCTCGTCGAGGTTGTGGAAGAAGACCGTGTTCTGGTTGACGTGCTGGAGGAAGTACTCCCGCGCGGCCTCACGATCCTTGTCGAACTGGATCTTCCCGTCCGCGTCGTAGAGGTTGAGCATGGCGTTGAGCGCGTGGTAGTCCAGACGCTGGCCCTCTCCCGCCTCTCCCGCGGTGGTGCTCTCTGGGTTCACGGTCGGTGCTGCCAAAACTCTTCCAATCCCTCTCGGACGCGGATGACGTCCTCGTGTGTGCCCATCAACTCGAAGCGATAGAGGTACGGGACCCCCAGCTTCTTGGCGATCACGTCGCCGGAGCGGCCGAAGTCCGCTCCGAAGTTGGTGTTGCCGCCGGCGATGACTCCCCGGCAAAGACTTCTGTTGTGCGCGTTGTTGAGGAACGCGACCACCTGCCGCGGGACCGCGGCCCCGCTCTTCCCCGTGATCTCGAGGCTTCCCCCGTAGGTCGGGACGATCAGAACATACGGGTCCGACACGACCGGCATCGGCTCGGTCCTCCGCACGGGTATCCGCACCGCCGGGAAACCGAGCTTGTCGACGAACCGCTTGGTGTACTCGGAGATGTTGGAGAAGTAGACGATCCTCACCGGCTGGTCGGCCGGCAGCGGAGCCGCCATCGACGCCCCCTTGTCACAGGAACTCTGGGATTACTCGGTGTGGGTGCCCTCAGGCCGCGACGGTGGCGAGCGCCTTGATGCGGTCCGGGCGGAAGCCGGACCAGTGGTCGGAGCCGGCCACCACGACGGGCGCCTGCAGATGCCCGAGGGCCATCACGTACTCCCGGGCCTCGTCGTCCACCGAGATGTCCACGATCTGGTACTCGATCCCGGCCTTGTCGAGCGCCTTGTAGGTCGCGTTGCACTGGACACAGGCGGGCTTGGTGTAGACGGTGACCATGAGTCTCAGGACCTCTTTCGACGCGGGCGCCGCGACGGCGCTCAGGGGGACGTATCTGTGGGGCTTCCGTCCGGTCCGGCCTGGGTGCCGGGACTGGGGACGTCCGCCGTCTGTCGCTGTGGTCACGGCCGGAATGCCACGGATGGCATTCATCGGTGTCGCAACGCCTTAGACACTACCCCTAGTGTCCGCCGAGTCAATCGACCACAACATTTTGGTCTTACAACGCTGGTATTCCCAGGTCGCGATCCCGCCTTGTGGGACGGAGGGGACCCCCGTCCGGAACCGGTCCGGAGGGGCCGCCCCGGCGGCCTCGCTCCCCCACAATGGCACGTCCGGAGACCCGGGGAAATACCGGTCCCGGAACCCACAAGGGCTCCCCAGAGCCTCCCCAGAGCCCCCACACGCTGTCCCCATCCGTTCCACAACCGGGGACCGGAAAAGCACCCACCCGGGCGCCGCGCGGAGTGTTCTCGGACACTGTCCCGACGGCCCCCGAGGGCCCCGATCCGGCGCCCCGGCGGACACTGCCCGACGGCCCGGCAGGCACTGCTCCGACGGCCCGGCGGACCCCCACGGGCCCCGTACGAGCGCGCCGGGAGAACGGGGCGCACGACGACGAGGGCCCGCCGCCGGCGAACCGGAGGCGGGCCCTCGAGGGTGCGTGAGAACTCACGCGGGCGTTGTCAGCCCTGACGGGCCTTGAACCGGGGGTCCTTGCGGTTGATCACGTAGACCTTGCCGCGACGACGGACAACCTGGGCGCCCGGCTTGTTCTTCAGCGACCGAAGGGACTTGCGGACCTTCATGTGGCGCTCCTTAGGCTCTCGGGGCGACCGCGATGGCCGCCGACACGACTGGGAATCACTGTGCGACACGACCGACCACGGAAGGTCGGATGCACGGCACACAACTGGTCCATCGTAACGGACCACCCGTCAAGAACTCCAACCGGCGACGAGCCGCCGCCCGGGGCCGGCGTCGACCCGTCCGCGAGAGCAGGCGCGCCCCCGGCCGGTGCCGGTGCCGGTGTGACGATGTCACGCGGACGTCACACTCGGTTCCTAAGCTGACGGCATGGACCAGACGTCACCCGCCACCACCGCGCTGCGCGCCGCCATCATCGCCGAGCTCGGCGTGCGCCCCGACATCGACCCCGCCGCCGAGGTCGACGCCCGCGTCGCCTTCCTCGTCGACTACCTGCGTTCCACGCCCGCCACCGGCTTCGTCCTGGGCATCAGCGGAGGGCAGGACTCCACGCTCGCGGGACGCCTCTGTCAGCTCGCGGCCGAGCGCCTGCGCCGGGAGGAGATGGACCACGCCCGGTTCGTGGCGATGCGCCTGCCGTACGGCACCCAGGCCGACGAGGCCGATGCACAGACCGCCCTGGCGTTCATCCGCCCGGACGCCTCTCTCACGGTGGACGTCCGAGCGGCGTCCGACGCGTCCTCCGAGGCCGCCTCCACCGCCCTGTCGGCACTTCCCGGTCAGGCGGGCCCGCTCCGCGACTTCGTCCGCGGCAACGTCAAGGCGCGCGAGCGGATGGTCGCGCAGTACGCCGTGGCCGGGCAACTGAACCTCCTCGTCGTCGGCACCGACCACGCCGCCGAGGCGGTCACCGGCTTCTTCACCAAGTACGGCGACGGCGGGGTCGACCTCACGCCCCTCACCGGTCTCACCAAGCGCCAGGGCGCCGCCCTGCTCCGACATCTCGGCGCGCCCGAGTCCACCTGGCGCAAGGTCCCCACCGCCGACCTCGAGGACGATCGGCCCGGCCTACCCGACGAGGCCGCCCTCGGCGTCACCTACGCCCAGATCGACGACTACCTCGAAGGGCGCGACGGCGTACCCTCCGACGCGGTCGCCCGGATCGAGGCGCTGTTCCTCGGCTCCCGCCACAAACGCGCCGTTCCCGCCACCCCGCTCGACGACTGGTGGCGCTGACCGGTCAGTCCAGCAACGACCACACCGTCTCCAACGCCTCCGCCGTCCCGGGCACGTCGAAGGCCTGCGAGGTGAACACCGCGGCCGACCGTCCGGCGCGACGATCGACGTACCCGATCGTGCCCAGTCCCCCGGCCCAGCCGACCGTGCCGTCCGGGCGCACCTCGACCTGGAACCCGTACCCGGACCCCGGCTCCAGGAAGCCCTCCGCGGATCGACGCTGCCGTGACGTGAGGTGATCGGTGGTCATCTGTTCCGCGCTCTCCGCGGTGAGTATCGGGCCACCGTCCACCAGCACGTCCAGAAGTCCGAGATAGTCCCCCACCGTCCCCGCGAGGCCACACGCCAGGGACTCGAACGCGGGGGTCCGCGCGAACCTGTCCGGGGTGTCCGCCGGCTCCACCCGGTTCCCGGGCCCGACCCGGTAGGTGGTGACCAGCCGGGCCGGGTCGGCGGTGAAGCCGGTGTCGGCCAGGCCGAGCGGACCGACCACGTGGTCGGCCACCAACCGTGCCACCGGCACCCCGGTCAGGCGGGCGAGATACACGCCCAGGACGTCACTGCTCGTGTGGTACCACCACCCCTCGCCCGGCTGCCCGGCGAACGGGAGCTCGGCAAGCCTGCGCAGGTACTCGTCCGGCGGGATCGACGGGGCATACGGGCCGGGCGCCACTCCCCGCTCGGCCATCGCCGCGCCCAGCGCGGGATTGTCCACCGGCCACCCGACGCCGGCGGTCATGGTGAGCAGGTCCCGGACCGTGACGGGCCTCCGGGCCGGCACGGTGCGGTCCAACCGCCCGTCCGACTCGGCGAGCACCCGCGGCCCGGCGAGCTCGGGCAGCTGCGCCCCCACAGGGTCGTCGAGACCCACGACGCCCCGCTCCACGAGCCGCATCGTCACCACCCCGGCGACCGGCTTGGTGTTGGAGGACAGGGGGAACACCGCGTCCTCGCGCATCGCCGGACCGTCGACCGACCGGGTGCCGCCCGCCACGAGCCGCGAGAGCCCGTCCTGCCGGACTCCGCAGACGTAACCGATGAGCCGACCGGCACCGACCATCTCGTCGAGTACGGCGGCGATCTCGCGCGGTTCCGCCATGGTCAGACCCTACGCCCGTGCGGCTCGGCCCGGAAGACGCCAAATGGCGAGATCCCGGGCGGTCGTGTCCGACCGCCCGGGATCTCATCCTCGGTGGAGCTAAGGGGACTCGAACCCCTGACCCCCACACTGCCAGTGTGGTGCGCTACCAGCTGCGCCATAGCCCCGTATCCAGTTCTCTCGCGCCGTTCCCCTCTCGGTGACCGGCCCGACTTAAGTTACACCACCACCGTCCGGCCTTCCAAATCGGCCCCGGCCCCGCCGGAAAAGGCGAGGCCGGGGTACGAATCGACGGGCGCGTGGGCCGGACGACCGAAGGGGGTCAGGCGATGATGTCCTGGAGCCACGCGGCGTTCGTGAGGTCGACGACCTCGCCCTGGTACGCGACCGTCGGCGTCGACACCCGATCGGTGATCTCGCGGATCGACTGCTGGGCGTTGTCCGCACTGTCGGACGCCTTGTCGATCCCGCCGTTCGTCTCGACGTTGCCGATGCACTCGACCGTGTCCGCGTTCGCACCGGCGTCCTCGGCGATGCCGGCGAGCTCCTGCGCCGAGCGGTCTCCGCCGCCCTCCGTGGGCTGCTGGGCGAAGAACGCGTTCTTCACATCGAAGAACACCGGCAGCGAGTCCTTGGCCGCGACACACTGGACGGCCGCCAACGCCCTCGTGGAGTACTCACCCGAACCGGACTGACCGTCGAGGAAGTTGAGGGTGTGGAACTCCACCCTCAGATCTCCGGCCTCGACCGCCTCGGAGATCGATTCGCCGTACTGCGCCTCGAACGAGCCGCAGGCGGGGCACATGTAGTCCTCCCAGACCTGGATCGTCGGCGCGGCCTGCGCTCCGACGATCACCACACCGGCGTCCGTGATCTCGATCTGCTCGTCCGCGGTCTCGCCGAACGTGATGGGGTTGGCCTCCCCGCCCCGCTGGGCGAAGAAGACGACGCCGCCGAGCACCACGACGGCCACCGCGATGAGGGCGACGACCGTGATAATCATCCCGTTGTTGGACTTGGTCTGGAGCACCTTCGTGCTCTTGTTGGGCTTGGCGTTCACGTGTACGCGGGCCTTTCTCTACTGGGAGACCGTCGACCTCTTCCGGGTGACCGGCACTAGGGAGAGAGTACCGAAGCGCCCGGGGCGCCCCCGCCCACGCACACCCGACGACGAGGGCCTCGACGGCCCCGCACGGCCCGCCCGCACCCCGGAAATACACCCGGCCCCCGGTCGTCTGGACGACCGGGGGCCGGGCCCGAGTGTGGAGCTGCCGGGAATTGAACCCGGGTCCTCCGCAGCATCGGCAGGGCTTCTCCGTGCGCAGTCCGCGATGGCCTCTACTCGGATCTCACCCTCATGCGGACGTGTTGGTGATGACGATCCCAGTCACTGTGTGATGTCCCGACCCACCCCGTGACCGGGTGAGCCGGTGATCCCTCTAGATGATGCCGGGATCCGGGGCGAGAGCGACCCCGGGCCGACAGACTACGGGCTCGCTATCAGGCAGCGAGGGCGTAGTCGCGCTGATTGGTATCGGCGCGTAATTGGTTGCCACGACGCTTACGGTGGTCTCTGGCCTGCACCGGCACGCTTCCCCTGCGTCAGCTCACGTAGTCGAAACCACATCAGCCCCTCAGGAGCCGCCGACTCTCGCCGACGGACCTCTGACCATACCCCGGCCGGGCGGTCGACGCCAGGGTGACGGACGTCTCCTCAGCCGAGGGTGAGGAGCGCGATCGCCCCGCCCGCCAGCACGAGCCCGACCAGCTGGACGGCGCGCAGCCGCTCGCCCCCGTGGGTGACCGCCAGGGCGACGGTGAACGCCGGGTACAGCGCCGCGATCACGCTGACGAGCGAGAGCATGCCGGCCTGCGAGGCGAAGTAGAAGGAACCGTTGGCCACGGCGTCGAACACCGCGATGACGACGCCGATCGCGATGAGGCGCCGCGGGAACCGGAACGACTCCCGCGCGGCGACGGCGGCGGTGAGCAGCATCACAGTGGCCCCGATCCGTGACGCGGCGACCGGCCACAACCCCTCGCCCGCCGGGACCCGGGACAGCAGGACGAAGAACGCGGCGAACGCCGCGCCCGACACCACCGCCATCGCCAGGAGTGAACCGGTCAGCCGGCCGTGGGCGACGGAGGACCCGCCCTCCCCCTCCAGCGACACGAGAACGGTGGCCACGAGCGCCGTCGCCATCCCCACCGTCGCCGCGACGCCCGGTCGCTCCCCCGCGGCCAGCCCGAACGCCAGGGGGCCGGCCGCCGCCAGAACCGCCGTGATCGGCGAGATGACGCTCATCGGCCCCCGGGACAGCGCCACGTAGAACGTCCACACCGCGGCACCTGACGCGAGCCCGGACGCCAGCCCCCAGCCCAGGCCCGCCGGCGTCGGCGATCCGCCCGCGACGAGGGCCGCGAGGCCCACCAGCACGATCGAGACCGGGTAGGCCACGCTGACGACGCGCAGGGCGCGCGTCCGGCGGGACGCCACTCCCCCGAGATAGTCGCTGATGCCGTACGCCACCGCCGAGGTCGACGCCAGCGCGACCGGCATCATGCCCGCATGCCCTTGATCTTCCTGCCCAGTTCGCGGACCGCCTCGCGTTCGGCCGTCCGGCGGGCGATGTCCTGACGCTTGTCGTGCGCCTGCTTACCGCGGGCGACCGCCAGCTCGACCTTGACCCGGCCGCCGACGAAGTAGAGGGACAACGGGACGAGGGTCGCGTTACCGTCCCGCACCTTGCCCACGAGCGAGTCGATCTCCCGGCGGTGCAGCAACAGCTTGCGTGCCCGCTTGGGCGCGTGATTGGTCCAGCTCCCGTGCGAGTACTCGGGGATGTGGAGTCCGCGGAGCCACACCTCGCCGTCGTCGACCGTCGCGAACGCGTCGACCAGGGAGGCCTTGCCCTCACGCATGCTCTTGATCTCGGTGCCCACGAGGGCGATGCCGGCCTCGTAGGTGTCCAGGATGTGGAAGTCGTGCCTGGCCTTGCGGTTACTCGCGACGATGCTCCCGTCGGAGCCGAGGGAGGACGCGCCCTTCTTCTTGTTCTTCTTGGCCACGTCGGTTCACCTCCTCGTTGCTGTGCGCAGCCCCCAGAGTCTAGATGAGCTGCCGGGCGCGGCGGCCGTCAGTGTCGGACGGTGAGCCTCAGGGTCACCCACGCCGTCACCGCGGACGCCACCGCCCCGGCGACGACGAGCCCCGGCGCGAGCAGCAGGATGTCGGAGGTCGTGATCCGCTCGACGAGGTTGGCCCGGTAGGCCTCGTCCAGCACCCGGTCCAGGAACACGCTCTTGGCCACCAGCAGGCCCCCCACAGCCAGGGCGGCCCCGGTGACCGCCGCGATCACGGCCTCCAGGACGAACGGCAGCTCCGTGTACCACCGGCTCGCACCGACCAGCCGCATGATCCCGACCGCGGTCCGCCGCGTGAACGCCGCTATCTGGGTCATGTTTGCGATGAGCAGGATCGTCGCGACGAGCTGGACCAGCGCGACGGCGAACGCCGCGTTGCGGATGCCGTCCAGCACCGAGAAGACCCGCTCGACCAGCTCGCCCTGCCCCTGCACGACCTCGATCCCGGCCACGTCGGTGAGCTCCAGCGCCACCGCCTCGGCCCTGGTCGGATCGGCGAGGGTCAGGGTGAACCGCGACCCCAGGGCGTCCGGCGACGTGGACTCCACCAGCACCGGGTCGGTCGAGGCGAACAACTCGACGAACTCGGAGTAGGTCTCCTGCGGGTTCTTGTACTCGACCGACGCCACGCCCGGGGTCTCCTCGAGCCGTGCGCGGATGTCCGCGCACCCGGCCTCGCAGTCCGGGTCCTCGACGGAGACCGAGCGGTCCACGTAGACACGGAACTCGTTGAGGTAGTCGTACTTGGCCTGGCTCGCGGACGCGGTCATCGCCACGAGCAGGCCCGCCCCGAGCATCCCGAGGGCGACGGCGGTGGTGATGATCATGGCCAGCGTCATGGACAGGTTCCGGCGCAGTCCCTGCGCCACCTCGGAGACGAGGAATCGGACGGCCATCAGCGATCCACCCCGTACGTCCCCCGCGCGTCGTCGCGCACGACCGCGCCGTCGACGAGCTCCACGACACGGCGGCGCGACCGGTCCACGATGTGCCGGTCGTGAGTGGCCATGAGCACCGTCGTCCCCGTCCGGTTGATCCGGTCCAGCAGCAGCATGATGTCCTCACTGGTCTCCGGGTCGAGGTTTCCCGTGGGCTCGTCCGCGAGAAGCAGGACCGGACGGTTGACGAACGCCCGCGCGATGGCGACGCGTTGCTGCTCTCCGCCCGACAACTCGTGCGGTCGCCGGTCCGCCTTGTTGCCCAGCCCCACCATGTCGAGGGTCTCCGGGACCACGGCGCTGATGGTCCGGCGGGACTTGCCGATGACCTGCAACGCGAAGGCCACGTTCTCCGCTACCGACTTGCCCGGCAGGAGGCGGAAGTCCTGGAACACGCACCCGAGGGAACGCCGCAGTCCCGGCACGTCCGAGCTCTTCATGCGTGTGAGGTCGTGCCCCGCCACGACGAGCCGACCCGAGTCCGGGCGGTCCTCCCTGAGCAGCAGGCGCAGGAAGGTCGACTTGCCCGAGCCGGAGGCGCCGATGAGGAAGGCGAACTCGCCCTCGGCGATCTCCACGCTCACGTCGGACAGAGCCGGACGCGCGGCCGCCGCGTACGACTTGGTCACATGGGAGGCACTGATCACACCAGTAGCCTAGCGTCACACGCTTCCCATTACGTGGCGGCTCAGCCCTCCAGGGCGCCGCCGTCGGGCACGGAGGTCGCGCCGGCCTCCGGCGACTGCTGCCCCGACTGCTGCTGGGACTGTTGCTGCGGTTGCTCCCGGGGCGCCTGCTGTTGCGGTTGCTGCGTCTGCTCCTGCTGGGGCGCCGGCGTCCCCGTCGTCCCACGCGGGCCCGCCGCGCCGGGACTCGTCGTGGCCGCGCCGTCCGGGTCGGTCGTCGCGGTCGCCGGCGCCTCGGTACCGGTGACCTCCGGCGTCGTGGTGGGCGTGACCCCCGTGGTCCCCGTGGCCTCCGTCGGCGTCCCGCTCGGGGGCGGCGACGATTCGACGGGGGCCGGCGGCTCGCTGCTCGCCGGCGGAGCGGGTGGCCCGAACGCCACGACGGGCTGCTCGCGGACGAGCAGATACAGCGCGCCGGCCAGGACGAACGCCCCGAGGAGGATCGCCGTGGTCCGCGACATCCTGAAGAACTCACCGAGCAGGCTCACCAGTTTCGGGCGCGGGCGACGGGAGGGCGCGTCGGGAGGCGGGGTGCCGACCAGCCCCAGCGGGTCGGTCCTGCCCGCGGTGGCCTCGTCCGTTCCAATGGTCGCCTCGACAGGGGTGCCGGCGACCGGGGCGTTGCCGCCGGGCTCGCCGCGGGTCGTGTCGTCCTCACGCTTGTCCGACATCAGGCACTCCCCTCTCCGGTCTGCGGGCGCAGCATGCCCGCGCGGATCGCGGCGAGCGCCTCGGGTTCCAGCACGATCCCGGCCTGGCGGAAGCGGCGCAGGATGACCGCGCGCATTCGGCGCCCGACCTCCCACTGCATACCCGGCTGGGTGCGGGCGAGCAGGCGGATGACGGTCTGCTCGAGCCGGATCGACTGCACCCCCATCACCGTGGGCTCGTCGAGGATGTACTCCCCCACCCGCTCGTCGTCCACGATGTCGCGGCACACCTCGGCGAGGACCTCGTGCGCCTTGTCCATGTCCGCGTTGTTGGGCACCGGCACGTCGATGATGGCGCGAGCCCAATCCTGCGACTGGTTGACGGCCGTGATGATCTGCCCGTTGGGCACGATCACCGCCTCACCGTCGAGGGTGCGCAGTCGCGTGATCCGCAGCGTGACGTCCTCGACCGTGCCCGCCGCCACGCCGGTACCGGTGGTCAGCTCGACGATGTCGCCGTACCCGTACTGGCGCTCGGCCAGCACGAAGAACCCGGCGAGGAAATCCTGGACGATCTTCTGCGCGCCGAAACCCAGCGCCGCACCGAGGACGGTGGCGGGCGCGACGAGGGTGACGAGGTTGACACCGAACCGCAGCAGGATCTGGATGCCGAAGAGGATGTACAGCACCCCCACGGCCACGTACGAGATGACCTGGATGAGCGAGTGCAGGTGCTTGGCGTCCTCGGACCACAGCTCCTCACCGGCGTGCCGGGCGTCGAGGCGACCGGTCCACATGCGGGCGATCTTGCCGATCACCCTCGTCAGGAGCGCCGCGCCGAGGACGAGGAGGACGACCTCCAACCCCTCGTTGCTCAGCCACCTCCCGATCCCGCTGAAGTCGGTCTCGAACCTCACTAGGCGTCGGCCCCCTCCCGCATCCGCCACCGGATGCCGGCCTCGATGAACCCGTCGATGTCACCGTCGAGCACCGCCGACGGGTTGTTCACCTCGTACTCGGTCCGCAGGTCCTTGACCATCTGGTACGGGTGCAGCACGTAGGAACGCATCTGGTTGCCCCACGAGGCGTTCCCGCCGGCGCCGAGCGCGTCCATCGCGGCGCGCTCCTCCTGCCGCTTGCGCTCGAGCAGCTTGGCCTGCAGCACCTTCATGGCGGCGACCTTGTTCTGCAGCTGCGACTTCTCGTTCTGACACGTCACGACGATGCCGGTGGGGATGTGCGTGAGGCGCACGGCGGAGTCCGTGGTGTTGACCGACTGACCGCCGGGGCCGGACGAGCGGTACACGTCCACCCGCACCTCGTTCTCGGGCACCTCGATCGAGTCGACCGTCTCCACCACCGGGAGGACCTCGACCTCGGCGAACGAGGTCTGGCGGCGTCCCTGGTTGTCGAACGGGGAGATGCGCACCAGACGGTGCGTCCCCTGCTCGACCGAGAGGGTGCCGTACATGTACGGGTCCTTGACGACGAAGGTGGCCGACTTGATGCCCGCCTCCTCCGCGTACGAGGTGTCGTAGACCTCGACCTTGTGGCCGTTCTTCTCCGCCCAGCGCACGTACATGCGCATGAGCATCTCCGCGAAGTCCGCCGCGTCGACGCCACCGGCGCCCGCGCGGATGTTCACGACGGCCTCACGCTGGTCGTACTCCCCGCTGAGCATCGTCTTGACCTCCATGGCCTCGACGTCCTCACGCAGGCTCGCCCGCTCGGCGTCCGCGTCCTCGACGGCGTCGCCACCCTCCTCCTCCGCGAGTTCGTACATCAGCGGCAGGTCCTCGATCCGCTGCCGCAGATCGCGGCAGCGGCGCAGGTCCGCCTGGATGTAGGACAGCTCGCTGGTGACCTTCTGCGCCCGGTCCTGGTCGTTCCACAGGTCGGGGTCGGCGGCCATCTGTTCGAGCTCGTCGGCGCGGCGGGCGAGCTCGTCGATGTCGAGGACCTTCTCGACGGTGGTCATGGTCGCGTCGAGGGCGGCGATGTCGGCGGAGACTTCAGGGTGCACGGGATCCGAGTCTACGCGGCCCGCGCGCCTCCCACCGTTCGCCGGCCCGTCACCGGGGCGTGACCCGCCACCCCACCCGGCGTCGCCCACCGGGGGTAGCGTCGGGAGCCGCGGACCCGCTGCCGCCCGTGGTCAGCGCGCCGCGCCCCCCAGCGGAGGAACTGCATGTCCATCGACACCGGCCACCCGCGTCCCCTGCCCGACGCGTCCACCGGGCGACTGTCCGACGTCGACCTGGCCGCCCGCCTCGTCGTCGACGCCGGGACCCTGGCGCGCCGACTGCGCGAGGACGGGCTCGACGTCCGGCACAAGACCTCCGTCTCCGACGTCGTCACCGAGGCCGATCACGCGGCCGAACGCCGCATCACCGCCCTGCTGGCCACCCACCGCCCCGACGACGGCGTCGTCGGCGAGGAGGGCACCCTCGTCGCCGGCGGCCACGACCGCCGGTGGGTCGTGGACCCCGTCGACGGCACCTACAACTTCGTCTCCGGCTCGGACTACTGGTGTTCGGCCGTCGCCCTCAGCGGACCCGACGACCACCTCCTCGGCGCCGTCCACCGCCCCGTCACCGGCGAGACCTTCGTCGGCGGCAGCGACGTCCCCACCCGCCGCAACGGTGTCCCCGTGACCCCGCTGACCCCAGGCGCCCTCGAGGTCGGCAGCCTCGCCACCTACCTCCACCCCCCGTTCCTCACCGACCCGGACCTCGCCGACCCGTTCCACCGCGTGAGCCGCGGCGCCGCGACCATCCGCATGCTCGGATCCGGATCGGTCGACCTGGCCTCGGTCGCCTGCGGGATCCACACCGTGTGGTGCCAGCACTCCTGCCCGGAGTGGGACTGGCTGCCCGGCCGCGCGCTCGTCGAGGGCGCCGGCGGCGTCTGTGCGACCGTCGAGGTCAACGGCTACGACTGGTTCGTCGCCGGCCGGCCCGGCGCCGTCGAGCAGGCGGTCGCACTCCTCCGCGGCTGATCAGGACCCCCACGACCAGCGGCGACGAGATCGCCGGGGGAAAGTGTGGCGCTCGGAACTTACTCCGAAGTAAGGTGGTGGCGACCACACCGTCCACCGTCCGTCACGAGAACAGCTGGTGATGATGAGTAAGAACCCCACGACCCCGTCCACGACAGGACGCGCGGAGACCTCGACACCGGGCAAGAACCCCACCCGCATCGACGCGATCGGCGCCGCCATGCGCGCGCTCACCACGATCACCGGGTCGGAGTTCGCCGAGCGTTTCGGACTGCGCCAGAAGGTCGACCGGGTGACCTACGAGGCCACCAAGACCGGATTCAAGACCCTCGGTGCCGCGACCAAGTCGTTCAAGAAGGTCTCCGGCGGCGGCGCCCCCAAGCGCCTGCCCGACGCCGACGCCGAGGCACGGCCCGACCTGTTCGACCTCACGCTGGACGACGACCAGCAGATGATCTCCCAGACGGTGCGCGAGTTCGCCGCCGAGGTCATCCGCCCGGCCGCCCACGACGCCGACGCCGCCGCCGAGGCCCCCGCCTCGCTGCTCGAGCGCTCGGCCGAGATCGGCGCCACCATGCTCAACGTGCCCGAGGAGTTCGAGGGCATCGCCTCCGAACGCGGCGTGGTGACCAACTCACTCGTCGCCGAGGCCCTCGCGTACGGCGACATGGGCCTGGCCCTGCCGATCCTCGCCCCGTCCGGTGTGGCCACCACGCTCACGCAGTTCGGATCCGACACCCAGCAGAAGTCCTACCTGCCGGCGTTCGCCTCCGAGAAGGTCCCCGCCGCCGCCGTCGTCGTGGCCGAGCCCCGGCCCCTCTTCGACCCGTTCGAGCTGAAGACGACCGCGACCCGGACCCCCGGGGGCTTCACGCTCAACGGCGTCAAGTCGATGGTGCCGACGGCCGGGAGCGCGGAACTCTTCGTCGTCGCCGCCGCGCTCGACGGCGCGCCCACCTTCTTCGTCGTGGAATCCGACACCGACGGCCTGGTGGTCGAGGCCGATCCCTCCATGGGACTGCGCGCCGCCGGTCTGGGACGGATCGTCCTCACCGACGTCTCCGTGCCCGCCGACGCGATCCTCGGCGGGTCGGACGTGCCACCGGAGGACCGCGCCGCCGCCTACGCCGACGTCATCCGCCTGTCGCGGCTGGGGTGGGCCTCCCTCGCCGTGGGCACCTCGCACGCCGTCCTCGACTACGTCACCCCGTACGTCAAGGAGCGCCACGCGTTCGGCGAGCCCATCGCGCACCGGCAGGCGGTCGCGTTCGCCGTCGCCGACATGGCCACCGAACTCGACGGCATGCGCCTGGTCACCTGGCGCGGCGCGTCCCGCGCCGAGCAGGGCCTGTCCTTCGCCCGCGAAGCCGCCCTGGCCCGCAAGATCGCCGCTGACAAGGGCATGAAGATCGGCCTCGACGGCGTCCAGCTGCTCGGCGGCCACGGCTTCACCAAGGAGCACCCCGTCGAGCGCTGGTACCGCGACCTGCGCGCCGTGGGCGTGGCCGAGGGCGTGGTGGTCCTGTGACCACCAGCCGCCCCGCCACCCACCCGAACCGGACCAAGGACACCCAGCGATGATCAACCTCGAACTCCCCAAGAAGCTCCAGGCGGGTGCGAACCAGGCCCGCCAGGTGGCCACCCAGATCTTCCGGCCCGTCTCCCGCAAGTACGACCTCGCCGAGCACGAGTACCCCGTGGAGCTGGACACGCTCAAGGCCATGATGGAGGCCATGGAGGACGCCGGCCAGGCCGCCTCCGGCGCCACCATGGGTTCCGGCGGCGCCCCCAAGCGCGAGGGCGTGTCCAACGGCGGCAACATGAAGTCGCTGCTCAACATCATCGAGACCTGCTGGGGCGACGTCGGCCTCACCCTGTCCATCCCCCGCCAGGGCCTGGGCAACTCCGCGATCGCCGCCGTGGCCAACGACGAGCAGATGGAGAAGTTCGGCCGCGTGTGGGCCTCCATGGCCATCACCGAGCCCGACTTCGGCTCCGACTCCGCCGCCGTGTCGGCCACCGCCCGCCTCGACGGTGACGAGTACGTGATCAACGGCACGAAGATCTTCGTCACCTCCGGGGCCCGCGCCGACCACATCGTCGTGTGGGCGACGCTCGACAAGAGCAAGGGCCGCGCCGCCATCAAGTCGTTCGTCGTGCCGCGCGACCACCCCGGCGTCTCCGTCGACCGACTCGAGCACAAGCTCGGCATCCGCGCCTCCGACACCGCCCAGATCACGTTCACCGATTGCCGCGTCCCCAAGGAGAACCTCCTCGGCGACCCGGAGATCCGCGTGGACAAGGGCTTCGCCGGCGCCATGCAGACCTTCGACAACACCCGCCCGCTCGTCGCCGGCATGGCCGTGGGCGTCGCGCGCGCCGCGCTCGAGGAGATCCGCACGCTCCTCGAGGAGGCCGGCATGGAGATCGACTACGACCGGCCCGCCACCAGCCAGCCCGCCGCCGTCGCCAAGTACCTCGAGCTCGAGGCCGACTGGGAGGCGTCCTACCTGCTCACCCTGCGCGCGGCGTGGATGGCCGACAACAAGATGCCCAACACCAAGGAGGCGTCGATGTGCAAGGCCAAGGCCGGGCGCACCGGCTCCGCCGTGACCCTGGGCGCCGTCGAGCTGGCCGGGACCTACGGCTACTCCGAGCGCAGCTTCCTGGAGAAGTGGTCGCGCGACTCCAAGATCCTCGACATCTTCGAGGGCACCCAGCAGATCCAGCAGCTGGTGATCGCGCGCCGCATCCTGGACCTGTCGAGCGCCGAGCTCAAGTGAGCCCGGCAGCGCGCGCATAGTCGACACGGCGCAGCGCCCCCGCAGAGTCTGCGGGGGCGCTGCGCTGTGTCCGGCGTCGGGGGACCGTCAGGCCATCTGGAAGCCGCGGCCGGGCCAGTTACGCGCGGTGGCGTCGGCGACGATCGCGTCGAACGAGTAGCCGAGCGCGGGCAGGAAGAACGGCGACTGGGCCGGGTGCAGGCAGGACGGGAGGATCGGTCCGAGGCTCCCGGCCGGCCCGGCGGCCGGAGGCATGTGGCCACCCGAGACCAGGCCCACGAGACGACCGTCGCGCGTGATGGGCCCACCGGAGTCCCCGTAGCCCGCGCACGCGTGGCTCCAGAACCGGTCACCCTCGCGCTGCCACGTGATGCCGCAGGTGTGGCCGGTGGACAGCCCGTCCTTGCAGACGACGTCGCCGAACTGCGGTGCGGGGGCACGGCCCACGACGCCGGCCTGCCGGACGGGCACGGCGACGGCCGGGTCCAGGCGGATGACCGAGTAGTCGAGGATCTCGTTGCGGGTGGCCACGGTGCCGATGACGCCGGCCCCCTGGTTGTCGCGGAGGATGACCGGGGCGTTGATGCGGTCACTGCAGTGGGCGGCCGTGAACGCGACGGGCGCGCCCCCGGCGTCGTACCCGGCGGCGGTGATGGTGCACCCCGCCACTCCCCCGACGAGCACGGGGGTCGCGCCACCGACGGGCACCGCCGCCTGGGCTGCTGCGGGCGCCATCAACGTGGCGGCACCGGCCATCACGGCCGTCGCGGCGATCTTCGCCAGACGGGTGAACCTCATGAGCGTGTCCTTCCCACCCCCGGCGGAGTGCCCGGGTCTACGCCCTCGACAGAGTAGCCGCCGTCATGCCCCCGCGCACGACGCATGCGCGCGGCGCCGTCCGGCCACCGCCACCCGGGGGCGACCTCACCGCGGCAGTGACACACCGTCGGTCAGCGTTGCTCCACCGTGATCCGGATGGTCGGACGATCCTCGGTATCGCCCCCGATCCGCTCCCAGATCGCGGCCACGACCGGTTCGAGGAACAGCTCGCCGACCTGACCCATGAGGGTGCGCACCACCTGCACCTTGTCCGATGCGCGGGTGGACGCGTGCCCTCCCCGACGGAGGCTGTCGACCTCCCTGGCGGTGAGGTCGACGATCGAGGCGAGCAGCGGGGCGCCCCTGCCGTCCGGTTCGATGAGCGCGCGGTTGAGGTACTTCACGATCACCGGGTTGCGGTCGAGCACGTCCCGGACGGCGGCGTCGCGGGCCGCGACGACCTCCGCGGGGGATCCGCCGAGGTCGACCGTGGCCAGCGCGTCGACGACGTGCTCCACGACGAGGTCGTCCACGGCGCGGCGCAGTCCCTCCTTGGTCCCGAAGTGGTGCTGGATCAGCCCGATGGTCACGCCGACCTCGCCGGCGACGCGTCGCATCGAAACCCGGTCCTCGCCGTGGTCCGCGTACAGCTCGAGGGCGGCGTACCGGATGCGTGTGCGGGCGGAGAGGTCGCCGTCGGCCGAGCGCGGCGGGGCGTCGCCCTCCCGCGCGGAGTCCGCCGTCCCGGCCGGCGTCGAACCCACCTCGTCCATCCCGTCCACCTCTCACCGTGCACCGCGGACGCGCGGGGCGGCCGCCGGAGTGATGACCATACACGTGTATGCCATGCAGTTGTATGGTGGTGCTCGTCACGACCCGCCCCCACCACACCCTGGAGAAACCCCGTGTTAGAGCCCGCCGCCTTCCGCTCCCCCTGGATGACCGACGACCTCGATGCCCTGCGAGCGCACACCCGGGCGTTCCTGGAGAAGGAGACCGCCCCGCACCTCGAGCGGTGGGCGGAGCAGGGCGCGGTCGACCGCGAGTTCTGGAACAAGGCCGGCGACGCGGGCCTGCTGTGCATCTCCATCCCCGAGGAGTACGGCGGGGGCGGCGGGTCGTTCGCCCACGAGGCCGTCATCGCGGAGGAGCAGACCCGCGCACTGGACGACGGCTGGGGGAACTCGGTCCACTCGACGATCGTGGCGCACTACATCCTCCAGTACGGCACCGAGGAGCAGAAGCAGCGCTGGCTGCCCCGGCTGGCCACGGGCGAGATGGTCGGCGCCATCGCCATGACCGAGCCCGGCGCCGGCTCGGACCTCCAGGCGCTGCGCACCACGGCCACGCGCGACGGCGACGACTTCGTGGTCAACGGCTCCAAGACCTTCATCTCCAACGGCATGCACTGCGACCTGCTCGTCATCGTGGCCCGCACGGGCGGCGAGGGCGCGCAGGGCCTGTCCCTGCTCGTCGCCGAGACCCAGGGTCTGGAGGGCTTCAACCGGGGCCGCAAGCTCGACAAGATCGGCCTCAAGTACCAGGACACGATGGAGCTGTTCTTCGACGACATGCGCGTGCCCGCGGACAACATCCTGGGGGGCGCGGACCAGGAGGGCCAGGGCTTCATCCAGCTCATGCAGCAGTTGCCGCAGGAGCGACTCATCATCGCCGTGACCGCGGTCGCGGCGGCGGAGACGGCCGTGCGTCTGGCGACGGAGTACGCCAAGGAGCGCGAGGCGTTCGGCAAGCCGATCCTCAAGTTCCAGAACCTGCGCTTCGAGCTGGCCGAGTGCAAGACCGAGGCGCTCGCCGCCCGCACGCTGCTCGACCACTGCATCGGCCTGCACCTGAAGGGCGAGCTCGACCCGGCCACCGCGTCCATGGCCAAGTACTACTGCACGGACAAGCAGTGCGAGATCATCGACCGCTGCCTGCAGGTGTTCGGTGGCTACGGCTTCATGACCGAGTACCCCATCGCGCGGATGTACGCCTCGGCCCGCGTGCAGAAGATCTACGGCGGCACCAACGAGATCATGAAGGAACTGATCTCGCGCACCCTCTGAGACCGGGCCGACGCGGTTCTCCGAACTCGTCGTCGTCGTCGACCTTCCCGCCTACCGGAGGTCGGCGACGATCTGACGTACGGCGTCGCGGCCCGCCCGGTTGGCCCCCACGGTCGACTGGGACGGGCCGTAGCCGATGAGGAACAGGCGGGGTTCGTCGAGCGCGCGCCCGTCGGCCACCCGGATGCCGCCCGCGGGGGTGCGGAGCCCCAGCGGCGCCAGGTGCCCGACAGCGGGCCGGAACCCGGTGGCCCAGACGATGACGTCCGCCGGTTCGAGCCGCCCGTCGGGCATCCGGACGCCGTCGGGTTCGATGCGGGTGAAGACGGGGTGCCGCACCAGGACGCCGCGCTCCTCGGCGCGGTCGACCCACGGTCCGCGGATCATCCCGGTCACGCGGATGATGCTCTGCGGGGGCAGACCTCGCCGGGTCCGTTCCTCGACCCTCTCGATCGCCTCGGTGAAGTGCCCCGAGGACGGCGCCTCGGCCCACTCGATCTCGCTCCTGGTCACCCAGAGCGTGTCGGCGACGCGGGAGATCTCCTCGAGCAGCTGGGTGGCGGAGATCCCCGCGCCCACGATCACCACGCGCTGCCCGGCGAACTCCTCCGCCGAGACGTAGTCGTGGACGTGGAGTTGTCGGCCCCGGAAGCTCTCCCGGCCGGGGTAGTGCGGCCAGAACGGCCGGGTCCAGGTGCCGGTGGCGTTGACGACGTAGTGGGCGGTCCAGGTCTGCTCGTCGGTGACGACGACGAGGTGTTCGCCGGCCGGGTCGCCCTGCTCGGGCACGGGTCTGCGGACCGAGCGGACACGGACGGGCCGCCGGACGTCGAGGGCGTGGCGGTTCTCGTAGTCGGCGAAGTAGCGGGGCAGGACCTCGCGGCTGGGCGTGTCCTGGTCGACCTCGGGGACGGGGTGATCCGGGAGGGCGAAGATCCCGTTCACGGTCCGCATCGTGAGCGACTCCCACCGGTGCTGCCACGCACCGCCGGGGGCCTCGTCGGCGTCGAGCATGACGAAGGTGCGCTCGCCCCGCCCGGGCTCCGCCGCCCGCCCGATGGGCACGAATCCGCGGCGCCTCAGGTGGTATCCGGCGGAGAGGCCCGCCTGGCCGGCGCCGATGACGAGCACGTCCACCGCGCGCGCGGTCGGGTCAGTCCGGTCCTCCGGGGGTCGGCTCATGGGCCCATTGTGGTCCGGCGGCCCGACCCTGTGTGGGGGCGCCCGGGCGGGGTACGTCCGCGAGGGTCATCGCGCCGACCCATTCGGGGATCCGTGCCGTGATGTCACGCGGCCCGTCCAGCGTGACGGAGGATGTCCGCAGGGCGTGCCGCCACGTCAGGTCGCCGCGCCAGATCGCCACGAGCGTGCGCAGACCGGCGCGGACGGTGGCGTCCGCCTCGTAGCCGGGGTCGGTGTCGCACACGTCCACCTCGTCGCCGCTGACGACGAGCCACCAACGGGACGTGGCGGGGCGGACGCCGTCCAGGACGAAGAGCAGGACCGTGCGACCGCGGGGCCACCGGTCCACCGGCACCGTACGGCGCATGTCCCAGAAGAGCAGGTGCGGGTCGAGGTCCCTCTCCCCTAGCTCTCCCACCCAGCGCATCCCCCACGCCCCCAGCGCCTCCACGACCGGCCGCAGCTCCTGGCCGCTCGCGGTGAGCCGGTAGCAGCTGCGAGGCCCGTTCTCCTCGCGGCGGACGACCCCGGCGCGCTCGAGGGTCTGTAGCCGTTTGGACAGCAGGGCGGGTGACATGCGGGGGTTCCCGCGCCGGATCTCGTTGAAGTGGGTGCTGCCCGCCAGCAGCTCCCGCACCACGAGCAGGGTCCAACGCTCGTCCAGGAGCTCCATGGCCTTGGCCACGGGACAGAACTGTCCGTATCCCGTCATGGCTCGTTCCTCCCCGACTACCAGTAGACCGCGCATCGGCGGCCCACACCAGTACGGATTCCTGAATCGCGACCGGTTCAGATCCGGAACTGGAGGCCTCCGCCGCGCCGGCGGAGGATCGAGACGTCCCACCACCAGACACCTCATCGAGGAGGCCGTCATGACACACTCAGTGACCGACACCGCCGACGCCCGGGTGAAGGCCAGACACCGTTCGATGTGGGCGTCGGGTGACTACCCACAGGTCGCCGACCGCGTCATCCCGGGCCTCGGACCGCGCGTGGTCGACGCGGCCGGGATCGGGCCCGGGGACCGGGTGATCGACATCGCGGCCGGTTCCGGCAACGCCTCGATCCCCGCCGCGCGCACGGGCGCGGAGGTCATCGCGACGGATCTGACCCCCGAACTGCTCGACGCGGGGCGCGCCCGCGCCGAGGCCGAGGGCGTGGATCTGACGTGGAGGGTCGCGGACGCGGAGTCACTGCCGTTCGACGACGGCGAGTTCGACGTCGCCATCTCGACGGTGGGGATCATGTTCGCGCCCCATCATGACGCCGCTGCCCGCGAGGTCCTCCGGGTGGTCCGACCGGGCGGGCGGATCGTGCTGGCGAACTGGACGCCGTCCGGGTTCATCGGTCGGATGTTCGCCATCATGAAGCCGTACGCTCCGCCGCCGCCTCCCGGTGCCCAGCCGCCACCCCGGTGGGGCGATGCGGGGCACGTGGCCGGCCTCTTCGGCTCGGACGTGCAGGACGTCGTCACCGCCACGGAGGCGCTGACCGTGGACTGTTTCCCCGGCGGCGAGGACTTCCTGGGATTCTTCAAGTCCGCCTACGGTCCGACCATCGCGGTCTACGCGGCGATCGCGGACGATCCCGACGCGGTCCGCACGCTCGACGCGGAACTGACCGAGCTCGCACGGTCCGCAGATCTCGGCGGCGGCCGCATGGAATGGGAGTATCTCCTCTGGTCCGGCACCCGCGTCTGATCTCGCGCTCCCCGGCCGACTGTGCCCGACTGCGCCCGGCCTGGGCGGGCGGGGCGGCCGGGGCGGGCGGCGGTTGCCGCGTGGCGTCCTCAGGCGCCGCCGGGCAGCGACGTGAAGTCGGGCGTGCGGCCCTCGGCGAACGCCGCGAGGGCCTCGGCGTTGGCGGGGCCGCCCATGAGCTCGGCGAAGCAGCGGTTCTCCCGCTCGCGAGCCTCGGCGATCTGCCGTGCGAACGGTTCGGTGATCGTCCTCTTGACCGCCCGCAGGCTCGAGATGGGCAGGCGGGCCAGCCGGGCCGCGTGCGTGCGGGCGACCTCCTGCAGGACCGCGGGGGCGCACAGTCGCCACACCAGCCCCATCTCGTGGGCTTCGCGGGCGCTGATCCACTCCGACGACAGCAGCGCCCACGCGGCGTTCTGGCGACCCACGAGCCTGGGCAGCAGGTAACTCGACGCCGCCTCCGGAGCGACGCCCAGGCTCGTGAACGGGCACTTGAGCCGGGCGTCGTCCGCCATGAACACCAGGTCGGCGAAGCCGATGATCGTCATACCGATGCCCAGTCCCAGACCGTTGATCGCCAGGACCAGGGGCTTGTCGAAGTCGGCGAGGGCGTCGATCAGCCCGAGGAACCCGTGTTCGCCCGGGACGAAGTCGGGGTTGCCGACCCGCTCCCCCATCTCCAGCAGGTCGGTGCCCGCGCTGAACGCCCTGCCCTCACCCGTGATCACCACGACGGCCACCGCCGGGTCGGCGGCCGCCTCGCGTAGGGCGATGGTCGTCGCGTCGTACAGCGCCTCGTTGAAGGCGTTGAGCGCATCGGGCCGCGACAGCGTCAGGGTGCGGACGCGGTCGACGTCGTGGATCGCGAGGATCTCTCCGGTGTCTCCCATCGCCCGTCAGGCCCCGGCCACGGCGGGGCCGTCGAGGTACACGCTCTTGAGCTCGGTGTACTGGGCGAGCCCCTCCGGTCCGAACTCCCGCCCGACGCCCGACGCCTTGAACCCGCCGAACGGGGCCGCGAAGTCCATGGTGTAGGTGTTCACGCCGTAGGTGCCGGTCCGGACCCGGCGGGCGACGCCGAGCCCCACCTCACGGTCGGCGGTCCACACCGTGCCGGCCAGGCCGTAGTCCGAGTCGTTGGCGATGCGGACCGCATCGTCCACGTCGTCATACGCGATCACGGAGAGCACGGGACCGAAGATCTCCTCCCGGGCGATCCGCATGGAATTGTCCACATCCGCGAACACCGTCGGCCGCACGTACCAGCCCGTGTCCAGCCCCTCGGGCCGGTCGGTTCCGCCGGCCAGGAGCGTCGCACCCTCCTGCTGCCCGATCTCGATGTAGGAGTTCACCCGCTCCTGCTGCCGGCGGGCCACCATCGGCCCGATCTCGGTGGCCGGGTCGAGCGGGTCGCCCACCACCATCGAGCCGATGCCCTCGGCCAGCGCCCGTGCCACCTCGTCGTGCCGGTCTCGACTCACCAGGACGCGGGTCTGCGCCACGCAGGCCTGCCCCGAGTTCATCACCCCGAGGAACTTCAGGCCCTCGACCACGGCCGTCAGGTCCGCGTCGTCGAGGACGATCGCCGCGGACTTGCCACCCAGCTCCAGCGAGCACCGCTTGAGCTGCTCGCCGCAGATGGCCCCGATCTTTCTGCCGGCGGCGGTGGAGCCGGTGAAGGCCACCTTGTCGATCCCCGGGTGGCGGACGAGGTGCTCACCCACCTCGCGGCCGCCGGCGACGATACTGACGACGCCCTCGGGCACCCCGGCCTCGATGAGCAGTTCACCCAGGAGGTAGGTGTCCAGCGGGGTCTCGGGCGCCGGTTTGACGACGATCGTGCACCCCGTCAGCAGCGCCGGGATGAGCTTGGACAGCACCGTGAACTGCGGCACGTTCCACGGCGGGATCGCCGCGACCACGCCCACCGGCTCGTGGCGCACCACGACCTCACCGCCCAGGGCCCCCGGGCGCGTCTCCTCCCACGGGAACTCGCGGGCGATCGTGAGGAACGATTCGATCTGCATCCACGGGACGGGTGCCTGGGCGAGCTTGCTGAAGGAGATCGGGGACCCCATCTCGGTGGAGATGACGGTCGCCATATCGTCGAGCCGCGCGGCGTACAGCTCCGACAGACGGGCCACGACCGCGATCCGCTCGTCCGGGCTCATCCGGGGCCACGGACCGTGGTCGAACGCCTCGCGGGCGGCCGCGACCGCGGCGTCCATATCCGCCACCGATCCCTCGGGAACCCGGGCGACGACCTCTTCGGTGTGCGGGCTGACGACCTCGATCACGGCGTCAGAGGCCGGGGAACGCCACTGGGTACCGATGAGGAAGGCGTCGCGGTCGAGCGAGGTGGTCATGGGGGACTCTCCTACCGTCGGGCCTGCTGTGTGTCCGCGGCGGACACCTGATCAGACATGTGTCTACTGTACGAGTCGCGGGGTCGTCGCGGGGTCAGAACACGAGCACGGGTTTGACCACCTCGCCGGCCGCGACGTCCGCCACGGCGGTGTTGATCTCGTCGAACCGGTAGGTGGTGATGAGATCGTCCAGCCGGAGGGCGCCGGAGGACTGCATCGCCAAGAGTTCGGGGATCATCGTCAGCGGGTCCGAGTCACCCTCGATGCAGCCCCGGACGATCTTGCCGTTCTGCATGAGGTCCACGGCGTCGAGTTCGAGCCGCGACTCTCCCAGCCCCACCACCACGAGCGTGCCGCGGGGCGCGAGTGCGCGGACCGCCTGGGAGATGACCGCGGGTACAGCTGTGGTATCGATCGCCGCCGTGGCGCCGCCCCCGGTGAGCTTCCTGACCTCGTCGACGACGGCCCCGTCCGGAAGCCCGCCGGGGTTGATCCCCACCGCGCCGAAGCGGGCAGCGTGATCGAGCCTGGAGTCCTTGGTGTCGACGGCGATGATCGTCCCGCCCCCGCGGGCCGCGGCCGCGGCCACCGCCGCCAGCCCGACCGCACCCACGCCGTAGACCACCAGACTGGATCCGGGGTCGGGGTCAATCGTGTTGAGGACCGCCCCGGCGCCGGTCTGGAACCCGCAGCCGAACGGCGCGGCGACCGAGAGGTCGACGTCCGGGTCGATGACGACGACGTTGTCCGGGCTGCCGATGGCCAGCTCGGAGAAACTCGACTGGCCGAAGAACGATCCCGAGACGGCCGTACCGTCACGATGGAGGGTCGTGCTGCCGTCGAGACGGTAACCCATGTAGTTCAGGGCCATCGTCTGCTCGCAGTAGCCGACGCCGCCGGTGCGACACCTCTCGCACTCGCGGCAGGAGCGGAAGCTCATCACCACCTGGTCGCCGACCGCGACCCCCTCGATCTCGGAGCCCACCGCCTCGACCACGCCCGCGCCCTCGTGACCGAAGACCCGGGGGAACATCTCCGCCGGGAGCATCTCCTTGATCGTCAGGTCCGTGTGGCACAGGCCGACGGCCTTGATCCTGACCAGGATCTCGTCCGGGCGGGGTTCATCGATGTCCAGCTCGACGAGGCGGAACGGCTGCCCCGGTCCCTCGACGATGGCGGCGCGGGTCTTCACACCAGGTCTCCTCCGGGGTCCACTCCACATCCGGCGGGCGGCGCCCGGGACGGCGCGCGGTGATGACGCGCGCGGCTCGGACACTAGCCCGGACATGCGGACGGTGGGGTGGTCACCGAAATGGTCTCAGGCCCGGCTCCCTGACGGGAACCGGGCCTGAGTACGTGGTAGCGGGGACAGGATTTGAACCTGCGACCTCTGGGTTATGAGCCCAGCGAGCTACCGAGCTGCTCCACCCCGCGACGCTCACCCGGGTGACACCCGGATGAAGTTCGACCGTCCGGCGCCTGAACGGTGTCCCGCTCGTTCGCGCCTCGGTCGGTTATGAGGTTAGCAAAGACCGCGCGCGAACCACGAATCGGCGGACGGAACCTCCCCGCGGACCAGGGTTCGCCCTCTCCCGCCGGGCCCCGCGCGAGCCGATGCGCAGGCGAAGTGCCGGGCGCGGGCGTAGGGCCGGGCGCGGGAACGACGAAGGGCCCCTCCGTGAGGAGGGGCCCTTCGTCGTTCACGTGGTAGCGGGGACAGGATTTGAACCTGCGACCTCTGGGTTATGAGCCCAGCGAGCTACCGAGCTGCTCCACCCCGCGTCGATTGCGTCTATGACACTACGTGCCATTGAACGGACAAAGCAAATCGGCCGGACGACCACGCCCGGACCGGCCCCGGTGAGGGGACCGGCCCGGGCGTGAGGGGGCGATGCGTCAGTTGCCGGCGCCGTTGCCGAGCGCCTGGTAGGCGTCGACCGCGGCCTGCAGCTCCTCGAGGGCCTGCCCCAGGTCCGAGAGGTCTCCCCCGCTCTGCGCCGAGCGCACGGCGTTCAGCGCCGCGTTGAGCTCGGAGACGGCGGCCGCGCGGGAGGCGTCGTCGCCACCTCCCCCGCCGCCACCCGCGGGCGCGGACGGCCGCGGGGCCGTGCCCGCGGCGGGCCGCGGCGTGCTGCCCTCCGCCTGCGCCTCGGCCTGGCCCGTCTCGTCGATGCGCACCGCGTCGGGGTCCGTCTCGATCCCGACCTGCTGCAGCGCCTCGTACAGCGTGGGCGCGTAACCGACGGCCCGGTCATAGCTCACCATCACGCGGAGCAGGCGCGGGAACGCCGAGTCCTGGTCCTTGCGCTGCGTGTAGATCGGCTCGACGTACAACACCGAGTCCCCGGCCAACGGCAGCGCGAGCAGGTTGCCCTCGGTGATCTCGGCCGTCTCGCCCCACAGGCGGCGGTCCTGGGCGATCGCGGGCGAGGCGATCATGATGTCCTGCGCCTGGTTCGGGCCCTGCGCCAACGGCTCGGTCCGACGCTGGACGCGCACTGTGATCTGCCCATAGGTGTCCGGGTCGGAACTCGCCGACATGTGCGCGGCGAGGAACTCGCGCTCATACCCACGGAAGGCGGAGATGAGCTGGAACGACGGTTCGTCCGACTCCGGGTCCGTCGGGTCCGAGGCCACCACGTAATACGGCGGCTGGCTCGGCCCGTCGCGATCCACGGTCTGCGCACCCGCCGGGCCGCCCGCGGTCCCGGCCCCGGGGGCGGGAGCGGACCCGGGACCCGCCGCCGGCGGGGTCTGCGGGTTCTGGATCGAGGAGGTCACGGTCGGGTCGGACGGCACCGACCAGAACGCGTCGTTGGTGAAGAACTGCCCCGGATCGTCGACCTGGTACTTCGCGAGCAGCTCCCGCTGCACCTTGAACAGATCCTCGGGGTAGCGCAGGTGCTCGGACAACTCCTCCGAGATCGCGTCACGCGGCTGCACGATGCCCGGCAGCGCCTTCATCCACGTCTGCAGCACCGGGTCCGACTCGTCGAACGCGTACAGATCCACCGTGCCGTCGTAGGCGTCGACCGTGGCCTTGACCGAGTTCCGGATGTACGAGACCTCCTCGTCCGGCAGGACGCGGCCGCTGCCGTTGCTCAGCGAGTCCGAGGTCATGGCCTCCAGCGAGCTGAGCTCGGCGTACGGGTAGGTCTTCAGCGTCGTGTACCCGTCGACGATCCACTTGATGCGCCCGTCGATCACCGCCGGGTAGGTGTTGGTGTCCGTCGTGAGCCACGGGGCGACCTTCTGCACCCGGTCGCGCGGGTCCCGGTCGTACAGGATCTTCGAGTCGTCACCGATCAGGCTCGACAAGAGGATGTTGCGCTCGGCGAACTTCAGCGCGTACGCGATCCGGTTGACCCAGCCGCCGATCGGCACGCCGCCCTCGCCGGTGTAGGTGTACTGCTCGGTGTCGGTGTCGTACTCCCGCGGCCCGTCGCCGTTGTCGCCGACGATCGCGTAGTCGGGATCCGACTGGGCGATGAGCTCGCCGAAGTAGATCCGCGGCTGCGTGACCGGGATCATCATGTCCTCGCCGTTGTTGATCGCGTCGAGGTCCGAGACCTGGTAGTTCGGGAGGCCGCCGCGGTCCGAGCCCGCGTCGTCGGCGATCTCGTTGACCCGGTTCGCCGGCGCGGCGACGAACCCGTTGCCGTGCGTGTACACCGTGTGACGGTTGATCCAGTCCCGCTGGTTGGCCTGCAACGACGCCGGGTTGAGCTCGCGCGCCGCCACCAGGAAGTCCTGCATCTCGCCGTCGATCGTGTACCGGTCGATGCTCAGCGTCTCGGGGAACCCGTAGAAGTTGCGCAGCTGCTGCTGCTGGGTGAACGTCGGCGCCAGCACGTTGGGGTCCAGCACACGGACGTTGGACAGCGTGGTGATGTCCGACGCGGCCTCGCGGGGGTTCGGGTTGGCCGCCCCCCAGTTGTCGAGGTACGTCACCCGGTCGTCGCCGATGTCGTACGCCGCGCGGGTCGCCTCGATGTTGCGCGCGATGTACTCCCGCTCCTTCTCGGCACGGTTGGGGTTGACCGAGAACTGCTCGACCGCGAGCGGCCACGCGGAACCCACCACCAGGGCCGAGAACAGCAGCAGCACGGTGGCCAGCGCGGGGATCCGCAGATCGCGGATGACGATGGCGGAGAAGAACGCGACCGCGCAGACGAGCGCCACCGAGAACATGAAGATCTTCGCCGGCATGAGGGCGTTGACGTCGGTGTAGCTGGCACCGGTGAACGTGGCGTTCTCGCTGAACAGCAACTCGTACCGGTCGAGCCAGTAGGCGGCGGCCTTGGCCAGGACGAACAGCCCCGCCAGGGTGACCAGCTGGATACGGGCCGCGCGGGTCAGCGCGCCCTCACGGGCACCGGGACGCAGGCCGCCGAAGATGTAGTGCGTGAACAGGTTGGCGAAGAACGTCAGGACGATCGTCACCATCACCCACGTGACGATCGCCCGCCACATGGGCAGCTCGAACGCGTAGAAGGAGATGTCCAGTCCGAACTGGGGGTCGGTCTGACCGAACGGGGTCGAGTTGACGAACGCGAGCACCGTCTGCCAGCCCGTCTGCGCGACCGAGCCGGCCAGGACGGCGAGCACCGCCGGGATCCAGAACACGGTCCGCGCGGGCGAGGCGCCCATGGCCGCGCGGTAGCGGGCCAGCGCGTCAGGCATCCCCGGCTGGGAGAGGAAGACCGGTCGGGAGCGGTACGCCAACAGGATGCCCGCCGTCACCGCCAGCCCCACGAGCAGCGCGACCACGACGAACACCCCGAGCCGCGTGAGCAACTCGGTGCGGAAGACACTCGAGGCGTCGACGCTGCCGAACCACAACCAGTCCGTGTAGGCGGTGTTCAGCCGCGGCAGGACCTGGATGAGGAGGATGAGGACGACGACGGCGACGGCGACGGCCCGACCGCGACGCGAGATCGCGATAGGCCGTCCCGGGGGGTTACCGGGTGGGCGGACGGACACCTGGGATGCTCCTGCACTGCTGGGGCGGACATGCTCGTGGGTCCCACCTTACGGAAAAGCGCCGCCTCAGCCGCAGGTCGGTGGCTGACCCCCGGAAGCGGCCGTCTCCAGCGCGTCCACCGCGCCGCCCAGGGTCGAGACCTCGAGGAGCCGGATGCCGTCGGGAGGGTTCTGCACAGCCTCCGCACAGTTGGCGGCGGGCACCAGGAACTCGCCCGCCCCCGCCTCGTGCGCGGCCCGGATCTTGTGCCGGATCCCGCCGATCGGCCCGACCGTGCCGTCGGGCTCGATCGTCCCCGAGCCCGCGACCCGCGCTCCCCCGGTCGCCTCGCCCGGCGACAGCTTGTCCACGATCGTCAGGGCGAGCACCAGGCCCGCCGAGGGACCGCCGACGCCCGGATCCACCGTGATCTCCACGTCGGTGCCGTCCGCCGGCGAGTCCCCGACCAGGATGCCCAGTCGGCCCTGCCCGGGATCGCCGTCCGCCCCCGCCGGGAGCAACCTCGTCGTCGTCGACCCCTCACGGCCGTCCCGGGTGAACCCGATCGTGATCTCGTCCCCCGCGCGGCGCTCGCCCACCCGCTCGACCACCGCCGCCGCGTCCTCCACCGGCTCCCCGTCGACCGAGGTCAGCACGTCACCCTCCTCGAGACGACCTGCGGCGGCTCCCTCGGGCTCCACCCCCTCCACGCGGGGCTGCATCGGGATCCCCAGGAAGCGGTAGGCGGCCGCCTCGGCCGAGTTCTCCGACCCGACCATCTGCGCGGCGTTGGACTCGCGGACCTCGTCGCGCGAGCGGTCCGGCGGGAACACCTGATCCCGCGGCACGACGACCTGGGCCGGGTCCAGCCAGAACCGCGCCGCGTCGAGCAACGTCAGCCGGTCGCGCACCGCCACCGTCGTCATGAGCAGCGCCCCCGACGTCTCGTCCGCCGGCCGGCCCACCACGTCCACCACCGGCACCCGCTCGGGCTCGCCCTCCGACGACTCCACCTCCGCCACGCCGAGCGTGTCGTACGTGGGTCCCGGACCCATCGAGACCAGCGGCACTGTCGCCGACGTCGCCAGGACGAGCAGCAGTACCGCCGGGACCAGCGCGGCGAGGACGGTGAACAGGCGGCGACTCACGGGGGCAAGGGTAGACCGACCACCCGCGCGGGCGCGGCGCGGCCGGACCCCGCACCCCTGCACGCTGTACCGTTGTGGCATGAACCAGCCCTTCGGTTTCTCCGCCTCCGACGACGACGGGCGCGACGACGACCGGGACCGCAACCCGGGTGGATCCGGCGGTTCCGGCGGTCCGGGCGGCCCCGGTGGCTTCGGTGGCCCCGGCGGCTTCGACCCCTCGCAGTTCGGCAACCTCGGTCAGATGCTCTCCCAGTTCGGGCAGATGCTCGGCTCCATGGGATCCGCCATGTCCGGGCCCGGCAGTTCCGGCCCCGTCAACTACCAACTGGCCCGGACCGTCGCCCTGCAGGCGCTCGGCCGCACGCCCGTGATCACCGACTCCTCGCGCACCGCCGCCCAGGAGTCCGTCCGGCTCGCCGAGCTCTGGCTCGACGAGACCACCCTGTTCCCCTCCGGCGTCCACCGCACCGAGGTCTGGACCCCGCAGCAGTGGGTCGAGCAGTCCCTGCCCACCTGGGAGAAGATCTGCACCCCCGTGGCCGAGCAGATGAACTCGGCCACCAAGGGCGCCATGCCCGAGGAGGCGCGCCAGCTCGCCGGCCCGCTGCTCGGCATGCTCGACCAGATGGGCGGGATGGGTTTCGGCATGCAGCTGGGCCAGGGCCTCGGCAAGCTCGCCCCCGCCGTGCTCTTCTCCTCCGAGGTGGGCATCCCGTTCGGCGCCGACGGCGTCGCCGCCCTCTGCCCCGCCGCGATCGACGCGTTCGCCGACGAGCTGGAGCTGCCGCGCCAGGAGGTCGTGGTCTTCCTCGCCGCCCGCGAGGCCGCCCACCTCCGCCTGTTCAACGGCGCCCCCTGGCTGCGCGCCCGCTTCCTCGCCACAGTGGAGGAGTACGCCCGCGGCATCCGCGTCGACACCTCCGGCCTCGACGACCTCGCCTCCGGCCTGGACCCGTCGATGCTGCAGGACCCCGCCAAACTGCAGGAGCTGCTCTCCGGCGGCGCCGGCGCGATCGGCCCCAAGGTCACCAACGTCAACGAGGCCGCCCTCGGCCGCCTCGAGACCCTGCTCGCGCTCGTCGAGGGCTGGGTGGACGCCGTCGTCACCGCCGCCGTCGGCGACCGCCTGCCCAGCGCCGACAAGCTCCGCGAGATGTGGCTGCGGCGCCGCGCGACCGGGGGCGCGGCCGAGCAGGCCTTCTCGTCCCTCGTCGGGCTCGAGCTGCGGCCGCGTCTGGCCCGTGAGGCCTCCGAGCTGTGGCGGCGCGTCGGCGAGGCCGTCGGCACCGAACGTCGCGACGGCCTCTGGAGCCACCCCGACCTCCTCCCCGTCGGAGAGGACCTCGAGAACCCCGCCGCGGTGATCGACCGGCTGCTCGACGAGTCCACCGGCGATCCCAGCGGGGTCGACGAGATCGAGAAGTTCCTCCGCGAGTCGGGCGGCGGGACCGGCGACGGCACCGACACCCGGGGCCCGCGCGACGCGGACTGATCCGCCCACCCCGTCGCGGGCGGGCCCGTCAGGGGCAGCCGTCCTCGTCGTCGTCGCCCTCGACCAGGTCGCCCAGGCCCTCCCCGGCATCGCCGCCGGGGAGGGCCTCGTCCGCGGCACCCGGCCCGCCGCTCCCGCCGGCGCCGCCGCGGAGCACCCGTGAGTACGCCTCGAGGTACCCCATCGCCCGCTCCGCCCGCGGGTACCGGCGCACGACCTCCCAGAACTCCGGCGGGTGACCCCCCGGCACCACCAGGTGGACCAGCTCGTGGACGAGCACGTAGTCCAGTACATACGCGGGCACGTCCCGCAGCGCCTCGCTGATGCGGATCTGCCGCGACCCCGGTGAACACGACGCCCACCGCGTGGTCATCGTCGGCACCCACCGCACCGACTCGGGCCGCGCCCGCCCGTCCAGCCACCGTTCCGACAACCCGGTGGCCCGGCGCATCAGGTCCGAGTCCGACGACCTCGCGCCCCGCCGACGACCCGACCGCGCCAGTCGGGCGAGCATGTCCGACACCAGGCGTCGTTCCTCGGCCCGGGGCAGGCCGGCGGGCATGAGCACCACCACCGTCTCGCCCTCCACCCGCGCCGACACCGTCCGCGTGCGCCTGCGGGACCGACGGATCTCGATCCGCGGGTCGTCCGGGTCCGTGGGCAGCGCCGGCGTCTCTACCGGGCCCTCCCCCGACGGGTCCGAGGAACGGCTGGCGGGACGGGGAGCGGGCGGCACGCCGACCACCGTAGACCACCCCGACGCGCGACCGGCGCCTCGCTGTCCCCACTCCCGACCCGCCCCGGGCGCCCTGTGGAATACCCCGATTCCGGACGGCTCCGCGCCACGACCGCGTGCCACGATGACGGCCGTGACCCAGTCCAGCCCGCTCACCGCGCCCGCCTCCGGCCACGGGCCCGCCCCGCGACCGGCCGTCGTCATACCGACCCCCGTCGAGGTCGAGCCCACCTCCGCCGCGCCCGCCCGGCCCGGCGCCCCTCCGGCGGTCCGCGCGACGCTGCGCCCCGGCACGGTGGTGGTCGCCCGCGACGGCCGCACCGTCCAGGTCGGACTCGCGCCGGACAGGGCGGTGATCGTCGAGGCCCCCGCCGAGCTCGACGCGCGCCGCCTCGCCGCCCTGCTCAGCCGCCTCGACGGGGACACCGACCTCGACGCCGCGGCCCGACGCGCGGGGATCGACACGGCGGGACGGGCCGCGGTCGCACGGATCCTCGTCGGGCTCGCGGAGCTCGGCCACGTCCACCTCGACACCGACCGCACGGACGCGCTGCCGCCCACGCCGTCGGCGCACCCCGCCCGGCCCCGGCCCGCCCCGGTACGGCGCGTCCACATCCTGGGCGTCGGACAGGTCTCGGAGGTGCTGCGCGGACCGCTGTCCGTCAACGGGTGCCGGGTGAGCACCGGCCCCGCCCCCGGCCTGGGCCTCGACGCCGAGCGACCGCCCTGGCTCCGCCGCGGGCAGGCCCCCGACCTCGTCATCCTCACCGGGGCCGTCGCCGTGGACCCCGTGCTCACCACCGCACTCGGCCGCGCCGGCCAGACGCACATGCACGTGTACTGCCGCGACGGCCGGGTCGTGGTGGGACCGACCGTCCTGCCCGGCCGAACCACGTGCCTGCGGTGCGCCGACCTCTTCCGGGCCCACCGCGACCCACGCTGGCCGGTCGTCGCCGCCCAGCTCATCGGCCGCTCCCCCGACGCCGGCGTCCCCGCCCTCACCGCCGCCGCCGCGCTCGTCCTGGCGGAGGTCTCCGCGACCCGCGAACCACACGGGCGGATGCAGACCATCGGCGCCACCGTCGAGATCAACCCCGCCGAAGGACTGTGGCGGCGGCTCGAGTGGCCGGCGGCCCCGGGCTGCGAATGTGGCGCCGCCCCCGGCCCGCGTCCTCTGTCATGATTGGGACGTGTCCGATCTACCCCGTACCTCGTCCCGCCGCGCCGCACGCCTCGCGGGACTCCCACTGGGCATCGCCGGGCGCGCCGCCGGGTCGCTCGGCCGCCGCGCCTTCGGGCGGGGCGACGGGGATCTGACCGAGGAACTCGCCGACCAGGCCGCGGAGCAGGTCTTCGCCGTCCTCGGGGAACTCAAGGGCGGGGCCATGAAGGTCGGCCAGGCGCTGAGCGTGTTCGAGGCAGGGATGCCGGACAAGTACGCCGAACCGTTCCGCGAGGCGCTGACCAAACTCCAGTCCGAGGCGCCGCCGCTGCCCGCCGCCGAGGTGGAGCGCGTCCTGGACGCCCAGCTGGGGTTGCGCTGGCGGGAACGGTTCTCGGATTTCGACGGCGAGGCCGCCGCGGCCGCGTCCATCGGACAGGTCCACCGGGCCGTGTGGTCCGACGGTCGCGAGGTCGCCGTCAAGGTCCAGTACCCCGGGGCCGACGAGGCCCTGCGCTCGGACCTGCGGCAACTCCGCCGGCTCGCGCCGCTGCTGCGCCCCCTGAACCCCGGCACCGACATCAGGGGGATCATCGACGAGCTGTACGACAGCACGGTGAGCGAGCTCGACTACCGCACCGAGGCGGACACCCAACGGGTCTTCTCGGCCGCCTATCGGGACGACCGCCAGTTCCGCGTCCCCTCTGTCCTCGCCTCCGCGCCGAAGGTGCTGGTCACCGAATGGGCGGACGGCCGCGCACTGAGCCGGATCTCCGCCGACGGCAGCCCCGGGGAACGCAACCTGGCCGGCGAGCTGCTCACCGAGTTCCAGTTCAGTTCGCCCGTGCGCGCACGGATGATGCACGGCGACCCCCACCCGGGCAACTTCCTGCTGGCCGACGACGGTCGACTGGTGGTCCTGGACTTCGGCGCCTCCGTCCCGCTTCCGGAGGGTGTGCCGCCCGTCCTGGTCGCCATGATGCGGCATGCGCTGGCCGAGGACGCGGATCAGCTCGTGGAGGTCATGACCCGGGCCGGGTACGTGGGACGCGGCGGGCTCGATCCCGCCGACGCGATGGCGTTCCTGGGCCCGTTCATCGAGCCGATGCGCGAGCCGGTCTTCCACTTCGACCGCGCGTGGATGCAGGGCATCATGGCCGTCTACGGGGACGTGTCGGGCCGCGAGTTCCGCACGTCGCGCTCGTTCGCCCTGCCGCGCGACTACGTACTGATCCACCGCGTGCTGTCGGCGTCGGTCGGGATGCTGTGCCAGCTCCAGGCGTCGGCGCCGTATCGGGAGATCGTGCAGCGCTGGATCCCGGAGATCTTCCCCGGCGAGGACTGACCGCCCCGCCGCGGACCGGCGCCATCGGCGCGCTGGTGCGGCCGTCGGCGCACGGGCCCGGCCGTCGGCGCACGGGTCCGGCCGTCGGCGCAGGGGTCAGCTCCCCCGGACCAACCTGAGCACGTCGTCGCCGTACTCGCCGAGTTTGTGTGCGCCGATCCCGCCGATCCGGCCCAGGGCGCGGGTGTCCGCGGGGCGAACGCGGGCGATCTGAGCCAGGGTCTCGTTGGTGAACACGGTGTACGCGGGCTTGCCGATCCGCTCCGAGGTCTCGCGGCGCCACTCCCGCAGTCGCTCGAACAACCCGGTGTCGATCTCGACCGAACACTCCGGGCACAGGCCCAGCGCCCGGTGCATGGGCCCGTTGAGCTTCTCCCCGCACCCGCGGCAGCGCCCCTTGTCGGATGAGTCGGTGCTCCGCCGGGGGGCCGCGGCGGACTGCGCGGGCCGGACGGGGTCGAGGAAGCGGCTCGGCCGTCGGGTCGCGCGGCCACCGGCGCGACGGCTGCGACTCCACGAGAGCGACAGGTGCTCGCGGGCGCGGGTGATCCCGACGTACAGGAGCCGCCGCTCCTCCTCGATCGCGTCCGGGCCCGCGTTGATCGCGTGACTGATCGGCAGGCTGCCCTCGTGGACGCCGATGAGGAACACGGCGTCCCACTCCAACCCCTTCGCGGCGTGAATCGAGGCCAACGTCACGCCGCGCTCGTCCGGCGCGTGCCGCGCGGCCGCGCGCTCGCGTAGCCCGGCGACGACGGGGAGCAGTCCCGGACGACTCTCGGCGGTCGCGATCTCCTCCGCCAGGCCCACCAGGGCCGTCAGCGAGTTCCATGTCTCGCGGGCCTGGGTGCCGGACGGTTCGGCAGCGGTGAGGCCGAGTGGCTCGAGGGCCCGCCGGATTATCGCCACGACGTCCACGGGGTCGGTCAGCTCCGCGTGTGCGGCGGCCCCCGCCTCGTCCGAACCGTCGACGAGGCGGTCGATCGCCGACATCGCCCGGCGCACCACGGGGCGTTCGAAAAACCCCTCCCCACCCTTGAGCCGGTAGCCGATGCCGGCCTCGTCGAGCGCCGCCTCGATCCGCTCCGACTGGGCGTTGACCCGGTACAGGACGGCGATCTCGGCGGGGTCGGTCCCGCCGTGCACGAGGTCGGCGACCGCCGCCGCGACCGCCTCGGCCTCCGAGTCCTCGTCGGCGTACTCGGTGAGCACCGGTTCGGGCCCCGGGGGCCGCATGCCGCGCAGGGTGAGGCCGGCGCTGCGAAAGCGGCCCGACCCGGCGTTGATCACCGCGTTGGCCAGGTCCACGACCTGCGGGGTCGACCGGTAGTCGGATTCCAACCGCACCACGGTCGCGCCGGGGTGCCGGTCGGCGAAGCCGAGGAGGAAGTCCGGCTCGGCACCGGCGAAGGAGTAGATCGTCTGGTTGACGTCACCCACCACCGTGAGGTCGTCGCGGTTGCCCAGCCACGCCGTGAGCAGCCGTTGCTGCGCCGGTGTGACGTCCTGGAACTCGTCCACGACGAAGCAGCGGTAGCGGTCCCGGAACTCCTCCGCGATGGCCGGCACCTCCTCGACCAGCTCCGCCATGTGTGACAGGAGATCGTCGAAGTCCAGCATCCGGACCGGGCCGGAGACCTTGAGGTCCTCGTACGCGCGGAACGCGCGGGCCACCTCGGGAGCGGGGACCGGCAGGTCGCGTCCGAGGGCGACGGCCTGATCGGCGTACGTGTCCGGGGTGAGCAGGCTCGACTTGGCCCAGCCGATCTCTGTCAGCACGTCGCGGATCGTCTCGGTGGCGGGGTCGAGTCCGGCGCGCCGCACGGCCTGGGCGACCGCGCGGAACTGCCCCTCCAGCAGCTGCCACGGCTCCTCCCCGTACACGCGGGGCCAGAAGTACGACAGGTTGCGCAGGGCCGCCGAGTGGAAGGTCCGTGCCTGCACCGGCCCGGTGCCGGCGTCCGCGACCCCCAGCCCCGCGAGCCGCATGCGCAGTTCGCCGGCGGCGCGTGCGGTGAACGTCACCGCGAGCACCTGGTCCCCGCGCACGTGCCCGGTGGTGACGAGGTGGGCGATGCGCCGGGTGATGGTGCGGGTCTTGCCCGTCCCCGCCCCGGCGAGGATGCAGACGGGCCCGCGGGGTGCCAGCACCGCGCGCCGCTGCTGTGGGTCCAGCCCCTCCAGCACGGTCTCCGCACCGCCTGCGCGTCCGGCCGTCCGCACGCCTCCTCCGCCGCCTCGCCCCGTGTCACTCACGCCCCCCATCGTGGCATCCGGGTCGGACACCGTGCCGGGGGCCTCCCCCCGGGATGATTCCCGCAGACGTGGGCGTTACACCCCGTCATGAGCGATGTGACGACCAACGACGACGCCGGTGCCCTGACCCTCTACACCACCACGTGGTGCCCGTACTGCACCCGGCTCAAGAAGCTGCTGGACGAGAAGGAGATCGGGTACACGGAGATCGACGTGGAGGCGGACGCGGAGGCCGCCGCGTTCGTCGAGAGCGTCAACGGCGGTAACCGGGTCGTGCCGACCGCGCTGTACTCGGACGGGACCACCGCCACCAATCCCCCGGCCTCGCAGGTGCGCGCGAAGCTCGCGGAGCTCGCCGGCGCCTGAGGTCCGCCGCGAGGACGCCCGGTGCCCGGCGGATCAGGGGCGCCGGGCGTCGGTCGTCAGAGGGCGCTGTCGCGGTCCACGGCCGCGACCCAGGACCGCAGCATGACGTGCGCGATGGAGACCGGCGGGGCCACCATGAGCTCACCGCGGCCGGCCAGGGCGTCCCGCACCCGGTCGACGTCGAACCACGCGGCCTCGCTGATCTCCTCGTCCTCGAGGATGATCGGCGCCGCGGGGTCGGCGACGGCCTGGAAGCCGACCATGAGGGACCGCGGGAACGGCCACGGCTGGCTGCCCAGGTAGCGGACGCGGTCCACGACCACGCCGACCTCCTCGGCGACCTCCCGCCGGACGCACCCCTCGAGCGACTCCCCGGCCTCCACGAATCCGGCCACGTGCGAGTACATGCCCTCCGGCCACACGGGCTGACGGGCGAGGAGGACGCGGCGGCCACCGTCGTGGACGAGGCAGATCACCGCGGGATCGGTGCGCGGGTACTCGAGGCCGCCGTGGAAGGGGTCCGCGACCGCCCACCCGGCCTCCAGCCGGCGCGGGTGGTGGTCGGGGTGTCGACCGCGGACGTTGTCGCGGTGCCACCCGAGCAGGGCCATGGCCTGCGCGGCGAGCGAACCGTCCCCCTGGACCAGGTCGGCGCCGCACGCGCGCAGGCTGCTCACCGCGGGGTCGTCGGGCAGGTCGTCGACGGGCACCGCCCAGATGTGGCGGGCGTCGTCCGTGCGTCCGAGGAAGACCGCGTCCTCGGGGAGCCGGTCCGCGTGGTCGAGGGCGGGTTCGAGGCGGATCCGCATCCGGTCCCCCGTGGTGGGCTCGACCGCGAACCGGTGACGCCGGTCGACCCTCATGATCCGGGCGGAGGCCCATCCCGCCGCCAGCCCGTCCGCGTCCTGCCGCAGCGGGGCGGCCCGGTCGGGCGCGGCCACCGACAGCACGGGGTCGGAGTCGAGGGTGAAATCCAGCGGCATCGTGGGGGTCCTTCGTGCTGGTGGTGAGGGGCGCCGACCAGCGTAGTCCGGCGCGACGGCCGGGCTCCGCCGACCCGTGGGTCAGCCTGCGGTCATGCGGATGTAGAGCAGCCGGTCGCCGGATTCCAGCGCGTCGGCCTCCGGTTCGTTGACCTTGATGAGCTGGCCCTTGCGCACCACGCCCAGGACGAGTTCGGCGAGGTGGCGTGGTGAGCCGCCGACCTCGGATTCCTCGACGCGGCGCTCCGCGATCGAGAACCCCTCGTCGGGCGTGAGAAGGTCTTCCATCATCCCCACGACGGTCGGGGTGATCGTCGCCAGCCCGAGCAGGCGTCCGGTCGTCTCGGCGGAGACCACGACGGAGTCGGCGCCGGACTGCTTGAGCAGGTGCTTGTTGTCGCTCTCGCGGACGGTGGCGACGATCTTGGCGTGGGGGGCGAGTTCGCGGGCGGTCAGGGTGACCAGCACGGCGGTGTCGTCGGAGTTGGTGGCCACCACGACGGCGGAGGCGCGGGTGAGCCCGGCCAGTTTGAGCACGTCGGAGCGGGTCGCGGAACCCTGGACGGTGACGAGGCCGTGGGCCGCGGCGGCTTTGAGTGCCTGGGGGTCGATGTCCACGACGACGATGTCGTCGGGGGCGATCTCGTCGGCCAGCATGGCGGCGACGGCCGACCTGCCCTTGGTGCCGTATCCGACGACGACGGTGTGGTTGCGCACGACGCTTCTCCAACGCTGGATCTTGAGGGCCTGACGGGATTGTTCGGTGAGGACGGCGAGGGTGGTGCCGACCAGCAGGATGAGGAACACCAGGCGCAGGGGCGTGACGACGAGGGTGTTGATCAGTCGGGCCTGCTGGGTGACCGGGGTGATGTCGCCGTACCCGGTGGTGGACAGGGACACGGTCGAGTAGTAGAAGCAGTCGATCAGCGTCATCTCGCCGCTCGGGCCGCCGCCGCCGGAGTAGCCGCCGCGGTCGGCCCAGACGACCAGCACGTTGAGGCACAGCGCGACGAGCGCCATGAGCACGCGTTTGGCGATGAGCCGCCACGGGCTCCCGACGTTCTCGGGGATGCTGACGACCCCCACGAGGGCGTGGTCGGGGCTCTCGTCGAGCGGGTCGTTGCCACGGAACCGCGACGTCAGTGCGCGTTTCTCGACCATGGGGCTCCATTTCCGCGTCGCGGCCCCCTGCCGGGCGGCCGTCATCGACAAGAATCGTCGCCTATCTGTTGCCCTTCGACAACAACCGGCCCCGGCCCGGGCCGTCGGAGAGGAGCCGTCGGAGTTCCTCGGCGTCGGGCAGGTCGGCCGGCTCGATCGTGCGTCCGGGCCGGACGTAGTGGAACGCCGCGCGGATCGATCCCGGTTCCACGGTCCGTCCGAGCCTGGCTCCGACGATCTTCGCCCACGCGTACCGGTAGACCGCGAGCTGGAGGGCGACGGCGGGCATGTCCCGTTCGGCGGGGACACGTCCGGTCTTCCAGTCCACGACGATCCACCCGTCCCCGTCGGCGAACACGGCGTCCATCCGGCCCCTCAGGAGATGCCCGCCCAGCGCGACCTCGAACGGGACCTCGACGGCCTCGGGCGTCATGCGGGCCCAGCGGGAGGCCTCGAACGCCTCCTGCAGGGCGGTGAGGTCGGCCTCCGACAGTCCGTCGACGACGCCGTGGTCACCGGCGCCGGGGAGGTCGTCGATGTCGAGCAGGTGGGTGGCGCCGTAGCGGTGTTCGAGCCAGGCGTGGAAGCGGGTCCCTCGCCGCGCGAAGCGGTCGGGGCGGTACGGCACGGGTCGGCGGAGGCGGTCGGCGAACTCGGCGGGGTCGCTGGCCATGGCGACGATCTCCCCGGCCGTGAGGCGGCGCGGCAGGTGGACCTCGTCGCGACGGAGGGCGGCGCGGCGCGCGTCGGCGAGCAGGGACGCGGCGGCGAGGTGCCAGCGGCGGGCAGGCCCGGATTCCGGGGCCTCGTCGGCCTCGGGGTCGACGGGGGCGGCCGCCTCCACCGCCCGGGCGGCGGCGAGGCGGTCGGGGGCGGCGGGGCGGGGCCACGTCGCCTCGACGGTGCGGGTGGCGGCGGGGTTGGTGGAGGTGGGGACGACGACGAGGTGGTCGATCGCGCCGAGAGGGGCCTCTCCCGCGCAGGCGGTCAGGACCTCGTCGAGGAATTCCGAGGGCCCCTTGGGCTTGGTCGCGGTCCCGAGCCAGTGCGATCCGGACAGCAGGAGGGTCTGCTCCGCGCGGGTGACCGCGACGTAGAACAGTCGCCGGTCCTCGTCGAGGGAGCGCCGCTTCACGCGTGTGATGTGCTTCTCGAGAGCCTCCTCGAGCATCTTCCGATCGGTGACGTCCTCGAGCCGCGGGACGGGGACGCCCCCGGGGTTGCCCTCGGACTCGCGGTCCCCGCGGAGGTGTTCGGGCAGCTGGGTGGCGGTGCGGATCGAGGTCTGCGGGGGCTGGCCGGACGGGAAGACACCGTCGGCGAGGTGCGGGACGGCGACGATCTCCCATTCGAGGCCCTTGGCCGCGTGGACCGTGAGGATCTGCACCCGACCGGGTGTGGAGGCGACCTCGCCGCGCGCGAGCCCCCCGTCGACGGAACGGGCGAGGTCGAGGTAGGCGAGGAAGGCGTCGAGGCCGGTCCCCCGCTCGGGGCGGAAGCCGGCGGCCACCTCCTGGAGGGCGTCGAGCTGTTCGCGCGCCTCGCCCCCGCCCGCGCGCTGGCGCAGGCGTACCTCGGCGTCGAGCCCGAGAGAGTGTTCGGCCGCGGCGACGAGCCGTGCGGGCGGGGCCGACGCCCGGGCGCGCAGTCCGGCGATGATGGCGGCGAGCTCCGCGATGCGGCGCGCGCCGGCGGGGCTGTAGGCCTCGTCGGGACCCGGGTCGGCCAGCGCGTCGGCCAGACCGGCCGAGTCCGTCTCCTCTCCCCGGGCGAGGGTGTCGAGGACGTCGTCGAGCTCCCGGGGGTCGGTGATGGCCCCGGTCGCGGCCGCGGGCCGGCGCAGGGACAGCCGGGACGCACGGTCGGCCAGGGCGGCGAGGTCGGCGGCGCCGAGCGCGAACCGGGAGCCGCTGAGCAGCCTCAGCAGCGCCGGGCCGGCCCCCGGGCGGGCGACCACGGTGAGCAGGGCGACGACGTCGGCCACCTCGGGGACGTCGAGCAACCCGCCGACGCCGACGATCTCGACCGGTAGGCCGCGGGCCTCCAGGGCCTCGGCGATCGCCGCGGAGTCGCCGTTGCGGCGCACGAGCACCGCCGCGGTCGGCACTCGGCCGGAGCGCTCGGCCGCGCGGTACCGGTCGGCGAGGGTGTCGGCGAGCCAGGCGCGTTCGTCCTCGGCGGTGTCGAGCAGCGCGACCCGCAGGTCTGCCCGCTCGGCGCCCGGCCGGGCGCGCAGCTCGGGGACGGGGACGGAACCGGGGCGGTCGCGCAGCGGTGCGGTGATGCGGTTGGCCAGCGCGAGAACCTCCGGCGGGTTCCGCCAGGAGGTCGTGAGTTCCCGCAGGTGCGAGGGATGCCCGCCGGGCAGGGGGAAATCCTCGCGGAAGCGGTCGAGGTTGGAGGCCGACGCCCCCCGCCACCCGTAGATGGACTGCATGGGATCGCCGACGGCGGTCACGGCCGGGGCCGGGTCCGAACCGGCGCCGAACAGTGAGGACAGGAGCACCCGCTGGGAGTGGCCCGTGTCCTGGTACTCGTCGAGCAGCACCACCCGGAAGGCGCGCCGCTCGGCGAGTCCGACCTGGGGGTGGTCGCGGGCGACCGTGGCGGCGAGTGCCATCTGCGTGGCGTGGTCGAGTGCCGACTCCGCCCGCATACGGGCGGCGACGGCGTCCACGAGGTCCGCCAGTTCGTCGCGGTGGCCCTGGATCTCCGCGGTCTTCTCGAGCCAGGCGGTGGGCGCGGCCCGCTGCCTGGGCCCGGGTGGGAGCGTCGCGATGAGGGTCGTGACGAGGTCCGGGTGGGAGCGCAGGTCGTCGGTGGTGACGAGGTGGTCGGACAGCTGCCCGGACAGGGTCAACACGTCGCGGGTGACCGTGGCGGGGTTCGACCCGGTGCTCAACGGGCTCTCCCACCGGGACACCACGTCGTGGGCGAGCTGGAAGGCGGCGGTCGGGGTGAGCAGCCGTGAGTCCGGCTCGACGGGCACGAGCAGGCCGTAGGTCCCGAGCAGGGTGCCGGCGTAGGCGTGGTACGTGGAGATCTGTGGGTCCTCGGTGCGGATCGCCTCGGCGATCGCCGGGTCGGCCCCGGGGCCGGTGCACAGGCCGCTGCGGGCCAGCGCGTCCAGCCGGCGGCGTATCCGCCGCGACAGCTGCTGGGCGGCCTTGCGGGTGAAGGTCAGTCCGAGGATCTCCCCGGGCCGGGCGTAGCCGTTGGCCACGAGCCACACGACCCTGGCCGCCATGGTCTCGGTCTTCCCGGCGCCGGCGCCCGCCAGCACGAGAGTGGGTTCGGTCGGCCCGGCGATGACCTCGGCCTGTTCGGGGGTGGGCCGGTGGATGCCGAGGGCGTCGGCGATCGCGGCAGGATCGATCGGCGTGGTCACGCGATCACCTGCTTCCCCTCGGGCTGCGCGGGGCAGCTGGATCTGACACGGCAGTGCTCGCACCACCGGCCCACCCGCGCGGTGTAGACGGGGCCGACGGTGGCGCGACCGGCCGCCTGCACGCGGTCGACCAGAGCGTCGGCGCTGTCGGGCCCGAGAGGGTCCTGGACCCGCTCGGTCGGCATCCGCCCCTCGCGGCCCGCCAGGTAGAGCAGGAGGCCGCCGCCGGGTTCGCGGTCGTCGGCGGCGGCGACCGCCCCGCGGGCGACCGCGAGCTGGTACAGGGCCAGCTGCGGGTTGACGGCGGCGTCCGCCTTGCTGGCCGCCACCGAGGAGGTCTTCACGTCCACCGGGACGACCTGCCCGGCGGAGGTCGCCTCGAGCCGGTCGATCCGGCCACGGACCCGTACGCCGCCGCCGGCGTCGAATTCGAAGGGCTCCTCCACCGCGGCGGTCGTGTACTCGTCGCGGGTGGCCGCGCGCCACCGGCGGAACGTCTCCGCCATCTCCACCATCGTGCCCGCGGCCCGCTCGGCGAACCACCCCCGGGACAGGGTCAGCGCCTCGGCCCGGCGCGTCACCGCCGCGCGCACGGTCTCCTCGCCGATGCCGCCCTCGACCGCCTGGGTGAGGGCGTGCACGGCCGAGCCGCGGACGAGCGGGGCCGCCGACCCGGCGTCGGAGGAGTCTCCCCCGGCCGACTGCAGGAACCACCGGAGCGGACACTCCTCGAGGGCGCCGAAACCCGACGGGGAGAGCACCGCGATCGGGCGGTCGGGTGAGTCGGGGGCGAGGGGCGCGTCCGTGGAGGGTTCGGAGGCGCCGAACCAGGTCCGCGGGTCGGCCTCGCCCACCCCGGCGTCGCGCAGGGCGGCGAGCAGCCCGGCCGCGTGCCGGGCGTCGGTGGGGTCCGTCGACGGGTCGTGCAGAGCCGCCCTGAGGTCCACCGCCAGGTGCGCGAGGGAGAACACCGTCGGCGCGTGCCGGGGCCGTGCCGGTCCGGCGTCGACGGACGCGTCCGGTGTCGCCGCGGTGGCCAGGTCGGAGATCTCGTCGAGGAAGCGGGAGGGGGCGACGTCGCCCTCCTCGGGGGAGTCGACGGCGGTGACGAGCAGATGATCGCGGGCCCGCGAACACGCGACGTAGAACAGTCGGCGTTCCTCGGCCGACCGGGCGGCCGCGGAGGACACGGCCCGCTCGGCCTCGGACGGCACCGGACCGTCGCCGGCGATCTCCGTCAGGTCGACCAGCTCGTCGACTCCCAGCAACCCGGACCGGCGGCGGGGGGCCGGCCAGACGCCGTCCTGGACACCGCACACCGCGACGGCGCGCCATTGTCTGCCGACGGCCGCGTGCGCGGACAGGATGCTCACCGCGCCACCGCGCGCGCGGGTGTCCGCGCGCCGGGGCGCGGGCAGGTCCTCGCCGGAGACGACGTCGCAGAACAGGTTCACCGAGCCGCCGGGGACGCGGTCCACGAAGTCGGCGGCGTGGTCGAACAGGGACACGACCGCGTCGAGGGAGCGGTCGGCGGTCCGCGACCACGGGTCGGCGGCCACCGCCTGCCGTACGAGGCGGCGTTCGAGACGGGAGGACGACCACGCGGCCCAGAGGACCTCCTCGGCGGTCCCGCCCGCTCGGAGTTCGGTCAGTACGGCCGCCCGCGCCCGGCGCACCCGGATGACGGGTGCCAGCTCCACCGAGGTGAGCCCGGGGGGCGGGTCGTCCTCCTCCGCCAGGACGAGGCGTCGCAGGGTCTCGGCGCTGGGCTCGGAGCCGCCGATCCCCGAGCGCCGCAGGCCCCGCCTCAGACGGCGCATGGCGACGGCGTCCGCCCGCCCGATGGGTCCGGAGAGCAGCGCGAGGACCCGCTCGGCGTCGGTGCCGGCGGCGCCGTCGAGCGCCGACCGCACCAGGAGCAACAGCGCCGCGGCGACGGGGTCGTGGGCCGGCGGGATCTCGGCGCCGGCGTCGACCACCGGCACACCCGCCGCGTCCAGGGCGGCCAGCAGGGCGTCGGCCACGCGCGGCAGGGAGCGGGTCACCACGGCCATCTCGCCGTAGTCGATGCCGTCCAGCACGTGCCGGCGGCGCAGGAAGTCGGCGACGACGGCGGCCTCCGAGGCGGCGGAGCCGGCGACCGCGACACCCACGCGCCCCTGGGGACGCGCCTGTTCCCCGGTCGTCTCCCGCGGGCGGTGCCGGGCGGCCCCGGGCAGGCGGGAGGCGATCCGCGCCGCGACGGCGGTGACGGCCGGGGACATCCGGTGCCCGGTCGGCAGATCGACCGCCCGGCCGCCCTGGTCGAGGACGGCACGTGCGAGACCGCCGTCGGCCCCGCGGAACCGGAACACGGACTGGTCCCCGTCCTCGGCGACCAGCAGGACGTCCGCGCCGCCGCCGACCGTCGCGACGAACTCCGCGGCGAGCGGGTCGAGGTGATGGGCGTCGTCCACGGCCACGAGGCGGCGGGAGCGGACGATCTCCCGCAGCTCGGGGTCGGCGGTGAGCGCGTCCAGCGCGGCGCCCACCAACTCGGCCGCGTTGAGGGCCTCCGGCACGTCGGACTGCCCGCTGCGGACCCCCGACCTCAGCGCCATCTGTTCCTCGTGGCGGCGGAAGAAACCGGCCGCGGCCACCCACGCGGGGCGGCCGGCGGTCCGGCCGAGCCGGGCGAGTTCGCGGGGTCCGATCCCCCGCTCGAGGGACCGCAGCAGCAGGTCGCGTAGTTCGCGGGCGAACCCGACCGTGGACAGGGCCGGGCGCATCTGTTCGGGCCAGTGCGGCGCCCCGTCTGCCAGCTCCCCGAGCAGGGTCTCGCGCACGAGCGCGTCGTGTTCCGCGCCGGTCCGCAACCGCGGCGGCGGGGCGTCCGCGCGGGCGGCCGAGAGCCGCACCACGGCGTGGGCGAGCGAGTGGACCGTGCGCACGGGCGCGTCGGTGCCCACCACGAGTTCCGGGGGCATCCCGCCGGTGGCCTCCTCGAGCAGCGCGGCCGCCGCGGTGGCCGAACCCGTCAGGACGAGGACCCCGTCGAGACCGACCCCACCGGTCACCGCCGCCCGGACGACGTCGACGATCAGCGAGGTCTTGCCGCTGCCCGGTCCGCCGCGGACGACCCACCGGTCCCGGTGGGCGGCGGGGGCGGAACCCCAGTCGCGGCCGACGAGGTCGGCGAGACCGGCGGGCCAGGACCGGCGACCGGCGGCGTGAGCGGCGAGGTCAGCACCGCCGGCAGGGCCGGGGGCGGAGCCGTCAGGGCCGGGGGCGGAGCCGACTGTGCCGACTGTGCCGACTGTGCCGGGGGCGGGGGCGGGCGGGATCACGGCTCGATGAGACCACACCACTCCGACATCGCCCCGATCCGACCGACCGCGCCCGTGCGGGGTGACCGCCCGGCCGTCAGCGGAGGGTGTCCTCGAGCATGATCGGGCGGCACGCTGTCCTCGACACGACGAGCATGATGACCTGCACGACCGTGAGGAACGCCAGCCCGGCGGCCAGCCCGGGCCCGTCGAACAGCATCCCGAAGACGATCGGACCCAGGCACGCGGCGGTGTACCCGACGCCCTGCGAGAAGCCGGACAGCGCGGCCGACCCGGCCTGGGTGCGGGTGCGGAGGTTGATCAGGGTCAGGCACAACGGGAACGTGCTGGGCCCGACGCCGAGCAGGCAGATCCACAGCCAGGGTGCGAGGTCGGGCGCCCAGAGCAGGCCGGCGAAGGCCGCCAGGTAGGACACGACGGAGACGACGACGACGGGGTACGGATCGTCGAACCGTCCCGCGATGTAGGGCACCGCCAACGCGGCGACGAGTCCGATCGCGGAGTACACCGCCAGTGCCAGGCCGCCCTCCGCGCGGGTCATGCCGATGGATTCGGCCACGGCCGGGAGCCAGGTGAAGAACGCGTACGTGCACAGGGAGTTCATGCCGAAGAACAGGGCCAGCGCCACGCCGACCGGCGAGCGCCACGGGCGGATCCGGTGGGCCGGCGCCTCCGCCGCGCCGGACGCGGAACCGTCCCGGGGGGCGTCGGTCGGCGTGCCGGGCCGAAGGATCTCGACGACCCACGGCACGGCGGCGATCACCGCGAGCACCGCCCACCAGCCGATCGAGAGCCGCCATCCCGCGGCCTCCTCGACGGGGACGGCCACCAGCGCCGGCACCACGGTGCCGAGTTGCAGTCCCGTGATGTAGGCCATGCTGACGGCGGCCACGTGCCGCGGGAAGTACTTCTTGACCAGCGGCGGCGCCACGACGTTGCCGATGCCCATCCCCGCGAGTGCGACGAGCGAGCCGGCGCCCATCACCCACGGGTCCTGGGCGAGGGCGCGGATCACCTGCCCCGCGGCCGCGGCGAGCATCGCCGACACCGTGAGCAGTTCCAGCCCCATCCGCCGCAGGACGACGGGCGTGAGCACGCCCCACACCGCGAACATGAGGGTGGGGATCATGCCGAGCAGGCCCATCCCGGCGGCGCCGAGACCGATCTCGGCGTCGATCACCCCGAGCAGCGGGCTCAGCGAGGTGACCGCGGTACGCAGGTTGAGCGAGACGAGGACGACACCGACGAAGGCGACGAGCGGGAACGTGACGGCGCCGCGGCGGGACGCGGGCCCCGGAGAGGGGCGGGTCACGCGGCGGTGTCCCCGACGTACTCGCCCACCTGCCGGGCCATCACCTGGAGACCGTCCATGGCCGCGGGCCTGGACCCCGGGTGCAGCGCGTGCACCGCGAGACGGAACACGGCCGCGCGGAGCACCATCTGGGGCCAGTGCTCGAGGTGCCGCCACCGGGTGAGCACCCCGGCGTCGACCGTGCCCCAGGACAGGTGGTCGACCGCGACGACCGCCGCCGACCACGAGGCCGGGCGCGCATAGGGAACCACGTCGGTCAGCGCGGGCTCGGCGGAGGCGTCGAAGAGCAGGCCGCGGGCGAGGTCACCGTGCACGACGCCCGCCCCGGACACCGTGACCGGGCGTCGGTGCCGGATCAGTCCGGTCGCGCCGAGCAGGGCGGCCGCGCGGTGGGTGGCGAACGGGGTGCCGCGGTCCTCCATGCCCGGGGCCAGATCGTGCTCCGGGTCGCCGTCCCACGCGGCGGCCTCGGCGAACGAGAACACATCGGTCTCGGACCACGGTCTCGTCGCGGGCCGGCGCACGAGTCGCGGCCGCTCGACCCCGGTCAGCGCCGCGTTGATCCTCGCCGACCACGCGATCGTCTCGTCGGCCCGGGCCTCGGGCCGCCCGGACACCGCCCGGTCCGCGCGCCACCCGCTGACGACGTGACGGCCGTCCCGGGACCGGACCGGCAGCGCCACGCGGAGCCCGGTGACGTCCAGTTCCTCCCGCACCCGGGCCGACCAGTTGGCCAGCGCCGTGTCCGCGACGGGCCGCAGCACCACCGCGCCACCCGCGGAGGGCACCAGCCAGCCGGTGCCGGAGCCGGCGACCACAGGAGAAGCCGGGCCGTCCGCCACGCCGAAGGCGCCGCGGACGTGCTCGGGAAGGCTCGCGTCGTTCACGCCGACCACGGTACCCACCCCGGTCGTCAGTACCGGGGAAGGGACGGGTCCACGTCCCGTGTCCACGCCTCGATGCCCCCGGCGAGCGACCGGACGCCCACGAAACCCGCCGCCGCCAACGTCGCGGCGGCGCGCGCCGACCGGACCCCGGACTTGCAGTACACGACCAGCGGGCCCCGGTCGGCCGCGCGCCCGAGCACCCCCGTGGGGTCGGCGGCGACCTCGGCGACCGAGTCGAGCGGCACCCACACCGACGGGTCGATCCGCGCGATGGACCGCTCCCCCGCGCCGCGCACGTCCACCAGCACCGGCGCCCCGGCGGGGCCGACCGGACGGGCCAGTTCCTCCGCGAGGCCGGTCGCCGACACCGTCGGCACCCCGGACGCCCCGGCGTCCGGGACCTCGCAGGAGACGTCCCCGGCGCCGTCCGGCAACTCGGTGACCGGTTCCCGCGACGGGTCCGGGCGGATCGTCACCGTGCGGTTGGTGGACTCGAGCAGGTCCATGAGGACCAATCGGCCGAGCAGGGGGCGCCCGGCCCCCGTGACGAGCTTGACGGCCTCCATCGCCATCATCGACCCGACCGTGCCGCACAGCGCACCCACGACCCCGGCCTCCGCGCAGCTGGGCACCGAGCCCGCCGGCGGCGGAGCCGGGTACAGGTCGCGCAGCGTCACCGCCTCGGCCGGCGCGGGCGGGCGGGACCAGAACACGGCCAGCTGTGCGCGGAAGCGGTCGATCGTCCCCCAGATGAGCGGGATGCCGGCGATCTCGCACGCATCCGAGACCAGGTACCGGGTCGCGAAGTTGTCGCTGCCGTCGATCACCAGGTCGTGCCCCTCGAGCAGGGCGGAGATGTTGAGCGCGTCGAGCCGGGAATGCACCGCGTCCACCCTGACGCCGGGCGCCAGCTCCGCGAGCCTGTCCCGGGCGGAGTCCACCTTCGGTCGGCCCACCGCGCCCACGGAGTGGATCACCTGCCGGTGCAGGTTGCCGATGTCCACCTCGTCGTCGTCGACGACCGTGATCCGACCGACACCCGCCGCGGCGAGGTACATCAGCACGGGCGCGCCCAGGCCGCCCGCACCCACGACGAACACCGACGCGGCGCGCAGGCGCCGCTGTCCCTCGTCCCCGATCGCCCCGAGCAGCAGGTGTCGCGAGTACCGCGCCCGCTCCTCCGCGCTCAGCTCGGGCACCGGCTCGACGAGAGGAGGGAGCGCCCCGTCCGCCGACCCGCCCACGGCGCTCACCGGGCCACCGGCGCACCGTCGGGGAACGGCCACGCGTTGTAGCGACAGGTGTCCCCGTTGTCCGGCACCACGCCCTCCGGGTCCAACCGGTGGATCTCGGCGTTGGACACCCCGAAGGTCTGCTGCATCATGATCGGCGCCAACGCCCCGTCGGCGGGGCACGGCTCGTGCGCCGCGTAGCCGATCGCGTGCCCGACCTCGTGGTTGACGAGATACTGCCGGTAGGACCCGATGTCGCCCTGGAAGGACCGCGCGCCCCGCACCCAGCGCGCCAGGTTCAGGTACACCCGCCCGGTGGCCGAGTTGTAGCAGCTCGCCTCGAGCTCGATGTCGTACCCGCAGTTCTCGCGGACGGTCATGGGGCTGGTCAACGAGACCCGGAACGCGGGTTCGCCCCGCGTGATCCGCTGGAAGGCGACCGCCCCGTCGGCCGTCCAGCTCTTGGGATTGGCCAGGGTGGCGTCGATCATCCGGGCGACCGAGTCGTCCCCGCCGAAGTCGACGGTGTCGATGCCCTCCTCGACCTCCACCGTGTAGGTGAACTGCTCCGCCTCGGGACGACCCACCGGGTCGGTCCCGCCCGCCACGAGCCGGAATCCGCCGCCGGCCGCCTCCACGAACGGGCCCCCCTCGGGGAGCTCACCGCTCGGGGGGACCTCCCCGGCCGCGGGCGCCCCGACGATCGCCGGTGTCTCCCGCGCCCGCACGGCCCCCTCGTCGCCCTGCTCGGCCGGGGAGATCACGGCGTCGGCGATCACGAGCGCGGTGAGCACCACGAGCACCGGGATGGCGTACGCGCGCCACCCCCACGTCGCGAAGAACCGCCCGACCGGCGTCTGCTTGCGCAGGTGGTCACGGGCGCCGGGGACCGACCGACGGCGACCCGGGGTGGACTCCTCCGGGTCCCACGGCGCGCGCAGCGGCTCCGCCTGCGGCGGGTAGTACGGCGCCCCCTGTCGGGTACCGGAATCGACACCGCCCGGCGTCCGGCGACGGCCGTCACTCATCCGCGCACCTCCACGTCCGATCCAGGACCGGCCCCTGCCGATCACGGTCTCCACGATCCCACATACCGGGTGAGCCGCCTCCTGCCGCACTCCGCGGGTGCAGGTATTGTCCGTCTGGCCCGGACGGCTGTCGACTCTCGCCCGGGCGGACAAGGAGAGGCGCAGATGACGAGCCCGGACGGAGCGGTCCCGGCCGCCCCGGGCCGCACCAGGGCGGCCCGACTCCCCCGCGGCGCACGGCGCAGCCAGCTCATCGACGCCGCCGGAACCGTGTTCGTCGAACAGGGGTTCCACGCCTCCGGGATGGACGACATCGCGGTCCTCGCCGGGGTGTCCAAGCCGGTGCTCTACCAGCACTTCGACTCCAAGCGGGACCTCTACATCGAGGTCCTGCGCCACCACGTGGACGCCCTGCTCGGCCGGATCCGTGCCGCGCTCGACTCGACCTCCGACAACCGGCGGCGCGTCGAGGCCGCCGTCGACACGTTCTTCGCCTACGCCGACAACGACACCCGCGGCTTCCGGCTCGTCTTCTACTCCGAGTCCGGTGACGAGGTCGTCCGCCGCGAACTCGACCGGGCGACCGAGGGGTGCATCGACGCGGTACACGACCTCGTCCGCGGGGACTCCGGTCTCGACGTCCACCGCTCGCGCCTGCTGGCCGTCGGTCTGGTCGGCGCGAGCCGCGTCAGCGCCGGCCACTGGCTCGACGCCGGCCGGCCGATCTCCCGCGAGGACGCCGTCTCCACCACCGTCACCCTGTGCTGGGGCGGCCTGTCGAAGATCCCGCGTCACGGCGCGGACCGGCCCGCGCCCGGGGCCTGAGCCCGGGCGCGGCCGCCTACGTCAGGACAGGAAGCCCACCGGGCGACGAGCGGACTCGCCGATCTCCACGTAGGCGACCCGGTCGGTCGACACGAGGTAGCGGCGCCCCTTCTCGTCCTCGAGCTCGAGGACTGCCTTGGCGTCCGCGGTCAGGGCCGCCTCGACGCGCTTGTGTACGTCGTCGGGCTCCATCCCGGTCTTGAACACGAGCTCACGGTTGCTGTCGGCGATGCCGATCTTGACCTCCACGGTGCCTGCCCTTCTCGTCGTCGGCGCATGCCACGCCGTCATCGGTGATGCGTGCGCCCCAGGCTAGCCCGAGCCCCGCCCGGGGCGGCGGCACGGGATAGGATGTGTGGACGTGGATCACTCTCCGCGCCCGGCCACACCGGCGTCGGGTACGGCAGGTCCCGTGGAAATGTGCGCGCGCCCCGCTCGCGAGGCCGGATTCCGACGGCCCGACCCCACCGCGCGCGAGACGAGAAAGGCACCGCCCTGTCCACCACAGATGTCACCACCGAAGACGTAGACGGCATGGCCACGACGACCGCGGTCGTCGACGCCCCGTCCTCCGACTCCTCCCCCAGCTTCGCCGAACTCGGCGTACGACCCGAGATCGTCACGGCCCTCGCCGAACGCGGGATCACGCACACGTTCGCCATCCAGGAACTCACCCTGCCGCTGGCCCTTGCCGGCTCCGACCTCATCGGCCAGGCGCGCACCGGCATGGGCAAGACCTACGGGTTCGGCGTACCGCTCCTGCACCGCATCTCCACCGGCGAGGCGACCCGCCGGCTCGACGGCACACCGCGCGCCCTGGTGATCGTGCCCACCCGTGAGCTGTGCATCCAGGTCACCCAGGACCTCAAGATCGCCGCCACCGGGCTCACCGCCCCCACCGACTCCGGGACGCGTCCCCTCAAGGTCCTCGCGATCTACGGCGGCACCCCGTACGAGCAGCAGACCGAGGCCCTCGAGAAGGGCGTCGACGTGGTGGTGGGCACCCCCGGTCGCCTGCTCGACCTGGCCAACCAGTCCAAGCTGGTCCTGGGCAAGGTCGAGGCTCTGGTCCTGGACGAGGCCGACGAGATGCTCGACCTGGGCTTCCTGCCCGACATCGAGAAGCTGCTGCGCATGGTGCCCGAGAAGCGCCAGACCATGCTGTTCTCGGCGACCATGCCCGGCCCGATCATCACCCTGGCCCGGACGTTCCTCACCAAGCCCACCCACATCCGCGCCGAGGCCGCCGATTCCGGAGCCACGCACGAGAACACCACCCAGTACGTCTACCGGGCCCACTCCCTGGACAAGCCGGAGGTCGTCGCGCGGATCCTGCAGGCCGAGGGCCGCGGCGCCACCATGATCTTCTGCCGCACCAAGCGCACCGCCCAGAAGCTCGCCGACGACCTCGCCGAGCGCGGATTCCGCGTCGGTGCGATCCACGGCGACCTCGGTCAGGGCGCCCGCGAGAAGTCCCTCAAGGCCTTCCGATCCGGTGACGTCGACGTGCTCGTGGCCACCGACGTCGCCGCCCGCGGCATCGACGTCGACGACGTCACCCACGTGATCAACTACCAGTGCCCCGAGGACGAGAAGACCTACGTCCACCGCATCGGACGCACCGGCCGCGCCGGGCGCACCGGCGTCGCCGTCACGCTCGTCGACTGGGACGACCTGCCGCGCTGGGGCCTGATCGACAAGGCCCTCGGCCTCGACTTCGGCGAACCCGCCGAGACCTACTCGACCTCCCCGCACCTGCGCACCGACCTCGGGATCCCCGAGGGCGCCGGCGGGCGGATCGGTGCCCCCACCGGCACCGGCTCGCCACGACGTGGCGAGGACCGGGGCTCCCGAGGCCCCGGTGAGGGCACGGGATCCGGGGCACGGCCCGCGCGCCGACGCACCCGCGGCAGCAGGTCCGGCACGGACGGGTCGTCTACGCCCGCCCCCGCGGGTGACTCCCCCACCGCGACCGACGGGTCGGACTCCTCCGCCGGGTCCGCGGAGGCCCCCACCCGGCGCCGCCGTCGCCGTCGTCGGCCCTCGTCGTCGTCCGACCAGGCCGGTCGGGACTGACCCGGCCGACCGCCGCGCGCAGATCACCCGTGCCCGCACCCGAGGACGCCCCCGCCCGTAGGCGACGGCGGGGCGTCGGCGTCCCCCCCGAACGACGGACGCGGCGTGACCTCGTCACCGCGGCCGTCGTCACCGTGGTCATGCTCGCGGTGGCCGCCGGCGTCCTCGCCACCGGCAGCGCCGCCCGCTCGGATCTCGTCGCCGGCGACGCCGAACAGCCCGTCTACGGGCCCGCCACCGCGCCGCCGACCTCGCTCCGGGCATTGTGGTCGCACCCGTCGGCCGACTCGGGGCCGCCCCTGACCACCAAGGGCAACCTCGTCACCATCGGTGACGACGGCGACCTCATCGGCCGCGACGCCGGCTCCGGCGAACCGGAGTGGTCCTACTCCCACGCCGGGACCTTCTGCGCGGCGACGTTCTACGCCGACGTCCTCGCCGCCGCATTCGACGGGGCGTCCGGGTGCAGCGACGTGACCGCCCTCGACCCGACGACGCAGCAGTACAGCAGCACCCGCCAGAGCGCCTTCGCGGACACCATGACACTCACCTCCACCTGGCGGCACGCGCTCGCGCTGGGCCCCGACCGGCTCGAGATCTGGCGCGACGACCTCGTGCGCACCGTCGAGTACGGCGCCGTCGAGGCGCCGCAGGAGGCGGGCATGCAGCCGCGCACCGGGTGCACGCTCGGCACCGCCGACCTCACCGACGAGCGGTTCGCGGTGGCGGAACGCTGCCCGGGCGACGACTCCGCCCGGCTCACCCTCTCCGAGACCGTCCCCGAGGACAGTCGCACGCCCGAGGACATCGCCTCCGACACCACCGGCGCCGACTCCCTCTGGATCATCGACGTCAGCGACGACGGCGTCCTCGCCCTGACCGACCGGGGCGGCGCGTGGGCGGTGGAGTGGTTCACCGGACCCCGCGACTGCACCCCCGTGCTCGCGCTGCCCGCCGCACCGGCACTCACCCCCGGCCGGGCGACCCTGGCCGGGGACGACACCCAGGCACGGTGGTTCGACGGCCAGGCGACGCACGCCTTCTCCACGTCCACGGGCGCCCACGCCTGGACCGCCCCCGGGACCACCGGCCCCGGCCTGACCGGGGGCTGGTCACCCGACCCCGACGTCACCACCGCCCGCGACTGGGTCCTGGTCCCCGCCGCGGACGGCTTCCGCGTGGTCGACCACGCGAGTGGAACGGAGAGCGGCCGGCTCGCGACCACCTCCGACGCGGACGCCGCCCCGGGCGACACCGCGGCCGTGACCGGGCTGTCGCAGATCGGGGACATCCTCTACGAGCGCAGGGGCGGCGCGATCCACGCCCACAAACTGCTCGCCTGAGCGGTCAGACCGCGTACCACTCGACCGCGTCCCGGCGGAAGAGCGACACCAGGGCCGTCGCGCACACGACCGCCAGGACGACCCCCGCGAGGTACTGACCGGACCCCACCCCGACGTACCAGGCGACGAACAGCAGCAACAGCTCGGCGATCACGACGAGCCCGCGACCCCACCGACGGCCGCGCAACAAGCCGATCCCGGCGGCGAGCAGTCCACCGCCGAGGATCGCGAACCACACCGCGGTGCCGTAGCCGCTGATGACGACCGTCTCCTCGCGGTGCCCGCCCAACGCCCGGACGAACAGGGCGACGGCGATCCCCACACCGATCAACCCCTGGGCCGACGCGATCCACCCGGCGAGGCGGACCGGGGTGGGGATCGCCGTGCGCGGATCCGCCGGTACACCGCGGTCTTCTGGTCGTCTCACGTTCACCTCTTCAGACTAAGCGGGCCCGGCCACGCCACCGAAACCGCCAGCTGGACCGGGGTCCATCTAGGCCATTACCGCCTCTGTGGTGCGGTTTTCCCCCGATTTGACAAGGCGCGTGACGTTTACCACATAGACGCCGGAACGTATTGACTTGTCATGAAATCGTGGGACGATCATTTGTAACAGCGCAGACACACCGTGTTTGCCTCGCCTTAACCGGGAGCTTCTCCGATCAGGAGCGAGCCCGCGGAGCGGGTAATCCCCCAACCCCCACCCCGCCGGGTGTCACCGAACACGCACGTCCTCACGCGGATACTACCTGTCCGCGAGTCGATGGCGGCTGTTCGTGCTGCCCGGTGCACCCGATCACGGTCTCACATCGAAGGAGTTCCCATGGACTGGCGTCACAAGGCCATCTGTCGCGACGAGGATCCCGAGCTGTTCTTCCCCGTCGGCAATTCCGGACCCGCCCTCGCCCAGATCGCCGAGGCGAAGATCGTCTGCAACCGGTGCCCCGTCACCGCCGAGTGCCTGTCCTGGGCCCTCGAGTCCGGCCAGGACGCGGGCGTCTGGGGCGGCATGAGCGAGGACGAGCGTCGCGCCCTCAAGCGTCGCCGCGCGCGCACCCGCACCACCGTCTGATCCAAGACCACATACGCCGAAGGCCGGCCCCTCCCCCAGCGGGAACGGGCCGGCCTTCGGCGTACGGGCCCCGACCCGTCAGTCGATGACCGCGATGAGGTCACCCGCCTGGATGACATCACCCGGCTTCACCGCCACCTCGGAGACGGTGCCGGAGGTCTCGCACAACACCGGGATCTCCATCTTCATCGACTCGAGGAGCACGATCGTGTCGCCCTCGGCGACCTCGGTGCCGACCGCCGCGACGACCTCCATGACGTTCGCGACCATCTCGGCACGGACCTGTTCAGCCATACGGATTGTTCCTCTACTTCCTCGAAGGCGGCCCCCGGACACCTCCAATGCAACCACACGGGCCCGCACATGGAAGACTTGTACACCGACGAAAGGAGGCGACCATGAGCAAGCGTGGCCGCAAGAGGCGGGATCGCCGTAAGAAGAACGCCAACCACGGCAAGCGTCCGAACAGCTGAGTCCGGACCACACGGATGCGATGAGGGGCGGGCACCGGTCCGGTGCCCGCCCCTCATCGTGTCCGCGGGTCAGGTCAGGTCGCGGCGCTCGACCGTCGTGCGCTGGTGCACCACCGTGGTGCCGTCCGCGTCCGTCGTGGTCACCGTGGTACGCCGGATCTCCACCATGAGACGCTCCCGCAGCCCGGACGGCGCTTTCTCACAGCACGAACTCGAGATCTTGGCCTTGAGACGGCGCTCCGACAGGAACATCTCGCGGCAGTCCGGACAGCCGGCGAGATGATGCTCGAGGCGCGACCGGCACGCGTCGTCACACTCGAGGTCCACGAGTAGCGACAGGTCCCGCATCGCCGCCCGGCAGTCGATCTCGTCGAGGCGCGGATCGTGCTCTCTCATCACTTCGCCCCCTCCTCGCGGTCACGGCCGAAACCCCGCTCGGTGGCGACATCCCGCAGGAGCTCCCGCAGCTGCTTACGGCCACGGTGGAGACGTGACATCACGGTCCCCAGCGGGGTGTCCATGATCTCGGCGATCTCCTTGTACGGCAGGTCCTGGACGTCGGCGTAGTAGACCGCCATCCGGAACTCCTCGGGCAGTTCGGCCAGCGCCGCACGGATCTCGTCGTCCGGCAGCAACTCCATGGCCTCGACCTCCGCCGAGCGCAGGCCCGTCGAGGTGTGCTCGGCCGCCGCGGCGAGCTGCCAGTCGGTGATCTCGTCGGTCGGGTACTGCGCGGGTTGCCGCTGCCGCTTGCGGTAGTGGTTGATGTAGGCGTTGGTGAGGATGCGGTGCATCCAGGCCCGGAAGTTGGTCCCCTGCTTGAACGAGTGGAACCCGGCGAACGCCTTGGCGTAGGCCTCCTGCACCAGGTCCTCGGCATCGGCGGGATTCCTGGTCATCCGCAAGGCGGCGCCGTACAGCTGGTCGAGAAGCGGCATGGCCAGCTCCTCGAACTGCTCGGCGCGCTGGTCGGCCTCGTCGGGCTGCAACTCGGTCGGCAACCGGAACTCCTCACCTGTCGATGTCCCGGAGTCTAACCGCACACCCGGGGCGTCGAGGACCGCGGTCCGCATCGCACCCTCCTTCCCGTCCCCGGACCATCCCGGGGCACTCGCACAGGATCAACGCCCACCGCCACCTCGGTATTCCGACCCGGGCGCGCACTACGCTGACCCACCGTGGCGAAGAAGAGCGGGCGGGGCGGCACGACGGGCGGGCGCGGTGGCGCCCCGGCGACCCCCGCGATCGCCGCGCTGCGGGCCGCCGGGGTCGCCCACGAGGTGCACACGTACGACGCGAGCGGTGACGCCGCCTACGGCGACGAGGCCGCCCGCGTGATGGGCGACCGGCTGGGCGTCGACCCCGCCCGGGTCTTCAAGACCCTCGTCCTGGCGACCGGGCGTCCCCCGGCGGGCTCCCGGACCGCCCTCGCGGTGGCGGTGCTGCCGGTGACGAGCTCGTTGGACCTCAAGGCGGCGGCCAGCGCGCTGGGCTGCGGCAAGGCCGCGCTCGCACCGGTCGAGGTGGCGGAGAAGACCACCGGCTACGTGGTCGGCGGCGTCTCCCCCGTCGGACAGAAGCGCGCCCTGGCCACGGTCGTGGACGTCTCCGCGCTCGACCACCCCACCATCCTGTGCAGTGCGGGCCGGCGCGGGTGGGAGATCGAGATCGCCCCGGCCGACCTGGTCCGGGTCACCGGGGCGGTGACGGCACCCGTCACGACGTCCCGCTAGAACAACATCCCCTCGGTGGGATCGACGGGCCGCACGAGCTCCGGCCCCTCGTTGCGGACGTTCGACACCGCCGGGGACACCGGCCGGATCTCCACCGACTCCGCCCACGCCGCCAGATCCCCGCCGGCGCCGTCGACCAGCGCGCGCGGGTCGCCGATCACGGCCGGGTCCAGCCAGTCCGACACCAGGCCCGGCGCCACGACCAGCGGCATCCGGTCGTGGACCCGCCGCAACGACCCCAGCGCCTCGGTGGTGAGGATCGTGCACGACAACTGGGTGAGGGACGGGTCCGCCGGATCACGGCGCGCCTCCCACAGCCCGGCCATCAGCAGTCCGCGGTCACCCGGCAGGCTCATGAAGTACGGCTGCTTGCGCCCCGCCCCGGCCCCCGGCGCCGCCGGCTCGCCGGGGACCCACTCGTACCATCCGTCCATCGGGACCACACAGTGCCGCCGCGCGACGGCGTTGCGGAACGCGGGCTTGGTGGCCGCGGTCTCCACCCGGGCGTTGAACAGGGTGGGCAGGCGCCGGGAGTCCGCGGTCCACGACGGGACCAGCCCCCACCGCATGGCCCGCAGCACCCGCCGCGGCGCCGCCGGGCCCGCGCCGTCATCGAGGCTCTCGCGGGGCACGTCCAGCGTGAGGACGGGGACGGTCGTGGTGGGCGCGATGTTGAAGCGGGGGGTCGTCGGCGCGCTGTCCGGGTACAGCCCGGCGGGCGGGGCCGAGGCCTCGTCGACCGCGTCGAGCTCCATCGCGAGCTGCGCGGGGTCGGAGGAGAGCGAGAACCGTCCACACATGCCGACATCCTCCCACCCGGGTCCGCCGGAAGCCGCCGCGATGGGCGACAATGGCCGGGTGAGTCATTGGAGCGCCCCCGTCGCCACCGCCCCCGTGGACGCCGACGTCGTTGTCCCCGGATCCAAGTCGCTGACGAACCGCGCCCTGCCGCTCGCCGCCCTGGCCGACGGTCCGTCCCGCCTGACCGGGACGCTGCGCAGCCGGGACACCGACCTCATGATCGCCGCCCTGCGGTCCCTGGGCGCCCGCGTGGAGGGCCCCTCGGGGTCCCTCGGGCCGGACGACACCGACCTGCTCATCACCCCCGGGCCGCTGCGCGGCGGGGAGATCGACTGCGGCCTGGCCGGGACGGTCATGCGATTCGTCCCGCCGATCGCGGCCCTCGCCACCGGCGCCTCCACCTTCGACGGCGACCCCGCGGCGCGCGTACGCCCGCAGTCCACCGTCCTGGACGCCCTCCGGGCCCTCGGCGCGCGGATCGACGGGGACCGCCTCCCGTTCACCGTCGAGGGCACGGGCTCGCTGCGCGGCGGCCGGGTGGAGATCGACGCCTCGGCCTCCTCGCAGTTCGTCTCCGGCCTCCTGCTGTCGGCCGCCCGGTTCGACGACGGGCTCGAGCTCGTCCACTCGGGCGCCTCACCCGTCCCGTCGGGCCCGCACATCGAGATGACCCTGGCGATGCTCCGGGAGGCCGGCCTCACCGTCGAGCAGCCGACCCCGTCGTCCTGGCGGGTCGCCCCCGGGCCGATCGCGGCCGTCGACCGGGTCGTGGAGCCCGACCTGTCCAACGCCACCCCGTTCCTCGCCGCCGCCGCCGTGACCGGCGGGACCGTCCGGATCCCGCACTGGCCCGCCACCACGACCCAGCCCGGCGACGCCATCCGCGACATCCTGCGGGCCATGGGCGCGTCCGTGACCCTCGAGATCGCCGACGGGGCCGAACACGGCACCCTCGTCGTCGTCGGCCCCTCCCGCCTCTCCCCCGTCGAGTGGGACATGTCCGCCGTCGGCGAGCTCACCCCCACCGTCGCCGCCCTGTGCGCCCTGGCCGACGGCCCCTCCCGCCTCACGGGGATCGCGCACCTGCGCGGGCACGAGACCGATCGCCTCGCCGCCCTGGCGGCGGAACTGGGGGCCGTCGGCTGCGGCGTCACCGAGCTCGACGACAGCCTCGAGATCACGCCCGCCCCCCTGCGCGGCGCCCCGTGGCGCGCCTACGCCGACCACCGCATGGCCACCGCGGGCGCCATCGTCGGACTGGCCGTGCCGGGCGTCGAGGTCGACGACGTCGAGTGCACCTCCAAGACCCTGCCCGGGTTCACCACGCTGTGGTCCGACATGCTCACCGGACGGGGCTGACGGGCCGCCATGCCGAGCGGACGCGGTACCGGCGGCGCGCGCGGATGGGACGAGTCCGACGTCCGGATCCGGCCCGGCAAGGGCTCACGGCCGCGGACCAAACGCCGCCCCAGCCACGCCGACGCCGCCGCCGCGATGGTCGTCTCCGTGGACCGCGGCCGCTGGGGATGTGTACTGCTCGACGACGGGCCCGGCCACCGCGCCGGGACGCGCGTCGTCGCCATGCGCGCGCGCGAACTGGGCCGCACCCCGGTCGTGGTGGGTGACCGCGTGGGCGTGGTCGGGGACCTGACGGGCGCGCGCGACACCCTCACCCGCATCGTGCGGGTGGAGGAGCGCAGCACCGTGCTGCGGCGCACCGCCGACGACTCCGACCCCTACGAGCGGGTCGTCGTGGCCAACGCCGAGCTGCTGCTCATCGTGGTCGCCGTGGCCGATCCCCCGCCCCGGGCGGGGTTCGTCGCCCGCGCCCTGGTCGCCGCCTACACCGGCGGCCTGGAACCGGTCCTGTGCCTCACCAAGGGCGACCTCGACGACCCGTCGGTGTTCGCCGCCGAGTTCGCCGCCCTCGACGTGCCGGTCCTCCGGGTGGGGGTCGACGACGAGCTGGACGATCTCCACGCCGTGATCGACGGCCGGATCTCCGCCATGATCGGTCACTCCGGGGTCGGTAAGTCGACCCTGGTCAACCGCCTGGTCCCCGACGCGGACAGGGCGACGGGCGTGGTCTCCGGCGTCGGCAAGGGCCGCCACACCTCGACCCAGTCGGTCGCGCTCGAACTGGCCGCCGGCGGCTGGGTGGTGGACACGCCCGGCATCCGCAGTTTCGGGCTGGCCCACGTCTCCCCCGACGACGTGGTGGCCGCGTTCTCCGACCTCGACGAGATCACCGCGGACTGTCCGCGCGGCTGCACACACCAGGGCCCGCCGGCCGATCCCGAGTGCGCGTTCGACACCATCGAGGACCCGGCCGTGCACCGACGGGCGATGGCCGTCCGGGAGCTGCTGGGGGCGCTGCAGTCCAACGACCCGTGGGAGCTGGGCTTCGACCAGGACTGAGGCCGCGCCGCGTGCGGGGCCCCACACGCGGCGCGCGCGGTCAGAGCTTGAGTTCGACGTCCCCCAACGCCACCGACACGCACGTCTGGATCCGCTCGCCGGGGCCGTGATCGGTTCCGTTGCGCAGGTCCCGCACGTGACCCTCGTCCAGGCCCACCACACAGGTCTGACAGATGCCCATCCGGCAGCCGAACGGCATCTGCACGCCGACGCTCTCGCCGCCCTCCAGGATCGTGGTGGCGCCGTCGAGCTCGACGGTCTTGCCGGTGGAACCGTACTTGACCGTCCCGCCCGACGCGCCGGCGTTGCGGTCCACGGTGAACCGCTCGACGTGCAGGTCGTCACGGCCGGTCTCCTCGAAGTGCTCGGTGAGCTCGTCGAGCATCGCCGACGGCCCACACGCCCACGTGGGCCGCTCGGCCCAGTCCGGCACCAGCTCCGCCATCTGCTGGGCGTTGATCCGCCCCTCCTCGCTGGTCACCCGCAGGTGCAGCGTATACCCGGGCTGCGTGCGCTCCAGCGCGAGCAGCTCGTCGTGGAACAGCGCGTCCTCGCGGTCCCGGACCGAGTGGACGTGGACCACGTCGGGGAACCGTTCGTCGGCCGAGCGCCGGTCCATCGAGCGCAGCATGCCCATCACCGGGGTGATGCCCGAGCCGGCGGTGACGAACATCAACTTGTCCGGCGTCGGGGACGGCAGGTGGAAGTCACCGGCCGGGGCCTGGAGGCGGACGATCGTGCCGGGCTCCACGGTGCCGACGATGTGGTTGCTGAGCAACCCCTCCGGCATGGCCTTGACGGTCACCGAGTACTCGCCGCGCCCGCCCGTGGGCGCCGAGGTCAGGGAGTACGACCGCCACGTCCACCGACCGTTGAGCAGGACGCCGATACCCAGGTACTGACCGGGCCGGTACTCCGGGGTGGCGCCCCAGCCCGGCTTGATGACGAGCGTCACCGCGTCGTCCGCCTCGCGGCGCACGGACACGACCTCGCCCCGCAGCTCCCGCGCGGACCACAGCGGGTAGATGAGCGACGAGTAGTCGTCCATCCGCAGCGGGTGCGTCAGACGGTTGAGGAACCGCCGTGCCCCCCGCGGTTCGGGGACCCGCGCGGCCGCCGCACGCATGATGCGGCTGAGTCCGTTCTTCGACTCGGACACTGGTGCCTCCTCGCGCCCGGCCACCCGTGGCCCGGGGATCGGACCGACGCTGCCGGATGATGAACCTACGGTAGCGTAGGTTAGCCGCCGGCGGCACACCCCGGGGTCAGAGCAGGGTCAACAGGAACGGTAGTTCCACGGCGTCGTACCACGCCAGATCCACGTCCAGCGCGTCGCCCACGGTGAGCTCCGCGTCCTCGTCACCGAGGTCGGCACGGTCGACCGCCTCCACCGCGTCGCGGACCAGATCCACCGCGCCCGCCAGGTCCACGTGTACGGCCGCGATGTCGGCCATCGCCACCGTCCCTCCCGTCAGCCGCACCACGGCGGTGTCCAGATCCGGGCGAGGGGTGACCCGCTCGTCCGGCAGGTCCACGCTCACCACGACCCGCCGGTACGGGTGCGCCTCGTGCGCGGTGCCCGAGTCGAGCTCCCCGCCCAGCAGGCGCAGCGAGGCGCGGGCCGCCTCGAGGAAGGCGACGTGCTCGATCTCCTCCGTGTCGCCCTCCGCGTACGACTCGATCAGAGCCGGGGTCGCCGCGAACGCGGTCCCGCTCCGTACGGGCATCTCCCCCTCCTCCAGGAGGGTCTCGAGCATCGTCAGCGTGGCGGGGATGAACAGTCTCATCGGTGGACCTTCCTGGGGCTGGGGAGGGGAGGCGGGGACGCCGGCGGGTCGGTGGTGGCGGTGGCGCCGGTGGGGTCGGTGGGGTCGGTGGGCTTGGTCAACTCGCGGAGCCGGCGAGCTCGGCCAGCGCCGACGAGATGAGCTCACCGATCTCCTCGACATCCGGGACCGCCTGACGGTCGGAGGTGAAACCGCAGTACACGGTGCCGGAGTAACTGCTCATCGACACGGCCAACGCCTGCCCCTCGAGGAGCGCCGGGACGGGGTACACCTCGACCAGCTCGCCGTCCCCCCAGAACACCTTCCGCTGGGGGCCGGGCGCGTTGGTCACCACCAGGTCGTAGCTCTCCGAGGGCAACATGATGGCCGCGCGGGACGCCAACGCGTGCAGGGTGGGCGGCGCGAACCCGGACAGCCTCGCCAGGGACTTCGCACCGACCGCCTCGCGGGGACTGCGCTGCGTGGCGGTCTCGCGCGCGATCTGCGCCAGCCGCATCCGTGGATTGGGCTCCCCCACCGGCATGCCGATGAGCGCCGAGGCGATCTCCGCGGAGGTCACCTCACCGCGCAGGTCCGCGCCGTCCGGCCCGTCGGCCTCGGCGGTCACGGCCATCGGCACGATCGCCCGCAGACTGTCCGAGGTCGCCAGCGGGTGCCCACACGAGAGGATCCACGAGCGCAGGGCACCGCACAGCACCGCGAGCACCACGTCGTTGACGGTGCACGAGTGGGCCCGGGCGATCTGTCTCGCCTCCGGCAGGGGGAACGATGCGAGCCCGACCCGGCTGCCGCGGGGCCGCGTGGTGCGGAACATCTCCGCCAGCCCACCGCCCGGACGCAACACGGACAGGGTGGCCGCCCCGGCGAGGCCGCGGGTGGCCCGCTCCAGCGCGCGCGCCACCCGGGCGGACCGCCGCACCAGCTCCAGCGGGTCGGTCGCGATGGTCATGAGCGCGTCGAGCACCAACACGCCGTCTCCGGGCCACGGCACGGGGGTCCACGTGGCGACCTCGTCGACGTCCGCCGAGGCCCGCTCGTCGGTCAGCAGCACCTGCGCCAGATCCACGGCGTTGGGACCGCCCAGCAGGACGTGGTGGGTCTTGGTGAGGATCGCCAGCCGACCGTCCGGCAGGCCCTCGATCAGGTAGAGCTCCCACAGCGGACGGTCCGCCTCGAGGGGGCGGTCCACCAGCCTCGCCACCAGATCCGCGAGCTGCCTCGTCCCGCCCGGCGCGGGCAGCGCCGACCGACGGACGTGGAAACTCAGGTCGAAGTCGGGGTCGTCGACCCACACCGCCCGGGCCAACCCGAACGGCACGTGCCGGATCCGCTGCCGGTAGCGCGGCGCGTCCGCCAACCGGGTGTCGACGTACTCCATGACACGGTCGATGTCCCACGGCTCGTCGCGGGCGACCAGGGCCAGAGAACACGAGTGCCTGCTCCGGGACCGTGCGGCGTCCCCGAGGAGCAGGTCCGCGTCCGCGGTGGCCAGCCTGGTCGCCACGGTGTCAGACCGCCTCGTCCAACCCGAGCAGCCCTCGGATCTCCACCGCCGCCCGATCGAACACCTGGTAGAACACGCCGATCATGCCGGTCTGCACCGCGCCGAGGATGTTCTCGATCGCGTCGTCGACCATCACGCACTCCCTCGGCTCGAGCTCGAGTCGGCGCGCGGCCTCCAGGAAGGCCTCCGGCTCCGGCTTCTCCACTCCGATCGCGCCGCTGAGGACCACGTGGTCGATCCCGTAGTCCCGGGCGTCCTCGCGGACGCGTTCGGCGCCCGGCCCCTCCGGTTCGTTGCTCAACACGGCGAGGCGCACGTCGTTCGCCCTCGCCCCGGCCAGGATCGACCGCCAGTTCTCACGGTCCTCGTCCGTGCCGTCCAGCACGCCGAAGTAGTCGACTATCAGTCCACGCATGAGGACAGCCTAGGCAACACCCCTCGGGTGTGCAGTAGGCGAGGGGGAACCAGCGGGTCGATCCGGCGCGTCAGAAGGGGTGGAGGACGCGAGACCACCCGGGTCGAGCGCGGGAGGGAGCCCAGCCAGATGACACCGACACCCGTATCACCGCCCATCCCGGGTCCGCGGCCGCCGGTGGCCCCGTGTGCCACCGCGGTCGGCACCACGAGCGCCGTGACGGCCACCCCGGGCGTCGCCGCGGTCGCCGTGGGGGCCGCCGTCCCGGAGCCCGCGGGGACGACGCTGGACGGGCGGATACGCCCGCTCCCGTCGACCGAGCCGGGGCCGGCGGACGTGCGCGGGCGCGAGCCGATCCTCGAGCCGCCGGCCAGACCCGTCCCCGCACCCGACGACGAGGTCCCCGTCCCGGCCCGGCGGGCCGCTCACGCGCTCATCGTCATGGCCCTGGAGGTCGTGGACCGCCGGCGCGCGCCGCAGAACACCCGCGGGGCGTTCCCACCGCACCTCGTGGAGATGCTCCGTACCCTCGCCCGCGTCGGGGTGCCCGGACAGCAGTTGGGCCCCGCCAGGATCCATCGCCTGCACATCCACGCCGCGGGGGCGCCGACACCGGAGACCGGGCCGGGCGGGGAGGACGAGGCCCGGGAGTACGAGGTCTGCGCGACCTACGCGCGCGGGCCGCGACTGTTCGCCGTCGCGGCCCGCATCCGGGTGACCCCCACCGGGGCCGGGTGCGCGGCCCTGCGGTTGGTCTGAGCGTCCCGGCGCGGCGGCCGGGCCGGGGATCAGTCGCGGCGGCCCCGCGAGGCGCTGCGCGCGGCGCGCTCACGACGCTCGGCACGCTGGGCGCGCTCCTGCGAGCGACGCTCGGCGCGGTTGGCTCCGGTGCCCTCGTCGACGAGCTGCGCGTCTCCGGTCTCCGAGGGGCCGGAGAACTGCATCTGGTCCTCGCTCACGTCCCGGCCCGTGCCGGCGGCCTGCAGGATGGGGTTGGCCCCCGCCAGGGCCGCGGCCTGCGCGGCGGACGGACCGGCCATCGCCGCCTGCTGCTGGTTCGCCTGGACCTTGACGTTGAACAGGAACGCGACGGTCTCCTCGCGCACGCCGTCCATCATCGCGGCGAACATGTCGTACCCCTCGCGCTGGTACTCGACCAGCGGGTCGCGCTGGGCCATGGCGCGCAGTCCGATGCCCTCCTTGAGGTAGTCCATCTCGTAGAGGTGCTCACGCCACTTGCGGTCGAGGACCTGCAGCATGACCGAGCGTTCGAGCTGGCGCATCGCGCCCTCGCCACCGATGCCCTCGATCTCCGCCTCGCGCTCGTCGTAGCGGGCGAACACGTCGTCGAGGACGGCGTCCTTGAGGTTCTTGGCGGACAGGTCGCCGGGCGAGCCGTACTCGTCACCGTCGATGATCTCCTGCGCGGTGATCGTCACGGGGTAGAGCTGACGCAGGGCGTCCCAGAGCTTGTCGAGGTCCCAGTCCTCGACGTAACCCTCGGCGGTGGCGCCGTCGACGTAGGCGCTCACCACCTGGTAGATCATCGACTCGACCTGGTCAGTGATGTCCTCGCCCTCGAGGATGCGCTTGCGCTCGCGGTAGATGACCGTGCGCTGCTGGTTCATCACCTCGTCGTACTTGAGGACGTCCTTGCGGATCTCGAAGTTCTGCGACTCGACCTGGGTCTGCGCGTTCTTGACCGCGCGCGAGACCATCCCGGCCTCGATCGGGACGTCGTCCGGCAGGCTCAACCGGTTCATGATCGCCTCGACGGCCGCGCCGTTGAAGCGCCTCATGAGCTCGTCACCCAGTGACAGGTAGAAGCGGGACTCGCCCGGGTCGCCCTGGCGCCCCGAGCGGCCGCGCAGCTGGTTGTCGATACGGCGGGAGTCGTGGCGCTCGGTGCCCAGCACGTAGAGGCCACCGGCCTCGCGCACCCGCTCGGCCTCCTCCTTGGTGAGCGTGCGCATCCGCTCGATCTCGGCGTCCCACGCGGCCTCGTACTCCTCCGGGGTGGTGACCGGGTCGAGGCCGCGCTCGCGGAGGTTGAGGTCGGCGATGATGTCGGCGTTCCCGCCCAGGACGATGTCGGTTCCGCGGCCGGCCATGTTGGTGGCGACGGTGACCGCACCGGGCCGGCCGGCCTGGGCGATGATCTGCGCCTCCTGCGCGTGGAACTTCGCGTTGAGGACGTGGTGCTTGATGCCCTTGCGCGTGAGCAACCGGGACAGGTGCTCACTGCGCTCGACGGAGGCGGTGCCCACGAGCACCGGCTGCTTCTTCTCGACCCGCTCGGCGATGTCCTCCACCACCGCGGCGAACTTGGCCTCCTCGGTCTTGTAGATGAGGTCGGGCTGGTCGGCGCGGGCCATGGGCCGGTTGGTCGGGATGGGCATGACCTCGAGCTTGTAGATCTGGTACAGCTCGGCCGCCTCGGTCTCGGCGGTACCGGTCATGCCGGCCAGCTTCTCGTAGAGCCGGAAGTAGTTCTGGAGGGTGATCGTGGCGAGGGTCTGGTTCTCCGCCTTGATCTCGACGCGCTCCTTGGCCTCGATGGCCTGGTGCATGCCCTCGTTGTAGCGGCGTCCGTCGAGGACGCGACCGGTGAACTCGTCGACGATGATGACGTCGCCGTCGCGGACGATGTAGTCCTTGTCCTTGGTGAACAGCTCCTTGGCCTTGATGGAGTTGTTCAGGTAGCTCACCAGCGGGGAGTTGGCGGCCTCGTAGAGGTTGTCGATACCGAGCTGGTCCTCGACGAACTCCACGCCCTGCTCGGTGACGCCGATGGTGCGCTTCTTGCGGTCCACCTCGTAGTGGGTGCCCTCCTCCAGCAGCGGGGCGATACGCGCGAACTCGGCGTACCACTTGCTGGAGGCGTCGGCGGGGCCGGAGATGATGAGCGGGGTCCGGGCCTCGTCGATGAGGATCGAGTCGACCTCGTCGACGATCGCGTAGTTGTGGCCGCGCTGGACGAGCTGCGCGGTGTCGTGCGCCATGTTGTCGCGCAGGTAGTCGAACCCGAACTCGTTGTTGGTGCCGTAGGTGATGTCGGCGTGGTAGGCCTCGCGACGCTGATCGGGCGTCATGCCGCCGAGGATCGCGCCCACGGACAGGCCCAGGAAGCGGTGGACGCGGCCCATCCACTCGGCGTCGCGCTTGGCGAGGTAGTCGTTGACCGTCACCACGTGCACGCCCTTGCCGGACAGAGCGTTGAGGTAGGCGGGCAGCACACAGGTCAGGGTCTTGCCCTCGCCGGTCTTCATCTCGGCGACGGACCCGGTGTGCAGCACGATGGCGCCGATGATCTGCACCTTGTACGGCTTCTGTCCGAGGACGCGGTAGGCGGCCTCGCGGGCCACGGCGAAGGCCTCGGGCAGCAGGTCGTCCAGGGTCTCCCCGTCGGCCACCCGACGTCTGAACTCCTCGGTCTTGGCGCGGAGTTCGTCGTCGGTCAGCTTCTCCGTGTCGTCGGAGAGCGAGTCCACGTAGTCGGCGAGAGCGGTGTACTTCTTGAGCTTTCGCCCCTCGCCGGCCCGGAGCAGCTTGGAAAGTATGGACACAGTCTCGAACGTCCTCGTGGTCGGGGAAGTGGTCGTGGGTTCTGCGACCTGCGTGGTGACACGCGGGCCCGGGTTCATCCTAGGGGCTTCACGGCCTCCTGACACGCCGAGGGCGGTCCGGTCGGGTGGGACCGGACCGCCCTGGCGGGGTGCTGCGGGAGGCCGTCAGGCCTCGTCGCTCAGGGTGATGAGCCCGTAGTCGAACGCGTGGCGGCGGTAGACGACGGTCGCCCGGCCGGTCTCCGCGTCGCGGAAGAGGTAGAAGTCGTGACCCACCAGTTCCATCTTCTCCAGCGCCTCGTCGACCGTCATCGGGGTGCCGTCGTGCTCCTTGCGTCGGACGATCTGTCCGGGGAGCGAGGCGTCGACGCCGTCGTCGTATTCCACGCCGTCGATCTGGTCGAGCGCCTCGACCGGGGCGGCGTCGGTGGCCAGCTCGGCGGTGGCCTCGGCGACGGACTGCGGGCGGCGGTGCCCCGAGTGGCTGATCTTGCGGCGGGTGCGGGCCTTGCGCATCTGCCGCTCGAGCTTGGCCACGGCCGACTCGAGCGCCGCGTAGAAGGTGTCCTCGGCGGCCTCGGCGCGGGCGACGCCCGGCTTGCCCTTGAGGGTGATCTCGATGCGCTGGCTCATCTTGGACAACCGCGGGTTGTTCTCGTGCAGGAGAATCACGTCGAACCGCTGGATGGCCGGCGACATCTTCTCGATCTTCGCGAGCTTGGAGTTGATGCGGTTCGCGAAGTGATCGGGGACCTCGACATTCCGGCCGCGGATGGTGACCTGGGCCTCGGGAGTGCCGGGATCGTCGGTCGTCGGACCGTCGAAGGTGGCGGGGTCGAGCAGGACTGCGGGGGTCTTCGCCATCGAAGCTCCTCCTCATCGGGCCTGCGGCGGACCGCTGCGACCGATCCGGTGACCGCCCGGATTCCCGGCCGAAGGGACCACCCACATGGCTGAGTGGACACTCTGCGGACACGGTCCACCGGAGCCGACAGGCGGCGAACGTGCTGGTGAACCCGTCCGTAGCCCACCCTACCCCGTGGAACGGACGCCGCACCCGAGTACACGAACCTCGCCGCTCACCGGATGCGTCGGTGCCTGTTCAGGCGGCGGTGACGGCCAGGACACCGGACACCCGCAGGCCCCCGGCCCCGAGGACGGCCACGCATTCCGCGGCCGTGGCGCCGGTGGTGACGACGTCGTCGACGAGCAGGACCGTGGCGGGGGTGGACAGGAGCTCGGCCACGGTGCCCGGGGCGCCGGTCGAGGCGCGCAGGGTGGTCCCCGCGGGTCGGCGGCGGATGCGGCCGGACAGGTTGTCCGTCCGGGCCTGCGCGCCGAGCCCGGAGGCGTCGCGGACCCGGCCGCGGACCTCGAGCAGCGGGGCCACGACCACCGGGCCGGCCGGCGGGGATGCGGTGAGCTCGGCGGCGAGGACGTCGACGATGTCGCGGACGTGGTCGAAGCCCCGTCGGCGTCGGGCGCGCGCCGAGGCGGGGGCGGGCACGAGGACCGTGGGCCGCTCCCCCGCCTCCGCGATCTCCCCGGCGGCACGCAGGTGGTCCACCGCCGTGGCGAGCGCGGCGCCGAGTGGGCGCGCCAGGTCGGATCTGCCCCGGTCCTTGTAGGAGGAGACGGCGCGGGCGGGCGGGCCGGCGTGCCGGGCCAGGGCCCAGGCGGGGACGCGGAGGTCCGCGCGGGTGCGCACGACGATCGGCGGGTCCGCGAGGGTCGCGGCGCATCCGGGGCACCAGCGGTGCCGGGGTCGCCCGCAGCCCGCGCACTCCAGGGGGACGACGAAGTCGGCCAGCGCGGCGGGCCAGGTGTCGCGTCGGACCCGGCGGTGCGTGGCGCGGTCGTGTGGCCCGACGCCCCGGTCGCGGGCGGTCACGTGGTCAGCCCGCGACCACCGGGTCGGCGCGGATCGCGGCCAGGCCGGCGATCTCCCGCCAGTACCTGTCGCCGGTCTGGGCACCGGTGTCGAGGCGCAGGAGGGAACGGCGGTCCACGACGTAGATGTCGCGTCCGGCCGCCGCGACGGCGGTGACCGGTCCGGAGATGTTGCGCTGCGACAGGGGTTCCGCGATGGCCCCGTCCACGGAGACGGTGGCGACGGGCGCCTCGGTGGTGTCGCGGCCGACGACGATGGTGGAGCGGTCCCGCCAGGCGACGGAGGTGGCGGTCTCCCCGAGCGCGCGGCCGACCTGGCGGAAGGTGCCCGCGAGCGGTTGCCCGGTCTCGGCGGAGAGGGAGCCGATGAACACCTTGCCGTCGGCGACCACGGCCATCTGGACGCCGGACTGGTCGATGCGCAGGCCGGTGACCCGGCCGCCGAGGGACCGGATCGGGCCGGCGTCCATCTCCTGGACATCGGGACGGCCGCGCCCCATCCCGATGCGGACGAGGCGCGTGTCGTCGACCATCACCCAGGCCCGGCCGTCGACAGGGTGGAAGGTCGGCCCGGCGAGGCTGCCGGCGGTGAGGATCTCGACGGGGTCGCCGTCGAGGGCGCCCATGAGGACCCGGTTGGCGCCCGCCTCCTCGTCGGTGACCACCATCGCGAGGGCTCTGCCGTTGTAGGACACCGCGGCGCTGCTGCCCCCGCGGACCTCCGACCACGGTCCGCCGGCCGGGCGGGCGCCGCCGGGTTCGAGTCGGACGAGTCCGTCGGCCGCGGTGAGCGCGTAGCGCATGGGTTCGACGGGCGGGTAGGGGTCGAAGTCGCGGACGTCCTCGGTGGTCCAGCCGTCCGCGTAGCGCTCGTCGAGCGGCGCGCCGTCTCGTTCGAGCCGGTAGGGGCCGGGCACGTCCGCGCGGGCGAGGGTCCACACGACCTGGGCGGCGAACTGGGTGGTGGCCTGGCTGCTGAGCACGGGCAGGCCGGTGAAGTCGATCGTGGTGCCGGGGGTGTCGGCGCCGTCGTCCTCGTCCGGCCGCACCGAGACGGAGGCGGGGACCCGGGACAGGACGGAGTCGGTGAGACCGGGGCGGGAGCCCGTGGCGAGGAGGTTGACGAGGGAGTACTCGAGGTCGGTGCGGTCGGCGGCCGTCCACCGGGGGTCGGGGACGAGCGCGTCACCGGAGCCGGAGAGGAAGAACAGGTCGCGCTGGGCGTAGGTGGAGAAGAACTCGGCCTTCTCGATCACCACGCCGGGGGGCAGTTCGTCGATCCGCCACTGCCCGTCGGTGCGGGTGAGGCCGATGGTGACCTCGAGTTGCCCGACCTCCTCGCGGAAGATGCCGCCGGGGTCGAGCGAGCCGACCTTCTCGGCGCGCAGCGTGTACTCGGCGCGGTCAGCGGAGCGGCCGCCCTCGGCGCTGAGGTCGGCGCGCAGGACGATGATGGTCTCCGCGAGGTCGTCCCAGGTCTCGGCGGCCGCGGGGGTGAGGAACTGTCGGGCGGCGGCGTGCCGCTGGTCGGCGATGGCCGCCGCCTTGAGGAAGTCCCGGACCAGGAGGTCCGGTTCCTGGTCGGGCACGGGGGTGGGGACCGTGAGCTCGTCGCCTTCCGGCGCGAAGGTGTCGATGACCTGGGGCGACGACGACGAGGGCAGCGTCGCGCAGCCGGTGGCGGCCAGCCCGGTGGCGCAGGCCAGTGCCACGGCGACCGCCATGAGCCGGCTCATGTCGCGTCCTCCCCCGCTCCGGGGACCCGCTCCAGCGGGGTCGGCGAGCCGGTGCTCACCAGGCGGGCCTCGTCCTCGGGCGTCAGCGGCAGCGGGCTCGAGGTGAGGGTGCCGCCGCGGCGGCGCGGGATGGTGAGGCGGAAGCAGGATCCCTCGCCGGGACTGCCCCAGCAGTCCAGGCGGCCGCCGTGGAGCTTGGCGTCCTCGAGGGCGATCGCCAGGCCGAGTCCGGTGCCCCCGGAGCGACGCACCCGTGAGGGGTCGGCGCGCCAGAAGCGGTTGAACACTCGGGTCTCCTCCCCCGGTTTGAGGCCGACGCCGTGGTCGCGCACCGATACGGCGAGGGCCGCGTCGGAGCCGCGGAGGGTGACGCGCACGGGCTTGGACTCGCAGTGGTCGAGCGCGTTGGCGACGAGGTTGCGCAGGATGCGCTCGACCCGGCGGGAGTCGACCTCGGCCATCACCGGCTCGTCGGGCATGTCGACCTCGACCTCGACGCCGGCGGCCTCGGCGATGTGGGCGACGGTGCCGACCGCGTCGCGGACGGCGTTGCGCACGTCCAGCTCGGCCGTCGACAGCTCGGCCATGCCGGCGTCGTGGCGGGAGACCTCGAGCAGGTCGGTGAGCAGGCTCTCGAACCGGTCGAGTTCGGACTCGAGCAGTTCGACGGCGCGTTTGGTGGGCGCGTCGAGGTCCTCGGCGGAGTCGGAGATGATGTCGGCGGCCATCCGCACGGTGGTCAGCGGGGTGCGCAGCTCGTGGGAGACGTCGGAGGTGAACCGCTTCTGCAGGTCGCCGAACTCCTCGAGCTGGGTGATCTGGTCGGACAGGCTCTGTGCCATGTCGTTGAACGCCATGGCGAGGCGGGCGACGTCGTCCTCACCGCGGATGACCATCCGTTCCTTGAGGTGGCCGTTGGCGAATCGCTGGGCGATCGAGGCCGCCTGCCGGACGGGGAGCACCACCTGCCGGGCGACGATCCACGCGATCGCCGCGGACAGCACGATGATCGCCAGGCCGGCGGTGGCGACGATCCCCCGCATGATCCCGAGGGTCTGTTCCTCGGCGGTGAGCGGGTACACGAGGTACAGCTCGAGGCCGGGGATGGACGAGTCGGTGGGCGTGCCGAGCATGAGGGCCTTGGCCTGCTCGCCACGGAAGTCGACGGTGACGTACTGGTAGGCGATGCGCCCCCGCTGGACGAGGGACTGCAGTTCGGGCGGCACCTCCGCCTGGGCGGGGCTGACCACCTGGCCGCGGCCGGTCTGGTCGGGCACGACGAGGATCGGGTCGAACGTGCCGGCGTGCACGGAGTCGCCGCCGGAGGCGATCCCGCGGTCGCTGATGGCGCTGCGTGCCTGGTCGAGCCGGGACTGCTCGCTGGTGCCCTCGTCGGTCGCGGCGATCTGCGCCTCGACGGTGAGGCGGAGCCGGCCGGCCTGCTCCATGGCGGCGTCGAGCTTGGTCGACAGGAGCTGGGCGGCCATCTGGCTCTGCAGCATGAACGCGATGGTCAGGATCACGCCCATCGACAGCGCGAGGGTGGAGGTGACGACCCGCAGCTGCAGGGAGCGTCGCCACAGGCGCGCGATCCGCAGGCCCAGGGCGGCGGGGTCCAGGGACGACAGCCGCTCGCGGAGGGTCGGGGTCGCGTCGCCGGCGTCCCGGGTGTCGCGCTCGTCCCCGGTGGACGCCACCGCGCCGTCGGGACGAGCGGTGGTCACGAGACCGGGCCCGCCTTGTAGCCGACGCCGCGGACGGTGAGGACGACCTCGGGGTTCTCCGGGTCCTTCTCGATCTTCGCTCGCAGGCGCTGGACGTGGACGTTGACGAGCCGGGTGTCGGCCGAGTGCCGGTAACCCCACACCTGTTCGAGCAGGACCTCGCGCGTGAACACCTGGCGGGGCTTGCGAGCCAGTTCGACCAGCAGGTCGAACTCGAGCGGCGTGAGCGGGATGGGCGTGCCGTCGCGGGTGACCGTGTGCGCGGGCACGTCGATGGTGACGTCGCCGATGTGCAGCACCTCGCTCGGCTCGTCCTCGCCCCGGCGCAGGCGCGCGCGGATGCGGGCGACGAGCTCCTTGGGCTTGAACGGCTTCATGATGTAGTCGTCCGCGCCGGACTCCAGACCCAGCACCACGTCGACGGTGTCGGTCTTGGCGGTGAGCATGACGATCGGCACCCGGGACTCGGCGCGGATCTCGCGGCAGACGTCGATCCCGCTCTTGCCCGGCAACATGAGGTCGAGCAGCACCAGGTCGGGCTGGACGGACCGGAAGGTCTCGATGGCCTGTACACCGTCGCCGACGATCTCGGTCTCGAACCCCTCGCCCCGCAGGACGATGGTGAGCATCTCTGCCAGTGCGGCGTCGTCGTCGACGACGAGGATCTTGGGGGTCATTGTCACCACTTGTGTCGGCGTGTCGGGTCGGCTTCGTCAGGCGCACCACCGTCGGCACGCACCGCGGGTCGTGTTCCTGCCGCTCCCGACCTTACCCGGCGGCTCCGACTCATCGGGGTACGGCGCGGCGGGGGGTGGGGGGTCGAACCGTCACCGGTCGGCGACGAGGTCGGCCAGTTCCGGGACCGCGGGGTCCCCGTCGAGAACGCGCCACGGCGAACGCCACGCGGAGGCGGCGAGGCGTCGGTAGACGTCCCCCGTGGCCGCCTGCAGGGCCGCGTCGCGCTCGTAACGGTCGCGGGCGCGTCCCGGGTCGGCGGCCTCCCGGGACCCGGCCCGCTCGGCGGCCACCCCGACCGGGGTGTCGAGCAGCAGCTGCAGGTGCGGCAGCGGCAGGCCGAGCCTGTCGAACTCGAGTGCGCCGATCCACTCGACGACCTCGGTCTCGCGCTCCGCTCCGAGCCGGGCGGCGGTGTACGCGGCGTTGGAGGCCACGAACCGGTCCAGCAGGACGACGTCGTGATCGCGCGCGAGCCGCTCGAGCTCCGCACGGGCCGCGTGACGGTCCAGCGCGAACAGCAGCGCCATCGCGTGGGGCGAGTCCGCCGCGCCGGCCTGGCCGCCGTGTAGGGCGTCGGCGGCCAGGTCGGCGTGCAGGGTGCCGTAGCGCGGGAAGGCCAGTCGGCCGACCGAGAGCCCGCGGGCGTCGAGTTCGGCCTCGAGGGCCGTCGTCAGCGTGTTCTTGCCCGCGCCGTCGAGGCCCTCGACGACCACCAGCCGCGCGTTCACCGGCCGTCCCCTCCCCGGGTGGGCGATCAGTAGCGGTAGTGGTCGGGCTTGAAGGGGCCCTCCACGTCGACGCCGATGTACTCGGCCTGGTCCTTGGCCAGTCGGGTCAGGGTGCCACCGAGGGCCTCGACGTGCAGTCGCGCGACCTTCTCGTCGAGGATCTTGGGCAGCAGGTGCACGCCGATCGGGTACTGCTCGGCCTTGGTGAACAGCTCGATCTGGGCGATCACCTGGTCGGAGAAGCTGTTGGACATCACGAACGACGGGTGCCCGGTGGCGTTGCCCAGGTTGAGCAGGCGCCCCTCGGAGAGCACGATGATCGAGCGCCCGTCGGAATCGAAGACGAACTCGTCGACCTGCGGCTTGATGTTGATGCGGGTGACGCCCTCGGCGGACTCCAGCCCGGCCATGTCGATCTCGTTGTCGAAGTGGCCGATGTTGCCCAGGATGGCCTTGTTCTTCATCCGCGTCATGTGCTCGAAGGTGATGATGTCCTTGTTGCCCGTGGCGGTGATGACGATGTCGGCATCGGCGATGGCCTGGTCGACGGTGACCACGTCGAACCCGTCCATCATCGCCTGCAGCGCGTTGATCGGGTCGATCTCGGTGACCTGCACGCGCGCGCCCTGGCCGGCCAGCGCCTCCGCGCAGCCCTTGCCCACGTCGCCGTAACCGCACACCAGTGCCTTCTTGCCGCCGATCAGGGCGTCGGTGCCGCGGTTGATGCCGTCGAGCAGCGAGTGGCGGGTGCCGTACTTGTTGTCGAACTTGCTCTTGGTGACCGCGTCGTTGACGTTCATCGCCGGGAACGGCAGCACGCCTTCCGCATGGAAGTGGTACAGCCGGTGCACGCCGGTGGTGGTCTCCTCGGTCACGCCCTTGACCGACTCCGCGATGGCGGTGTACTTGCCCGGGTTGGCCGGAACCGACTCACGCAGCAGCGCGTGGAAGACCTTCTCCTCGGCCGACCAGGACGAGTCGTCGGACGGCACCGCCCCGGCCTGCTCGAACTCCTTGCCCTTGATGACGAGCATGGTGGCGTCGCCACCGTCGTCGAGGATCATGTTGGGGGTCGTGCCCGGCCACGTCATGATCTGCTCGGTGCACCACCAGTACTCGGTCAGGGTCTCGCCCTTCCAGGCGAACACCGGCACGCCGCGGGGCGCCTCGGGGGTGCCCTCGGGCCCCACCACCACGGCGGCGGCGGCCTCGTCCTGCGTGGAGAAGATGTTGCACGACGCCCACCGCACCTCGGCACCCAGCGCCGTCAGCGTCTCGATCAGCACGGCGGTCTGCACCGTCATGTGGATCGACCCGGCGATCCGGGCGCCGGCCAGGGGCTGCTCGGCCGCGTACTCCTCGCGCAGCGCCATCAGGCCGGGCATCTCGTGCTCGGCCAGACGGATCTGCTTGCGCCCCGCCTCCGCCAGCGACAGATCCGCCACCTTGAACTCGACACCATTGACGGACTGAACCTGCAGATCAGCGGACATGTGCTTCAACCAGCTCCTCATCGACTCTCGAAAGACCTCGCCCCACACTAGCGGCAGGACCTACCGCTGCGTCGGTCCCGTCACGGGTCGCCGACGCGCGTGCGGAACACGGTGGCCCCGTCGACGCTGTGCAGGCAGACCCGGGACGCCGACGCCGGCACCCACACGGCCCGTCCGGGCCGGAGTGTCTCCGCGGCGCCGTCCTCGTCGACGAGCGCCTCGCCCTCGGTGCACAGCAGCACCTCGGGCCCGGCGGGATGCCAGGTGACGGCCCGGTCCGGGGCGAGGTCGATGCGGGACAGGGCGAAGTCGGGCTCGGGGGTGGGGTAGTCGACCTCGTCGGGGATATCGCGTCCGGCGGGGACCGCCCCGACCGTGGGGTCGGCCAGCGGGGCGAACTCCAGCACCCGCATCAACTCGGGCACGTCGACGTGCTTGGGCGTCAGGCCACCGCGCAGGACGTTGTCGGAGTTGGCCATGACCTCCACGCCGACCCCGCGCAGGTAGGCGTGCAGCTGACCGGGCCCCAGGTAGACGGCCTGGCCCGGCTGCAGGATCACGCGGTTGAGGAGCAGCGCGCCGAGGACCCCGGGGTCCGTCGGGTACCGCTCGGCGAGTTCGGCGACGGTCGTCGCGACGGGCGCCCAGTGCCCGTCGACCCCGTGCTCGGTCAGATACGCCACGGCCTGCGCGACGAGGTCGGCCACGACGTCGGTCAGCGCGATGTGCGGCATCGTGACGAAGGTGGTGAAGACCGCTCGGAGGCCCTCGGCGTCGGGCTGCCCGGCGAGCATGTCGCGGTACGGCCTCAGCGCGACGACGTCGAACGCGTCGAGCAGGGCGATGGTCTGGGCGACCGGCCGGAATCCGACCAGGGCGTGGAACTCGGTCAGCGCGACGAGGATCTCGGGCTTGTGGTTGACGTCGCGATAGTTGCGGTCGGCGGCGTCGACGGCGATGCCCCGCGCGTTCTCGGCGGCATATCCCTCCTGCGCCTTCTCCGGCGACGGGTGGGCCTGCAGGGACAGCGCCTGCTCGGCGGAGAGCAGCTTGACGAGGAACGGCAGCCCCCCGCCGTACTCGGCCACGACGCGCTCCCCCAGCTCCCGCGCGGGGTCCGCGGCGATGCGGGCGTCGAGGGCCCGGCCGTCGGCGCACAGCGAGGAGCCCGAGTCGTGGGCCCCGAACCAGTGCTCGGCCACGGGGTGGGGCGCCGGCGACCGCGTCCCGCAGAGCTCGGGGAGCGCCGTCCGTGAACCCCAGGCGTAGGCCTGGACCACCGGTTCCAATGCGACCACGGCCCTACAGACCTCCGACGAGGAGGTAGGCGGCGGACAGTTCCGTGCGGGCCATGTGCGCGGCCACCTTTCCGCTCAACGGGGCCGGGGCGTCGCCGGCCGTGTCCCGACCACGGTCGGTGATCCACTCGACATCCGCGAGCGGGCCCGCGGCCAGCCGGACGATGTCCTCGTCCGCGTTCATCACCATACCGAGGTATCGCGTCCGGTGGTCCTGACGCGGCCCATCCAGTTCCTCGTCGTGGAAGAGGTCCGCCAGCGGGTCGACCGGGGGCCGTCCCTGGGCGCGTTCGGCGTCGGCGCGGACCGCGTCGCCGACCGAGAAGGACGCGGTGATCCGGCCCGCGTCGCCGAACGCGGCGACCGCCCGGTCACAGCAGGCCGCGGACACCGCGTCGGCGTGGATCCACACCAGGGGGTCGCGACCCGCGACCGAGGTGGCGAGCAGCTTGGCGGGGTTGACCGGGGTCGCCAGCTCGGGGCCGATCCCCTCGAGTTCCACGTCCACCGCGTCGGCGGCCCCGCCCACGTCGAGCCCCCGCGCGCCGAGGGCGCTGAGGACGGCCATCCCGGCCGCGAGGTGACGCAGCACGCCACGGTGCGGCGGGAGGTACGGCAACGGTTCGATCCACGCGGCCCGCCCGCGACCGGCCTCGGCGACGGGCCCCTCACGGGGGACGTCCACGACCACCGCGGCGCCCCGACCGGCGGCGGCCTCGATCGCCAGTGCGAGCTGCGGGTCGCCGGCGTCGTCCCCGGAGACGAGGACCGCGTCGAGGGCCCCGACCCAGGCGGGCAGGGTGCGGGCGAGGACGAGTGGCGGGACCGCGGGACCGCCGACGGCCTCGGCGAGCGCGACCACGACACCGGCCGCCTGTCGCGCACGGTCGGACCGCCCCGACACCCAGACGATCGCCCGGGGGCGGAAGCCGACGAGTCCGTCGAGCGCGCCGCCCTCGACGGCGGTGGCCACGGCACGTAGCTGCGCACCGGCCATCGACGCGTGGAGCAGCGCGCCCGTCGCGTCGGCGGCGCGCAGTGCGTCCGGGTCGTCGAGGTCGACCCGGCCGGCGCCGGTGTCGCTGCTCAGGTCAGGCACGGACGATCGCGAGGACCTCGTCGACCACCGCGTCGACGCCGTCCTTGGTCGGCGCCTCGGCGTTGAGGCGGAGCAGCGGCTCGGTATTGGAGGCGCGCAGGTTGAACCACGAGCCGGCGCCGAGGTCCACGGTGACGCCGTCCAGACGGTCGACCGAGACCGCGCGGTCGGCGAACGCCTCGACGACCGCTTCCATCCGCTCGGTCTGCGCCTCGGCCGAGTCGAGGGTGGAGTTGATCTCGCCAGAGGCGGCGTACCGGGTGTACTCGGCCATGAGCTCGGAGAGCGTCCCTCCCTGCCCGCCGAGGGCGGCCAGCACGTGCATTGCGGCCAGCATCCCCGAGTCGGCGCCCCAGAAGTCCCGGAAGTAGTAGTGCGCCGAGTGCTCGCCGCCGAAGACGGCACCGGTGTCGGCCATCTGCGCCTTGATGAAGCTGTGGCCCACGCGGGTGCGGACGGCGACGCCACCCTTCTCCTCGACGAGTTCGGGCACGGCCCGCGACGTGATGAGGTTGTAGATGATCGACGAACCGGGCTCCTTGGCCAGCTCGCGCGCGGCCACGAGGGCGGTGATGGCGGACGGTGCGACCGGCTCGCCGCGCTCGTCCACGACGAAGCAGCGGTCCGCGTCACCGTCGAAGGCCAGCCCGATGTCGGCCCCGCTCTCGCGCACCAGGGCCTGGAGGTCGACGAGGTTGGCCGGCTCGAGGGGATTGGCCTCGTGGTTGGGGAAGTTCCCGTCGAGCTCGAAGTACAGCGGCACGATCTCCAGGGGCAGGCCGCCCAGGACCGCGGGGACGGTGTGGCCGCCCATGCCGTTGCCCGCGTCCACCGCGACCTTGAGGGGACGGATGCCGGACAGGTCGACCAGCCCGCGCAGGTAGTCGCCGTACCCCTCGAGCACGTCGCGCTCCGTGACCCGGCCGGCGTCACCGTCGTACGCGGGGACACCGTCGACGATCTCGTCGGCGATCGTCCGGAGCCCGGACTCCTGCCCCACCGGCTTGGCCCCCGCGCGGCACAGCTTGATGCCGTTGTACGCGGCGGGGTTGTGGCTGGCGGTGAACATGGCGCCGGGGCACTCGAGCAGGCCCGAGGCGAAGTAGAGCTGGTCGGTGGAGGCCAGACCGATCATCACCACGTCAAGCCCCTGGGCGGTCACCCCGTCCGCGAAGGCCGCGGACAGACCCGGTGACGAGTCCCGCATGTCGTGGCCGATCACGACCGTCTCCGCGCCCTCGGAACGCATCAGACGAGCGAACGACGCACCGACCTCGTTGACGAAGCCCTCGTCGATCTGCTCGCCGACGACGCCTCGGACGTCGTAGGCCTTGATGACTGCTCGGACGGACTCGGCGCTGCGTGCCACGTGCTGCTCCAGGGGTGTGAGACGGGGTCGGTCGGGGTCTTCACGAGACACTACCCGCGGCGGTCACACGGCGGACCGACCTGCGGGCGCCGGGTCAGCGGAGTCGCGGACCCGTGCCGTCGACGCCGTCCGCGTGCCGGTCCGCCTCGTCCTCGGGCGTGGCGGGCACGGCGGGGACCACCCGCAGGTGGGGGCGGCCGGAGCCGGCCACCGGGCCGGGCGTCGGGAGCGGGTCGGCATCGGCCAGCGCGCGGTCCAGGGCGGGTCCGGGATCGGCCACACCGAGTCGGCGCAGACGCTCCGCGTCGACAAGGACCGCGCCCGTCCGACGCCCGCCGACCGGGCCACCGGTGACGGCGTCGAGCAGCGCGGTGAGATCGGAGTCCTCCGCCGAGGTGTCGAGATCCGGGTGACGGACCAGATCCCATCCACGGGGGGCGGTGATGCGCAGAGCGTGCACGGCACAGAGGTCCCAGGCGTGCGGCTCTTGCACGGCGGGCAGCGGCCCGATGACCGCGGTGGAGTCCGCGTAGACGTAGGTGAGCGTGGCGACCGCACGGTTGGGACATCCCGGGCGGCAGCATCGACGGTTCTCACTCACGAGGCCCCAGCGTAGCCCCGTCGGCCGGCCGGGTGGGCCGCGACCCGCCCACCGCGCCGGGACACGCCCCGCCCGGTGCGGTCCGACGCGGCCGCCGCCGGCGGGGCTATCCTCGCGCCATGACCCCGACCGCCCCGGTACCAGGACGGCCGCCCACCGGGACCGCGATCCCGGGGGCCGGCCAGTCCGACGTGGCCGCGGGCAGCCGGATCTCCGTGCGGGATTTCCCCGGCGACCCGGGACGCCGCGGGCCCCGCGTGGTGACCTCCCGCCGTGCGGACCGCCGCGGCCACGGCCCGCGGGGGCCGATCCTGCCGCCCGAGGTCCCGCGCTGGCGCAGCCGGTCCGCCGAGTTCGACGCCGCCGCACTCGAGGCGTTCGCCGAGATCGACCAGCACTGGCACGCCCAGCTCGTACACCTGGACCTCGCCGTGGACATGGTGCCGCGCATGCGGCTGCGGCCCGGGGAGTCCTGGCCCGAGGAGGTCGTCGCGGACGGGGACGTCCCCCTCGCGCGCCTCGTCCCCGCGGGCGTGGACCGGTCGGGGCAGCCGACCCGTGCTCGGCTGGTGCTGTTCCGCAAGCCGCTGACCCGGCGCGCCCCGGAGGGCGACGATCTGCGGGATCTCATCTATTCGGTGCTGGTGGAGCTGGTCTCCCAGCATCTCGAGATCTCGCCCGACGAGGTCGAGGCGGGCCCGGACGACCACTGAACCGGCCCGCCCCGGCGTGATACCGCCGCCTCGGCGCACCGGCTGACCGTTTCGCACCCGCGGTGGCCGCCGGCGGGCAACGCGCCATCGCATCCGCTCTCAGGTGCGCTGCCTCTGTGGCTTACGCGCCCTCGATGGACCACACCGCCAGCGCAACCCCGCCGCGAGCGTGCATCCTGCCAGCGCGGATCAGACAGGCAGCACAGGTCGGGGCAGTCGCGCTGTGAATCGGTCCGCCGCGGGGGCAGGGCCGGCGGACGCCGGCGCATGCGGGCAGCCCGGTGACGGTCCCGCCGAGGCCGGTGAGGGCCGGACGGGGCGGCGCCGCGACCCCGCGGGCACCCCGAAATGGGCGGACCGCCCGGCGAGTGCGGTCGGAGACGACGCCGCGCGGGGCGGTCAGGGTTGCAGGTGGCGCGGAATGCAGGGTGGCGCGGGTTCGCGGGGCGGCGCGGACTCCCTGGGGCGGCGCGGGCGGATCACACCGCCCGGATCACATGACAGCGTCGCGCTTGATGCGTCGCCGCTCGCGCTCGGACAACCCGCCCCAGATGCCGAACCGCTCGTCGTTGGCCAGTGCGTACTCGAGGCACTCCGCCTTGACCTCGCATCCGGTGCAGATCTTCTTGGCCTCGCGCGTCGAGCCGCCCTTCTCGGGGAAGAACGCCTCGGGATCGGTCTGCGCGCACAGGGCCCGGTCCTGCCAGCTCTCCTGCTCGTCCTCGATGAACAGGCCGGAGACACCGAGGTCGACCAGGGCCAGCTCGGGTCCCGCGACGGTGCGTGACTGTCGATCCACGGTCATCCCTTCGTGTTGCGTTTTTGTGCGGAGGTCCGCGCTGGAGCGCCCGTCGCAGGCGCGATCATGAGGGGCGTCATGGTCCCGGCGCCGGTCCGGGGGCCGTCACGTCGTTTTACCGTCACCCACCAGGGAATGACACTCCTGTGATTACACACATGCAAGCCGCGCAGGTCAAGCGAAATCGGTGAGAGCTACCATTTTCGCCTCCGGCTATGACCGGCGACACGCCGCCGCGGATGTGGCATGGGGCACACGTCGCCCCGGCTCCCGAGCCACGGCGGGCAGGCACCCGAACCGCAGCGGGCAGGCACCCGAGCCACGGCGGGCAGGCTCCCGAACCACAGCGGGCCGGCACCCCGGCCGAGCCGGGCGACGAGCCGCGCGACGAGGCGGGCGGCCGCTGGCGTGGCCCACCGGGCCCGCTCCCCCGGCCGCGTCACTACTCTCGTCACCGTGAAGATCTGTGTTCTGGCCGGCGGCGTCGGTGGCGCCCGTTTCCTCCTCGGCGCCCGCCGACTGCTCGGACTGGACGAGGTCGCGGCCCGCGCCGACTCCCCCCACCGTATCGACGCGGTGGTCAACGTCGGCGACGACGCCTGGATGCACGGCGTCCGGATCTGCCCCGACCTCGACACGTGCATGTACACCCTCGGCGGGGGCATCGATCCCGAGCGCGGCTGGGGCCACGCCGGCGAGACGTGGAACTGCCGGGACGAGCTCGCGGCCTACGGCGTCCAGCCCGACTGGTTCGGCCTCGGCGACAAGGACCTCGCCACCCACCTCGTGCGCACCCAGATGCTCGACGCGGGCTACCGCCTCACCGATGTCACCGAGGCCCTGTGCGCCCGCTGGTCCCCCGGGGTGAGACTGCTGCCCGTCACCGACGACCGCTGCGAGACCCACGTCGTCGTGACCGACGCCGCCGGCGGCGCGCAGGGCGGAACCGGCGCGAACGGCGAAATCGGCGCGGACGGCGGGGCCGGCGCGGAGGGCGCGAGCGGATCCCCCGCCGGCTCGCGCGCGATCCACTTCCAGGAGTGGTGGGTCAAGCACCGGGCGCAACTGCCGCCCTCCGGCTTCGTGCAGATCGGCGCGGATTCCGCCACCCCCACTCCCGAGGTCCTCGAGGCCATCGAGACGGCGGACCTCGTCGTCGTCGCCCCTTCCAACCCCGTGGTCTCCGTCGGCGCGATCCTCGCGGTACCCGGGATGCGCGCCGCGCTGCGCTCCACCCCCGCGCCCGTCGTGGGCGTCAGCCCGATCATCGGCGGCGCGGTCCTGCGCGGCATGGCCGACGCGTGTCTCACCGCGATCGGCGTCGAGACCTCGGCCACCGAGGTCGCGCGCCACTACGGCGCGCGCTCGGGCACCGGGCTCCTCGACGGCTGGCTGGTTGCCCCCGGGGACGGCCCCACCGACGGCTCCGGCGCCGTCGACGGCGTCACCGTCCGCGAGGTGCCGCTGCTCATGACCGACCCCGACGCCACGGCGGACATGCTCGCCGCCGCGATCGACCTGGCCGGCCTCGAGGTCCCCCGGCGGGGCGCGCGGTGACCGACGGCGCCGTCCCCGAGATCCGCCGCCGCACCATCGAGCACGCGGCCCCCGCCGACGTGAGGATGTGGGCACCCGACGGCCTGCCCGAGTTCCGCCCCGGCGACGACCTCGCCCGCGTACTCGCCGACGCGCTCACCGCCGACCCGCACGGCCTCGTCGACGGCGACGTCGTGGTCCTCACCTCGAAGGTCCTGTCCAAGGTCGAGGGCCGGATCGTGGCCGCCCCCACCGACCCCGAGCAGCGCGACGCCCTGCGGCGGAGGCTCGTCGACGCCGAGTCCGTGCGCGTCGTGGCGCGCGTCAACCGCACCCTCATCACCGAGAACCGGCTGGGCATCGTGCAGGCCGCCGCGGGGGTGGACGGCTCGAACGTCGACGCGCGCGAACTCGCCCTCCTGCCCGAGGACCCCGACGCCTCCGCCGCGGACCTCGCCCGGGGGCTGCGCGACCTGACCGGCGCGCGAGTGGCCGTGGTCGTCACCGACACCATGGGCCGCGCGTGGCGGACGGGGCAGATCGACATGGCCATCGGCGCCGCCGGACTGCGCGTGTCGGTGGGTTACGACGGCGCGGTCGACCGCCAGGGCAACGAGCTGCTCGTCACCGACGTCGCCGTGGCCGACGAGATCGCCTCGGCCGCCGACCTCGTCAAGGGCAAGCTCGGGGCCCGTCCCGTCGCCGTGGTGCGGGGCGTGGGCCACCTCCTGGTGGACGACGAGGGCGACGACGACGAGGTGGACGTCCCCCGGCGGGCCCGGGACCTGGTCAGACACGGCTCGTCGGATCTGTTCCGGTTGGGCACCGCCGAGGCGCTGGCGCAGGGGCGACGCGAGGCCGTCCCGGCCCGTCGCTCGGTGCGCCGCTTCTCGGACGAACCCGTGCCCGCCGTCGCGCTGGCCGAGGCCGTGGCCGACGCCCTCACCGCGCCGGCGCCGCACCACAGCACGCCGATCCGGTTCGTCCGCGTCGCGGGCGACGCGCGCACGCGGCTGCTCGACGCGCTGCGTGCGGACTGGGAACGGGACCTGCGCGCCGACGGGCACACCGGCGAGGTCCTCGCGCGGCGGCTCGCCCGCGGCGACCTGCTGCGCACGAGCCCCGAGCTGATCGTGCCGTTCGTCGACGACGCCGCCGGTGCCCACGACTACCCCGACGCCCGGCGCGCGGCCTGCGAGGAGACCATGTTCACGGTCGCGGGCGGCGCGGCGGTGCAGTCCCTGCTCGTCGCGCTGGCCGCGCGGGGCCTCGGGTCGTGCTGGGTGGGCTCGACGATCTTCGCCGCCGACACCACGCGCCGCGAGCTGGGCCTGCCGGCATCCTGGCGGCCGCTGGGCGCGGTCGCGGTGGGGTTCCCGGCCGAGCCGGTCCCGTCGCGCGAGCCGCGCCCGGCCGGGGACGCCTTCCTCACGGTGGAGTAGCCGCCGCCCGGCCGGGGGGGCGGTCACATGCCGGTGCCGGGGGCGGTCACATGTCGGTGGAGTAGCGGATCCCGCCGTCCGGGATCTGGACGCCCGGCCACACGCGCGCCCCGCGCAGGAGCTCGCAGCGGGCACCGACCACGGCGCCGTCACCGATCACGCCGTCACGCACCAGGGCCCGGTGGCCGATTCGCGCCCCGAACCCGATGATCGACCGCTCGACGGTCGCGCCGGCCTCGATGCGCGCGCCGTCGAAGACCACCGCGCCGTCCAGGCGGGCCCCGGCGCCGATCTCGGCGCCCCGGCCCACGACCGTCCCGCCGACGAGCACCGCGCCCGCCCCGACCCCGGCGCCCTCGTGGACGAGAGCCTCCCCCGCGTGGCCGTCCAGCGCGGGCGACGGGGCGATGCCGCGCACCAGGTCCGAGGAGCCGCGGACGAAGTCCTCGGGGGTGCCCATGTCGCGCCAGTAGGCCGAGTCCACGAAGCCGTAGACGCGCCGACCCTCGCCCAGCAGCTGGGGGAACGTCTCGCGCTCCACCGAGACCGGCTGGCCCGCGGGGATCTGCTCGATGAGCTCGCGGCGGAAGACGTAGCAGCCGGCGTTGATCTGGTCGGTCGGCGGATCCTGCGTCTTCTCGAGGAACTCCTGCACGCGGCCGTCGGCGTCGGTGGTGACACAGCCGAAGGCGCGCGGGTCCGAGACCCGCACGAGGTGCATGGTCAGATCGGCGTCCTTGGCGCGGTGCAGGGCCAGGATGTCCCGCAGGTCCGTCCCGCCCAGCACGTCGCCGTTGAACACCATGACCGTCGAGGCGGTGAGCGCGGGCAGGACGTTGCGGATGCCACCGCCGGTGCCCAGCGGCTCGCTCTCCACCACGTAGGAGATGTCCAGGTCCAGGTCCGACCCGTCACCGAAGTGCTCCTCGAACACCTCCGCCTTGAACGACGTGCCCAGGACGACGCGGCGGATGCCCGCCGCGCGGATCCGCGAGAGCAGGTGGGTGAGGAACGGCAGGCCCGCCGTGGGCAGCATGGGCTTCGGCGCGGAGATCGTCAGCGGCCGCAGCCGGGTGCCCTTGCCGCCGACCAGCACCACCGCCTCGGTGTCGGCGATCAGGTCGTCGTCGGTCGTGGCGCTCCCGGTGGTCGTCGAGGTCACGATGCAGCTCCTGCGGTCGTCGGGCCCGGGGGCGGCGTTCGCGCCGCCCGCCGGGCGGCGGGTGGGTGTCGGTCGTTCGTCATCGGTCGGTTCCGCGCGCCGCGCGGTCAGCGGGCGGCGCGCCGGGCGGACCGGATCGCGAGGCGGCACCGGAGTTCCAGGCCCACCTTGAGGGCCCAGCGTATCGGTGCCTGCCAGGTCCGTGGGTGCCTGTCGGCCTGGAAGAGGTAGGCGCTGCGGTGGTGGGCGCGGAGGGTGAACTCGGGCACCGTCTTCGCCGCGTGACCCTGGTCGTGGTGGATGACGGCGTCCGGGACGTAGACGTTCTGCCACCCGGCCCTGCCGAGCCGGTCCCCCAGGTCCACGTCCTCGAGGTACATGAAGTAGCGCTCGTCGAACCCGCCGAGCGCGTCGAACGCCTCGCGGCGCAGCAGCAGGCAGGACCCGGACAGCCAGCCCGCGGTCCTCTCCGTCTCCATGTCCGCACCGTCGAGATAGTGGGCGGTCCACGGGTTCCCAGGCCACACCTGCCCCAGCAGTGCGTGACCGATCCCGGCGCCGAGTCGCGGCACCGACCGTGCCGACGGGTACACCGACCCGTCGGCCTCCGAGATCCGCGGACCGAACGCGGCCGCCCGGGGCCACCGCCGGGCGGCGGCGAGCAGGGCGTCCACCGACCCGGGCTCGAAGGTCACGTCGGGGTTGACCACCAGGACGAACTCCTGGTCGAAATCCTCCGGGCGGGCGGCGATCTCGGTCACCGCCCGGTTGATGGCGGTGCCGTAACCGAGGTTGCCCCCGGTGGGGAGGAACTCCGCGAAGCCGTGCTCGGCGGCGACCGCCTCGGGGACACCGTCGGTCGACCCGTTGTCCGCCATCACCAGCGCCACGGGCCGGGAGGTGGCCCCCGGAAGGGTCTCGACGAAGCTTCGGAGGTGGTCGCCCGGCGAGTACGTCACCGTCACGACGGGTAGTCGGGTCGTCACGCGCAACACCCTACGACGCGGCCCGTCGATTCCGGCGCCCGGCGCGCGGCGCGGTACCGTGGGATGATCGTCGGCGGCCTCGAGCGGCCCCGTTATCCGAGGACAAGGACGGTGGATGAGCGCCGAGCTGCCAGTGTCTCCCCGTCGCGCCCACAGCCGGGCGCGGGGCAGGCGCCACGCCACCCCCGCACGTCCGGTGGCCGCCCGTATCGGTCGCGTGTTCGCCGCACTCGTCTCGGCCGTGTGCCTGGTCGTCACCGGTGTCGGCTGGTCGCTCGTCAACGGCCTCAGCGCCGACCTGTCCTCGGCCGGGGGCCTGGACGTGGGCGACGGCGGGCTCGACGGCGCGGTGGACATCCTGCTGGTCGGCACCGACAACCGGACCGACGCCCAGGGCAACCCGCTCAGCCAGGAGGAACTGGCCACCATCCGCACCGGCGAGGAGGACGGGGAGAACACCGACACGATCCTGCTCGTCCGCATCCCCGAGGACGGCAGCTCGGCCACGGCGATCTCCATCCCCCGTGACGTCTACGTGGAGACCAGCACCGTCGGCGGCAGCAAGATCAACGGCGTGTACGCGGCCAACAAGAACGCCTACCTCGACCGGGCCGTCGCCTCGGACCCCGAGGGCGCGCTCACCGAGGACGACCAGCGCGCCGCCGTCGAGGCGGGCCGCAACGGTCTGATCAACGCCGTCGGCGACCTCACCGGCGTGCGGGCGGACCACTACGCGGAGATCGGACTGCTCGGCTTCGTCCTCCTCACCGACGCGGTCGGCGGTGTGCCCGTGTGCCTCAACGCACCCGTCAACGAGCCGTTGTCCGGCGCGAACTTCGACGCGGGCGTGCAGACCGTGTCCGGTTCGGACGCGCTGAGCTTCGTCCGCCAGCGCCACGATCTGCCGGCCGGCGACCTCGACCGCATCGTCCGCCAGCAGGCGTTCATGTCCCAGCTCGTCAAGAAGATCCTCTCGGCCGGGACACTTACCGACCCCACCAAGCTCTCCGCGCTGGTCGACGCCGCCAAGCGGTCCTTCGTCATCGACGAGAACTGGGACTTCGTCGACTTCGCCCTCAAGCTCCAGGACATCAGCGGCGGCAACGTCCGCTTCGAGACCATCCCCGTCACCAGCATCGACTCGTTCACCGAGTGGGGCGAGTCCATCGTCACCGCCGACCCCGCCCAGGTGTCGGAGTTCGTCGCGGGCTTCGCCAGCACCGAGGGCGACGAGGAGGCCCCCGAGGGCGACGCCGACGCCCCCGCCCCGGGCGGCCCCGGCGTCGACCCCGCGTCCGTCGCGGTGTCGGTGGTCAACACCACCGCGATCGACGGGCTGGCCGCCCGCGTCTCCGGCGCCCTCACCGAACTGGGCTACATGACCGGTGACCTGCTCACCGACCCCGCCGCCGCCTACACCTCGCACGTCGCGGCGGGCTCCGCCGACGACCCCGCCGCGTTCGCCGTCTCCGACGCGCTCGGCGGCCTGCCGGTCCAGGTGGACCCCGCGCTCCCCGCCGGCACCGTCCGCGTGGTGCTGGCCGACGACTACAGCGGCCCCACCGGGGAGGCCGCCGCCACCGAGTCCTACTCCCCCGCCACCACCACCTACGCGCCGCTGCCGCCCTCCATCGCCCAGCGGCCGACCTTCGACGCGGGCGGCACGGACGTACCCTGCGTGAACTGACCCCCGAGGCCCGGCGAGCCCGCCACGGCGCCGGGCCGACCACCCCACGACGCCAGGAGGCCCCCGAGTGAAGACCGCCGCAGACACCGTCCTCCAGCCCCAGCTCGCGCTCGACCCCGGGGCGCCGATGGTCACCCACTACGACCAGTCCGCCCCCTCCCGCATCGAACTCTCGGTCACCTCGACCGCGAACTGGGCGGCGAAGATCGCGGGACTGCTCCGCGACGAGCTCGGCGTGATGCCCGATGACGTGATCGTTCTGGACCTGCCCGCCCACTGGCTCACCGCCGGCGTCCTGCTGGGCGCCTGGTGGGCGGGCGCCGAGGTCCGCACAGGGCCGGCGGACGACGCCGTCGTCGTCGTCACCGTCCCCGATCGTCTCGACCGCCACCCCACCGGCGTCGAGACCCTCCTCATGACCACCGACCCGATGGGCCGCCCCCTGGCGGCCGCGGGCGTCGAGGTCCCGCCCGGCGTCACCGACCTCGCCGAGGCGTGCCGCATCCACCCCGACGCGTTCGTCCCCTCCGGCGGCGGGGCGCTCGCCCTGGACGGTGACCCGATCGACCGGTTGGCGTCCCCCGCGACGTCCGGACGGGCCCTGATCGCCGGACGCGGGCGCGAGGACGTCGTGGCCACTCTCGCGCGGGTGTTCGCCTCCGGCGGCACGGCCGTCCTGGTCACCGGGGCCAATGCCGACGACCCCGCCGTCGCCGGCATCGCGGAGACCGAACGCACCACGGTCACCCTGTAAAACGCGAAAATCCGCTACTCCCCCTCCGGATCCGCTACTCCCTCAGGGGTAGCGGATCCGGACTCGGAGTAGCGGATTCGGAGGGGCGGTGCGGCCGCCGCGGGCCGGGCCCGATCGGGCCCGACGCAGCTCGGCTCAGGCCAGGACCTGGCGGGCCATGACCATGCGGCAGACCTGGTTGGTGCCCTCGTAGATCTGGGTGATCTTGGCATCTCGCATCATGCGCTCGACCGGGAAGTCACGGGTGTAACCGGCGCCACCGAACAGCTGCACCGCGTTGGTGGTGACCTCCATGGCCACGTCCGAGGCGAAGGTCTTGGACGCCGCGGCCATGAAGCCCAGCTTCTCGCCACCGGGCGCGGAGCCGCGCTCGGCGTTGGCCGCGGCGGTGTAGACCATCAGACGCGCGGCCTGCACCTTCATCGCCATGTCGGCGAGCATGAACTGGGTGTTCTGGAAGTCCGAGATCGACTTGCCGAACTGCTTGCGCTCCTTGGTGTAGGCGATCGCCGCGTCCAGCGCACCCTGGGCGATGCCCACGGCCTGCGCGCCGATCGTCGGACGGGTGTGGTCCAGGGTCTGCAGCGCCGTCTTGAAGCCGGTGCCCGGCTCGCCGATGATCCGATCCCCCGGGATGCGGACGTTCTCGAAGTACAGCTCGGCGGTGGGCGAGCCCTTGATACCGAGCTTCTTCTCGGTCTTGGACACGCCGAAACCCTCGTCCTCGGCGTTGACCATGAACGCCGAGATGCCGCCGGCGCCCTTCTCCGGGTCGGTCACGGCCATGACGGTGTACCAGGTGGACTTGCCGCCGTTGGTGATCCACGCCTTGGAGCCGTTGAGGATCCAGTCGTCGCCGTCGGCCTTGGCGCGCGTGCGCATCGCGGCGGCATCCGAGCCGGCCTCGCGCTCGGACAGCGCGTAGGAGGCCATCTTGCCGCCCGCGATCTCGGGCAGGACCTTCTGCTTGAGCTCCTCGCCGCCGGCCAGGATCAGGCCCATGGTGCCGAGCTTGTTCACCGCGGGGATGAGCGAGGACGAACCGCAGACGCGGGCGACCTCCTCGATCACGATGCAGGCCGCGACCGAATCGGCGCCCTGGCCGCCGTACTCGTCCGGGACGTGGATCGCGTTGAAGCCCGAGGCGTTGAGCGCGTCGAGCGCCTCCTGCGGGAACCGCTCGCTCTCGTCGACGTCGGCGGCGTACGGCGCGATCTCCTTCTCCGAGAGCGCGCGGATCGCCGCGCGGAGCTCTTCGTGCTCCTCCGCCGGACGGTACAGGTCGAAGTCGGGGTTGCCGGACATGTGCGGGCCTCCAAGGGGAAATGGTCTGTGCTGGTCACGCGGCGGGCGCCGGTGTCCGGACATCGAGGTGGGCCGGACGCACGGTGGCGTCGGCTCGTGAGCGGTTCCGGGGCTGCACCCGAGCACTCAGGTTACCAGCGGCTAACTGGATTCCTCCCCCGTCGGCGACCCCACATTCCGCATCGCGGAACGCATGTGCGCTGACGGCGGCCCCTCCCGGGGTCTCGCGCACGGCCCGCGGGGGGCGGCCGCCTCGCGCACGGCCCGCGGGGCGGCCGCGGGCCTCAGCCGAGCAGGCGCTGACGAAGGGCCTCGTCCTTGCGCCCGACCATCGCCTCGAGCTCGGCCTGGAAGGCCTCCATCCGCTCGCGCAGCGCGGGGTCGGAGGCGGCCAGGATCCGCACCGCCAGCAGACCCGCGTTGCGGGCACCGCCGATGGAGACGGTCGCCACCGGCACGCCGGCCGGCATCTGCACGATCGACAGCAGCGAGTCCATGCCGTCGAGGTGCGCGAGCGGCACGGGCACGCCGATGACCGGCAACGCGGTGGCGGAGGCGACCATGCCCGGCAGATGGGCGGCACCGCCGGCGCCGGCGATCACCACACGGATACCCCGGCCGGCAGCCGAGCGGGCGTAGTCGAGCATCTTCTGCGGCGTGCGGTGAGCGGAGACGACCCCCACCTCGAAGGGGATCCCGAACTCGGCGAGGGCCTCGGCGGCCGCCTCCATGGTGGGCCAGTCGGAGTCGCTGCCCATGATGAGGCCGACCTGCGGCCCGTCCTGTCGCGCGGTCATCTCGTCGCCTTTCGTGGGTGTTCCGGTGGTCTGTCTCAGCGGCGCCGGGTCAGCGTTCGAACTCGCCGACGGGCGCGCCCGTGTGCGGGTCCCAGCCGTCGGCCCACTGCGCGTGGGAGAGCCAGTGGGCGGACAGCTCCGCCACCGCGCGCACCGTCGCCACCTGGTCGGCGTCGTCGGGGTCGAGCCCCTGGTCGGCGAGGACGTTGACGTGCCCGATCTTGCGGCCGGGTCGCTCCGACTTGCCGTAGAGGTGCACCTTGGCGTGGGGGAAGCGGGCGGCGAGGTGGTGCACCCGCTCGTCCATGCTCATCCGGGGCGCCTCGGGGGCGCCGAGGACGTTGGCCATGACGGTGAGCGGCGCCGTGGGCACGGTGGAGCCGAGGGGGTAGTCGAGCACGGCCCGGAGGTGCTGTTCGAACTGGCTGGTGGTGGCCCCGTCCATGGTCCAGTGACCGGAGTTGTGCGGGCGCATCGCCAGCTCGTTCACCAGCACCCCGGGGCGGCCGTCCGACCCGATGACCTCGAACAGTTCCACGGCCATGACGCCGGTGACGTCGAGGTGCTCGGCGAGCTTGAGGGCGGTCGCCTGGACGGCCGAGCGGAGGTCGTCGGGCAGGCCCGGGGCGGGGGCGATCGCCACGGCGCAGATCCCGTCGCGCTGCACGGTCTCGACGACCGGCCACACGGCGCCCTGGCCGAACGGGGACCGCGCGACCATCGCGGACAGTTCGCGCGTCCACGGCACGCGCGCCTCGGCCATCATCGGCACCCCGGCGGCGAGCTGTTCGGACGCGATCCGCTCGGCGTCCTCGAGCGAGTCCGGCATCCACACGCCGCGGCCGTCGTAACCGCCCCGCGCGGACTTGAGAACGATCCGCCCGTCCTGCTCGGCGTGGAAGCGCCGGACGTCCTCGACCGAGTCGACACCGGTGAAGGGCGGGACCGGGGCGCCGATCTCGGCGAGGGCGCGGCGCATGACGAGCTTGTCCTGGGCGTGGATGAGCGCGGAGGCCCGGGGACGGACGGCGACGCCCGCGGCCTCGAGGTCGAGCAGGATCTGCGGGGGCACGTGCTCGTGGTCGAAGGTCATCACGTCGGCGCCCTCGGCCGCGGCCCGGACGGCGTCGGGGTCGTCGTGGGCGCCGATCACCACGTCGGGCGTGACCTGTGCCGCGGGGTCCAGCGGGTCGGCGGCGAGGACCCGGAGGGTCTGTCCGAGGGCGACGGCGGACTGGTGGGTCATGCGGGCGAGCTGCCCGCCGCCGATCATCGCCACGACGGGCGCTGCGAGTGGGTTGCGGCGGATGCGCGAGTCGTCGTTCACGTCACCCATCGTCTCACGAGGCCACGGGGTCAGCGCCGCCCCGGCAGGCCCCAGCGGGAGCGGGGCGCCGCGGGCAGCGGCACGGGCGGCGGTGGCGGCGGCAGCCGCAGCAGCTCGTCGTAGACGATGGCGTGCACCCGTGCGACCTCGGGGACGTGGTCGATCTCGACCGGCGGGAGGTGGCCGAGCTCGAGGATGAGGCAACCGGTGCCCAGGGCGCGGTCGGTGAGGGTGTGGCGGAACCGGACGGCGCTGATGCGGCGCAGCGGCACGTCCACGCACCGCCTGCCGGAGCCGGCCGGACGGTAGAGGACCCGCTCGTCGGTGACGACGAGGTCGGTGCGGGCCCAGCGGACCAGCGGCCAGAGGCCGAACCGGAGGACGACGAGCGTGTACAGCGCCGCGACCAGGGCCCAGGTCGCGGTCCGGTCCCCGGCGTGGACGACCTGGACCTCGATGAAGCCACCGGCGATGCCCGCGAGCCCCGCCCCGACGAGCGTGACGAGCGCGGGCCTGACGAGGGCGCGCCAGTGCGGGTGGGTGTGGACGATGAGCGTCTCCCCCGGCGCGAGGACCGATCGGACGAAGCCCACGGCTCAGCCGCCCCACCGACCGCCGGCGCCGCGGACGTGGGTGACGTCGCCGGCGGCCACGGGGAACTCGCCGTGGGGGTCGACGACGACGAGGCGGCCGTCACGGTCGACCCTGTCCGCCCGCCCGGTCCGCACGACGTCCCCGGGCAGCTCGACCCTCACGTCGGCGCCGACGGTGGAGCAGGCCTCGGAGTAGGTCGTCATGAGCTCGTCGGAGATGGTCGATCCGCTCCCCCGCTCGCACGCGCGCCACTGCCCGTGGCGTAGGGCGAGGGCCTCGAGCACGGCCCGGGCCAGACGGTCCCGGTCGACCGACCCTCCGGCCAGCGCCAGCGAGGTGGCGTGCGGCACGGGCAGCTGTTCCCGGGTGAGGGTGACGTTGATCCCCACGCCCACCACGATCGCCGGCAGTCTCACCGAATAGTCGCCCCCTGCCGGGACCGTCGTCATCTCGGCCAGGATCCCCGCGATCTTGCGGCCCTCGACGAGGACGTCGTTGGGCCACTTGAGGGTCGCGTCGACGCCGCCCGCCTCGCGGAGCCCGTCGCGGATCGCCAGGCCGGTGACCAGGGGCAGCCACCCGAACAGGGTCGGCGAGACCGCACCGGGGCGAAGCAGGACGCTGACGGCGACCTGCGTGCGGGGCGGGGCGGTCCACACGCGACCGAGTCGACCGCGTCCCGACGACTGGTGTTCGGCGAGCAGGACGCTGCGGTCGGGCGCGCCCGCGGCCGCCCGCGCCAGGAGCTCGGCGTTGGTCGAGCCGATGTCCTCGACCACCTCGAGCGAGGAGTAGGGGGCGTCCGGCCCGTCCACCAGGGCGCGGCGGAGCGCGTCGACGTCCAGCGCGGGCGGGATCTCGGTAGCGGGTTCAGCGTGCACGTCCCCCAGCGTATGTGCCCGCTCCGACACGGGGCGCGGGCCGCCGCCGGGGGACGATGGCCGGGTCACGTCGCCACGGGCAGCGGTGACTCGTTAGAGTCTTGCAACATGACGACTGCCTCAGAACCGGACGTGAGCGCCGACGTCCAGACGGACGCTGCGACCCCCGACATCCACACGACCGCCGGGAAGCTGTCCGAGCTGCGTCGGCGCCTCGACGAGGCCCGGGCCCCCATGGGGCAGGCCGCGGTGGACAAGACCCACGAGAAGGGCCTCATGACGGCCCGTGAGCGGATCGAGAACCTCCTCGACCCGGGCTCGTTCGTGGAGATCGACGCCCTGGCCCGCCACCGCGCCACCACCTTCGGTCTCGCCGAGCGTCGCCCGCTGGGTGACGGCGTGATCACCGGCTACGGCACCATCGACGGCCGCAGCGTGTGCGTCTTCTCGCAGGACGCCACCGTCTTCGGCGGCTCGCTCGGCGAGGTCTACGGCGAGAAGATCGTCAAGGTCATGGACCTGGCCCTCAAGACCGGCCGCCCGATGATCGGCATCAACCACGGCGCCGGCGCCCGCATCCAGGAGGGCGTCGTCTCGCTCGGCCTGTACGGCGAGATCTTCCACCGCAACGTCCTGTCCTCGGGTGTCATCCCGCAGGTCTCCCTCATCATGGGTCCGTCCGCCGGCGGCCACGTGTACTCCCCCGCGCTGACCGACTTCACCGTGATGGTCGACAAGACCTCGCAGATGTTCGTCACCGGCCCCGACGTCATCAAGACCGTCACCGGCGAGGAGGTGTCGCAGGAGGAGCTCGGCGGCGCCACCACCCACATGACCAAGTCCGGTGTCTCGCACTACACCGCCAGTGACGAGCAGGACGCGCTCGACTACGTCAAGGACCTGCTGTCCTACCTGCCGAGCAACAACCGCGCCGAGGCCCCGCGTTTCCCGGCGCCGATCGCCGAGGGCGCGATCGAGGACAACCTCACCCCCGAGGACCTCGAGCTCGACACGATCATCCCGGACTCCTCGAACAGCCCGTACGACATGCACGAGGTCATCTCGCACATCGTCGACGACGGCGAGTTCCTCGAGGTCCAGGCCCAGTACGCGATGAACGTCATCGTGGGCTTCGGTCGGGTCGAGGGCCGCAGCGTCGGCGTGGTCGCCAACCAGCCGACCCAGTTCGCCGGCTGCCTCGACATCAAGGCCTCGGAGAAGGCCGCGCGCTTCGTCCGCACCTGCGACGCGTTCAACATCCCGATCCTCACCCTGGTCGACGTCCCGGGCTTCCTGCCCGGCACCGGCCAGGAGTTCGACGGCATCATCCGTCGCGGCGCCAAGCTGCTCTACGCCTACGGTGAGGCCACCGTCGGCAAGGTCACCGTCATCACCCGTAAGGCCTACGGCGGCGCGTACGACGTCATGGGCTCCAAGCACATGGGCGCCGACATCAACCTCGCGTGGCCCACCGCCGAGATCGCCGTGATGGGCGCCTCGGGGGCGGTCGGCTTCGTCTACCGCAACGAGCTGAAGCAGGCCGCCGCGAACGGCGAGGACGTCGACGCGCTGCGGCTCAAGCTGCAGGCCGAGTACGAGGACACCCTCGTCAACCCGTACGTCGCCGCCGAGCGCGGGTACGTCGACGCGGTGATCCCGCCGTCGCACACCCGCCTGCAGGTGGCCCAGGCCCTGCGCCTGCTCGACCGGAAGGTCGTCGAGGTGCCGGCCAAGAAGCACGGGAACATCCCGCTGTGACCGCCGAGAAGCAGCAGGACGGGACCGACAAGCCCGAGAAGCCGTTCTTCGAGATCGTCGGGGGCAACCCGTCGGCCACCGAGGTGGGCGTCCTGGCCGCGGTCTTCGCGACCGCCCAGGGCAACGCCGCCAACGGTGGACACGACACCGAGATCAAGAACGACTGGGGCGCCTACGAGGACCGGCTCCGGCCGCCGTTCGGCTACAACCCGAACTCCTTCCTCAACCGCCGCCAGTACTGACCGGCCGCCACCGGTCACACGACACGGGCCGGGCCGACCCCGCACGCCGGGGCCGGCCCGGCCGGTACCACCGCCCCCGCACGGCACCCACCCGCTCCCACGAGCGCGTCGGGTCCGGGCGGGGGCGTTCGTCGTCCCCGGTCACGGCGGTAGGTTGGCGGTGAGCCGTCGGACCGGCCGGCGCGCCGTCTGCGAGGAGGATCCATGACCGAGGACCGTGAGCACGGCCGGCGGGCCGGGACGGACGAGGGCACGGCCACACATCACACGGGGATCATCGGGCGGGCCGAGCCGTCCGCGGACCGCCCCGGCGCGACCGTCATCCACCGGGACGACACGACGAAGGTCGTGGCGTTCGAGTTCGCCGAGGGGCAGGAACTGGCCGACCACGCCGCCTTCCACCCGGTGCTCGTGCAGGTGCTCCGCGGACGTGTCGAGTTCGGCCTCCCGGACCGCACCCTCGACCTACGGCCCGGCGAGCTCGTGCACCTCACCCCCAGACTGCGGCACCGGGTCCGCGCACTCGAGCCCACGACGCTGACCGTGACGATGCTGCTGCCGCGGCCGTGAGCGCGTGGCTACGCTCGAGCCCATGATCGCGTTCGTCCTCGCCTCCGCCTCCCCGTCCCGACTCCACATCCTCGAGCAGGCCGGTGTGGACCCGCTCGTCCGGCACCCGGAGGTCGACGAGGACGCCCTCCAGGCGGGCATGCCCGCGGGCACGCCACACGTGCGGGTCGTCGAGGAGTTGGCCCGCGCCAAGGCGGAGGACGTTCTCCAGCGCCATGGTGAGCAGCTCGCGGCCGAGGCACGGTCCGCCGGGTCGGACACCCTCGTCGTGGTGGGGTGCGATTCCATGCTCCTGGTCGACGGCCGCCTCGAGGGCAAGCCGCACACCTACGAGCGCGCGCTCGAGCGGTGGCACACGATGCGCGGTCGTCACGGCGTCCTGCTCACCGGGCACGCGCTCATCGTCGCCGACCTCGCCGGCGACACCCCCTACACCGTGACCTTCTCCGACTCGGACACCTCCGACACCACGGTGCACTTCGGCGCCCCGTCCGACGCCGACCTCGACGTGTACCTGCGCACCGGCGAGCCCCTGGAATGCGCGGGCGCGTTCACGATCGAATCGCTCGGCGGCTGGTTCATCGACCGGATCGAGGGCGACCCCTCGAGCGTGATCGGGCTCAGCCTGCCGCTGCTGCGCCGCCTGCTGGAGGCGGCCGGGATCAACGCGCACCGCGTCTGGCGCCCCGAACTGCGCGGCTGACCCCCGCCACCCCCGTCCGGAACTCGCAGGTCACCCTGCCCACGCGCCGTCGGGGGCCGCCGACGGGGGTCGACCCGCCGACCCCAACACCACACATGAGGTGGGCCTCTCATTAGACTGCGGAAGAACTCGGTGGGCCTCCCGGCCGACCGCCAGTAAAGACGTCCATCTCCAGGAGGCCCTGAGTGCCCAGTCATGCCAGCTCTCACATCACCAAGGTCCTCGTCGCCAACCGCGGCGAGATCGCCGTCCGTGTGATCCGTGCGGCGAAGGACGCCGGCCTGGCCAGCGTGGCCGTGTACGCCGAGCCCGACGCCGACGCCCTGTTCGTCAAGCTGGCCGACGAGGCCTTCGCCCTCGGTGGCACCACCTCCGCCGAGTCCTACCTGGTCTTCGACAAGATCCTCGACGCCGCCGCCAAGTCGGGCGCCGACGCGATCCACCCCGGCTACGGCTTCCTGTCCGAGAACGCCGACTTCGCCCAGGCCGTCATCGACGCCGGCCTCATCTGGATCGGTCCCCCGCCGCAGGCCATCCGCGACCTGGGCGACAAGGTCACCGCCCGCCACATCGCCGAGCGGGCCAACGCCCCCATGGCCGCCGGCACCAAGGACCCCGTCGCCAACGCGGACGAGGTCGTCAAGTTCGCCGAGCAGTACGGCCTGCCCATCGCCATCAAGGCCGCCTTCGGCGGTGGCGGGCGCGGCATGAAGGTCGCCCACAAGATGGAGGAGGTCGCCGAGCTCTTCGAGTCGGCCACCCGTGAGGCCGTCGCCGCGTTCGGCCGCGGCGAGTGCTTCGTCGAGCAGTACCTCGACAAGGCCCGCCACGTCGAGGCGCAGGTCCTCGCCGACCAGCACGGCAACGTCATCGTCGCCGGTACGCGCGACTGCACCCTGCAGCGTCGTTTCCAGAAGCTCGTCGAGGAGGCCCCCGCGCCGTTCCTGACCGACGACCAGCGCAAGCGCATCCACGACTCCGCCAAGGCCATCTGCAAGGAGGCCGGCTACTACGGCGCCGGCACCGTCGAGTACATGGTCCAGGGCGACACCATCTCCTTCCTCGAGGTCAACACCCGCCTCCAGGTGGAGCACCCCGTCACCGAGGAGACCGCCGGCATCGACCTGGTGCTGCAGCAGTTCAAGATCGCCGAGGGTGAGGTGCTCGAGTTCACCGAGGACCCCGAGCCCCGCGGCGTCGCGTTCGAGTTCCGCATCAACGGCGAGGACGCCGGCCGCAACTTCCTCCCCGCCCCCGGCACCATCACGGGCTACCACGAGCCCAACGGCCCGGGCGTCCGCGTCGACTCCGGCGTCGAGCAGGGCGACACCATCGGCGGCCAGTTCGACTCCATGCTCGCCAAGCTCATCGTGTGGGGCGAGGACCGCGACCAGGCGCTGGCCCGCTCGGCCCGCGCCCTGGCCGAGTACAAGATCGAGGGCATGGCCACGGTCCTGCCGTTCCACCAGCACATCGTCGCCAACCCGGCGTTCGTCGGTGACGGCAAGAGCTTCGACGTCTACACCAAGTGGATCGAGGAGGAGTGGGAGAACCCGATCGAGCCGTGGACGCCCACCGGCGCCCCGGCCGATGACGACGAGCCCGTCGAGCGCAAGAAGGTCGTCGTCGAGGTCGACGGCCGTCGCGTCGAGGTCTCCCTGCCCGGCGACCTGGCGTTCGGTGGCTCGCACGCCGGCGGCACCGTCCGCCGCAAGGCCAAGGCCCGTACCCGCGGCGGTGCCGCCGGCGCGGCCGCGTCCGGTGACGCCGTGTCGGCCCCCATGCAGGGCACCGTCGTCAAGGTCGCGGTCGAGGAGGGCCAGGAGGTCAAGGCCGGCGAGCTCGTCGCCGTGCTCGAGGCCATGAAGATGGAGAACCCGGTCACCGCGCACAAGGACGGCGTCATCACCGACCTGTCCGTAGACGCCGGCGCCGCCGTCACCCAGGGGACCGTGCTCTGCGAGATCAAGTGATCTGCTGACGGCGCGGGGGCGACCCGTCCGCGCCGTCGACGAACCACCCCACCCGGAATCCGCTACTCCCCCTCCGGATCCGCTACCCCAGCAGGCGTAGCGGATCCCGGGCCGGAGTAGCGGATTTCGCGCGTGTGGGGGCCTTCTTCCCGGCGACGGCGGGTCTCAGCTCCCCCGGCCGGCCGAGGTCTCGACCACGGGCTCCGCGCTGGCGGGATCGAACGCCGCGTCCACCAGGAACTCCCGGACCTCGGGCACACCCCTGAGGAACCGGTCCGCCTCGTCGTCGGACCCCGACACCTGGCTCGCCCGCTCCGCGGCGACCCGCCGCTCGAACAGGTCCACCTCGCGCGCGACGCGGTCCTCGTCCCACCCCAGCACCCCGGCCATGAGGTCGGCGACCTCCCGCGCGCAGTCCGCGCCCCCGTGCTGGTACTCCATCGAGATCCGCGTGCGGCGGACCAGGACGTCCTCGAGGTGCAGGGCCGCCTCCGCCAGGGCGGCGTGCACGATCTCCACGCGCAGGTACCGCTCGGCCCCGCCGACGGGATCGAGCAGGTCGGGACGGTCGGCCGCCAGGTCGAGCACGTCCTCGGCCAGGCTCCCGTAGCGGCCGAGCAGGTGCGTCATCTGCTCCTCGCGGATCTCGTAGTGGTCGGCGATCCGGTCCGCGCGGTTGACCATCGCCGGGTAGCCGTCGGCCCCCAGGAGAGGGATCCGCTCGGTGGTCGACGGGGGCACCGACGCGGCCCGCTCCCCCAGTTCGGCGACCGCGGCGTCGACCGCGTCCGCGGCCATCACGCGGTAGGTGGTGTACTTGCCGCCGGCCACCACCACGGCGCCGTGCGCGACGGTCATCACCGCGTGCTCGCGGGAGAGCTTGGCGGTGGAGTCCGCGCCGCCCGACAACAGGGGACGCAGCCCCGCGTAGACTCCGCGCACGTCCTCGCGACGGATCGGGTCGGTGAGCACGGCGTTGACGTGGCCGAGGATGTACTCGATGTCCGCGCCGGTGGCCGCCGGGTGGGCCAGGTCCAGCTGCCAGTCCGTGTCGGTGGTGCCGATGATCCAGTACTCGCCCCACGGGATGACGAACAGCACGGACTTCTCGGTGCGCAGGATCAGCGCCGCCTCCGAGTCCACCTTGTCGCGGTCCACGACGATGTGCACACCCTTGGACGCCCGGACGGTGAAACCACCCTCCTCGCCGAGCATCCGCTGGAGCTGATCGGTCCACACGCCGGCCGCGTTGAGCACCACCCCGGCGCGGACGTCGGTCTCCCTGCCGGTCTCGGCGTCCCGGACGCGGACGCCGGCGACCCGGCCGCCCTCGCGGAGGTACCCGATCACCTGCGTCGAGTTGGCCACGACCGCGCCGTGGAGGGCGGCCGTGCGCGCGAGGGTGAGCGTGTGTCGGGCGTCGTCGACGAGGGTGTCCCAGTAGCGGATCCCGCCGACGACGGCGTCCTCCCTCAGCCCCGGGGCGATGCGGCGGGCGCCGGCACGGCTGTAGTGCTTCTGCGGGGGAACGCTCTTGGCGCCGCCCATCACGTCGTAGAGGACGAACCCGGCGGCCATGTACGGACGCTCCCAGAACCGGCGGGTGAGGGGGAAGAGGAATTTCAGCGGGGTGACGAGGTGCGGCGCGAGCCGCGTCATGCTCAGTTCGCGCTCGTGGAGCGCCTCGGCGACCAACCCGAAGTCGAGCTGTTCGAGGTAGCGCAGCCCGCCGTGGAACATCTTGGAGCTGCGCGAGGAGGTGCCCGCGGCGAAGTCGCGCGCCTCGACGAGCGCCACGTTCAGTCCGCGGGTGGCGGCGTCCAGGGCGCTGCCCGTACCGACCACCCCGCCACCCACCACCACGACGTCGAAGGTGTCCTCTTCCAACCTGCGCCACGCCTCGGCGCGGCGGTCGGGTCCGAGGACGGATCGGGACCTTGTCGTGGGCATGGACGCTCCCTCCGCGGCCGGGCGTCGGTTCCGGCCGGTCGGCCCCGACTCTACGCGCGGGCGGACGTAGTCTTGGGCGTGTGACTGGCAACACCTACATTCTGGCGATCGACCAGGGCACCACGTCGACGCGGGCGATCCTCTTCGACAACCAGGGCATACCGGTCCCCGCGGCGACCGTCCAGGTGGAGCATCGGCAGATCCTGCCCCGCGCGGGCTGGGTGGAGCACGACCCGGCCGAGATCTGGGAGAACGTGCGCACCGCGATGGGCCAGGTGGCGGGCCGGGTGGACCTCGAGCCGGCGGCGGTGACCGCGATCGGCATCACCAACCAGCGGGAGACGACCGTGGTGTGGGACCGGGCGACCGGGGAGCCCGTCTACAACGCGATCGTGTGGCAGGACACCCGCACGTCGGGGATCTGTGCGCGCCTGGCCGAGGGCCACCCGGACGGCGACGACCGCTTCCGCGACGTCACCGGCCTGCCCCTGTCGACCTACTTCGCCGGTCCCAAGATCAGGTGGATCCTCGACCACCTCGACGCGCGGGGCGAGCGCGGGACGGAACGCGCCGAGGCCGGGGAGTTGCTGGCCGGGACCATCGATTCGTGGCTGGTGTGGAACCTCACCGGTGGGAGCCGTGGGGGTGACGACGACGAGGAGGCCCTCCACGTCACCGACGTCACCAACGCGTCGCGCACGTTGTTGATGGATCTGCGGACGCTGGAGTGGAGTGAGGACCTCTGTCGCGAGATCGGCGTCCCCCGCGCGATGCTGCCGGAGATCGTCCCCTCCTCCGGGGTGCTGGGCCATGTGACCGAACGGCGGATGTTCGGCGGGACGCCCATCGCGGGGATCCTCGGAGATCAGCAGGCGGCGATGTTCGGGCAGACCTGCTTCGACCCGGGCGAGGCCAAGAACACCTACGGGACGGGCGCGTTCCTGCTGCTGAACACCGGCCCCACGCCGCAGTTCAGCGAGAACGGTCTGCTCACGACGGTGGCGTACAAGCTCGGGGACAGCGAGCCGGTGTACGCGCTCGAGGGGTCCGTGGCCGTGGCGGGGTCGCTGGTGCAGTGGCTCCGCGACAACCTCGGGGTGATCTCCACCGCTGACGAGACGGAGGGGCTGGCCAAATCGCTCGAGGACAACGGGGACTGCTATCTCGTCCCCGCGTTCTCAGGGCTGTTGGCGCCGCGGTGGCGGCCGGATGCTCGAGGCGCGATGGTGGGGCTGACCCGCTTCCACACGCGCGCGCACCTGGCCCGCGCGGCGCTGGAGGCGACCGCGTTCCAGACGCGTGAGATGACCGACGCGATGGCCGCGGACGCCGGTGAGTCCGCCGACTCGCTGCGGGTGGACGGCGGGATGGTGGTCAACGACTACCTCATGCAGTTCCAGGCCGACATCCTCGGGGTGGACGTCATCCGACCCGAGGTCACCGAGACGACCGCGCTCGGGGCCGCGTTCGCCGCCGGCCTCGCGGTGGGTCAGTGGGACTCCCCCGACCGGCTGCGCGAGCTGTGGCGGGAGGACTGCCGGTGGTCTCCGCAGATGTCCGAGCAGGAGCGCGAGCGGCTGCTGGCGCGGTGGAACGACGCGGTGGAGCGGACGCTCGACTGGGCGGCCGCGGAGGACTGAGGGGGGCGCTCGCGGGGTCGGGTCGAGGGCCTTTGCGGCCCGGCCGGCGTACGACGAGCCAGCACACCCAGCCGGACTTACGATGCCTGCTTGACCCGCGCTGGCTCGATGGACCACACCGCCAGCGCACCCCCGCCGAAAGCGGGCACCGCCCCAGCGCGAGCCGGAAGGGCAGCATAAGTCAGGCGACTCGCGCTGGCCCTCTGCCCGCCAGGGCCGCCGGGGCCATCGACGGCGACGAACCGAGGGCCCTGCGGCGCGGCCGGTGTACGACGAGCCAGCACACCCGGGCGGACTTACGATGCCTGCTTGACCCGCGCTGGCTCGATGGTCCACACCGCCAGCGCACCCCCGCCGAAAGCGGGCACCGCCCCAGCGCGAGCCGGAAGGGCAGCGCAAGTCAGGCGACTCGCGCTGGCCCTATGCCCGCCGTGGCCGCCGGAGCCATCGACTGCGACGAGCCGAGGGCCCTGCGGCGCGGCCGGTGTACGACGAGCCAGCACACCCGGGCGGACTTACGATGCCTGCTTGACCCGCGCTGGCTCGATGGTCCACACCGCCAGCGCACCCCCGCCGAAAGCGGGCACCGCCCCAGCGCGAGCCGGAAGGGCAGCGCAAGTCAGGCGACTCGCGCTGGCCCTATGCCCGCCGTGGCCGCCGGAGCCATCGACTGCGACGAGCCGAGGGCCCTGCGGCGCGGCCGGTGTACGACGAGCCAGCACACCCGGGCGGACTTACGATGCCTGCTTGACCCGCGCTGGCTCGATGGACCACACCGCCAGCGCACCCCCGCCGAAAGCGGGCACCGCCCCAGCGCGAGCCGGAAGGGCAGCATAAGTCAGGCGACTCGCGCTGGCCCTCTGCCCGCCAGGGCCGCCGGGGCCATCGACGGCGACGAACCGAGGGCCCTGCGGCGCGGCCGGTGTACGACGAGCCAGCA